>CAWGCI010000012.1:0-167687 GCA_963820985.1 uncultured Actinomycetota bacterium | reverse complement strand
GTCCGAATCACCGAGTGGGGCAAGCGCTACCGTCTGAGCGCCGTGCACCCGCGTCAGCGTTCCCTCATACTCGGGCCGCGAGGTGATCAACACCATCGACGGGGTGCGCGGGATGACGGTGAGGAAATCGGCCAGCATCGACTCGCTGGCCGCATCGATCCAATGCGCATCCTCGATGATGTACAGCGCCGGTTGGCTGCGCGCCAGCGCCGCGGTGTTGATCAGTGCGGTCAACCGGCGCCGCCGCGCATCCGGGTCGATCTGGGGCAGCGGCACCCCAGGGTCAGCGATGCCCAGCAGATCATCAAGCAGCAGCAGATCCTGCGGGTCGGCATCGACAATCTGTTGCCGCACTTTTGCGCGGGCGGCGTGGCCATCGAGGTCGGCCACACCGATGCTCGTGCGCAGCAGCCGCGTCACAGCGTGGAACGGGACATCACCGGCATGCGACTCGCAGAAAGCCCAAAACACCTCGGCCCCGCGACCGGCGGCCAGCGCCGCGACCTCCCGGGCCGTCCGGCTCTGCCGATGCCCGGTGGTCCCACCACAGTGACGACACCACCGCGGCCAGCGATCGCGCGCTCCACCACGGCGTCGAAGGCCGCCATCTCCCAACGCCGACCGACCAGGCTCGCGTCGGCACGCCCCACCAGCCCATCCCCGGGGCCGATCCCCACCAGCTGACGCGCGCTCACCGGTTCGTCGGCCCCTTTGATGCGCACCCACTCCGGTTCACCCAGCATCACGGCGTGCTCAACCAGCCGCGCGGTCGACTCCGACAACATCACCGTGCCCGGGGGCGCCACCGATTCCATCCGCTGGGCAAACCCGACCGTCTCGCCAGTCGCGGCGTACCCCAGCGACCCCGAACCGAACTCACCGACGATCACCCGACCCGAATTCAGGCCCACCCGCACCCGCAACGTCAAGCCATCGCGGCGCTGCACCTCGTCAGCCAGCCCGTTGGCCTCCTCCTGGATGGCCACGGCGGCCAAACACGCGCGAAAAGCGTGGTCCTCCAACGCAACCGGGGCACCGAACAGCGCCATCAGCCCATCGCCGGTGTACTCCACGCTTCCGCCGCCGTAGCGCTGCACCACCGCCGCCGACCGCTCCACCAGCTCGGTCATGATCTCGCGTAACCGCTCGATATCCACGGCGGCCGCGATGTGCATCGACCGCACCACGTCGGCGAACAGCACCGTCACCTGCTTGTACTTGGCTGTGTCGACCGATACCGCAGTGGGCGCACCGCACTCGTCGCAGAACTTGGCGTTCTCCCGCAGGCCGATGCCGCACGACCCGCACGCCACGCCCGCCGTCATCCCAGCACCACCAATCGCGGAGTCCCGACTACTCCGATTGCCCAGGATAGGGGCGTTTGCCAGGACGTGAGCGGGCGAAAATGAACCCCGCCCAGCGCAAAGCTTACCCGTGGCAGATAGTGACGGCTTGCGTTACAGCGTGACCTCGATGAGCTTGCCGGTGGCGACGTCGAAGACGAAGCCGCGCAAGGACACATGCTTGGTGACGAACGGACTGTTCTCGATGCGGCGCAGCGACTGCCGCACGTCCGCCTCGGGGTCGGGGAACGCCTCGGCCGCCCACGGCGGCTTGACCCCGATCTCGTCCTGGATGCCGCGCTTGAAGTCGTCGTCGGTGAAGATCAGCATTCCGCAGTCGCTGTGGTGGATCAGGATGATCTCCTGCGTCCCCAGCAGGCGCTGGCTGATGGCCAACGAGCGGATCACGTCGTCAGTGACCACCCCGCCCGCATTGCGGATGACGTGGGCTTCGCCTTCGTTGAGACCGAGGACGCGGTAAACGTCGAGCCGGGCGTCCATGCACGCGACGACCGCGACGTGTTTGCTCGGCGGCAACGGCAGCGGGCCGCTGAAGTTGCTCGCGTATTGGGCGTTGTTGGCCAGGTAGTCATCGGTAACCGTCACGCCGGTGGATCCTAACAACGCGCCGCCCCGATTTCACCCATGTGAATCAGCTCGATCACAACGCTGCGGCGGCAACGGACCGAGGTCTGGTTAACCTGTCCCAATGCGGCGCCCGATGCAGCACTGTGGTGAGGCATGATCCGTTTCCTGGCGCGCCGGTTCCTCAACTACCTCGTGCTGCTGGTGCTGGCGTCATTCTTGGCCTTCTGCCTGGCCTCGGTGACGTTTCATCCGCTGGACAGCTACATCCAGCGCCACCCGACGCCGACCAAAGAGCTCATCAACGCCAAGGCCGCATCAGCTCGGTTTGGACAAACCCATACCCATCCGGTACGCGAAATGGGTTTCCGGTGTGGCGCGCGGCGACTTCGGCACGACGGTCACCGGTCACCCGATCTCGCGGGAGCTGTGGCACCGGATCGGGATCAGCCTGCGGCTCGTGGTGACCGGTTCGGTGCTGGGCACCATCATCGGCGTCATCGTGGGGGCTTGGGGAGCCATCCGGCAGTACCGGCTCAGCGACCGCGTCATCACCGTGCTGGCACTGATCACCCTGAGCATCCCGTCATTCGTGCTGGCGGGCCTGCTGATCCTGGCCGCGCTGCGGATCAACACGTTTACCGGGGTCCGGATTTTCCTCTACACCGGTGAGACCTCACCGATTCCGCCCGGCGGGGTGTGGGACCAGTTGGTCGACCGGATTCAACACCTCATATTGCCGACGCTGACCCTGGCGCTCGGCGCGATCGCGAGCTTCAGCCGCTACCAGCGCAACGCCATGCTGGACGTGCTGGGCGAGGACTTCATCAGGACCGCGCGCGCCAAGGGCCTGACCCGGCGGCGTGCGCTGTTCAAACACGGCCTGCGCACCGCGCTGATTCCGCTGGCCACCCTGTTCGCCTACGGGCTCAGCGGGCTGGTCGTCGGCGCGATATTCGTCGAGAAGATCTTCGGCTGGCACGGCATGGGCGAATGGGTGATCTTAGGCGTCTCTACGCAGGACACCAACGTCGTCGCGGCCATCACGCTGTTTACCGGATCGATGATTCTGCTCGCCGGCCTGTTGTCCGACGTCTTCTATGCGGTGCTGGACCCGAGGGTGCGGGTCACATGACGCGCGAGGTCACTGAGCCCGCCCGGTCCAGCATCGACCCGGCGGCCTTCACGTCGCGGCGAAACCTGTTGGCACGCCGGTTCATCCGCAACAGGCCCGCGGTAGTGGCGTTGGCTCTGCTGGTGCTGGGATTCGTCGGCTGCTACGCGCTGCCGCCGCTGCTCCCCTATGACTACAACCACCTCGACTACGGCGCGCTGCTGCAGCCACCGTCGCTCGAGCACTTGTTCGGCACCAACGCCCTCGGTCAGGACCTGCTGGCCCGGACCCTGCGCGGCATGCAGAAGTCGATGCTGATCGGAGTCTGTGTGGCACTGATCTCGACCAGCATCGCCGCCACCGTCGGATCGGTTGCCGGTTACTTCGGCGGCTGGCGCGACCGGGCACTGATGTGGCTGGTCGACCTGCTGCTGGTGGTGCCGAGCTTCTTGCTGATCGTCATCGCCACCCCGCGCACCAAGGGGTCGGGCAGTGTCCTGTGGCTCGTCGTGCTGCTCGCGGCATTCGGCTGGATGGTCAGCTCACGGATGGTGCGCGGCTTGACCATGAGCCTGCGCGAGCGCGAATTCGTCCGGGCGGCAAGGTATATGGGGGTCTCCAGCCGCCGCATCATCGTGAGTCACATCGTGCCGAATGTCGCTTCAATCCTCATCATCGACGCGACGCTGAACGTCGGATTCGCGATCCTGGCCGAGACCGGATTGAGCTTCCTGGGATTCGGTGTGCAGCCACCCGACGTGTCCCTGGGGACGCTCATCGCCGACGGCACTCCTTCGGCCACCACCTTCCCGTGGGTGTTCCTGTTCCCGGGCGGAGCACTGGTGCTGATCGTGTTGTGCGCCAACCTCACCGGCGACGGCCTGCGCGACGCGTTGGATCCCCGCAGCAAGCCACGCCGCCGCAAGAAGCGCGCGCCCCAATGAGACAAGTGACGGCGCTGCTAGAGGTGACGGATCTGAACGTCACTTTCGAGACGGGCGACGTCGCGGTGTCCGCGGTGCGCGGCACCACGTACCACATCGATGCGGGCGAAGTGGTCGCCATCGTCGGCGAATCCGGTTCGGGCAAAAGCACTGCCGCGATGGCCATCATCGGACTGCTGCCCGAATACGCCGACGTGTCGGGCTCGGTGCGCTTGCGCGGCGAGGAATTGCTCGGCCTGTCCGACCGGGCGATGTCACGGATCCGCGGCAAGTCGGTCGGCACCATATTCCAAGACCCGATGTCGGCCCTGACGCCGGTGTACACCGTCGGCGACCAGATAGCCGAAGCCATCGAGGTGCACAACCCCGACGTCCGCCGGGCGGATGCCCGCAAGCGTGCCGTCGAGCTGCTCGACCTGGTCGGCATCGCGCAGGCGCCTACCCGCGCAAAGGCGTTTCCGCATGAGCTGTCCGGCGGTGAGCGCCAGCGGGTGGTGATCGCGATCGCGATCGCCAACGATCCCGACCTGCTGATCTGTGACGAACCGACGACCGCGCTGGACGTCACCGTGCAGGCGCAGATCCTCGACGTGCTGCGAACCGCACGCGACGTCACCGGCGCCGGCGTGCTGATCATCACCCACGACCTGGGTGTGGTGTCGGAGTTCGCCGACCGGGCGATGGTCATGTACGCGGGGCGCGGCGTCGAGATCGCCACCGTCGAGGATCTTTACCGCGACCGCCGGATGCCCTACACCGTCGGGCTGCTGGGGTCGGTGCCACGCCTGGACGCCCCCCAGGGCACCCGGCTGATTCCGATCCCCGGCGCGCCGCCGACGATGTCGTCGTGGTCGCCGGGCGCCTGCCCATTCGCCCCCCGCTGTCCGTTGGTGATCGATGAATGTCGTTCGGCGGAACCCGATCTGGTCACCGTCGGCGACGGTCACTGGGTGGCGTGCATTCGCACCGACGACGTCGCGGGGCGCAGCGCTGCCGAAATCTTCGGCGTGTCAACGCAACCGGAGGAGGCCGACAGCGTTGCGGGTGAGCCACAGGTGGTGCTGCAAGTCACCGACCTGTCCAAGACCTTCCCACTCACCAAGGGCGCGGTATTCCGTAGGCGCGTCGGCGAAGTGCGGGCGGTCGACGGCATCAGCTTCACCCTGGAGCAGGGCCGCACCCTGGGCATCGTCGGCGAATCCGGTTCGGGCAAATCCACCACGCTGACCCAGATACTCGAGCTCGCCAAACCCCAGTCAGGCTCCATCGAGATCCTCGGCGCCGACGTCGCAGCCCTCGACGGTGCCGCACGTCGACAGCTGCGCACCGAAGTGCAGGAGGTGTTTCAGGACCCGGTGGCCTCCTTGGACCCCCGCCTCCCGGTGTTCGACATCATCGCGGAACCGTTGGTCGCCAACGGGTTCGGCAGGGAGAGGTGCGAGGAACGGGTCGCCGAGCTGCTGGCGATCGTCGGGCTGGACCGCGCCGACGCCACCCGCTATCCCGCCGAGTTCTCCGGCGGACAGAAGCAGCGGATCGGCATCGCGCGGGCGCTGGCGCTGCAGCCGAAGATTCTCGCACTCGACGAGCCGGTGTCGGCGCTGGACGTGTCGATTCAGGCCGGCATCATCAACCTGCTGCTGGATTTGCAGGCACAGTTCGGGTTGTCCTATCTGTTTGTCTCGCACGACCTTTCGGTGGTCAAGCACCTGGCGCACCGGGTGGCGGTGATGTACCGGGGAGCGATTGTCGAGCAGGGCGACGGCGATCAGGTGTTCACCGACCCGCAGCACGAGTACACCCAGCGGCTGCTGGCCGCCGTTCCGCGGGCACGCGCGGATGGCGCCGATGGTTAGCATCGTGCGGGTGACGCGCCCGCGGATGGTTCGCCCGATTGCCCTGGTCATGGCTCTGGTCGTCAGCGGCTGCACGAGCGGATATCAGGACCTCCCGGAGACGCGCGCTGCGCGAGTCGGCAGCACCAGTGACATCAACCCACGGGACCCGGCGACCCTGCGTGACGGCGGCAACCTGCGGCTGGCACTGTCGTCGTTCCCGGACAACTTCAACGAGCTGAACATCGACGGCAACACGGCCGACACCGGCGACGTCATCTCGCCGACGCTGCCGGGAGCGTTCATCACCCAGGCCGACGGGTCGCTGAAACTGAACACCGACTACTTCTTGGGCGCCGAGTTGACCGGCACCAACCCGCAGGTCGCCACCTACACCATCAATCCGAAGGCAACCTGGAACGACGGATCCCCGCTCACCTGGGAAGACCTCAAGTCGCTGGTCGACGCGTGCAGCGGCCGCGACAAGCGGTTCTTGATCGCCAGCAAGGCCGGTTTCGATCACGTGAAATCGGTGACCAGGGGCGTTGACGATCGTCAGGCGGTGGTCACCTTCGCCGAGCCGTACGCCGAGTGGCAAGCGATGTTCGCCGGCGGGCTACAGCCGCGCAGCATGACCGCCAACCCGGACGTCTTCAACAAGGGTCAGCTCGATTCGCCCGGCCCGTCGGCGGGACCGTTCGTCGTGTCCAGGATCGACAGGCCCGCTCAGCGCATCGTGCTCACCCGCAATCCGCGCTGGTGGGGCCGCCAACCTCGGCTGGACTCAATCACGTACCTGGTCCTCGACCCGTCCGCCGTGATACCCGCCCTGCAGAACAAAGACATTGACGCCGCCGGTGTGGGCACGCTCGACGACATGGTCACCGCGCAGCGCACCGCTGGAATCGTGATCCGGCGCGCCCCCACTCCGACCTGGGCCCACTTCACCTTCAACGGCGCACCCGGGTCGATCATGGCCGACGAGAGAATGCGGCTGGCGATCTGCCGAGGCATCGACCGCCGTGCCATCGTCGACGTCGTCCAACACGGCCTGACCAACCACCCGGCACCGCTGAACAACCACATCTATGTCGCGGGGCAGTTGGGTTATCAAAACAACAGCGCACCAGCCGATTACAACCCGGACCAGGCCGGCAAGGACCTGGACACGCTGGGCTGGAAGCTCAACGGAGCATGGCGGGAGAAGAACGGCCGGCCGTTGGTGGTCCGCGACGTCTTCTTCGACGCGCAATCGAACCGACAGGTCGCCTTGGTGGCTCAGCAGAACCTGGCGCAGATCGGCGTGAAGCTGCAGCTGGATCCCAAGTCCGGCAACGGTTTCTTCAGCCAGTACGTGAGCCCCGGCGACTTCGACATCACGCAATTCAGTTGGGTGGGTGCCGCTTTCCCGCTGTCGGCGTTGCCGCAGATCTACGCTTCCGATGGCGACAGTAACTTCGGCAAGATCGGCAGCCCCGAGATCGACGCCAAGATCGATCAGACGCTGTCCGAGCTGAACCCGGACAAGGCCCGCGCGCTGGCCAACGAGGTCGACACCATGCTCTGGCAGGAAGGCTTCAACCTGCCGCTCTTCCAGTCACCCGGTAACCGAGCGGTGCGCAGCGATCTGGCCAACTACGGCGCGTTCGGGCTCGCCGACGCGGACTGGACGGCAATCGGATTCGTGCGGAGCTGATCGGGCGCGGCGGGGGCCGTTTCGAGTGTGCGCGTAGGGATTCGAGTGTGCGCCTATGGCGGCCGCACGCGGCGTGTCGTCGCAGTGGGCGCACACTCGATGATTCGCGGTTAGGTGGCGGCCAGTCGGCGCACCAGGCGTTGCGGCGGTGCGGGCAGCGCAGCCTCGGCTGACACCGCCACGTCGAGCACCTTGCACAGCAGACGCATGGCCGGGCGCGGCGGCAGTGCGTCCAGCGCCGGCCCCCGCTCGGCAAGCCCGTCGAGCTCACCGCGGCACACCGCGCCGGCAATGGCCAGGGCGGCGGGCTCGCGAGAGTCCAGCGCGCCGTGCGCCATTGTCGGCAGCTTCACCAGCACCGCGTTGGGCACCAGCGACGCGATGTGCTCAGCCACTGCGCGCGGTGTGACCAGATCGCGGCCACCCGAGATCACCACCGTGGGCCAGGTGAATTTCGGCATCTCGGCCACCAGGTCGTACGGCTCGGCCTCGAAAGCGGTTGTATCCGACATGATTTCACGCAATGCGGCGGCAGGGTCGAGCGGCAGCCCGTCGGGTTCGGCGGCGTAGTCGAGTTCGCGGAACGCGATGCGGCCCACCAGGTCGCTTTCAAAGCGGTACGGGGAGATGCGGGTCAGCAGGGTGCCGATCCGAAGCAGCGCCTGCCACAACACCATTCGGCCACCGAGCAACAAGTCGAGTTCGCGATCGAGCAGGGCGGTGCCCCCGTAGCCGTACAGTCTCGCGGCGACCTGACCACCCGTGGCGGTCATCACACCTTCGTCGACGAGCCGGCGCACCTTGGGCGCCAACGCGGCGGTCTCCGGATCGTCGCCCTTGAGCAGCAGCCCGCGAATGGCGTCGCGCTCGGCGACGATGTCGTCCCGCGACAGCAGTGGCGAGTCGAGGATCATCGCCCACACTCGATCGGGATGGCGGACGCCCACTCCGGCCGCGATATACGTACCGTAGGACGTGCCGTAGATGACGGCCGAATCGACGTGCGCGTCGTCGAGTACCGCGGCGACGTCGTCGACGACTTGATCGACGGTGAACGCTTCGGGGGGCAGGTCGGCGCCGGAGTCGTCGTGGCGCGACATCCCCACTCCCCGGTGCTCGATCATGATGACGTCCAGACCGGCGGCCGCGAAGCGCCGGCGCAACCCCTGGTACACGCGCATCGCCCCCACGCCGGGACCGCCGGTGAGGATCACCAGCGGGTGGGCGGATTTGCGGCCGGTGCGCACGTAGTACAGATCGAACTCGTCCGCGCTGCCAGGCGAGACCGGCCGGCGTATCGGCCGCACGCCCGGCAGGCCCGCCAGCTTGTCGTGGACCCGGCGGCGTTTGGCGTTCATCGTCATTGGCCCTCATTCTGCCGAGACCGCGGAGCGGTCCCCAAATCAGGCAAGAATCATGTCGGCGGCCATCTCCCCGATCAGCACCGACGGGGCATGCGTGTGCCCACGCACCGTGCTGGGCATCACCGAGGCGTCGGCCACCCGGAGGTTCATCGCGGGCTTGGGCCGAGGCGACGGACAGGAGGATTGCGGACGGTCGGGGCGCACCGTCGTCCGCTCCCACGAGAAGCTGTGTATCGACTACCGGGAGACCGGCGACCGTATTGCCCTGGGCACGGAGACGCCGCGTGGTTGGGTGGAAGAATTGTCGATCTCACGCGCCGCGCTCGAAGCGGTCGCCTTTTGTGTGCGCACATCGCGATTCGATGTGCTGGAGCTACCGGGAAGGCTCACCGACGACGAGCGATGGGGCATCGCAGAGGCATTGGAACAGACCGGGCTGTTCGCGATCGAGGACAGCGATCGTTGAGGAGTGCGGATCGCGTTACCGGGAGCCCGCGTGAGGCGCGATCGGCCCACAACGGCTGCGACCATTACGCAGACTTCTGCTCGAATTGGATGCGATATAGCGCGGCGTAGAGCCCATCTCGCGCCAGCAACTGTTCGTGGGTACCTTCTTCTGTCACCGCACCGTCGTCAAGGACGATGATCTTGTCGGCGTTGCGGATGGTGCTGAGGCGATGGGCGATGCAAATGACGCTGCGGTCCTTCATCAATCGTCTCAGTGCGTCAACGACCAGCTCCTCGGATTCGGCATCAAGTGCCGCCGTCGGCTCGTCGAGAATCAGAATCGGATTGTCGCGGACGACAGCGCGCGCGATCCCGATGCGTTGGCACTGGCCGGCGGACAGCGTCAGACCACGCTCGCCGACCAGGCTGTCATAGCCATACGGCATGCGGGAGATGAACTCGTGTGCGTTCGCGAGCTCGGCCGCTCGGACGATTTCGTCCTCGGTGGCGCCCGCCCGACCGAACGCAATGTTGTCGCGCACGGTTCCCCGGAACAGCACGGTGTTCTGCAGCACGACACCGATCTGACTACGGAGTCCGTGCAGCGTGTAGTCGCGGACATCAATACCATCTATTCTGATGGTTCCGCAGTCCGCATCGTATAACCGCGGGATGAGCCGTGCGAGAGTGGTTTTGCCACAACCGGTCTTCCCGACCACACCGACCAGTTGCCCCGGCGCGACCGTGAAACAGACATCGCTCAAAACCGGACGCGCCGGGTCGTATGCGAAGGCCACATGCTCGAAGGTGATCTCACCGAGAAATGGTGGCGGAGTAATCGCGTTGGGACGCTGCGGGATAACGGTGGAGGTATCGAGGATCGTCTGGATGCGCTGAATACCGACCGACACTTGGGCGATAGAGTCGGTCATCCTGGCGAGGTCATACACCGGTTCAAAGAACCTCGCCAGATACGAAAGAAAGACGGTCAGTATGCCAACCGTCATGGCCCCCGCGAGGATGAGCGACGCACCTCGCCAGAGCACGATGGCCGTGCACAGCGCGACCCCGAGGCCGATTGCCGGCGACAGCAGCGCCACCACTCGGCGAAACTTGAGCCATGCGGCCACGATTGCTTTGCTGACCTGCGCCAGTTGCTGTTCTGCCAGATCCTGCCGCTCGAACGCCTGCACCACTTCGATCGATCCCAGACCCTCTTGCAGCGTGGCGAGCATGTCAGACTCACGTTTCCGTGCCTCGGTGACGGCCTTTCGGATTGCAGTGTTCGCGCGGAGAAAGAAAATCACCAGGAACGGTGTCAGCGCAAGAGCGATAAGAGCGAAATCCCAGCGCAGCCAGAACATCACTGCCGTCATGCCGACAATAGTCAGCGCGTTGACGAACATGTTGATGGTCGATTGGGAGGCAAAGATCTCTATCGTCTCGACATCGGCAGTGATGGTGCTGAGGATTGTGCCGAGCTGGTGGCTCTTGAAGTAGCCCAATGAAAGACAGTGCAGGTGGTGGTACATCCGCTGCCGGAGATCATTGCCCATCCACTGGGCGAGACCCTCGGTGTAATAAATCCCGACGTAAAACGCGATACCGATTAATGCGGCAATGATGACGGCACTGATCGCCGCCAGCACTGCAATGTGCATCTTGCTGTCGCCGCCCAGTGGCGGTAACAGCCAGTCGATCACCCACTGCGGGAGGCGGCTACTTCCGACAACGTTGTCGAGGATGATTTTGAGCGGCCAAGGCAGCGCCAGTCTCATCGCGGCCTCCACCAGCAACGCACCCAGGATGAGGGCGAGGGTCCGGCGGTACGGCCGGATCAGTTCACGAATCAGGCTTGCCATAAGAACCGTTTTCTCCATGTGGACTTGCACGACCGTTTGCCGGTGGTACCGGTGTGCTCCGGAAAGCAAAGTGGCCGCGCGTAGTGACTATCACGTCGGCGCGGGGTCCACACGTATTTCGGTGGTTGCAGAGCAGCTTCGATCTTGGAGGTCGCGGGAGTCTTCAGACCGTACCGACTCGGGAGAATGGCTGCACAACCCGGAAGACTTCCCGCAGCGCGGACGCTGAGTATAGTCACATGCGTACATCGACACGGCTCGGACCACACGTCAATACGGTGTGCACCGCGCTAAAGGGTTGAACTGACGAAGGACCACCGCGATGGCCATGCCGGCGACAACCCCGCTGACCGTTACAACTCTGGGAAAGCGGATCGGCGCGCGCATCGACGGGGTCCTTCTCGGCGGCGACCTCGATGCGACCGTGGTGGGGCATATTTACCAGGCACTGCTGCGACACAAGGTGATCTTTTTCAGGGGTCAGCATCACCTCGACGACAAGCAGCAATATGCCTTCGCCGAATTGCTCGGTACACCCGTTGGGCACATGGGGCCAAGCCACATCCGCGGTTACCCAGCCGGAATCTCCCCAATCAACTCCGACTACGGCAAGGCGACGCATTGGCACACTGACGATTCATTCGTTGCGAACTTCCCCAAGGCGGCGGTATTGCGCGCGGTTGCCCTGCCGAGCTATGGGGGATCGACGCTATGGGCCTCCACCGCGGCGGCCTACACAGCGCTGCCCGAGCCCCTGAAGCTTCTGGCCGAAAACCTGTGGGCGCTGCACAGCAACCGCTATGACCAGCTTGGACACATCCCGGGTCTGGGCCGCGTCCTGATACCGGGTGGCTCGCCGGCCCCTTACGACGCCGTGAAAGAGATGGACACCCAAAGCGCCCAAGACAGCGCGACGCAACCCACCTTCCAAACGCCGGATCTCCGCGTCGAGCATCCGGTCGTTCGAGTGCATCCTGAAACGGGTGAGCGGGTCCTGCTTCTCGGGGATTGCGTGCGCGGATTTCTCGGTCTGGAGGGCTACGAATCAAGCGTGCTTCTCGAGCTCTTGCAAAGCCGTATCACATTGCCGGAGAACACCATACGGTGGACCTGGGAGCCTGGCGACGTGGCGATTTGGGACAACTACGCAACCCAACACCGTGCGGCCGACGACTACGAGGACGACCAGCAACGCCTCATGCACCGCGTCTCCGTGATGGGCGAGCTTCCCGTCGATATTCACGGGCGACAGAGCCGGTTGGTCAGCGGTGGAAAGTTCGAATCGACTGCTATTCGAACCGCGCCATAGGATTGAACTCACAAAGGACCACCGCGATGGGCATGTCCGCGACAACCTCGCTGACGGTTACACGATTGGCCAGGCGCATCGGCGCGCGCATCGACGGGGTCCTTCTCGGCGGCGACCTGGACGCGAGCCTGGTGGATCAGATCCGCCAGGCGCTACTGGATCACAAGGTGATCTTTTTCAGGGGTCAGCACCACCTCGACGATGAACAGCAATATGAGTTCGCAAAGTTGCTCGGGGCACCGGTGCCGCCCCCGGCGGCAAGCCACGTCCGCGACCGCGCGACACGGGTGACTCCAATCGACTCCGACTATGGCAAGGCGACACAATGGCACACGGACTTCACCTTTGTCGCAAACTTCCCCAAAGCGGCAATATTGCGCGCGATCACTCTGCCCAGCTATGGCGGATCGACGCTATGGGCTTCCACCGCGGCGGCCTACGCGGCGATGCCCGAGCCCCTGAAGCTTCTGGCCGAGAACCTGTGGGCGCTGCACAGCAACCGCTACGACCAACTGGGACACATCCCTGGCCTGGGCCGCGTTCTGATACCGGGTGGTTCGCCGACCCCCTATCAGGCCCTCGAGAAGATCGACTTCGGGAGCGATGTACAAGGCACGACCCGGCGAGCCTTCGATTTGCCAGATTTCCGCATCGAGCATCCAGTCGTGCGAGTGCATCCTGAAACCGGCGAGCGGGTAATGATTCTCGGACAGTTCGTGCGTGGATTCCTCGGTCTGGAAAATCACGAGTCACAGCTGCTCTTCGAGCTGCTACAAAACCGTATCACGTTGCCCGAGAACAACATACGATGGAATTGGCAGCCTGGCGACGTAGCGATATGGGACAATTACGCAACCCAACACCGCGCGGCCGACGACTACGATGACGACCAGCATCGCCTGATGCACCGCGTCATCTTGATGGGCGAGGTTCCCATCGATATCCAGGGGCGACAGAGCAGGCCAGTCACCGGCGGGAAGTTTGAATCAACCGCCGACTGATTAGGCACGCACGGTTCCGCCGTACTTCTCTCGCGATCTTCACGCCCAAGCCTCGTCACCTTCGATCGCGGTGCGATGCAGAATTCTTGTCGACGAAAAATCGTACGGCAATGCCCGGTGCAGCACGCCGGTGTTGTCCCACACGACGACGTCGCCGACCTGCCAATCGTGTGCATAGCAGAAGCGCTTTTTGGTGACCCAGCCGAGCAGTTCATCTAGGAGCGTGCGGCTCTGGTTCGCATCCATGCCGGCAATGTGATCTGCCGAAGCGGTGATCACCAGAGAGCGCCGGCCGTCCCGGCGCTTCCAGACCAGCCAGCTTTCGTGCGTTGGCAGGGAGCGCCAGTGGGCCAGTTGCTGGTCAGACGGCTCGGAGATGACACCCCGCTGCGTCGCCTCGAAGCTGTGCACGACGCGAAGGCATTCGTACCGCCGGCGCTCGCGGTCTGGCAGGCTCTCGTAAGCCGCGTAGGTATTGGCGAATTCGGTTCCACCGCCCACCAGGGGCACATGCCGGGCGGTGAGCACCGTGAACTTGGCCGGGATGTCGGGGGCGTTGCCGTCGATGTGCCACTTGAGATTGCTCTCCACGTACCGCACAGCTGGTTTCTGCATTGGATCAAGGGTCACCTTCAAAACTTCGTTGCCCCCCGGCGCAAACACCTTGCCCAGCATCCTGCTGAAGGCCAATTGGCCTTCGTCATCGAGGTGTATGCCTCGGATCAACACGACGCCACGCCACTTCAGCGCCTCGAGACACCGACCGATCACGACTTCGTCGAGAAGGTCGCCGATGTCGGCCACCCCAGTGATCTCCGCCCCGAGTGCCGGGGTGAGCGCAACCGTCTCAATCGCCAAAGATGTGCCTCTCCCTCAGGAACCGTACTCTGCGCGCGCGCGTTTCTCGCCAACTGTCCAATTGCAACTGAATCGCAATCAGACTCGAGATCTTGCAGTCTCGCCCATAAGGCAGGTATGGCGGCGCTACCGGCGATCAATGGCTACATGTCGAATTCACGATCGGCCCGAGTTTGTGCCGAACACTTGTGGGCCTTTCGGCTCGCGAACAGCGAAGAACACCTGGGAGACCCCGCTGGCCAACCCGCCGTTTTCGCGTACCTCGAGGAGCGAAAATCCGTTGCGCCTGAAGGTCTCGTAAATGACCGCCTGCGGAAGGCAGTGCATCTCCCAGCCAAAAGGCCCTTGCTGATAGTCATGCCTCTCGCTTCCGCCCTGCAGGTATTCGGCGACGCGGAACCGATAGTCGGTCTGATAGGTCTGGCATTGAAAGCAGGCCGCTCCACCCGGCCTGACCTTGGACAGGACCTTGTCGAGGATCTTCGCGGCCAGCGGCGGCGGGTTGTGCTGTAGGACAGAGAACGACACGAAGAGATCGAAATGGGGAAGTGTGTCGAGCGACGCGAGACCGTCGAACTGCCGAAGCTCGACACAGGCTGCGACGTCGGCAAGCGACTTCCGGGCCGCCCGCAGGTGACTCGCCGAAACATCCATGCCCCAAACGCTGTCGAAAACGTCCGCAAGAGCTCTCGTGATACGCCCAACCCCGCAGCCGAGTTCGAAGCAATCACGGTAGGCATCGATGTCGATACCCTGACGGTGCGCGATCGCCGCTATGTGGCTCAGGGATTCAAAGCCGCTCTGGAAGAACTCTTCTTCGTTCTCGGCGATGTTGTTCATCGCGAACTTGTCGTGCGCCACGTTCGTGAAAAAGGGTTCGCGCTCACCCATGGCCGACCAGGACGCGGCGAGGTCCTCGCACATCCTGCTCACGTCCTCATCGCTGGCTTCAGTCTCGATAACCAGACTCGGGTAATCGAGCGGTCGCCAGCGGGGCACCACGACATACCCTGAAAAATCGCTGACTGCGCCGGGGCCGTGATCGGCAGTTTCACGGTATAACTCTGCAACGGCGCGATCACGCTCACGGATCGCCTCGTCACGCTCAGCCATAATCGAATTTTGTTGGGCGACAAGTCTTTTACGCTCACGCCGAAGCCGATCGATCTCACTGCGCGCCAGCCCGAGTTCAGCATGCAGTGTCACGAGGGTGCGCTCACTTTGCGCGATGTTCCTTCTGCTTCTGCGGGGAAGGCGCATGGCTCATACCTGAATTCGACTCGGGAGCATCAACCCGAAGTATCCCTGGAACCGAGCGTGCATTGTTCCGACGGAGGGCGCCCGACCACGCCGTGCGTCGGTTTCGTCAGACGCCGAATCGGCGCGGTCGTCATTTCACGCGAGAAGGCATGAGTATTCGTTGATTGGCCCTTTTAATGACTGTTGTTGTGATCTAACATCGTACCGACTATGAGAGGACAATGGTTCCGGTGTCCTCAGGGTGTATGGAGGAGTGATCTCAATGGGTACTACGCCGGCAAGTTTTGATCACGCGCTCGCAGACGAGGACATTCTGGACTTCGACGTCTCCGACGAGGCCCTCGAAGCCACTGCAGGAATGGAGGGCGGGCCGCACAAGACAGGCTGCACACCAGACTGCCCCGCCTACTCCTGCTGACTCGCGCGTCTCTGCGGCGCGTCGACGCGATATCGGTGAGGTCGACGAACCACTCCGAAGCCTTTCGCTGTTCGGTGCTTGAGGACCCATGTGCACGTCGTGAATCATGAGGCCCAATCCGAATACGGGACTGCTGAGTGGATCGAACGCCTCATCTTGCGCGCAGCGACGGTAGACGAGCTACTGTCCGACCAATTCGAGGCACTGCCGGGCCAGAAGAGCGACGCGGATCTGGCCGCTCGACGCCTCGCGGCGTGGTGCCGCGTGTCGGCCAGCGGGGATTGGTCGCTGTTTGCCCGACGGCTCTCACGTGACGGGCTGTCGCTCACCGAAGTTCTGACGAGGTTCGCCACGGTCCGCCGCCGAATGTCGGCTCCTCGGCCCGAATGGGTCGATGATGCACTTTGGATCGTGCCCGCCATGGAAACAGGAGCCGTGACGCGATGCACCGCGCGGTCGGACCTGGCCGCGCCATATGCCTTCGAGGATCTGCTGATCGGGGCGGTGGCGGAAGCGGAAACGCTGTTATGGTCCGGCCTCGACAAGACTATCTGCGCCAGCCTGACGGAATCAGCGAGCAGCGATCTGAGACAGGAGCTCCTGAGAGAGCTTTCCGAGCTGTGTGCGCCGGCCTTCTACGAGAGATTCGCAAGCGTTCGGATCAAAACGGCTCAAGCAGCGGTGTCCGATGAAGCCTCGCAATATCTCACCTTCGTCGCCGCGATGAAAGCTGGCGGCCTTCGTCGGTTGTTCGACGACAAGCCCGTGCTGTTGCGGCTGATCGCGGTCGTGACACGGCAATGGGTTACGGCATCGAGGGAACTGGTAAGCCGGCTGGATCGGGATCGCGCGCTTCTGGAACGGCAGCTTCTGTGCGGCGCCGCCGCCGGAAAGGTCCACGGCATCCAGGGTGACATCTCCGACCCGCACAACGGCGGCCGCAGCGTGCACGTTCTGACGTTCGAGAGCGGAGCGCGCGTCGTCTATAAGCCAAAGGACCTTCGGCTCGATGTCGCGTGGTATGGCTTGATCGCGCGATTGAACGAGGCGAGCCCGCCGATCGACCTGCGCCCAGTCCGGGCAATCGCATGTGATGGCTACGGGTGGACGGAGTACATCGCGCATACGGGATGTCACGACCGGGACGGCTGCACACGGTTTTTCAGGCGGTCGGGTGCCTGGCTTGCGCTCTTCCACTGTTTTGCCGCCACCGACATGCATCACGAAAACGTCATCGCTGCCGGGGACCAACCGGTGCCGGTCGACTTCGAGATGGTCCTGCAGGCCAGCGGCGACGAATACAAGACGGAGACTCCGGAGGCAATGGCATTCGAGGCCGTCCTGGACGAACTGGGAAACTCGGTGCTGATGGTCGGGCTGCTACCCTCCTACACGCGGTCTCCGGAGAACGAAGTCCTGGCGGCGGGAGGCTTGATATCGGATTGGAGCCCAAGCAAGCGGCGCGTGATCTGGAGGGACCTAAATTCGGATGCCATGCGCCCGATGAGAGAACCCAAAACGAGCGGCGCCACACCAAACCTGCCGCATATCGACGGCCGCTATGCAAGATTCAGCGAGCACCTCGATGATTTCGTCCGCGGCTTCGAAGACTATGCGACCTTCCTGCTGGAAAGGATAGGCACTGACGACCGAAACACAGCGGGCTTGTTGGAAGGGTTCGACACCGTCCTCATACGCAGGGTTCTCCGTCAGACTCGCTTCTACTACCTGCTGTTGCAACGGCTGAGAAAACACAAGAACATGGACGACGGCGTTGGCTGGTCAGCGCAGGCCGATTTCATAGCGCGCCTTGCGAACTGGGATAGGGATGCCGACCCCCTGTGGCCGCTGCAGCGCGCCGAGCGGTCAGCCCTCCTCGCGTTGAACGTGCCCCATTTTGTTTCTGAGGGCGACGGAAACGAGATCGCCGACTCGACCGGAACCCTTGCCATGACACCGGCGCTGTCGGGTGTCGCGCGAGCAAGAGCTCGTATGCAAAGTCTCGATGGGCACAAAATCGCCTGGCAGAGCGAGATCATTCGCGAGAGCTCCGCCTACCTCTCGCGAGCCGTAGGCACCCGAACGTCGCCAACGGGACTGTGGAGCCTTGCGACGCAAGCGGAGACGTTGGGGCCTGCGGCCTGCACCGGTGAAGCAGATGAGATCGCCTGCGAGCTGTCCCGCGTCGCCATTCGTCGCGGTACGGCCGCGGCGTGGATCGGCCTTGACTGGCTGGGCGAGTCCGACGTTTCGCAATTCGTGTTGATGGGACCGGAACTGTACAACGGCGTGTCGGGCATCGGCGTCTTCCTCGCTGCCCACGCTGCCGTGACCGGAAGCCAGGCCTCGGCCGAGCTCGCGGTCGCGGGGGTAGCGCACTTGCGGAAAAACATCAACGGCCGAAACGCAGCGCGCTTCGCGCGGTCCCTGGGCGTGGGCGCCGTTACCGGCCTGGCCTCTGTCATCTACGGGCTGGCCGTGATGTCGAAATGCCTTGGCGACGGCAGCCTGCTCGTCGACGCGCAAACTGCCGCTGGGTTGCTTACCGATGATCTGATCGCCACCGACACACTACTGGACGTCGTGGGCGGCAGCGCCGGCGCGATACTCGGCCTCATGCGTCTGCACCGCGAGACGGCCTGCGGGTATGCGCTCGATCGGGCCACCAGATGTGCTGAGCACCTGCTAGGCCATCACCGGATCGGCGCCGAGGGCACTCGGATGTGGCGTATACCCGGTTTCGGTCCGCGCGCACTCACCGGAATGTCGCACGGTGCAGCGGGTTTCGCATACGCGCTCGCGTCGCTCTCGGCGGCAACGGGGCGCGAGGATTTTGCAGCGGCCGCATCGGAATGTCTGGCCTTCGAGGACGCCAGCTACGATCCGGAACGCATGAATTGGCCCGACCTTCGTGGCAAGGGCGAGCCGCAGTGGGCCTGCCAGTGGTGCCACGGTGCGGCCGGGATCGGGCTTGCCCGTGTTGCGATGGTCAAATACGCGGCGAGAGCAGCCGGCGGCCCCGAATCGAACTCGATCACAACGGACATCGAAAACGCAGTGGCGGGCGTCGAACGCGACTGGCCAGGTCGCCTGGACACCCTCTGCTGCGGGACCCTTAGCGGCATCGAGCTCCTTCGCGAGGCGGCCCCGGCGCTGCGACGAAACGATCTCCGCGACCTCGCGACACGACGGTTGAGCACCGTCGTGGCCGCGGCCACCCACAGCGGCGACTACCGCTGGAACGGTGGCAGCCGGCGCTTCAATCTCGGATTGTTCCGAGGACTCAGCGGAGTCGGCTACACGCTTTTGCGCGAGATCGACCCTGCGCTGCCTAATGTTCTGATCTGGGAGTAGCGGCGGCTTGGGCCGACTTTCGAGCCGGGTTCGTCGAAACAGCTTCTGCTGCAACCCGTCCCAGCACTGATGCCAAGAGTAATTTCGCGGGGAAATACAGCGTCGGTCAGACGGCTGGCGGCCGGGCGACATTGAACAGCTTCATCATGTTGCCGCCCATCACCTTGGCTCGATCCTCCTGGGCCAGGTCAGCAAGGTCATCCACCAAAGCGACCGGATCCTTCAGGCCCTCCGGATGCGGCCAGTCCGACCCGAATATCAGCCGATCGATCCCGACCACGCCGGCGATTTCGCTGAAACTATCCCCCCAGAACGGGGCGACATACACGCAGCGTTTGAATGCCTTGACCGGATCCTCGGAGAACGACTGTGGCACCTTCGCGTAAACATCCCGCAATCCCTCGAATAAATGCGAGACCCACGACGCACCGTTCTCGATGGACAAGATTCGCAGTCCGGGATTTCGCGACAGCGCGCCGTGGCAAACCAGCGCTCCCATGGCGTCTTCAATCGCCCGCTTTCCGATCACCAACATCCGGAAGGCTGTCGACCTCGAATGCAGGTCACCGTCACCCGACTCCCAGACGTTGACGAACTCGGCGTACCCACTCTCCGAGGCGTGCATCGACACCGGGATGGCGGCCTTGACGCAGGCCTGCCAGAACGGGTCGAACTCGTCCAGCCCAAACGAGCGGGTGCCACGGAAGCCGGGGACGGGCGCGGGGCGCACCAAAACCGTGCGGGCGCCACGCTGCAGACACCACTCTAGCTCCTCCAGCGCCCGCTCCACTATCGGCAGCGCGATCACCGGTGTGGCAAAGATACGGTCCTTATAGTCGAACGACCACGTCTCGTACATCCATCGATTGAAGGCGTGGATGACGTCGTGGATCAGTTCCGGATCGTCCTTCATCCGCTCCTCGACCAGACTGGCCAGGGTCGGGAACATCAGGGTGTAGTCGATGCCGAGTTCGTCCATCACCTCTAGCCGCGGCGCTGGCTCGCGGAACGCGGGGATGGCCCTCATGGGCTCGCCCATAACGCCGTGGAAGCTGTTGCCGCCGCTGCCGTGGCGCACCCACTCCTCCTGGGCGCCCGGCGGCGGGACCAGTTCGAAGGTGTGATCGGGGACGTAGTCGCTGATGATGTGGCCGCGAACCGCGATTTTGGCCTCGCCACCGACCAGCACGTATTCGATGGCGTTCTTGCGGTTGGCCGGCAGGAACTTGGTCAGCGCTTCCTCTGTCTCGTAGAAATGGTTGTCCGCGTCAAACACCGGGAAAGGAAGCCTGCGTGACGGCATGGTCGCCTCCTGAAGTTTCACCGCGTGACCGATACGTAAGGCCGACTCGACCTGACCCGTAGTCCCAGCAGGGCTTCGGGCCCGAAAACCACCTCGTTAGCTTGACACAACGGTTTGCACGGTGATCGATGAATCATGCGCGCTGTGAATTGGAAGGACGCGCTCGAACGTGCAGTAACTTTGCGGGAATCGTCGAGGACTTGCGGCTAGCGGTTCTGGGGGTTGGTATACGTGCGGCAGGGGGCCAGTAATACTGCGGCACGTCGCTCTGCTGCCATGGCTCGGTCGTAGGTATCCCAGTCGTCGTCGACGCCCCTAGCCGCTCGGAAGATGTTGCGTAACAGGACGCTCAGGGTTTCGCTGTCCAGTTCGGGGCACGGGTCATCGGGGCCGAGAATCTCGGCGTTTCCCTCGACGGCCGCCCATCGCCAGCCGGACCGGGCGACGATCGTGGCCCGGGGATCGGCGCGCAGATTCCCCAGCTTGCGCGTGCCCCCGATGGCTGTCAGCCCCACGACCGGCACTCCGGTCAGTGGGTGGCAGAGGACGCCGGCGTTGACCACCGACGCCTGGATACTGCCGTCGCCGCGCGAGGTGCTCAGCACACAAAGCCCGTGATCGAGAGGTATGAGCTCAGCGAAGGCAGAAAGATCGATCACGAACGAGATTTCCTTCCATATCAGCCAGAGGCGTTGCAGTTCAGGCCCTTTCGTGCTTGATATCAGTAAAGAATTTGTGGTCTAGGACCGTGCGACCACCGGATACACGGTCTCCGTTCCGCTTCGGCCCTTGATTGCCACCTGCTCGCGATCACCCCAAATGTATTGCGCCTCAACGGCAGCATGAACCGCATCGGTGACCATCACGGCCGCGCGACCCGCCCGCCCCGCAATGCCGGCCAACCGGAACGCTACGTTGGTCGCGTCGCCAATCACCGCCTCCACCGTTCGTGTCATCGCAGCCATCGCCGCCATGCCCTGCACCACACCCCAGCCCATATGAATCGTCGAGCCGTCCGGCTCACGTAGCGGCAGCTCGGGGCCAAGTTCCTCCACCTTCTGATTCGCCGCCAGCGCAAAGTCGACCGCGAGCTCATTGGCCTCGGGAAGCGTCCGCAGTTCCCATACCGCGTACAGCGCATCGCCGGCGTAATGGTTGAGAGTGCCGCGATGGGCACGCAGGATATGCCGGAGATCGCGCCAAAGGTAGTTCAGGCTCGAAGCGATCACCTTGTTGTCGGTGACTTCGGAGATCGTCGAGTAGTTGGTGATGTCCCCGACCACCATCACCATGGCCGCCTCGATGATCCGGGCCTCGGTGAAGTTTGTGATGGTCTTCCGGGCAGCCTTGAAGCGGCTGGATCGAAAGGTAAGCGCGACGTCGCCTATCCGGATCTGGTCCTCGGGCGTGAGCGGGGCCAGTACGGCGCGTTCCAGCCGAGTGCCATTGAGCAACGTCCCATTGGTACTGGTGTCGATTATGAAAGCCTGGTCGGTGTCGCCATCCAGGCGGATCTCCATGTGGTTGCGCGAGACGCCCGGATCGCGGATCACCAATCGGCGATGTTCAGCGATCCCCGCGCAGTCGCGTCCGACGAAGAGCTGATCGTAAATGGGCACGATGCGCTCGCCGTCATCCGCGTGCATGACGAGGTGAGCTCGTGGCTGGCCACCCGGATCGGCACCCACACTCAACAACCTAGTCGTACTCAAGTAGCTCACATAGTAAGCTGCTGACTGCACAGGTAGAAATACAAACCTTCATGCGCCATGAGCTCGTCATGCGTGCCACGCTCGACGAGCCGACCCTTCTCGAGCACCATGATGATGTCGGCGTCGCGGACTGTGCTGAGCCGGTGGGCGATCACAAACGACGTGCGCCCCTGCAGCAGCTGGTCGAGGTTTTCTTTTACAGCCCGCTCGGACTCGGTGTCCAAAGCGCTGGTCGCTTCATCGAAAACCAGTACGGGGGGACGGTGGTAAGGACGACAGAGGATAAAGCTTCCAGCCCGGCGAACCCATCTTCAAGCTGGTGTGGTCATCGATTCTGCGACGGATCACCTGTCGCGCAATGGGAGTAGACGCCGGCCTTTAGATCGAAGTCTAAGCACCGTCCGACGTCGATGCCGGACCACACGACGCTGAGGCGGCTGCTATTTCGCGCGAAAAGTACCGAGTTCGAGCGCTTGCGAGATTAACCATGCACACTACGTTGCGACGGCGGACTACATGAACGCCGGCGGGCATCGAGAGGAGGACGTCGACCGCGACACTAGATCGTCTGACCCCACCGACGAGACGCCCACAGGAACAGACAGCTTATGCCCTCACGAATCCGCCTCATGCCGCTTTTAGCGGCGGCGGTTGTCGGCATGGTGCTGACCGGGGCGCCGGCCAAAGCTCGCGCCGATCGGCCGGCGTTCGTCGTGAACCCCGTCACCCGTGTCGACACGCTCATTGGCACGGGGACAGGAGGCGAGACGGTCGGAGAAATCAACAACTTCCCCGGGGCCTCCGTTCCGTTCGGAATGGTGCAGTACTCGCCGGACACCACCGACACCTACGCCGGCTACGACCATGACAACGACCAGTCCACCGGATTCAGCATGACTCACGCCTCGGTGGGCTGTGCCGCATTCGGCGACATCTCAATGCTGCCGTCCACCAACGCAATCGGCGCACAGCCCTGGAACGACTGGGAACGGATCGCCCACGACAACACCGAGGTGGGCGTGCCCGGCGCCTACACAGTGCGGTTCCCGGACACCGGCGTGACTGCGGAACTCACCGCGACCACCCGCACCGGCGTCGGCCGATTCAGCTACCCGAACAACGGTCAGCCCGCCCTGTTCCACGTGCGCTCCGGCGCGTCGCTGGCAGGCAACGACGCCGCGACCATCCAGATCGGCGAGGACAACACCACCATCACCGGATCAGCGACCAGCGGCGAATTCTGCGGCAAAGACAACACCTACACGGTGTATTTCGCCATGAAATTCAGCCGGCCGTTCACCTCCTACGGCACCTGGGACGGCAACTCGGTCTTTCCCGGTGCACGTATGGCGGATTCGAGTCTCAGCGGCGGCTATGTCGAGTTCCCGGCCGGCTCGGTGCTCGAGGTGCGCACCGCGCTCTCCTACGTCAGTGTGGACGGGGCCCGGGCCAACCTGGCGGCCGAGGGCACCGCGAGCTTTGACGACGTGCGGGCCGGCGCCTTAGCCGCGTGGAACGCCACGCTGTCGCGCATCACGGTGGCCGGCGTCGATGGCGGCGACGTGAAGACCTTCTACACCTCCCTGTACCGGTCACTGCTGCACCCCAACACCTTCAACGACGCCGACGGACGCTACATCGGATTCGACGGCAACATCCACACCGTGGCCAACGGGCACACCCAGTACGCCAACTTCTCCGACTGGGACACCTACCGGTGCCTGGCAGCCTTACATGCGCTGCTTTTCCCAGAGCGAGCCGGTGACATGGCCCAATCGCTGGTCAACGACGCCGAGCAGAGCGGATCTCTTCCGCGCTGGGCGCTGGCGAATTCCGCGACCGGCGAGATGACCGGCGACAACGTGGTACCGCTCATCGTCAACCTCCACACCTACGGAGCCAAGGACTTCGACGTCAAAACGGCGCTGCACTACATGGTGAACGCGGCAACGAATGGCGGTGTGGGGCTTAACGGCTACGTGGAACGGCCGGGCATCGCCACCTACCAGGAACGCAGGTATGCACCACAGACAGCGGAATTCCGTACCGATCATGTGATCGCCGGCGCCTCGATCACCCTCGAGTGGTCGGTCGATGACTTCACCATCTCTCGATTCGCAGAGTCGCTGGGCGAGACCGCGACGGCCGCCGAGTTCCAGAACCGGGCGCAGTACTGGCAGAACCTGTTCAATCCCGCGACCGGTTACATCTCTCCCCGCAACGCCGACGGTGCGTTCCCCCTCGGCCCGGGCTTCGTGGAACCATTCTGGGGTTTCGGCCAGGACGGATTCGACGAAGGCAACGCCGAACAATACCTGTGGTTGGTGCCACACAACGTGGCCGGTCTAGTGACCCTCCTGGGCGGCCGCCAGGCCGTCGGCGACCGGCTCGACCGCTTCTTGACGGAACTCAACGTGGGCCCCAACAAGCCGTTTATGTGGGCCGGTAACGAGCCGGACTTCGGGGTGCCGTGGCTATACAACTACATCGGCCAGCCGTGGAAGACGCAGGAGACGGTCAACCGGGTGCGCAGCGAACTGTTCGGTCCCAGGCCCGACGGCGAGCCGGGCAACGACGACCTCGGCGCGCAGTCGAGCTGGTACGTGTGGGCTGCCCTCGGTCTATTCCCCAGCACCCCGGGAACGGCGGTCCTCACCGTGAACACACCGCTCTTCGATCGAGCCCAGATCTCGATTCCGGGAGGCAGATCCATCCGGATCTTCGCGCCGGGCGCATCCGGAGGCAACGGCCTGAAGTACATCAGTGGCCTGAGCATCGACGGCCGGGCCACTGATCAGACGTTTCTCCCGGAGTCGATCATCCGTACCGGCGGCGACCTCACGTTTTCGCTCTCCCCCGCGCCTGACAAGGTCTGGGGCACTGCCGAGTCGTCCGCGCCACCGTCATTCGGCGCGGCAGCTCAGCCGTGACGCGAGCATGGGAATTCGCCTGAGCCGATGAGGTTTTCGGCAGTTTCCCTGACCTGTACGCAACCAAGGTCAGGGGCAGGCCACGTCAATCTCAAACGTCGGGTTAGCGCTTTGCCCCGGCGGCACCCGAGTCACCGATGCGCCGGTCCCTTTTACCGTGTAAGTATTGCCCTGTCTTGTCACCGTGATCTGATTCGAAGACAGCGCCGACTGATAAGGCATTTCGTACTCGCCGTTGTCGACGGTCAAAGAGAGCGCGAAGCCATCCAGGCGTGGTGGTGTGTCGTTCGACAGCGCCAGGTTGAACCTCCCAGAATCATCGTGAGCACTGACCCGCGTGGTTCCGCTCCCCGTTTCCGCCGGTGTCGCATGCGGGTTCGCTGACGAGTTCGTGCACTCGACCGCACCCGAAATCTTGTGCGTACTACCATTCACGGTGACAGATGCGCTTGTGGGG
This sequence comes from uncultured Actinomycetota bacterium, assembly GCA_963820985.1. Taxonomy (GTDB): domain Bacteria; phylum Actinomycetota; class Actinomycetes; order Mycobacteriales; family Mycobacteriaceae; genus Mycobacterium. The sequence goes on along the minus strand of CAWGCI010000012.1, from coordinate 141,895 downwards.
TTAGGCTGCGCGGCATTGTTCTTGGTGCACGCCGACAACGGGGCCAATAGTGTGACCACCACAAGCGCATGAGCGCCAAGAAGGACCATCCGTCGGTTCGGTGAGCGGTGTTCGGCGTCGGTTGACGCTTGAGGATTCATGGTCGGTCGTTCCTTGAGGCTCGTGTGTTGCGGTTTGGTCCTTCCCGACGGTGTGGGACGCACCCTTGCTTTTTACCGCGCCGCAGTCGGTTCGGGTAGCTGCCCGCCGACATCGTCGGTCAGACCGGTTGGCGTGAGCCGACGCGTATGTGGTGCCTTCGGGATCGACGTAGGCGAATTTCCTTAAACCGTATGGTATGTCGTGCGGTTCGATCGAGCGGCCGTCGAGGTTCTCCAATGCTTCCCATTCCGCATAGAGGGCATCGGCGTTACTAACGTAGAAGCGCACGCTGGCGGCGGTGCGCAGGAGGTCGTGCACAAGCCCAGTCGGTAGAGGTGGATCGACCCCTGCACGACGGCCTGCTCGACGAGCGGACTGCTGCCTACAATCCGCGATACCGACTACATGTGCGAGCACAGGCGATCAACCTATTCGCGCTGCCCCGAAATGGCTTTGACGGTCCAGACCAGCGGCCGCGAAGCGCCGGCGCAATCCCTGGTACACGCGCATCGCCCCCACGCCGGGACCGCCGGTGAGGATCACCAGCGGGTGCGCGGATTTGCGGCCGGTGCGCACGTAGTACAGATCGAACTCGTCCGCGCTGCCGGGCGAGACCGGCCGGCGTATCGGCCGCACGCCCGGCAGGCCCGCCAGCTTGTCGTGGACCCGGCGGCGTTTGGCGTTCATCGTCATTGGCCCTCATTCTGCCGAGACCGCGGAGCGGTCCCCAAATCAGGCAAGAATCAAGTCGGCGGCCATCTCCCCGATCAGCACCGACGGGGCATGCGTGTGCCCACGCACCGTGCTGGGCATCACCGAGGCGTCGGCCACCCGCAGTCCCTCGACCCCGCGGACCCGCAGCTGCGGATCCACCACACTCGCCTCGTCGCTGCCCATCCGGCAGGTACCCAGCGGGTGATACAGCGTGTGCGCGCAGGTGGCCAGGGTCCGCTCGAGGGTTTCCTCGTTGAGCTCGGTGCAGTCCCGCGGACGCGCGATCGGACCGAGCAGGCCCTTTAGCGCGGGAGCTTCGGCCATCCGGGCGCAGATCCGCAGCCCTGCCATCATCGCCGCACGGTCCACGCCGCCGGGATCGGACAGGTAACGCGGTTCGATGACCGGCTTGGCGAGCGGATCGGCGGACCGCAGCCGGATCTGGCCGCGGCTTTCCGGCGCGACGAGGATGGGCCCAAAGACCACCCCGTGCCCCTCCGGCTCCACGAGCGCCTCGTCGTAGAACGGCGCCGGCGCGAAGATCAGCTCGACATCGGGCAGTTCCAGCCCAGCTCGGCTGCGCAGGAATCCGTACGCCTCGCCGACGTTGGAGGTGAGCATGCCGCGGTGCCGCAGCAGGTAATTGACGAGCTCCTTGGGCTTTTCCGCGGCGAACAAGCTGCCGCCGTCGACGGCAAAGCCCAGCACCGCGACGAGGTGGTCGATCAAGTTCTGGCCCACCTCGCGCGACTCGTGGACGGTATCGATGCCGTGATCCGCCAGGTGCTCGCGATTTCCAATACCGGAGAGCATCAACAGCTGCGGGCTGTTGACGGCACCGCCGCAGAGCACGACCTCGCGGCGTGCGGTGGCCACGCATGATTGACCGTCGCGCTCGAATTCCACGCCGACGGCGCGGGTCCCGTCGAAGACGACTCGCGTCGCGGTGGCTTCGGTGAGCACGCTGAGGTTTTCGCGGCCCATCGCCGGCTTCAAGTAGGCGTCGGCGGTGCTGCATCTGGCGCCTCGTCGCTGCGTCACAACCGTCTCGCAGAAGCCTTCCGGCGCAGGTGAATTCGGTTGCGCAGCGGGAAAACCGCACTGGCGGGCCGCGGCCAGCCAGGCCGCGGTCAACGGTCGCTGGCTGCGCTGACGGGAAATGTGCATCGGGCCGGTGACTCCGCTGTCGTCGCCGTTGACGAAGTGCCAGGCGGCGGTGACGTTCTCGATGCGGCGGTAATACCCGAGCACCTCGGCGGAAGACCACCGCGCACCGGCGCGTGCCGCCCACTCGTCGTAGTCGGCGGCGAAGCCGCGCACCCACATCATCGCGTTCATCGACGACGAGCCGCCCAGCGTCTTGCCTCGCGGCCAGTAGATCTCGCGACCGTCGAGCTCTTTCTGCGGTTCGGTGAGGTAATCCCAGTCGCACTCACTGCGAAACAGCTTGCTGAAAGCCGCCGGAATCCGGATCAACCTGTTCGTGTCCGGCGGGCCCGCCTCGAGGGCCACGACCGCGGTGGCCGGATCGGCGCTGAGCCGACTGGCCACGACCGCGCCGGCCGAGCCGGTACCGACGACTACGTAGTCGCACTCAACGTTCATCGTGTAACCCCATTTCGGGGTGAGTGTAAGGCGCGGGCGGCGGCGCCGAGTGCTAACCGGTCAGATCGATGCGGTGCGCGCCCTTGACGCCGTCGTAACGGTCGGGGCTGCAGGTCAGCACGATCACCTGACCGTGCTCGCCCACGGTGTCGAATACCTCGCCCATCTTGGCCAGCCGGTCGGGATCGGTGAATCCCAGCGCATCGTCGACCACCACCGGGACGGTGTCCTCCTTGGCGACCAACGACGCGCCGGCCAGCCGGGCCAGAATGCCGAGCTGCTCTTTGGCCCCACCCGACAGGGACTCGAAGGGCACCGTAATGCCGTCCATGGTGCGGCTGCGGATGCAGAGATCGCTGTCGATGTCGACCTCGAAGGTGGGGCCGAACACCGGACGGCCGAGCCGCTGCAATTCCGTGCGGTAGGGCTCGACGTAACGCAACCGGGTGGTGTCGCGGTGGCGCGTCATCACCGACCGCAGCAGCTCGGCGGCGCGGGCACGGCCGCCCACCCGGGCGTGCTGGCCGGCCGCGTGCTCACGCTCGGTCTCGGCATCGTCGAGCTTGCCTTGGCGACCCTCGGTGCCGAAGACCGAGAGTTCGATGCTGATTTCGCGTAGCGCCCGGGAGCCGTCTTCATAGCGGTCGCGTAATGACTCGGCCGCCTTGGCGGCATCGGCCAATTCGGCGGCCACCGCGTCCGGCGCCGCGGCGGCCAATTCGGCGGCCAGCTCGCCGGCGTGCCGCTGGGCGGTTTGCGCGTCCTTTAGCGCGGCCTCGGCCGCCGCCGCAAGATCCTGGTCGCTGACCGATGCACGCTCCTGGGCCAGCCGCTCGGTCGCCTTGTCGAGCTCGACGCGCTGACTTGCCGCGTTGTTCAGCAAAATCGTTGCTCGAGTGGATGTCTCGGTGAACTTGGCGGCCGTGGCCGTTGCGTTCTGACGACGGGTCACGCATTCGGCTTCCGCGGCCGCGTGAGCGGTCTGGGCCGCCTCGAGATCGGATTCGCCCGTTTGATCGACGCGCAACTCCGTGAGTCGTGCGCGCAGTTGGTCTGCCTGCTCGTCGCCGCACAGGCCTTCCAGGGTGGCGCTCAATTGGTCGCGGCTGCTGTGCAGTTCGCGGCGTTGCTGGTCGATGAGTCGTGCCTCGGCAAGATCGGCGACGTTGGCGGCTGCCAGGGCCGCCGCTAGTTCTTCTTGTGCCGCAATGTGTTTGGCCTGGACATCGAGGGTGGTCGCACCGGGGGTGACACGGGCGGTCACGATGCCGACGATCTCGACCTCGGTGGCACCGGTGACGGTGGTCGACCAGCTTTGGCCGGCGGGCACCGACACCCGTTGATCGCCGACGGCGAGCTCGATGTCGGTGGCGGCTGTCAACTCCACCGCCGCCGAGATCAACGCCAATTGGTCACTCGTGCGATCGACTGCGGCCGCTGCCTTTTCGATGCGCTGCAGCAGCTTCTCGGTGAGGGTGACAGCGGTCAGCTCCGCGCAGACACGGTCGCGGTCGCGCTGGATGGCGTCGATCTTGGCCAGCCGGGCGGTCAAGCGGGCGAGTTCGACGCACCGTTGGGCAGTGGTGAGTGTTTGGGTGGCCTCCTCGACCCCGGCGTCGGCGGCCTCGGCGTCGGCGCGCGCCGCCGACTGCGCATCGACGGCCTCTTGCGCCTCTTTCTCGGCCGCAGCGATAGCTGTTGCACGAGTTTCGATTTCGGTCGTCAGCCGCAGCCGGCCGGTGTGGGCGGCGGCCGACGCGGCGTTGGTTGCGGCCGCGGCGTCAGCGACCAGCTTGGCTTCCCGCGCTTGCCGGGTAAGTGCCGAGATCTTGTCGGCGGCCGCCTGGGCGACGGCGAGCCGGGGGCCGGCGGCGAGCCCCAGTTGAGACAGCTCGGCCACCTGCTCGGTGAGGACAGCGTGGCGACGCACCCGGTCGTCGACCTCGGCGACCGCCGCCGCGCACTCTGTTACCGCCGCCTCAGCGTCGGCCAGCCGGGAGATCGCGGCCGCCCACTCCCCCGTCGCACGCCCCGTCGCGGTGAAGTAGCGTGCGTACTCGGCGTCGATCCGCTCGATAAGCACCGGCTCGGTGCCCGATAGCGCCGAATCCGATTGCGCCGCTGCGACATCAAGCGCACGCGACAACGCATCGCACCCGGACAGGTCTACCGGGGCGATCGATGCAGCCTGCAGCACCCGCTGCGCGTGCCAGAGATCGTTGTCCACAGTTTCGGCCAGCATCGCGCGCACCCGTTCGTGGGCTTCGTCGCCGGTGAGCTGCTCGCGGCGGGGTGCAAGCACCGTCAATTCCGTCTCGCACTTCTTGTGGAAGCGCTTGCGGTAGACGAAACGGTAAGGGCCGCTACTGATTTCGGCGCTAACCTCGGAACCGACGTCGGAGTTGGTCGGCTTGACCTGCTTGACTTCTTTCTTCGTCGACCGGTCCCGCGATTCCAGCAGCAGGTCCAGTGCCTCGATCATCGAGGACTTGCCGACCTCGTTGGCGCCGCAGACCACCACCACGCCGCGGTCGGGAAACTCGATCTCCCGGTGCGCGATGCCGCGGTAATTCGAAAGAACCAGCCGGTGCAGCTTCATGCCGCGCCCCGATCGGCCAGGCGCAGCAAGAGTGCCAGCGCCGCCTGAGCGTCGACGGCGGCCTCGGCGTCGTCCGCGCGTGCGGTGGCGACCAGTTCCTCGACGGCGGCGGCCGCGAACCCGCCGATGCCCAGGTCGGTGAACTCGCCGTCGGCGGGCACCACCGCGAGGTCGGTGTGGCTGTCCCAGGTACCCAGGTGGGCGAACAGGCGCCCGTAGCGGTCCAGGCAGGCGTCCAACGCGGCGCGGTCGGTGACCGTCAACGACCCGGTGAGCGCTAGCCGCACCACGGTGCGTTCCTTGTCGGTCATCTGGTCCAGATTCATGTCCAGGTCGGCGATGTCGCGGTTGGTGTCCACCTGCCGGCGCATCGTGACGAAGCGCCAGTGGCCGACATGTTTTGCCGTGACGGTGACGGCCCGGTCGCTTTCGCCGCTGTCGTCGATGTCGACGACCAGGACATGGCCGGGGTCGGATTCCTTGTCGTCGAAGTTGGTGACCTCGGGCGTGCCGGAGTACCACACCCGTCCGCTGCCGCCGACCTGGGTGAGCGAATGCTTGTCGCCCAGAGCGACGTAATGCAGCGCACCGCTTGCCAGCGCACCGTCGAGGACGGCCAGGCGGATCAGCGAGGGCTTGTCGCGATCGGGGTCGAGCACGTCGACGCCGCCGTGGGCGACGAGGACGCGGGTCGCCGGCCCCGGTTCGAGGCCGGCGAGTGCCTCGGCGACCAGGTCGGTGGTGGGGGCCTTGGAACGCCACGGCGCCGCGACGATCTCGAGTCCCGGCCGCACCTGGTGCACGCCGGTGCGGTCGAGCACCACGACATTGTCGGGGCATTCGGCGGTGAACAGCGCGCTGGTGTACACCGACGACGCGTCCAGCGGGTCGTGATTGCCCGGCAATAGGTAGACCGGAATGCCGATGGCGCGCATGGCTTCCAGCGACTGGCTGATGACCTGCGGCGCGAGCTGGTTGTATTCGAACACGTCGCCGGAGACCACGACGAACTCGGCGCCCACCTCGACCGCCAGCGCGCCGAGGCCGGCCACCGCGTCGCGGCGGGCGGCCGAATACCGCGGCTGGGCGTCGCCGGCAAGGAAGTGTCGGGTCATGCCCAGCTGCCAGTCGGCGGTGTGCACGAATCGCATCCCGATCCCCTTCCTGTCAAGGCACCGCAAGCCTAGGTCGGGTGGCCGACAAGTCGCGGGACCTCGCTCGGCAGGTTCGACGTAAGCCGAACGTTTGGCCGCCACGGAATCACTTGCGTCACTTTGGCTTCACGGGTATCACCGCGGATCGGGATGGCATGGTGGCGGCGCCCGACGACGAAGACGACCCTAGGCTGGCAGCGGATCAGCCGTAATTGTCCCACCAGGTGTGCAAGTCCTCGACGGTCGCCGGATCGCCGGAAACGTCACTGAGCATGAGTTTTTCGTCGTTCGTCCAGATCACATTCGGGTGATTGTTGTAGTTTCCGCACGCGATCATGCCGGCCGAGTCGTTGGGTGTTTGGTCGTAGTGCCAGCTGACAGGTGAGGCGCCCTCGCCCGGGCAGTTCACCAGGCTGACATTGGCGATGTCGTCTTTGAAGGCGTTCTTCAGCGTGGCCGGAGTCGGAAACAACCCATAGGTGGCCTTACTCGGACCGCCTGGCTGGTTGTTTTGCCCGCAGGTCACCATGGCCACCGCCGTCGTCCAGATACTGCCCGACTCGGCAGTGGCCGAGGTACATGCGCCCGCGACGTAGCCGGGCGGCACCAGGCTGAGCAGTCGGGCCTGAGCATCGGACGGAGCAGCGGTCGATGGCGGCGCGGTTTTACCGCCGCCCGCTCTGGGCTGGTTGTGGGCCGGCGTGGCAGCGGGTTCCGAGGGTTTCATGGCCAGCCAGATGCCGGCGCCGGCCACCGCGGCGACCACAACGCCGGCGACGGCAGCCACGATCGGCCAGCGTTTGCGTTGGCGCGCTGGACTTTCGCTCGACGAGTCATCCCCGCCGGCCGGCGCGGACACAGGCGGCACGGCCGCCACCACACTGTGTGGCTCCTGCACGGTCGGCGCGCTATCGGTGCGACGCAAGATAGTACCGGCTTGGACTTGCTCCTGGCCGGTGAGCGCGTCGTGCGCGGCCGCTGCCAGAGCACCCGCTGTGGCGTAGCGGTCGTCGGGACTTTTGGCCATACCGCGCTCGATCACCGCGTCGAAGGCCGGCGGCACGTCGGAACCCTCCACGCTGGGCCGGGGGATCGGCTCGAGCATATGGGCGGTGATCAGCACGCCGGTGCTGTCGGCGCCGTACGGGGGCGCCCCGGTCAAACACTCGTAGAGCACGCAGGCCAGCGCGTAGATGTCGGCGCGGTGGGTCACCTCCTCGTTCGTAAACCGTTCGGGTGCCATGTATCTGAAGGTCCCGACCGCAGTGCCCAGCTGAGTGAGTTTCTCGTCGCTGCGCGCACTGGCGATACCGAAGTCAACAAGGTAGGCGAAGTCATCGCGGGTCACCAGGATGTTCGGCGGCTTGACGTCGCGGTGCGTCACCCCGGCGGCATGAGCGGCATCCAGCGCCGAGGCGATCTGATGGATGATGGCCACCGCGCGCGCCGGGGGAAGCCGCCCGTCCTTTTCGAGAACGCTGGCCAGGTCGGTGCCCTCGATGAGGCGCATCTCCACAAACAGTTGACCGTCGATCTCGCCGTAGTCGTGGATGGGGACCAACGGCGTTTGATGCGCTCGACGCCGCGTTCGACGCTGTGGCCGAGCTGAAGTTCGACGCGCTGACCACCCCGGAGCGGCTGGCGCTGTTGGAGCGCTGCGAGCGGGCGCGCCGGCGGCTACCGGCGGTGGAACATCCGCTGATCAATCAGCTTGCCCGCCAAGCTGTCCCGGAGGAACTGGGCGGCAAGCTTTCCCATGCGGTGGCCGAATGGACGCTTGTCAGTCGCGCCGAGGCGGCCCGGCGCATCCGCGAGGCCGCCGATCTGGGCCAGCGGTGCGGGCTCACAGGTGAACCCTTGGCACCGGTTTTGGCGGCCACCGCCGCAGCACAGCGCTCCGGAAAACTCGGGGCCGGCCAAGTCGCGGTCATCCGCCGGTTTTACCACCGGCTCCCGGGCTGGGTCGACGACGCAACCCGCCAACAGGCCGAAGCACATTTGGCCAAGCTGGGCACACAATTTCGGCCCGAACAAGTGGCCGGCTTGGCCGATACGGTCGCCGACTGCCTCAACCCCGACGGCAACTACACCGACGAGGACCGCGCCCGCCGCCGCGGCCTGGCTCTGGGCAACCAACACACCGACGGCATGTCCGAGCTGCGCGGCTGCATCACCCCCGAACTGCGCGCCACCTTGGAAGCCGTGCTGGCCAAACTGGCCGCCCCCGGCATGTGCAACCCCGCCGACGACACTCCGTGCGTGGACGGCACCCCCGCCCAGGACGCCATCGACGGCGACACCCGCGGCCCCGCCCAGCGCCAGCACGACGCACTACTGGCCGGGCTGCGCGCAATGCTGGCGTCGGGAAACCTGGGGCAGCACAACGGGCTCCCGGCCTCGATCATCGTCACCACCACCTTGGCCGAGCTGGAAGCCGCCGCGGGTAAGGGACTGACCGGCGGGGGCACCATCTTGCCCATGAGCGACGTCATCCGCCTGGCGCGCCACGCTCACCACTACTTGCCGATCTTCGACAAGGGCAAGGCCCTGGCGCTGTATCACACTAAGCGCCTGGCCTCACCCGGCCAGCGAATCGTGTTGTACGCCAAGGTCCGCGGCTGTTCGGCGCCCGGCTGCGACGTGAAGGGTTACTACAGCGAGGTCCATCACGTCACCGCCTACGCCAAGTGCCGCACCACCGATGTCAATGACCTGACCTTTGCCTGCGCAACCAACCACAAATTCCTCGAAAAAGGCTGGATTACCCGCAAAAAGACCAACGGTGACACCGAATGGATCCCACCACCACACCTCGACCGCGGCCCACCACGAACCAACACCTTCCATCATCCGGAGAAACTCCTGCACAGGTGGGACGACGATGACGACGAGTGGTAATTAGCAGCACGTATAGGTTCCGCATTCATTAACCTGAGTTGGGTGACGGCACAACACCGCAGCCTGGTGCTGCTGCGACACGCGAAGTCGGCGTACCCGACCGGCGTCCCCGACCATGAGCGGCCGCTGGCGGAGCGCGGTATCCGGGAGGCCGCGCTGGCGGGTGACTGGCTGCGTGCCAACCTGCCCGCGATCGACGCGGTGCTGTGCTCGACGGCGACGCGCGCGCGGGAAACCCTGGAACGCAGCGGTATCGACGCGCCGGTGCGCTATGTCGACAGGCTCTACGGTGCCACCGCCGGCACGGTGATCGAGGAGATCAACCACGTATCCGACGACGTCAGTACCCTGCTCATCGTCGGGCACGAGCCGACGACGTCCGAGGTGGCGATCATTCTGGCCGGCGCCGACGGCACCGATACCGTTGCGTTGGAACGTATCTCGGAGAAATACCCGACATCATCGATCGCCGTGCTGCGGATCGACGGCGGCTGGGAGCAGGTCGAACCGGGCAGCGCCGCGCTCGTCGAGTTCCACGTACCGCGCTAGGAGTTAAGAGTTTGTGGCCAGGGTCAGCTCCATGAGCTTGAGGGCCTGCCCGCAGGCGTCGATGCCGGGCGCCTGAGGGTTGATCCACCAACCGACCACGCCCGCCGCGTCGCTGGCGACCCCGCAGGCGCCGTTCGCGTCGTCGGGGTGCATCACGATCGAATCGATTCCGGCGATCGTGCGGGTCTCGACCTTGTACTTCAGGAAGTCGGCGACCTTGCGCTCGTTGCTCAGGCTGCCCTGTTCGAACCAGAACCGGGTGATGTCGATCAGACCGGCCGGATTGGCGGCCTGCCACCGGCAGATCGCGCCGACGAACGTGCTCTGAATGTCGAGCGGATCGGCCCCCACCGTCTTGGCCAGGATGTCGGTGGTGAGGACCTCACATTCCTTGAGCAGGTTGGGGTACTGCTGCTCGGAGTTGTTGTTGCGCGGTGTGCTGCCCGAGCCCGCCTTGACGGCGTTACCACCAATCGACCTGGAACAACCGGTCAACACCAGGAACGCGGTGATCAAAACCGCAACGCAGGCCCTCATTTGGAGTTCGCAATCGACTGGCGCGCCAGCTCTTTGGCGATGTCGCAGGGCGGCGGGAACGGCTTTTGACTGAAGCTCACCGACCATTCGATGAAGTCGTCCTGGAACTGGATCCCCACCTCGCACAGCGAGTCACCCAGGTTGGGCTCGTTGCCGATGGCGATGAAGCCTCCGCGGCCGTCGATGTTGATGTCCTCGACGCTGGCGCGCGAGAGTTCCTCGGTCTTGCGTTCGCGACCGATCGGGCTGCCGCGATACCAGGAAAAGGAAAAGTGCGGGCCGAGGATGCCGCCGCCGGCCAACCATTGGCAGCCCACGGAATTTCGCGCGGTGTTCTTCAGCCCGGTCACCTTGGTCAGGTCGGTCACCGTCGAATCGTTGATGCCCCCGCACTGCGGGAACATCGGTCCGTGGTGGCCCCCGCCGCCCCCCGGCGCCGACGTCGTCGCCCCCGGCTTGTTGTCGCCGGAACTGGAGCAGGCCGCAACAGCCGGAATCAAAAGCGACAAGGCCGCCGTTGCTAGGGCAAGCCTAGTGCTGGTCACACGATGCACTGTAGCGGCAGCCCCGGGGGTCAACCACCGGCGCGCCGCCTGAGCAGGCGTTTCAGCCGTATCGACGACCGCGGCTGCGACGTCGAACGCGCAGCGTGTGCGACAGTTACCACATGCTCCTGGCACTGCTGCGCCAGTACATCCGGCCGTACCGCCGGCTCGTCGCGGTGCTGATGGTGCTGCAGATGATCAGCACGCTGGCGACGCTGTCCCTACCCACCGTCAACGCCGCGATCATCGACGACGGCGTCGCCAAGGGCGACACGGCCACCATCGTCAGGCTCGGCATGGTGATGCTCGGCGTCACCGGTGTGCAGGTGGTGTGCTCGATCGCGGCGGTCTACTTCGGTTCGCGGACCGGCATGGGATTCGGGCGGGATCTGCGCTCGGCGATGTTCCACCACGTGACGACCTTCTCCGAGCACGAGACCGCCCGATTCGGGGCGCCGACGTTGCTGACCCGTACCACCAACGACGTGCGTCAGATCCAATTTCTGGTGCAGATCACGTGCCTGGTGTTGGTCACCGCGCCGATCATGTCGGTCGGGGGCATCGTCATGGCCATCCACCAGGACGCCGGGTTGTCCTGGCTGCTGCTCGTCAGCGTTCCGATCCTGGCCGGGGCCAATTACTGGATCTTCTCGCACGTGCTGCCGATGTTCCGCAGCATGCAAAGCCTGATCGACGGCATCAACCGGGTTCTGCGTGACCAACTTTCCGGTGTCCGGGTGGTCCGGGCCTTCGCGCGCGAAGGCTTCGAGCGCGACAGGTTCGCCCGGGCCAATGCCGCGCTGTCGAACACCGCGCTGAGCGCGGGCAACTGGCAGGCGCTGACGCTGCCGGTCACCACGCTGACCATCAACGTCTCCAGCGTCGCGCTGATCTGGTTCGGCGGGTTGCGGATCAACAGCGGACAGATGCAAGTCGGTTCACTGATCGCGTTCCTCGCCTATTTCACCCAGATCTTGATGGCGGTCATGATGGCGACGATGACGCTGGCGGTGCTGCCGCGAGCCGCGGTGTGCGCCCAACGGATCACCGAGGTGCTGTCCACTCGCACCGCCGTCGTCAGCCCGGAGAACCCCACGTTCCCCCGCGCCGGGATGGCGGGTGTGGTGCGGCTTGACGACGCAACATTCTCCTACCCGGGCGCCGGGCGCCCGGTGTTGCAGGAGGTCTCGCTGACCGCGCTGCCCGGTACCACCACCGCGATCGTGGGCAGCACGGGTTCGGGCAAGTCGACGCTGGTATCGCTGATCTGCCGGTTTTATGACGTGACCGGTGGCGCCGTCCTGCTCGACGGTGTCGACGTGCGCAACTACGACACCAAGCGGCTGTGGTCGGGCATCGGGTTGGTGCCCCAGCGCGGCTACCTGTTTTCCGGCACCGTCGCCGACAATTTGCGGTACGGCAAGTCTGATGCGACCGAGGCCGAGATGTGGGAGGCATTGCGGGTGGCCGGGGCCGATGGCTTTGTCCGCGCGCACGATGACGGGCTGCAGATGCGCGTCGCGCAGGGCGGGATCAACTTCTCCGGGGGGCAGCGCCAACGCCTGGCGATCGCCCGCGCCGTCATCCGCCGCCCGGCCATCTACCTGTTCGACGACGCCTTCTCCGCGCTCGATGTGCACACCGAGGCGCGGGTGCGCGCGTCGCTTCGGGAAATAGCCGCCGATTCCACGACTATTGTTGTCACACAGCGGGTTTCGACGGCGTGCGCGGCCGATCAGCTGATCGTGATCGATGCCGGGAGATTGGTCGGCGCGGGTACTCATGAATCGCTGCTGACCGACTGCCCCACCTACGCCGAATTCGCCGACTCGCAATCGTTGAGTGCCCGAGTGCCCGGACAGTGAACACTGCATCGGCGACTCGCCTATTCAAGCGGTTGGGACCGCAGCGCCGACTGGTCGCGGCGGTGATGGCGCTCGGAATCACCGGGACCGCAATCGGAGTTGTCGTTCCGCGGATTTTGGGCCACGCGACCGATCTGCTGTTCAACGGCGTGATCGGGCGGGGGTTGCCGGCGGGAATCACCAAGCAGCAGGCCGTCGCTGCGGCCCGCCACCACGGCGACAACGCGTTCGCCGACCTGTTGTCGGGGATGAATGTGGTGCCGGGCCGAGGTGTCGATTTCGCCGCGGTGGCCCGCACGCTGTTCCTCGCGCTGGCGCTGTATCTGGTTGCCGCGCTGCTGCTTTGGATGCAGGCCCGACTCCTCAACGTCACGGTGCAGCGGACCATGGTCGCGCTGCGCGCCGAGGTCGAGGACAAGGTGCACCGGCTGCCGCTGGCCTACTTCGATTCGCGGCAGCGCGGAGAGCTGCTCAGCCGGGTCACCAACGACGTCGACAACCTGCAGTCGTCGTTGACGATGGCGGTCAGCCAGGTGCTGACCTTGCTGCTGACGGTGGTGGCGGTGCTGGCGATGATGGTGTCGATCTCGCCGCTGCTGGCGGTGATCACGCTGCTGACGGTGCCGGTGTCGCTGCTGGCGACGCGGGCGATCGCGCGGCGTTCGCAGCGGCTGTTCGCGGCCCAGTGGACCAGCACCGGACGGCTCAACGCCCACATCGAAGAGACGTACAGCGGGTTCACCGTAGTCAAGACGTTCGGCCACCAGGAGGCGGCGCAAGAGCAGTTCCGCAAACTCAACGACGACCTCTACCAGGCCAGCTTCGGTGCCCAGTTGGTCTCCGGTCTGGTGTCGCCGACGACCGCGTTCATCGGCAATCTCGGCTATGTGGTGGTGGCCGTGGTGGGCGGAGTGCAGATCGCCACCGGGCACATCACGCTCGGCAACATCCAGGCGTTCGTTCAGTACGTCCGGCAGTTCAACGCCCCGGTGAACCAGGTCGCCGGCATGTACAACGCCCTGCAATCCGGGATGGCCAGTGCCGAGCGGGTGTTCGAGCTGCTCGACGAGCCCGAAGAGGCGCCGGACCCCGCGCCCGTGCAACCCAATGGTCAGGGCCCGCGCCTGCGCGGACGCGTCGAGTTTGAGCACGTGAGCTTCGCCTATCGGCCGGGCACCCCGGTGATCGAGGACCTGTCGCTGGTCGCCGAACCCGGCAGCACGGTGGCGATCGTCGGGCCGACCGGAGCGGGCAAGACCACCCTGGTGAACCTGCTGATGCGGTTCTACGAGGTCGATTCGGGCCGAATCCTCATCGACGGGGTCGACATCACCTCGCTGGGCAGGCACGGGCTTCGATCGCGGATCGGCATGGTGCTGCAGGACACCTGGCTTTTCGACGGCACGATCGCGGAGAACATCGCCTACGGACGCCCGCAGGCCGGCGAAGACGAGGTGGTGGCGGCCGCCAAGGCGGCCTATGTCGACCGGTTCGTGCGGACGCTGCCGGCCGGATACCAGACCCGCGTCAGCGGCGACGGCGCCAACCTCAGCGCGGGCGAGAGGCAGCTCATCACCATCGCGCGCGCATTTCTTTCCCAGCCACAGCTGTTGATCCTGGACGAGGCGACCAGTTCCGTCGACACCCGCACCGAGTCCCTCATCGCGCACGCCACCCACGAGCTGCGTCAGGATCGAACGAGTTTCATTATCGCGCACCGTCTTTCGACGATCCGGGACGCCGACCGCATCCTCGTGGTGGAGGCCGGGAAGATCGTCGAGCAAGGCAACCACGCCGAACTGCTGGCCCGGCGGGGCGCGTACTACGCGATGACCCAGGCCTGAAGGCGCTCGGGCGCGACCAGCGCAGTCTCGGCGCTAGATCACTCCAAGAATTCGTTGAGATAACGAAAAGGACAAGGTCCGAACCTTTTCTCAATCACCAAGAACGAGAAAAGGACAGAACAATGAAGTTCACCAACATCGCCACTATCACCAAAGCGGCCACGTTGGCCGCGGTTGCCGGCGCCATGGCGCTCGGACTGGCCAGCGAGGCTCAAGCAGCTTCGGGCACCATGTACGGCAACCCCACGGCTGCCGCCAAGTTCTGGCACCACCAGCAGTACGACGACTGCGTCCTGATGTCGGCCGCCGACGTGGTGGGCGAGATGACCGGCAGGCAGCCTTCGGAGGTGGCCATCATCCAACTGGCCCAGGCGACGCCCAGCAAGGTCCACCCCGGCTCGATTTACATGAAGCCGACCAACAAGAAGGACCCGAATTCGGGCCAGGGCACCAGCTTCATGGACGTCCCGCAGATGCTGGCGCACTACGGCATCGCCTCCAAGTGGACCGACGCGGAAGAGGCCGCACACACCGGCATCCCCACCGGCATGGAGGCACTCGAGAACCTTCTGGGCAGTGGCCACGAGGTGATCGTCAGCATCAACGCCGAAATGATCTGGCACGTGCCGATCCAGGCAAAGGATGAGCAGGGTAACCCGTTCTCTGACCACGGGGTGGTCGTGACCGGTGTCGACACCGCCAAGGGCGTCGTGCACCTCAACGACAGCGGCAACCGCGACGGCCGCGACGAGCAGATCCCCATGGCGGTCTTCGTCAAAGCGTGGTCCACCAGCGACAACTTCATGGTGTTCACCACGGGCACCGGGGGCCGGTCGTCATGAGCCCCAACCTGATTCGCAATCGGTAACAACGATCACCTTGGCGGGCCGGGTAATTCACCGGGCCCGCCCAAGCATGGGCGACGGCAGGTCCCTTACCCGATTCGGCAGACTTGGTATCACAATAGGAGCCATGGTGGACAAACGTCTCGAATTCGGTCTGCTCGGACCATTGGAGATGAGTGTTGACGGTGCTCTGGTGCCGCTGGGTACCCCCAAACAGCGCGCGGTGCTGGCCATGCTGCTGATGAACCGTAACAGCCCGGTCGGCGTCGATAGGCTGATCACGGCCCTGTGGGAAGGATGGCCGCCGTCGGGGGGACGGGCCAGCATCCACTCCTACGTGTCCAATCTGCGCAAGCTGCTCACCGGCGTCGGGATCGATCCGCGAGGGGTGTTGGCGGCGGCGCCGCCCGGTTACCGGCTCAGCATCGACGACGACACTTGCGATCTCGGCAGGTTCATCGCCGAGAAGACCGCGGGGGTGCACGCCGCCGCGGCCGGCCAATTCGAACAGGCAAGCCAGCACCTGTCCGCCGCGTTGGCGGAGTGGCGCGGGCAGGTCCTCGAGGACCTGCGTGACTTTGAGTTCGTCGACACCTTTGCGACCTCGCTCGTCGAGGACAAGATTCTCGTTCACACCGCCAAGGCGGAGGCCGAAATCGCTTGCGGGCGTGCCCCCTTCGTCGTCGCCGAACTAGAGGCCCTGACCACCGAACACCCCTACCGTGAGCCGCTGTGGGCCCAGCTGATCACGGCGTACTACCTCACCGACCGCCAGTCCGACGCGTTGGCCGCCTATCGGCGCGTAAAGACGACCCTCGCCGACGACCTCGGGATCGACCCCGGCCAGACGCTGCGCGACTTGAACGAGCGGATCCTGCGACAGGAACGGCTAGACGTCAAAAAGACCGCCAAGACCACCGCCGTCGGCACGATCACGGTGCTTGATCAGCGCACCATGGTCGCCGGCCAGAAAGTCGTCGCCTACCTGCACGACGCCTCCGGCCGCAGCTACCCGCTGCAATCGGCGGCGACCCGAATCGGGCGGCTGAGCGACAACGACATCGTCCTCGACAGTGCCAATGTCAGCCGCCACCACGCCGTTATCGTCGACACGGGCACCAACTACATCATCAACGACCTGCGATCGTCGAACGGCGTGCACGTGCAGCATCAGCGGATCCGTGCCGCCGCCACGCTCAACGACGGCGACCAGATCCGCATCTGCGACCACGAATTCACGTTTCAGATCAATGCGGAGCCCGGGCGGAACGGCTGAATATATCTGGTGCAGAGAAGCTTTCACCGGGACATTTGGTTGGCCTGAAAATTTGCGATTACCGTGCGGGTGCGCTGGTGGGGCCCTAGCGTCATGATTGCCAGATGCCGGCCGGAGATGTTGATATCGTCGGCGGGGCGGTGGGTCGGTTTGGAGGACGGTAGATGAGCGACGCGCAAGGCTCGCGGGTGGGGACGATGTTCGGCCCCTATCACCTGAAACGGCTGCTGGGCCGCGGCGGGATGGGCGAGGTCTACGAGGCCGAGCACACCGTCAAGGAATGGACCGTCGCCGTCAAGCTGATGTCGGACACCTTCAGCAACGACCCGGTGTTCCGTGAGCGGATGAAGCGCGAAGCGCGGATCGCCGGCCGTTTGCAGGAACCCCACGTGGTGCCCATCCACGACTACGGCGAAATCGATGGGCAAATGTTCATGGAGATGCGCCTCATCGAGGGCGTCGACTTGGACACGGTGCTCAAGCGGTTCGGGCCGCTCACCCCGGCGCGGGCGGTGGCCATCATCACCCAGGTCGCCGCGGCACTGGATGCCGCTCATGCCGCCGGCGTCATGCACCGTGACGTCAAACCGCCGAACATCTTGGTCACCCGCGACGACTTCGCCTACCTAGTCGACTTCGGGATCGCCAGCGCCACCACCGACGAGAAGCTCACCCAGCTGGGCACGGCGGTGGGCACCTGGAAATACATGGCGCCCGAACGCTTCTCCAACGAGGAGGTCACCTACCGCGCCGACATCTACGCCCTGGCCTGTGTGCTGCACGAATGCCTGACCGGTGCCCCACCGTACAAGTCCGACAGCGCGGGCAGCCTGGTCACCGCCCACCTGAGGGACCCCATCCCGCAACCCAGCGCGGCACGGCCGGGCGTCCCGCGGGCCTTCGACGCGGTGATCGCACGCGGCATGGCCAAAAAGCCCGAGGACCGCTACGCCAGCGCCGGTGACCTGGCCATGGCCGCCCACGACGCGCTCAGCGACCCCGATCAGGACCACGCCGCCGACATCCTGCGACGCAGCCAAGAAGCCACGCTGCCGGGCACCGAGTTGGCGCCTCCCCCGCCACCGCCGAGCTTCAGCACGCCACCACCCACACCACCCCCGCCGGCTGCGCCACCTGCGCCCGTCCCGACGCCGCCGAGCCATCCCGGCGGCTGGGCGCCCCAGAGCGGCCCCATGCCGGCCAGCCAGCCCATCCCGGCGCCGCAGTACTACCACCAAGGCAGCTGGGCCGGCACACCACCGAGCCCACCACCGCCGCAACAGTTCGCCGGCCAGACACCTTGGAACCAGCCCCCGGCGCCGAAAAAACGCAACCCCTGGCCGATCGTCGCGGGCGTCGCCGCGTTGGTGGTCGTCCTCGTCGGGGCCGCCATCGGCATCTTTATGGTGACCAGCAGCGACGACAACAAGCACACGATCGCCAGCACCACCACGCACACGACATCGAGCAGTAGCACCCCGACAACGACAACCACTTCGTCCGGCGAGCTGGAAAACAAGCTGCGGAGCCTGCTGCCCTCCGGCTACGCGAGCGGCGTCTGCAAACCGACCACCCCGAAGCCGACCAGCATCTGGGTCAACGCGGTGGCCATGCTCGACTGCGGACAAAACACCAACCAGGGCGGCCCGGCCCGCGCGGTCTACGGTCTGTTCGCCGACGTCGACACGCTCAACAAGGCCTTCACCGACGACATCGGCGCGAACGGCTCGCAGCTGATGAACTGTCCCGGAGAAGGACCCTCACCGGACGGCTGGCACTACGACAAGACCCCGAATGACACCGCCGGCCAGATCGCGTGCGCCACATACAAGAACCAGGCCAACGTGATCTGGAGCAACACGGCCAAACTGATGCTCAGCGATACCTTCTCGGACGGCACCATCGACGACCTGCACACGTGGTGGGCGAAGTTTTCGGGCTGACCTGACGGCTATCGCCTCAGGGCGCCAAGCGAATTCGGAAACGCCGCGACGGGGCTGGGCTATCGGCCGTCGGCGCGGTGCCTGGGTTGCCGCCAACTAACCGTTCTGCCTCGAAGTTCTTGATAATGTCGGCGGGGCGCAGGGTTGGTTTGGAGGATCACCGATGAGCGACGCGCAGGACTCGCGGGTGGGGACGACGTTCGGCCCCTATCGCCTGACACGGCTGCTGGGCCGCGGCGGGATGGGCGAGGTCTACGAGGCCGAGCACACCGTCAAGGAATGGACCGTCGCCGTCAAGCTGATGTCGGAGAACGTCAGCAAGGACCCGGTGTTCCGCGAGCGGATGAAGCGCGAAGCCCGCATCACGGGTCGTTTGCAGGAACCCCACGTGGTGCCCATCCACGACTACGGCGAAATCGATGGGCAGATGTTCCTGGAGATGCGCCTCATCGAGGGCGTCGACCTGGACACGGTGCTCAAGCGGTTCGGGCCGCTCACCCCGGCGCGCGCGGTCGCCATCATCACCCAGGTCGCCGCGGCACTGGATGCCGCCCATGCCGCCGGCGTCATGCACCGCGACATCAAACCGCCGAACGTCTTGGTCACCCGCGACGACTTCGCCTACCTGGTCGACTTCGGCATCGCCAGCGCCACCACCGACGAAAAACTCACCCAGTTGGGCACCGCGGTGGGCACCTGGAAATACATGGCCCCCGAACGCTTCTCCAACGACGAGGTCACCTACCGCGCCGACATCTACGCCCTGGCGTGTGTGCTGCACGAGTGCCTGACCGGTGCCCCACCGTACAAGTCCGACAGCGCCGCCACGCTGGTCACCTCCCACCTGATGGAGCCGATCCCGCAACCCAGCACCGCACGGCCGGGCGTTCCGAGGGCCTTTGACGCGGTGATCGCGCGCGGCATGGCCAAAAAGCCCGAGGACCGCTACGCCAGCGCCGGTGACCTGGCCATGGCCGCCCACGACGCGCTCAGCGACCCCGATCAGGACCACGCCGCCGACATCCTGCGACGCAGCCAAGAAGCCACCATGCTCGGCCCCGAAACGGGCGCTTTGGAACGCACTCGTCAAGCCACGGGGGCGGCACCCCCGGCCCCCGCGCCTCAGCAGCAGCCGCCGACGCCCGTGACGCCCTGGGCCCCGGATAGCGGCCCCATGCCGGCCGCGAGTCCACCCACGCCGCAGTACTTCCAGGGCGGCGGCAACTGGGGCGGCACGCCACCGGGCGGACCGCCGCCGCTACCGCCCGCCGGACCCACGTCCTGGACCCAGCCCCCGGCACCGAAGAAACGCAACCCCTGGCCCGTCATCGCCGCCGTCGCGGTGGTGCTCGTTGTCGTCGTGGGCGGCGTCGGCATCTGGCTCTTGGTCAAACCCAAGCCCGTGAAGACTCCCGACCCGATACAGTCCGAGCGCCTCGGCGCGCTGCTGATCAGCCCGCCCGAAATCAACGGGATCATGGGCGCGTCGGGCATGCAGCCCGGAAAGCCCATTACGCAGATGGACAGCTCGGCGGTGACGGTGTCACCGTCGGCGTGCCTGGGAGCGCTTTACACCACCCAAGATTCGGTCTATGCCGGCACCGGCTACACCGGGATGAACGGCATGGTCGCCTCCGAAGCCGGGGACAACTACGACCACTGGGTCAACCAGGCCGTGGTGCTGTTCCCGTCCGCCGACAAAGCCAAGGCGTTCCTGCAGACGTCGGCCGACAAGTGGAAAAGCTGCGCGAACAAGATGGTGACCGTCACGAACAACAACAAAGGCAAGACCTATCGGTGGTCGTTCGCGGAAATCACCGGCGAACCCCCGAAGGTCAGCGTGGTGGAAATGCAGGAAGCCGCCGACGGCTGGGGATGCCAACGCGCGCTGGGCGTGGCCAACAACGTGATCGCCGACGTCAATGCGTGCGCCTACCACGTCGACAAGGATCAAGCCGGCCAGATCGTCGACAAGATCGTCGAACGCATCAACAGCGACTAGCCCGGGCCCTCCGTACGCAGATCGTCGACGGCCGACATGGCGTCACGCAGCTTGGCCAGCCATTCCTCGGTGTGCTCGCCGACCAGCTTGACCGACCAGGCGAGCGCGTCGGCGCGCGAGCGGGCGACGCCCGCGTCGACCAGCGTGTCGAGCACTTGGCGTTCCGGCTGCTTCAGCCGGGTCATCACGGGTACTGCGATGTGCGTGAACAGGATTCGCTCGGTGCCTGTTTGGGAGCCGACCTCGACGCCCCAGGAAACCTTGCGCCCGTAGCGGTCCTGCGCTTCGTCGGCGATGCGCATCCGCTCTGACCGGGTTTCTTCGCGGAATCGCGAGACGCGGCCCTCGGTGCGGGCTTGGCTTTCTTCGTAGCCGGCGTCATTCCCACGGCTTTCCGGGTCCGCCAGCTTGCCGACGACGGTGATCTCCTCGCGGTCGACGATGACGGTGGGGTCGCCGTCGAACCAGCCCTCGGGGAGGCGCCCGGCGAACCATTCCGCCGCGCCGGTGGCATCGGGCTGGTGCGCTTGCTGCCAGCCGCCGGGGCGCCCGTAGCGCCCGTGTGTGTGGTGTTGCTTCATGATTACATGATTACACCGTTACAGCCGTAATGGAATCATGTTTCGCCGCGGGCGAACGTAACCGTTGTTCAGTGGCGTTCGGAGGCGTACTTTTGAGAGCGAAGCAGGCCCGGAAGCGATCATTCTCCAAGCGCCGGAAGAAGGGGTGGACCCGGCCGCGTACGACTTGCGCAGGACGCAGTCGACGCCCCCAGAAATCGCTCCGGGCCTGCGCATGCGCAGGCTCAGGCTTCGTCGCCGTAGCCGCGTCGGACCCGAAACAGCTTGATGATGCCCTTGATGCCCTTGAGGCGGCGCGGGCCGGCGAACGCCCACTGGTACCCGGCGTCGTCGCCGAGGGCATCGCGCACCGAATCCGCGACCAGCACGGTGCCGGGCCGGGCCACCCCGGTGACCCGGCTTGCCACGTTGACCGGGCTGCCGAACCAATCACCGGCCCGGCTGACCGCCATCCCGCAGGCGACGCCGCCCCGCAGCCGGGGAAAGTCGTTGTCGCTGTCGACGACCTCGACGAGCTTGAGGACGGTGCTCGCTCATCTCGCGCGTCGAAACGTAGGTGCCGTCGTCGCCGACGATGTGCCTGGTGGCCAGCAGCAGCGGCGGGTTGGTCGCCCGGATCTCGTCGGCGCTGATGCCTTGCTCAAGCAGCCACTCGATGAGCTCGGCGCGCTCCGCACGGGCGTCGCCCTCGAGTCCGCCGAGCAGATCGTCCACCTGGTCAACGTATAACGTATAACGACGACGGGCCATTATGTAGGGCATGCTGCAGGGATTTCCGCCGGTCGTCGACCAGTGCGCCGAGGTGCTGATCTTGGGTTCGTTTCCCAGCGCGCAATCATTGAGCGCGCGTCAGTACTACGGCAATCCGCGAAATGCGTTCTGGCCGATCACCGGTGAGCTTTTCGGCTTCGATCCGCACGCGGCATATGAGGCACGGCTGGCGGCACTGCGCTCCCACCGGGTCGCGCTCTGGGACGTGCTGCGCGCGTGCCGCCGAATCGGCAGCGCGGACTCCGCGATCGATCCAAAGAGCCTGGTGGTCAACGACTTTGCCGCGCTGTTCATCCGCTACCCGTCGATTACCCGGGTGTACTTCAACGGGGCCAAGGCGGCTGAGCTGTATCGCAGGCTGGCGGCCCAGTCCGACCTGGTGCATTACCAGCGGCTGCCGTCCACCAGCCCGGCACATGTCATGCCGCCGGGCGCGAAGTTAACTGCGTGGCAGGGTATTTCGACTCTATGACACCGGCGGTCGTTGGTGCGCCCACGGCCGCGCGGCCTCGATCTGAGCGGACAGCGACAACAGTGTCGCTTCGTCGAACGGCCGGCCGACGAGCTGCACGGAGATCGGCAGCCCGTCGCCATCGAAGCCCCACGGCACCACCGCGGCGGGCTGGCCGGTCACGTTCCAGACCGGGAAATACGGAACCCGCTGTCCCACCAGCAGCAGCGTGGATATAAAGCCCCGGTGCTGGTAGGCACCGATGCGCGACGGGCCGTTGGCGGCGCCCGGTGTGACGACGACGTCGACGTCGTCGAAGATCGACTGAATCCTGCTGCTCACCCGCGCCTCGGCGGCACGCACGGCTTCCATCCGTCGATCGGAGAAGAACGAACCCATGCGGGCCATGGTGCGGGTGCGTCTTTCCAGGCGTTCGGGATGGTCCAGCGCATCGGCCTCGTCGCTGGTGCCGCGCAGATAGCGGGGCAAAAAGCTCGCGTAGACCGAGGTTAGCGGATACGCGGGGTCACGAACGACGACGTCGTGGCCCAGCTCACGAAGCAGCGCACCCGCCGCCTCGACGGCCGCCAGCTCCTCCCGGCCAACCTTGACGGGCGTCGTTGGGACCTTGGTACTCAACGCAATTCGCAACTTGCCGGGCTCGCGTGTCGCGGCCGCCACGAATTCGCCTTCGGGACCGGATACCGTATTCGTCGCGTCGAGGAACAACGCCGCGTCCAGCACTGAGCGCGCTATCGGGCCGTTGACGCTCAGTCCGTACCACGCGTCGTCGTGCGGCGCGAGCGAGACTCGATCGCGTTGCGGTTTCACACCGAACAGGCCGCACCAGCTCGACGGGATGCGGATCGAGCCGCCGCCGTCGGATCCCAGTGCCAGCGGCGCCAGCCCGGCGGCCACCGCGGCGGCACTGCCCCCGCTGCTGCCGCCCGGAGTGCGCTTGAGGTTCCACGGGTTTCGGGTGGCGCCGAACGTCAGCGATTCGGTGAAGGGAAAAATCATCAGCTCGGGCACCGCGGTTTTGCCGATGATGACCGCGCCGGCGGCACGCAGGCGGCGCACCACCGCCGCGTCGGCGGTCACCGCGGGCCGGTGGCCCGCGCTGCCATATGTCGTCACCTCGCCGGCGACGTCGACATCGTCTTTGATCGCGATCGGCACGCCAAGCAGCGGCAGCCGCTCACCGGCGTCCAGGCGATCCTGCGCCCCGTAGGCCTCGTCGCGCGCTTTGTCGGTCAGCACCACGCGGTAGCTGCGCAGCTGGCTGTCCAGGCGCGCGATGCGTTCCAGATAGATCTCGAGCAGTTCCGGCGCGCTGACTTCACCGGCGGCCAGCATCCGGGCTTGTTCGGCCGCCCCGGCAAAGGCGAGATCACGAGCGTCCACCGCCGAAGCGTATCGCCGTGCACGAACCCAGTACCCCAGTAACCTAGCGACATGTCTTGCGTGTTCTGTGCGATCGTCGCCGGGGAGGGTCCGGCCATCCGGATCTACGAAGACGAGGACTACCTGGCGATCCTCGACATCCGCCCGTTCACCCGCGGCCACACCCTGGTGCTGCCCAAACGACACACCGTAGATCTGATGGACACCCCGCCGGAGACGCTGGCCGAGATGCTCATCATTGGTCAGCGGATCGCGCGAGCGGCCCGGGCCACGGAATTGGCGGACGCGACCAACATCGGCATCAACGACGGCCGCGCCGCTTTCCAGACGGTGTACCACATTCACCTGCACGTGCTGCCGCGCCGCAACGGCGACAAGCTGGCGGTCGCCAAGGGGCTGGTGCTGCGCCGCGACCCCGACCGGGAAGCCACCGGCCGGATCCTGCGCGAGGCGCTGGCCGGCATCGACGCTGGGAGCTGAGCAAACTTTCAAAGCACCAGTCAGCAGTTTATTCTGCTCTAGCGCGGTGACGCTGTTCACTGGTTCACCCGCGAGTCAGGTCTGGAGCGGCTATGAAACGGGGGACGGGCAATCCGTGGCGGCGCCTCGGCATGCCCGCGCGCGTCGGCTGGCTCGTGGTGGCGGTATACGGGGTCGCGGCGGTGCTGGTCACAGCGTCGTCGGTGTGGGAAAGGCAGGGCGGCAACGCGGCGCTGCGGGCCGACCAACTCGTCGTGGTGGCGTGTGTCGCGTTCGCGGCGGCATGTGCCGGTAGGGCGGCTCGCTTCGCGGTCGGGCGCAGCAGATACGGATGGCTGGCGCAGCTGGCGGCCCTGGTGGGCTGGGCGGTCGGTGAGTTTATCTGGGCGGTTTTTGACGTGCGCCCAGAACTCGATCACGCCGTCCATCCGGCGGCAGCCGATGCCGTGCTGTTGGTGTATCCGATCGGCGCCATGGCGTCCTTGGCACTGTTGTCCAAGCTGTCGCGCCATAGCCCTCGGGGGAAACTGGTGCTCGACGGGGTCGTCGTGTGGACTTCGCTGTTTGTGGTCGCGTGGGTATTCGTGCTCGACAAACAGCTACGCGAGGACACTGGTCCGCGGCCGTCGATGCTGACGCACATTTTCGCCGATGTCCTCCTCATCACCACGGCCATCGTGATGTTGTCGCGTGCTCGCGCCGGAGACCCGCCAAGCCGGGGCCTGCTGGCCGGCGGAATTGCGGTCATCTGTGTCGCCGACGTCGTGCAGCTGTTCTTGACCGCCGGTATCGGCAGCTTCCACACCGGCGGTCTTGTCGACCTGGCCCGGGTGATCGGACTGGGAATCTCAGCGCTGGCCGGCCTGAGCAGCGTTAACGAGCCTTTCACCGCGGCCGAACGGATGGAGATCACGTCCCGGGCCCGGCTGTGGCTGCCGTATCTGCCGCTGTTACTGGCCGCCGGGGTGGGTTTGGGCCACGCGGTAGGCCAGATGAGGAACGGACCGCTAGTAGTCGCGCTGGGCATCCTGGTAGGCGCGGTGCTCGTCCGACAGTTCGTTGCACTCGTCGAAAACCAGCGCTTGTTGTCCGAGGTGGCACAGGAGGCCTTTCGTGACAGCCTGACCGGCTTGGCCAATCGGGCTCACTTCCTGCAGCGGATGGACCAGGCCGTGACGCGCCGCAATGGCGACGCGGAACCGATCGCGGTGTTGTGTCTCGACCTGGACAACTTCAAGTCGGTCAACGACGCCCTGGGTCATCCGGCCGGTGACGAGCTGCTCATCCGGGTGGCCGGGCGGCTCAGTGCAGCCCAAGGCGACAAGGGCACCGTCGCACGGCTGGGTGGCGACGAATTCGCGATCCTGATCGAGGGCTCCGTCGAAGAATCACAAGTGACAGCCCGGCGAGTCCTCGATTCGTTCGGCGCAGCCATCGTGATCGACGGCGTTCCGATCACGGTGCGCCCGAGCATCGGGTTCACCGTGGCCGCCGCGGCGTCCAGTTGGACCGTCGACCAACTGCTGCGGCACGCCGACCTGGCGATGTACGCCGCCAAACGGGAAGGCGGCCAATGCATCCGCAGCTTCATTCCCGATCTGCCGTTCCCGTATACCTTTCCGCCGTTCAGCGATTCGGTGGCGGCAGCCGTTAAGTCATTGCCCACCAATGCTTCTGGTGGCAACACGCCGGCGCCCAGTTCTGACGTCGCGGCGGCGACGCGCGACGGATCGCACGATGCGCACGCGATTCACTGGCCCCCGTTGGCAATCCGGATTACCATGGCGGTGTTGGCGCTCGGCGTGATCGCGTACACCGCGTTGAGCGTTTTCGACAGGACTTCCACTAACAAGACGTCTTTCGGCATCGTGTTGTACACGGCGCTGAACGTGTTGGCGGCGGGGGTGATCGCCGTCCGTGCCTACCGGGTGGCGGCCGAGCGTTTGGTGTGGGCGCTGATCGCCGCCGGCATGGGGTTTTCGGCGTTGGGCGACGTCATCTACGCCCTGTGGGTGCCGGACGGCCAGTCGCCGTCGGTGGCCGATCCGGTCTACCTGGCGTACTACCCGCTGGTCTATGCCGGGCTGCTGCTGCTCCTGCGGGCACGCCTGAAGCGGGCGTCGATTCCGATTCAGCTCGATTCCGTGGTCTGCGCGCTGACCATGGCCGCGGTGGCCGCGGCGCTGACAGCGGGCCCCATCCACACGGCGGCCATGCGCACACCGGAAACCGTGCTCGTGGGCCTGATCTATCCGTGGGGCGATCTGATCCTGCTGGCGCTGGCCGCAGGCATGCTGCCAATCCGCGATTGGCGCAACGAGTTTCGCTGGATCCTTCTGCTTGCCGGATTTGTTCTGTTCGCCCTCGCGGACACGGCGTATCTGTTCGAGACCTCCGCCGACTCCTACCGGGTAGGGACCTTGCTCGACGCCTGCTGGCCCGCGTCGTCTTTGTTGCTGGCGATGGCCAGCTGGACGCCGTCGTCGTCGGAGGCCCCTGCCCCGCGTCGCGGACTCGGCCCCTACGTCAATTCTGTGGCGTGCACCATGGTGGCGCTTGTGGTCGTCATCCTGGGTCACGATTCGCGACTCGCGTCGACCCTGGCCGCGTTGAGCCTGGTCGCGGTAGCCGCGCGATTCTCCGTGACCTTCCGCGACGTCAGCTTGTTGGCCGAGAACTACAAGCAGGCCATGACCGATGAGTTGACCGCGCTGCCCAATCGACGCTCATTGGCGACGGCGCTGACCGCCGCGTCGGGGGCGTCGGGGGCGCCCGCCCCTGCGCTGGCGGGGCCCTCGCTGGTGACCAGGGCGCCACCCCGTCGGGCGCTGCTGTTGCTGGAACTCTATGAGTTTCAAGAGATCAACGACTCAGTTGGTCGGCGCTTCGGCGATGAACTGTTGCGCCACATCGCCAATCGGCTGTCGAGCAGCCTGGGTGATGAGGATCTGCTTGCGCGCGTCGGGGGTGACCGTTTCGCGATCCTGATGGCCGAGGGGACCGATCTGATCTCCGCACGCGCGCAGGCGGGCCATTTGCTCGAGGCGCTGAGCGAACCGTTCGCGCTGGACCCGATCACCATTCAGGTCGATGCCCGCATCGCCATCGCACTTTGTCCCGATCACTGCGAGCATCCGCATGAGCTGCTCAATCGCGCCGAGACGGCGCTGCCGCACGCCAAATCGGCCGCGAGCAAGATCGCGGTCTACGACCCGGCGTTCGAGCTGTACCGCGAAAACGACCCCATGCTCGTCGAGGAACTGCGCGCCACGCTGTTCGACGGTGACCAGCTGACGGTGCATTACCAGCCCAAGATCAATGCGAGCGACGAAAGCGTGCACAGCGTCGAGGCGCTGCTGCGCTGGCGCCATCCCAGCCGTGGGTTGCTGCTACCGGAGGAATTCCTGCCCGCCGCCGAACGCGCCGGGTTGATGCGCAAGATAACCAACCACACGCTCGGCGTCGCCCTCGAACAGATCCGGTCCTGGCGCGAGCAAGGCATCGCCGCGGCCGTCGCGGTGAACCTCTCGACGACGAATCTGCTCGACCTCGACCTGGTGGGCACGGTCGAGCGGCTGCTGCGAACCCACGATTTGCCCGGCGACGCCCTGATCGCCGAGATCACCGAAAGCGCGCTGGTCGACTCCGTGCGCTCGCGTAATACCGTCGCCGCGCTGCAGCGCCTCGGCGTCCGCATCTCCCTTGACGACTACGGCACCGGATGGTCGTCGCTGGCACGCTTGCAGGACGTCTCGGTCGATGAGCTCAAACTCGACAAGATATTTGTGGCACGACTGGCCCAAGAACCGCGGTCGGTCGCCATCGTGCGCTCCACGGTGGCGTTGGCGCAAAGCCTGGGGGCCGAGCTGGTCGCCGAGGGAGTCGAAGACGAGGTCACGTTGAGCGCCCTACG
Organism: uncultured Actinomycetota bacterium; assembly: GCA_963820985.1. GTDB lineage: Bacteria > Actinomycetota > Actinomycetes > Mycobacteriales > Mycobacteriaceae > Mycobacterium. The sequence goes on along the minus strand of CAWGCI010000012.1, from coordinate 113,778 downwards.
GCGGTATGGCTGCGCCATCACACAAGGCTTCGTGCACACCCCGCCGCTGCCGGCGAAAGATTTGGAGCACTGGATCACCCGCCAGCGGGCGACCGTCAAGGGGGGCTAGCTGTTTCTGACGACGTTGAGTCTGCGGTGAGTGCGCGATTTTCGCCAGGATTTCGCGCTACGCGCAGACTCGATAGCGAGCTCGGCTAAAACAGCTCCTTGGCCAGCAGCTCCAGCGTCGCCACCCGCGCCGGCGCGGCGGTGGGATCGGTGCCGCGGTAGGCCGACGCCACCGGGTGCACCATCACCTCATCCACATCGAAGCGCCGGGCAAGTGCGCGCAGCTGTTCGGCGGCCTCGGCGGGTGAGCCGACGACCGCGCGCTGCAGCCCGCTGTCCACGATGCGCTGCTGGGCTTCGGTGAGCTCTGCTTGCGCAGCCTCCTCGACGAGCGGCACCGGGGTGAGCGGCTGCCCGGTGCGCAGCCGCGCCATCGTCTGCAGGTTGGGCAGCATCAAAGCCGTCGCCTCGTCGCGTGTTTCGGCCACCGCGGCGTTGACCGTCAAGAACGTGAGCGGCTCTGCGGTCAGGGCGACTCGGCTTGAACCGGGAGCGGTAGAGCTCGAGCGCTTCTTCGGTGCCCTTACCGGAGAAGTGGTGGGCGAACACGTACGGCAGACCCTTGGCGGCGGCCAGCTGCGCCGAGTACATCGACGAGCCGAGCAGCCACAGCCGCGGCTCACTCGCCGCGGCCGGGGTGGCCTTGAGGCGGTAGTCCCCGGAGCGCAACGGAACCACGACGCCGCGGGCACTCATCAGCGCGGCCACGTCGTCGAGATAGTCGGGGAAGTTCTCGATGTCGCGTTGGTCGTCGGTGCCGCGCAGCGCGTACGACGTCACCGGGTCGGAGCCGGGCGCCCGGCCGATGCCGAGGTCGATGCGGCCCGGGGCGGCCGCTTCCAGCAGCGCGAACTGCTCGGCCACCGCCAGCGGCGCGTGGTTGGGCAGCATTACGCCGCCCGATCCGAGGCGCAGCTGGGAGGTCTGCGCGGCCAGGTAGGCGATCAACACCGGCGGGCTGGTGGCGCCCACGGACGGCATGTTGTGGTGTTCGGCGACCCAGTAGCGAGTGAACCCCAGCCGGTCGGCCGTCTGCGCCAGCTTGACGGTGGCAGCCAACGCATCCGCGGTCGACTGGTCTGTGCGTACCGGGACGAGATCGAGAACGGAAAGACGCACGATCGCCTCAACGCCGCGGGCCGCGCTAACGTTCCCGAGGCGTTACGGCTCGCCGTTGCGTTGGGTTAGCTTGGCACCGGCGGAGGTGGTTATGACGTGAACGCGACAACCTTGCGGGTCCCCGCCGGGGTCCAGGCCCATGACATCGTCGTGCAAGGGATCCGCACGCGGGTGTTCGACCCGGTGCTCGACGCAGCCCCCGGCGACAACCCCATCCCGCTGATACTGCTGCACGGCGGCGGGGTTGACTCGGCGCTGGTGTCATTTGGTTCAGCGCTGCCTGCGCTCGGACGGCGCCGTCGCGTCATCGCCCCGGACCTTCCCGGTTACGGCGAAACCGATTACCCGGAGTCATCGTTTTCCATCCCGTGGTACGGCGACTGGGTGGCCGATTTAATCCGCGGCTACGGCTTCGATCGGGTCGATCTCGGTGGGTTGTCGCTCGGGGGATGGATCACGCTCGAGGTCGCCATCAGCCATCCCGACGTGGTGCGCCGCATCATCCCGATCAATCCCGGCGGCATCACCGAGAAGTTCAGATTCATGCGCACCGCCAACTGGATAGCCCACCACCCCCGGTTGGAGAACCGAATCAGCAGATTGTCGGTGAGCCTGGGCCGTGGACTCACTCGCATGCAGCTGCGCGCCGCCGTCGGGATGAAGAACATGTCAGCGCTGACCGACGACCTGATCGACGCGGTTATCGTCAGCGGCAAGCGCCCGCGTGCGGGCGAAGCGTTCGCGGCCACGCAACGATGGGCGCTCGACGCCGGACCCGACGGCTTGTCGCTCGTGCCCAGGCTGCCGCGAATCCAAGCCCGGACGCTGATAATCGCCGGGCGCGATGACAACCTCGTGCCGGTGGCTGATTCGATTCGGGCGTCGCAACTGGTGCCGGATGGACAGGTGCAGATCTTCGAATCCTGTGGACACTGGCTGGTGCGTGAGTGCCCAGCCGAGTTCGTCTGCGCGGTGAACCAATTTCTGGACTCCTCTTAGCTTTTTGGGGCCGTGTGCCCCGCCGAGCAGTCAGTACTGGCGCAGCGTGATCGAGTTGACGATGGCCTCGAACTGCTCCTGCGAGATGGGTGCACCGCCCGGAATGTTGTCGCTGGCCAGGAATTGGGTGCGCACGGTGTAGCCGTGAAATGTGCGGAAGTAGTTCGAGAAGGCGACACCGTGGTCGACCCAGCCGTCATGGCTGGCGGATTTGAGCTCGCCGCCCAGGATGTAGGCGCCCAGCAGGGCGACGCTGGTCCCCTGCCCCGACAACGGCGAGCAGCAGTACGCGGCGTCGCCCACCAGCGCCACCCGGCCGATCGACCAGTGGTCCATCACGATCTGCGACATTTCGTCGAAGTAGAAGTCGGGTGCGTTGCGCATCAACTTCAGCAGTTGCGGGCGCACCCAGCCGTCTTCGGCCATCCGCCGTTCCATCTCGGCGAACTGGGCCTCGGTGTCGCGGTAGTCGACCTGCAGCTCGGGGTCCATGAAGCCCAACATGGCCCGGGCCTCGGTGTTGTTGCGGGCGCTGTACACCCCGGCCATGCTGGTCTCGCCGTAGTGCCACTTCTGCCAGTGGTCGAGGTCCAAGAAGTTGGGCACGGTGAAGATCGCGGCGAACGTGCCCAGCCTCTTGATGAATCGCTCCTCGGGGCCGAAGATCAGCCCCCGCACATTGGAGTGCAGGCCGTCGGCGCCGATGACCAGGTCGAAGCTGCGCGCGGGCGCCCGCTCGAACGTCACGTCAACGCAGGGGCCGCGGTTGTCCAGGGCGACGATGCTGTCGTCGAACAGGTATTCGGTGTTGTCTTGGGTTGCGTCGTAAAGCAATTCGACCAAGTCGTCGCGCAACAACTCGATGTCGGGGTTGTCGATGGGACCGCCGGTGGGTGTCGATTCGGTGTCGCTCGACAGCTCGTTGCCGTCGGCGTCGACCATGGAGGCGCCGCGAATGTTCGTCTTGCGCTCCGCGGCGGCAGCCAACAGCCCCATGCGGTCCAGCACCTCGAGCGCGGGACCGCGCACGTCAATGGCCTGACCGCCCGGCCGCAGGCCAGGGTGGCGCTCCACCACAGTGACCGAAAAGCCATGATGCGCAAGCCAATAGGCCAATGTCGTCCCCGCCACGCTGGCGCCGGAAACCAAAACTGCCGTCACCGAATCCCCGCCTGCTTCCTCGCGTCCGTGAAAATGTCGTCCAGCATCGTCGGAGTCAACCTACCGGTGAACATATTCTGCTGGCTCGGGTGGTAGCAGCCGAGCAAACGCACGCCGGACCCCAGCTCGGCCACCACGCCGTGGCCGAACCGCGGCTTGGGGACGCCGGCTAACCCGGGCAGCCGCAACGCGACCTGCCAGGCGAAGCCGCCCAAGGCGACGACGACACGGACATGCTCGGACACCAACCGCCATTCGGCATCCAGCCACGGCGAGCACGTCGTCCGCTCCGCGGGCGTCGGGGCGTTGCCCGGCGGCGCGCACCGCACCGGCGCGACGATGCGAATCTGGTTGGCCCGCAGGCCATCTGCGGCGTCGACGCTGGTCGGCTGGTTCACCAGCCCGGCCCGGTGCAGCGCCGCGTACAACTGGTCCCCCGACCGGTCGCCGGTGAACATCCGTCCGGTCCGGTTGGCGCCGTGCGCGGCCGGGGCCAGCCCGACGATCAGCAGCCGTGGCCGCTCCGAGCCCCAGCCCGGCACCGGCCGTCCCCAGTACGGCTGGTCGGCAAACGCGCGGCGTTTGACCGTCGCCACCTCCTCGCGCCAGGTGACCAACCGCGGGCAGGCGCGACACACGCTGCTCCGCGCGTCGAGTTCGGCCAGCGAGCCGGCTTGGGCCGCCAGCGTCGCGACTTGGGCGGCGTCGGCGGCCACCGGGGTCTGCGGGGTGGCCGGATCGCCCGGCCATCCGGTGCCGGGCCGAACTGGGGAGTCGTAGGGCTGGCCGGTATTCGGGTGCACGAGCACATGAACATCCTGCATTCGCATTGTGTCGGTGGCGAAATTCGGTGGTTGTGGTTGGCGCTTTGGCGTTAAATTCAGCCCCGATATCCATGACCAGCAATAGCCGCGGCCCAGCGTTTTTGATCCTCTTCGCCACGCTGATGGCGACGGCGGGTACCGGCATCTCGATAATCGCGTTTCCGTGGCTCGCGTTGCAGCACCGAGACAGCGCGCGCGACGCGTCGATTGTGGCCGCTGCCATGACACTGCCGCTGGTGTTCTCCACACTGGTCGCCGGCACCGCGGTCGACTTTTTTGGGCGTCGCCGGGTTTCGCTGGTCTCCGATTCGCTGTCCTGCACAGCGGTGGCCGCCGTCCCGCTGACCGCCGTATTTTTGGGTGCAGACGCGATCAACCTGGTGGAGCTGGCCGTCCTGGCCTTCCTCGCCGCCGGTTTCGACCCGGCCGGGACGACGGCACGCCAGTCGATGCTGCCCGAGGCCGCCGCGCGCGCCGGCTGGTCACTGGACCGCACCAACAGCAGCTACGAGGCGATCCTCAACCTGGCCTACATCTTGGGCCCGGGCATCGGCGGTTTGATGATCGCGACGTTCGGCGGGATCAACACGATGTGGGTCACGGCAGGTTGCTTCGGGTTGTCCTTCCTGGCGATTGGGGCGCTGCGGCTCGAGGGCGTCGGCAAGCCCCACCACGCGACCCGGCCCGACGGCTTCCTGTCCGGCATCGCCGAAGGCCTCCGATTTGTCTGGAACCTTCGGGTGCTACGGACGCTCGGGCTGATCGACCTGGCCGTCACCGCGCTCTACCTGCCAATGGAAAGCGTGCTGTTTCCCAAATACTTCAGCGACCATCACCAACCGGCGCAGTTGGGCTGGGCGTTGATGGCGCTCGGGGTCGGCGGCGTGGCGGGCGCGCTGGGCTACGCCGTGGTGTCCAAACGCATGCGGCGACGGACGGCCTTGCTGGTTGCGACCCTCACCTTCGGGGCGGCGGCGACCGGCATCGCGTTCCTGCCGCCGTTGCCGGTGATCCTGGTGCTGTGTGCGGTGACCGGCCTGGTCTACGGGCCGATCCAGCCGATCTACAACTACGTGATGCAGACCCGGGCTCCGCATCATCTGCGTGGTCGAGTGGTCGGGGTGATGACGGGCCTGATGTACGCAGCGGGACCGCTGGGCCTGCTGGTGGCCGGTCCCCTGGCCGACGCCGCGGGGCTGACGGTCACCTTCCTGGCGTTGGCGGTGCCGATCCTAGTGGTCGGGCTGATCGCGTGCGGGCTGCCGTCGCTGCGGGAACTGGACCGCGCGCCGGAGTTTGCCGAGGATGCCGGGGCCTAAAATCTGGGATTGCCTTGTCGCACCCGGGATCCGGAAAGAACTACGTGGACGCGCTCGGGTTGTCCTGCGAGGACGGGACGATACGTAGCTGGTTGAGTTTAGGAACCGCGCGCTGCAGGGTGGCGAAATCGGTGTCGTTGTGCACCACCACGGCATCATGTCGGAGGGCGCTGGCCGCTATGAGGACGTCGGTTGTTTGAGCGCCTCGTCCGGCGCCGATTTTCCAGAGGGCGGTACGGATGTCGGCTACGATCTGCTCGGCCGTCTCATCGAAGGGCAGCCAGAAGAACGCCTTGCTGTAGAGATCCGTCAGCAAGATGACGTCCTTCTTGCTCCGCGCGCTAAAGCGAGCCTGGTCCATTGTGACCATCGAGGAGCAGAGGGTGCCGATGGTTGCAAGTCTGTCGATTTTTGCCTTGACCGCCGGATCGAGCCAGTAGTGCGACATCACGGACTGGTCCACCAGGTATCGCGGCCGCGCGGTCGGTGCGGTCATCGATCAGTGGCCCGGGCGGCGAGTTCCTCCTCGGTCAGGAATGGATTGTGGTCCAAGCGCGCCAACTTTGACAGCGCATCGCGTTGGCGGTAGCTCTGCAGGAGTTCGGACATCGCCAGATTGACCACGGCCTTCTTTGTGGTCAGGCCCGTCAACCTCTGCGCTTCGGCGAGGACCTCTTCGGGAATATCGACCGTTGTCGCCATCTTGACCTCCCATATTCCGTACGACCGATATTTACAATACAAGAGAATTGCAATATTTCGCCCCCCGACGCCAGAGACCAGCGGTCGGCTGAGCCGCGGATGGCGGGTCTCGGCGCCGTGGACATTTCCGGGGGCGCGCCGAAGTTCGCCGACGATCGGCGGCCGTAGGATCTGGGCGTGAACGTGTTGGCCGCGCTGATCGCCGAGTTGCCCGACGGGATGGTTGTCACCGATCCCGCGGTGACCGAGGGGTATCGGCAAGACCGCGCCTTCGACCCGTCGGCGGGCAAGCCGCTGGCCGTGGTGCGGCCGCGGTGCACCGAACAGGTGCAGGCCGTGCTGCGCTGGGCTTCTGCAAATAGGGTGCCGGTGGTGCCCCGGGGAGCCGGCAGCGGGCTGTCGGGCGGGGCCACCGCGCTGGACAACGGGATCGTGCTGTCCACGGAGAAGATGCGCGACATCACCGTCGACCCCGTCACCCGCACCGCGGTGTGCCAGCCCGGCCTGTTCAACGCCGAGGTGAAGAAGGCCGCCGCCGAACACGGGCTGTGGTATCCGCCCGATCCGTCGTCGTTCGAGATCTGCAGCATCGGCGGCAACATCGCCACCAACGCCGGCGGGCTGTGCTGCGTGAAGTACGGCGTCACCACCGACTATGTGCTCGGCATGCAGGTGGTGCTGGCCGACGGCACCGCGGTGCGGCTGGGTGGCCCGCGTTTGAAGGATGTGGCGGGGCTCTCGCTGACCAAGCTTTTCGTCGGCAGCGAGGGGACGCTGGGCGTCGTCACCGAGGTGACGCTGCGGCTGTTGCCCGCGCAGAACACGTCCAGCGTCGTGGTGGCCACGTTCGCGTCGGTGGAGGCGGCGGTTGACGCGGTGCTCGGGGTCGCCGCGCGGCTACGCCCAGCGATGCTGGAGTTCATGGACTCGGTGGCGATCAACGCCGTAGAGGACACGTTGCGGATGGGCCTGGACCGTTCGGCGGCGGCCATGCTGGTGGCCGGCTCCGACGAACGGGGGCGCGCGGCCGCAGATGACGCGGAACTGATCGCCGCGGTGTTCGCCGAAAACGCTGCGCTAGAAGTGTTTTCGACCGATGACCCGGACGAGGGCGAGGCGTTTGTCGCGGCGCGCCGGTTCTGCATTCCAGCGGTGGAAGCCAAGGGATCGCTGCTTTTGGAAGACGTCGGGGTGCCGCTGCCGGCGCTGGGGGCGCTGGTGACCGGGATCGCGCACATCGCCGCCGAGCGCGACCTGATGATCTCGGTGATCGCGCATGCCGGCGACGGCAACACGCACCCGCTGATCGTCTACGACCCCGCCGATCCCGCGATGGCCGAGCGCGCTCGCGTCGCGTTCGGCGAGATCATGGACCTGGCCGTCGGCCTCGGCGGCACGATCACCGGTGAGCATGGCGTCGGCCGGCTGAAGCGGCCGTGGCTGGCCGGCTATCTGGGCCCCGACGTGATGGAGCTGAACCAGCGCATCAAGCACGCGTTGGACCCGCTGGACATCCTGAACCCCGGCGCGGCGATCTAGGAGCTTGGCGTCGAGTGTGCGCTGGCGGCGTTGTGCGTGATCCCCTGCGCCGAACGTGAAATCAGGGCGAGATTTCCGCCGATTTCTCGCCCTGAGAACACGCTCGGCGCACGCCGATGCCAAGGATGCACACTCGGCGGCGAACCCATTGACATCTCGCCTTTATTGTCGTACCAATGAGACATGACTGCTTCGTTGTCTCACGATGTGCCGGTCACGTTTCAGCTGGCCACTGCCGACACCTGGCCCAATCCCTGGCCGATGTATCGCGCGTTGCGCGACCACGACCCGGTGCACCACGTCGTCCCTCCAAAGCACCAGGAGCACGACTACTACGTGCTGTCCCGGCACGCCGACGTCTGGGCGGCGGCGCGCGACCACGAGACGTACTCGTCCGCGCAGGGCCTGACGGTCAACTATGACGATCTGAAACTAATTGGGCTGCAGGACAATCCGCCGTTTGTCATGCAGGACCCGCCGGTGCACACCGAGTTCCGCAAGCTGGTATCGCGCGGTTTCACTCCGCGGCAGGTCGAGGCGGTGGAGCCGAAAGTGCACGAGTTCGTCGTCGAGCGCATCGAGAAGCTGCGCGCCGACGGAGGCGGCGATATCGTCACCGAGCTGTTCAAACCGCTGCCGTCGATGGTCGTCGCTCACTATCTCGGTGTGCCCGAAGAAGACCGGGCACAGTTCGACGGCTGGACTCAGGCCATCGTCGCGGGCAATGCCGCGGACGGCGGTATCGCCGGCGCACTGGAAACGGTCGGCGACGCGGTCGGGTCAATGATGGCCTACTTCACCGGGCTGATCGAACGGCGCCGCACCGACCCCGAGGACGACACCATCTCGCATCTGGTATCTGCCGGAATCGGCAGCAAGGACGGGGCTGGTGACATCGCCGGCACGCTGTCGATTCTGGCGTTCACGTTCACGATGGTCACCGGCGGCAATGACACCGTCACCGGCATGCTCGGCGGCGCGATGCCGTTGCTTCATGAGCGACCTGACCAGCGGCGGCTCCTGGTGGACGACCCCGGACTGATCCCCGACGCCATCGAAGAACTGCTCCGGCTGACTTCGCCGGTGCAGGGACTGGCGCGCACCACCACCCGCGACGCGACGATCCGCGGCACCACGATCCCGGCCGGGCGCAGGGTGTTGCTGCTGTACGGATCGGCCAACCGCGACGAACGGCAATACGGGCCGGACGCCGGCGAACTCGACGTGACCCGCTGCCCGCGCAACATCCTGACGTTCAGCCACGGCGCACACCACTGTCTGGGAGCAGCCGCGGCGCGAATGCAGTCGCGGGTCGCATTGACCGAGCTGCTGGCCCGCTGCCCCGATTTCGAGGTCGACGAGGCCGGCATCGTGTGGTCCGGCGGCAGTTATGTCCGGCGTCCGCTATCGGTGCCACTGCGAGTGAAGTCCTGATGCCGGGAGACTGGCTGGCCGAGCGCCGCACCGAGGTGGCCGCAGACCGGATACTCGATGCCGCCGAACAGCTCTACACGCAGCGCGACCCGGCTTCCATCGGGATGAACGAGATCGCCAGGGCCGCGGGCTGTTCCCGCGCGACCCTGTACCGGTATTTCGAGAACCGCGAGGCGCTGCGAACCGCGTACGTACACCGCGAGGCCTACCGGCTCAGCCGCGAGATCAAGCGCCGGATCGATGGTGTTGACGACCCCGGTGAACGGCTGATCGCGAGCATCGAGGTCACGTTGCGGATGGTCCGCGACAGTCCGGCGTTGGCCTCGTGGTTCGCCGTCACTCGCCCACCGATCGGCGGCGAGATAGCCGGACACTCCGAGGTGATCACGGCCCTGGCCGCCGCGTTCGTCAATTCGCTCGGCTTGGAAGACGCCGCAGCGGACCCCGCGACCACCGAGCGCCGGGCCCGTTGGGTGGTGCGGGTGATCACTTCGCTGCTGATGTTCCCGGGCCAGGACGAAGCCGACGAGCGGGCGATGATCGAGGAGTTCGTCGTTCCGATCGTGACGCACACCTACCGCCCAGCCGGGTCGCCGTCAATAGCGCGCTAGAGCCACTTCCGCGGCCGAGAGCGCGGGTCGCCGGCCCGCCGAAAAATGTTCGATATGTGAAGGCTGTGTTTTTCCGTCGAAATTGCCGAAATCCGCGGTGGATTTTCGCTATGTTAAGGCCATCGGTTATCGCTTGATGGTTGGTGGGTTTTGGTGTCGCCGGAGGGGAGAAGCGGCATGGGAGCCGGTTCGCGGGGCTTCGGCTTTGCACCCGTCGGTGCGATTGCCCGGATAGATGCTGGTGACGCGATTGCGGCGGTACGATCGGTCGAGGAAGGGTTGTAATGCAATATCCCGTATTGCCTCCAGAGCTCAACTCGCTGCGGATCCTTTCCGGTGCGGGATCGGGCCCGATGCTTCAGGCCGCGCAAGCCTGGCAGTCGTTGGGCAGTTCGTTGCGCCAGGCGTCGAGCTCGTTCGGGAATGTGACATCTAATCTCACGAATGGGGCCTGGCAGGGCGCGGCGTCGCAGGCGATGGCGCAAGCCGCGGCGCCGTACATCGCGTGGCTGACTGCCGCGGCAACCCATTCCGAAACCGCGGCCATGCAATCCCAGCTGGTCGCGTCCGCGTTCGAGGCGGCGCGTTCCATGACGGTGCCGCTGCATTCGATCTCGAGCAATCGGAACGCTTTCGTCCAGCTCATCAGGGCGAATCTCTTTGGACAGCTCACCCCGGCGATCATGGCCACCGAGGCCCACTACGAGGAGATGTGGGCCCAGGACGTGGCGGCGATAGCGGGCTACCACGCGGGGGCCTCGTCGTCCGCGGCGGCCTTGGCGCCGCTGCAGCAGCTGATGCAAACCCTGCCCGGAATGCTCGGGGGGCTGGGCGGCTTGGCCGGGGGCGGCGCACCGATGGCGGGTGCCGGCGCTGGTCCCATGTCATCGGGGGCGGCCGGAGGAGCCCCGCCGCTGGCAGGCGGGGCAGCGACGGGCGCGGTAGCGACAGGTGCTGCGGCACCCGGGGCCGCGGCGGGCGCTGCGGCACCCGCGTCGACAGCGGCATCCTCGGCAGCACCCGCCGATGCGGCGGCAGCGCCGGCCGCGGCCTCCCCGGCGGCTGCGGGACCCACGCCGGCCATGGCGGCACCCGGGGCACCCGGGGTACCCGTGACGGGGCTACTGCCCGGGGTGATGATGGGGGCAATGATGGCCTCGCAGGCCACGAACTCAGCGAGCAGCGGATCCGCCATGCCGGGCGCGGTGCCCGGGCCCGCACCGGCTGCACCGCCCGCGCCGGTCGAGGCAGAAGCGACCGCAGCGGAAGCGGCTGCGGCGGCACCGCCCGCCGAGCCGGTCAAGCCGCCGGCGGCAAAGCCCATCACGACAGCCCAGACTGCTGCCGCTCCCTCGGCAGCGGTACAAGCTCCCAAGCCGGCACCAAAAGCGGCAGCCGAGGCCGAAGGGGAGCGAATGGAAGGGGAGCGAATGCTTGCCCCGGAACCACTGCCCCTCGAAGACGTTGGTTAAGCCTGCTCGATAGCCCCGGGCCTCAAGCCATCCAATAGGCTTGCGCCTTAATCGATTTCTTCGGAATACCGAAGTCCTCGCGCAGCACCTTGGCGACCGACCGCGTGGTCCGCGTGTTGCAGGCGACCCAGCCGAAGTGATCGTTCGCGTCGAATGCCGCCGAGCGCACCGCCTCGAGCAGCGAGTCGCAGTCGTCCTTGTGGTCCACCCAGGCGACGTCAGGGCGCGCTACCGGGAGGCATTTGTCGTCGTCGCAGCAGGCCTGCAGAAAGACATGAGCCGGGGCGTCGCCGATCGACTCCAGCAGGGAGTTGATCGCGGGCAGCGAGGCGGTGTCGCCGACGATGACATAGCCGCTGGGCGGGGGGTCGGGGAGAGCGAACTTGCTGCCCAGCACCGTCGCGTCGACGGTGTCGCCGGGTTGCGCGGCGCGTGCCCAGTCCGACGCGCAGCCCTCGTGCAGGGCGAATTCGATGTCGAAGGTGCCGGCCTCGGGGTTCGGGTCGACCAGCGTGTAACCGCGTTGGTGCCCGTCGGCGAACCAGATCCGGATCCACATCGTCGGGTGTACGGGGTGATGGTCGAGCATGCCGCCGGCATCGAAGCTCAACCGCAGGTAGCTGGGGCTGATCTCGCGCCGGCCGGTCACGGTGAGCCGGTAGTCCCCCGCCCGCATCAGCTTGAGCACCGCGCCCTGCCAACCCCGCAACGGTTTGAGTTCGGTCATATGTCTTGATGCCCTTCGTCGGCGCCGCATCTAATTAGGCAAGGGTAACCTATCTAGTTGACGGCACGCTGGGCAGCTCGGGGCGACGGCTTTGGCAATCACGTGCGCCACATCTGTACCATCCGCCGGGTATGAGGCAATCGACAAAAGCGATGTCGCCGGTGATATCACAGTTCGGGAGTCGCCTATTGCCTGTCGCGCGGCACCGCCACCGGCACCCGCGTGAAGCGGTGCAGCAGCCAGGCCAACGGGATCGTCAGCACCATCGTCGCGACGAACAGGTTCAGCATCGAGCCGGTGTAGACGTGGTCGCGGACAATGTAGACCATCGCGAATTCCATCGTCACCAGATGGATCAGGAAGATCTCGTAGGAGATGTCCCCCAGCCACACCATCGGCCGGCTGGCCAGCAGCCGGGCATACCAGCCCTGGATCACTGTGCCGCTTGTGCCGCCATCCAGGGCCAGCGGGGCCACCGCCAGCGTGGCGATGACAGCATAGAAGACGGTCTTCCACAGGGCCTCCGGGAGCGACGCCGGCGACGTCGTGGGAGCGCCCGCGATCGGGGTGGAGACGATGAAGTAACAGATGATGGCCAGCGGTATGGCCGCGAACGCGTAGCAGCGCACACCCATCGCCTGCCATACGGCCAGCATCATGCCGCCGAGGAACCAGGCCAGATAGGTGGGCAGCCACAGCCGGGCGCCGTCGGGAAACCAGTGGACGGTGTGCACCAGAATCAGCCAAGCCGGGCTGATCAACGTCATCCCCGCCAAAGCGGTCAGCACCAGCTTCGGCTGCCAGCGCCGTCGGCTGATCAGCACCAGCAGCAGGTAGGCCAGCAGTGGCAGGACCACATAAAAAGCGGCCTCCACCGCCAGGCTCCACATCTGGGTCAGGCCCTGATGCAGGTACTTGCCCAGATAGCCGTCGGTGTAGATCTGCGTCAACGTAAGGTTGCGGACCAGTCCCCACCAGGTGTGGCCGGGGTTCGGCCCGGCTTGCCGGAAGTGATACAGGATGTAGGCGATCAGCACGGTGATGACGTAGGCGGGCATGATGCGCCGAACCCGGTGCCGCGCATAGCGGCTCAGCGAAGGCGGCGGGCTGCCGGTGGCAGCCGATTTCAGCCACGGGCGGAACAGCAGGAAGCCGGACAGCACGAAGAAAATCGGAACGCCGATCTCCAGCCGCGCGCCGACCAGGCCCCAATAGCCGTGGGTGTATTTGCCGGTGGTGTAGGCCGCATGGGTCCCGACGACCAGGAGGGCAGCGACAGCGCGGATCCCGGTCAGCGCCGCGACCCGGTCCGGCCCGGACGTCTGTTCGAGTCCGCCCTGGGCGTCCTGTTCCTCGGAGAGCGTCATCCGGTGCGGTTTCTGCGAGGCTTGCCGCTATCGCGGTTGCGGGCCTTGTTGGGGGAGCGCTCCGGGCGAAGGTTGATCAGCACGCCCGAGATACGGGTGTTCTCAAGCTTTTTGAGTGTCGCTTTGGGCAGCTTGACCGGCAGCTCCACCAATGAGAAGTCCGGTCCGATGGCGATGTGGCCGAAATCGCTGCGATGCAGACCGCCTTCGTTGGCAATGGCACCGACGATGGCGCCCGGGCCGATCTTGTGCCTCTTGCCCACGGCAATGCGATATGTGGCGAAATCTCTTATTTGCCTTGGCTTTTCGGGACGGTCCTGACGTTCGCGCCGCTCTCGCCGCTCGGGCGGCGGTTCGGGTGCCATCAGAAACGCCTCGCCGTCGCGGGACTGCACCGCCAGCGCCGCGGCGATGTCGGCCATCGGGACGTCGTGCTCGCGTTCGTAGTCCTCGACCAGCCGGCGGAACAGCTCGAGCCCCGAGGCACCGAGCGCGTCAGTGATGGAATCGGAGAATTTCGCGACCCGCTGCGCGTTGACGTCCTCGACGGTGGGTAGTTCGATCTCGGAAATCGGCTGGCGGGTGGCCTTTTCGATCGCCTTGAGCAGGTGGCGCTCCCGTGGTGAGACGAACAGCAGCGCATTTCCCGGACGGCCGGCCCTGCCGGTGCGTCCGATCCGGTGCACGTAGGACTCGGTATCGTGCGGGATGTCGTAGTTGAGCACATGCGATATCCGCTCCACGTCTAGTCCGCGGGCGGCCACGTCGGTGGCGACCAGGATGTCGATGCCTTTGGAGCCGCCTTCGCGCAGCGCCGTGATGGTGCGCTCGCGCTGCGCCTGCGGAATATCGCCGTTGATGGCGGCGGCGGAAAACCCTCGGGCCCTGAGCTTTTCGGCGACGTCTTCGGTCGCCTGTTTGGTGCGCACGAAGACGATCATCGCCTCGAACGGCTCGACTTCCAGCACTCGGGTCAGTGCGTCCATCTTGCGTGGACCGGCGACCTGGACGTAACGCTGCGAAATGTTCTCGGCGGTAGCGGTTTTCGCTTTAGACGCGACTTCGAGCGGATCGTGTAGGTACTTGGTGGTGAGCTTGCGGATCGCCGGTGGCATGGTCGCCGAAAACAGGGCCACCTGCTTGTATTCCGGGGTTTCGGACAAGATGCGGTCGACCTCTTCGGCGAAGCCCATGGTGAGCATCTCGTCGGCCTCGTCGAGCACCAGATAGTCGATGTGCGATAGGTCCAGCGTGCCGCGTTCGAGGTGGTCGATGATGCGGCCGGGGGTGCCGACCACCACCTGCGCACCGCGCCGCAGCCCGGCCAGTTGCACACCGTAAGACGACCCGCCGTAGATGGGCAGCACGTTGAGCTGCTTGAGGTGAGCGCCGTAGCGGCTGAACGCCTCGGCCACCTGTAGGGCCAGCTCGCGGGTGGGCGCCAGCACCAGGGCTTGGGTTGCTTTGCTGGTGGTGTCGATTCTGGACAGGATCGGGATCGCGAACGCCGCGGTCTTGCCGGTGCCGGTCTGCGCCAGTCCCACCACGTCGGAACCCGCCATCAGCGGCGGAATCGTTGCCGCCTGGATTGCCGTCGGTGACTCGTAGCCGACGTCGGCGATCGCCCGCAGAACCGCCGGATGAATTTGCAGGTCGGCGAAGTTCGCAGGGGGCGCCACAGGCGGATTTGCCGAATCTTCGGAGGGGTCCATTTGTCTGTGGAGTTTAGTGGTGTTCGCGATCTTCGCGGACCTGGGCGCGGCGCGCGGCCGCGCCTATCGGCCCGCAGCTCAGCGCCAACGTATGGCGACAATAGTAGGCTACAGATATGTCTATGCAGACGACAACGATCAGGGTCCCGGTCCAGACTCGCGACCGCCTCGCCGCCCAGGCCCGTGAACGTGGGGTCTCCGTCGCCGCCCTTCTGACCGAGCTGGCCTCGCGCGCCGAGCGCGAGACCATATTCCGCGCCGAACGCGACGCCACGCGCGCCGAGGCGGCCGTCGACGCCGTACAAGATGAGGACCGCGACTGGGACGACACCGTCGGTGACGGCCTCGCCTGAACCGCGACGGGGCGACGTGTGGCTGGTCGCCTTGGGCGCCGCCCGCACCGGCGAGCCCGGCAAACATCGCCCGGCCGTCATCGTTTCCGTCGATGAGATACTCGCCGGCGTCGGTGGGGAACTCGTGGTCGTCGTACCGGTGTCGAGCTCGCGCTCGTCCACCCCATTGCGGCCAGGCATCTCACCGGACGAAGGTGTCGACGCCCCGAGCGTCGCCGTCTGCCGCAGCGTGCGTGCCGTCGCCCGCACCCGCCTGCTGGAAAGACTCGGAGCGCTGGCGCCCGAGACGATGCGTCAAGTCGAACGCGCCCTCGCCATGATTCTGGGCATTGAGGGCTGAATCCCGTTGGCCCATGCCACCCTCCGTACGGCTGAAGCCGGATTGCCTGGCCGCCGCCCGACGCGCCGAGCGCGCGTCCGGTCACATATTCGCGTATCGCATCGGTAGATGCGCAGTCGGCGCAGCCGCCAGTTCGTCGCGAGGGTGCGTGTCTGTACGGCGGCACGCCGTGTGCGGCGTACATTTGCGCACGCTCGCGTCGGACAGCCTCACCCGCCACGAAGCCGTCGGCCGATGGCATCAGTGAGTGCGTCGAGTTCGGCCAACACATCAGCCGCGGCCCAGACCCGGTTGCGGTTGCCCGACGAGAGGATTTCGAGAATCCCGACGTCCGTTAGCCGTCCGAGGGCCTTGTATGTGCTGGCGTCGGTGGTGCCGGTGATCTTTTGGGCGGTATCGGCGTTGAAAATCGGGACATCTAGCAGGTTGTCAAGCAGAGTTTCGTCGGCCGACCCTGACCGGGGGCGTGCGATGGCGCGCCACTGGCTGGGTAGCTGGGCGAGGTGCGCTGCTGACTCTTCTGCTGCATCGCTCGCGTGCACAGCGGCGCCAGCGAGGTAGCCGACGAATTGGTCGGCGTCGCCACGTCGGTAATCAGTAAGTCGTGCGAAGTAGTCGTTGGTGTCGGCCAGCATGACCGATGCCAGCGGCACGGTGATTCGTTGGGTTAGCCCGCGTCGGCGCAGAATGGCACTGATCAGTGCACGGCCTAGGCGGCCGTTGCCGTCAGTGAAGGGGTGGATGGATTCGAACTGAGCGTGGGCGATCGCGGCCTGGGCGACGATGGGCAGGTCTGTGCGGTTGGCAAAGGTCAGGAGGTCGTCCATGAGCGATGGCACCAACTCGGGTGGGGGCGGGATGTAGAGCGCTCCGACCGGTGAGTAGTCGCTGCCGCCGATCCAGTTTTGGACGCTGCGTAGGGCGCCTTGACTGTCGGCATACGGGTCGGGCGCCATCAACAGTCGGTGGGTATCCAGAATCGCCCGAAGAGTAATAGGGCCAGCCGTGGCCGCATCGACGAGTTGGATAAGTGAACGGACCGCCGCCAGTTGGGATTCTGCTTCTGCGCTGGCCTTGCCCCCAGCGAAGGCCTTGCCGAATGCTCGCCAGCCGGCGTCGATGTGCTCAATCTTCGACGAGGCTACTGACTCGCTGCGCAGCAGGAAGTCGGCCAAAGGTGCAAGGTGTTGGCCGAATCCGGCTTCCAGGCGCGCGACAGCGATGAGTGCGGCCTCGTGTGTGCGCGCTACATCGCCGACAGGGTCATAGGAAAGGTTGCCGATGACCGGGGGTAGTGACACGTCGATATGCTTGAGTGTCCGGTCTTCACGGTTACCTTGCCGTGCGCGGGACGTCCATTCACGCTCTTCGGTTTGGTGCGCAGGCCAGCCCATGCCAAACCTTTCTCGCGTAACACGTGCCAATGACGCCTTTTACTATACTTTATATGCATAAAACTTAGTCATATGTTGAGTGTCTTGACGAGGTGATCCTGATACGCCGACTCGATCTCAAGCCGAGCAAACAATGGCGCCGCGCGCGTCCTGGTCACCTTCCAGCCTGCGGCCTGCAACGCTGCCTCGGCCTTCGTGACGGCTTGCACTAACTGGGCGGGTGGCAGGGGCGGTAGGGCGAAGAGGTCAACGTCGCGCGTAGGACGACTCGTGATGCCGTGCTCTCGGATCGCGCTGGAGCCGGCCAGAGCAAAGTGGTCGGCTGAAGCCGGAGCTGGGCGCGGCGGGTGCGGCACGCGGCCGCGCCTGCCGCCCCTGCGGGCCGGATGACGGTACGGTTTCGCGGTGTGTGGTCGCTATCTTGCAGCGCCGGGCCGCTGATCGGCTCGCCCGTCGTCGTAATTGTCGCCGCGACGCTGACCGCCTGCGGTTCCGGAGACTCCACGGTCGCCAAGACGCCACTGGCAACGACAACCAGTGCGACGGCCTCGATCACCGCTCCCCCGGCACCCAGTCCGGCGCCCGAGGCTGTCCCTACCAGCAGCCCCCCGCCGCCCGATCCGTGCGCCGTCAATCTCGCGGCGCCGACCATCGCGAAAGTAGTCTCCGAGCTGCCGCGTGATCCGCGCAGCGCCCAGCCCTGGAACCCGGAACCGCTGGCCGGCAACTACAACGAGTGCGCCCAACTGTCTGCCGTGATCATCAAGGCGAACACCAACGGAGACAACGCCAGCACCCGCGCGGTGATGTTTCATCTCGGCAAATACATCCCGCAAGGGGTGCCGGATACGTTCGGGTTCAACGGGATTGACGTCGCGCAAACCACCGGCGACACGGTGGCATTGACGTACCCCAGCGGCGTCGGCGTACGCACCACGGTGAAGTTCCGGTGGAACGGCGGCGGCGTCGAACTCATCGGTAACACCCCCGGCGCCTGAGCAAAGGCTGGCAGCCGCCGGCAGCGCGGCGACTGCGTGTTGTTGACGGCAAGACATCGCCGTTGGATCCCGTTGCCGCCGATTTGGCCCGCGCTGCCATTGCCGCCGCCGCCGGTGGCGGTGGCGCTATTCGCAGTCGGGTGGTCGGAAGTCGTCCCCTGGTGAGCCACGAAACGATGTTGCCGTCATCCGCTTGCCGCCGACGCGCCGTACCGGTGCCGCGCACCGTTTGCAGTACCGTCGGTGGCCGAGCTGTTCGCGCCCAGTGCGCTGATTCGGCTGGCTCCGGCGTCGCCGCTTTGGCCGCCGGCTCTCGAGTTGTCCCGGAAGGCGGTCACCTTGCCGCTTTGGGTACCAGACTCTCCACCGTGCCGCCGATGCTGCCAGCGCCGGTACCGGTGCTGCCGTTACCACCGGGGGACTGACCCCAAGAGATGCCGCCCTGCCCGGCCTTGAGTTCACCGAAGCCGCCAGGACCACCCTGACCACCGGCACTGCCGGCTCCGCCTTCGCCGCCCCTGCAAACGGCAGCGGGACCGGCACCATCGAATGTGCCTTGGGTCTGTCCGGTCTCGGTGTCGGAGAACCGAGGTCGTCGGCGGTGCCGCTGGCGGCGCTGTCTGCGCGAATGACGAGGATGTAGCCCGAGCCGCCGGCACCATCGGCGCCGTCGGTGGTGATGCTGTCGGGGACGACGCCGCCATTGGTGAGACCGATGTCAGCGGCGCCGCCGGTGGTAGTGCCGTCGGTGACGACGCCGCCATTGGTGGCACCGATGTCAGCGGCGCCGCCGGTGGTAGTGCCGTCGGGGACGACGCCGCCGTTGGTGGCGCCGATGCCAGCGGCGACGCGCCGTTGGTGGTCGTGCCGCGGACGACATCGCCGGTGGCGGTGCTGCCAGTGGCGGAGCGCCGCGCCGTCGGCAGCGATGCCGGCGGTGCCGCTGGCGCCTACCGCCACCGCCGAAACCGTGCCGCGGGCGCTGGTAGCTGCGCCGGCGGAGTGCCTGCGCCGCCGGCGCTACCGCCGTTACCACCCTGCCCGCCGTCTCCGCCGGCCCCGGGGTTGCCACCCGAACCGGCTGCGCTATGCGCGCCGGTCGCGCCGGTGCCACCCGTGTGATCTTGGTGGGGGTCGGGGCTAGTGGCGGCCGCCGCTGCGAGGGTGAGGATGGCCACCGGCGCCGGGGTTGCCGCCGTTACCGCCGTTGCCGCCTGCCGCCAAGCCGGACCGGTACCAGGGGAACCGTTGCCGCCGCTCGCGCCGCTGTGTCCGGTGCCGACCGCACCGCTGGTGCCGGCCGCACCGCCCGCCCCGTCGGTGCCGCCATTGCCGGACGCCCCGGCGGTGCCGCCGACACCGCCAGCGCCGCCGTTGCCATTGGCGCCCGCGCTCCCGCCGATCGGCGAGTTGTTGGAGCCGCCGCCGCCGCCGTTACCACCCACACCGCCGGCCCCGCCATTACTGCCGGACCCACCGTTACCGCTGGCCGCGCCGGGGGCGCCAATCCCGCCGCTACCGCCATGCCCACCGACCCCGCCTGCCCCGCCCTTGCCGTGCAGCGAATTGTTGGCGCCACCGACGCCCCCGGCCCCGCCGTTGCCCCCAGCTCCGCCAGTACCGCCGGATCCGCCGTCGGCGCCATTAGCGCCAGCCTCGCCGGTGCCGGCCGCGGCGGCCGCGCCGGCACCGCCGTTACCGCCGGTACCGCCGGCCCCGCCGTTACCGCCACCGTTCAACCCGTCGGCCCCGCCGGCCCCGCCGTGACCGCCCGCCGCGCCGGTACCGCCGGCCCCGCCGGCCCCGCCGTTACCGCCGGCGCCCCACAGACCTGCGGCGCCGCCGGCCCCGCCGTTACCGCCGCCCACGCCGGGGGTGGTGGAGTTGTAGCCGGCGCCGCCGTTACCGCCGTTGCCCCAAAGCCATCCGCCGGCCCCGCCGGAGCCGCCGTTCGGGTTGCTGGCGGTGCCCGCCGCCCCGTTGGCGCCGTTGCCGATCAGCGGGCGCCCCGTCACTGCCGCGACGGGCGAAAACACCGCCAGGCTCTGGGCCACGTCCATCGCCGCCGCCAACGGCGAGGCATTGGCCGCCTCGGCGGCCGCATACACTTTCCCAGCCGAGGTCAACGACTGCACGAAGGAACTGTGAAACAGCCCCGCCTGCGAGCTCAGCGCCTGAAAACCTTGGCCGTAGCTGCCGAACAGCTGCGCGATCGCCGCCGACACCTCATCCTCGGCCGCGGCCACCACCGACGTCGTCGAGCGCGCAGCCTCAGCGGTGGCCGCGCTGATCGACGACCCAATCGCACTCAAGTCCGCCGACGCCGTCGCCAACGCCTCGGGGACTGCGACGAAGTGCGACATGATGAACCTCAATCCCCCGCAGGTCTGATTCGTCCAGAACAGTCTCTCGAGGCCGTGACCAGGACTGTACGCGCGTCGAATTGTGTCCACAGTCGTTTTGGAATTTCCATGCACCACGTCATCGCGGTGGTGGGCTGCGGGTCCCCAAACCAGGGATCTCGACTTGATTTGCTGGGTCCCACCCCGGGGGTTTCTCACCCCCAGGGTGTGTCGTCCTTGGCGGGTTGCTCGTGCTCAACGGTTCGGCGCCCGCGGATGTCGACCAGGCGTAGCAGCAGCTTGGAGCGCGACTGCGCGGGCCAGTGGGCAGGAAGGACGTGCACCGCCTGTCTCGCCAATGGTGGTACAACGCGCCCCGGGTTGACGTCCTGGTGGTCGGGTGATGCTCCGAGCGCGACATCACGGGTGGCGCTTAGGGCCCGGGAGGCCTCACACGATTTGCAGCCCGGCGGGAATGTTCTGCGGATTGCGCCAGAAGGCGTCGTTGCGGAATCGGTTGAACAGATCCGGCGGCAGCAACGTCTCGCGCGGCTCGGCCTTGACCGTGCCACGCACCGTATGCAGCCCCGGAGTGCCGGCCCGCTCGTCGAACTCGGTGACATCGTAATCGGTGTGGTTGAAATCGTGCGAGAACACCGGCTCGCCCAGAAACCCGTAGATCGCGTGCATTACCTTGGCCGGGTCGCTGGCCAACGTTTCGTACTGCACCAATAACAGACGATCCCGTTGCGCGCCATAACACGCCTGCTTCAGCGCATCGTAGGGACCGCCGACCATGCCACCAGACCCCACCACCGCACTGGCGCGGGTATACACCGTGCCCCCGGCGCTGTAGTTGAAAATCGACGACGGGCTAAACACATTGCGCTGCACCAACCGCTCGATGCTGTCAACCACCCACGCCAGATCCCGCACGCAGGCAATCACTTTCGCCTCCGGGAACAGCCGCGCGATCGCCGGCATCCACTGACACCAGGCGCGGCTGGTATCAAAGATCACCTCGGCGGGACACTCGGCATAGAAGTGGTCGAACAACCCGTGCAGGATGCGCTCGCGCTTGGCGTCATCGATAAACACCGAAAACTCGTTGCGCGCGCTCATTTCGCCCAGCAGGGCACCAAACAAGCCGGCCAACGGACCCGACATCCCGGCCTCAAACCGCGGGTTTTGCCGCAACAACGCCGACAGCAACGTCGAACCCGAACGCGGCAGACCCGAGATGAAATGAATAGATTCCATGGGGCGCTCCCCCTTTCCCTCACTCCGCCCCGTGACGTCGGGTGCGGAACCGCGCCAATTGTTGCGCAAAACCCTAACCGAGTGCGACGTGCGGCGCAGGCGTTTCCGATCGGAGAAGGCCTGCCAGCAGAGCCGCACCGGGTGCAACGCGCGGGCGGACGCCCGACCAGTTACGGCAACGGCTGCTGAATGTCGGACAGGCTCCTGCCCTGCGGCGAGCGGCGCCAAACGGCAACCTGCCACGGGAAGTCCGCGCCGTCGTCGCCGTCCGGGCCGGCCCCGCCGTCGCCGCGATAACCGTTAGCGTCGAGGGTGCCGGAATTGACCCGGAATTGGCGAAGCCCCGGCCCTACGCCGCCAACGCAGCCGGGCCGAGGCTCCATTTCCATTTCTACGGGTGATCCGCGCCGTTCGTAATGGTGGCGGTGTGCCCGTCCACGTTCTGGGCGTCGATGGCAAAGACATCGGCCTCGGTACCGTTGCCGCCGGTGTTGCCGTTACCGCCCAGGCCGCCGTTGCCGCCGGTGGCGGTGGCGTTATTCGCAGACGGCATGTCGGCAGCCGTCCCACTGGCGTCGAGCCCCGCGATGATGTTGCCATCACCGGCCGTGCCGCCGACGCTGCCGGTGCCGGTACCGGTGCCGCCGTTGCCGCCGGTAGCAGTACCGCCGGTGGCCGAGGCATTCGCGCCCAGTGCGGAAATCCGGCTGGCTCCGGCGGCGCCACCGGTGCCCCCATTGAGGCCGTCGCCCCCGGTGCCGCCCTCAGAGGTGCCGCTGGCTGCAGCGTTGTTCCCACCGGCGGCGATAGAAGCCTTTCCTCCAGTGCCACCGTGGCCGCCACGCCACCGGTGGCGTTGCCGCCGTCACCGCCGATCGACGTACCGTTGGCCGTCCCGCCGGAGCCGCCAGCGGTCGAGTTGTTCTGGAAGGCAGTAATCTTGGAGCTTTGGATATCAGTCGAGCCGGCCACGCCGTTGCCGAAGAGCGCGTGCCCCGTCAGCCTCAACCAGGGCGAGAACGGCGCGCCGCCGACATCTGTCCAGCTCAGCGTAGACGCGGCGGCCGCCTCCGCCGCCGCATACAGGGGGCTGCGGCTGAAGATGAGGTGTCGGCGGCGACACAGCAGTCCCCCGAGACTGCGAGAGGGACTCTACGCGCGTCGGATTGTTTTCACGGGCGTTTTGGGAATTTTTATGATCGCGTCACTACCAATGGTGGGTTGCGGATCCCAAAAAGTGCAGATCTGCTTGATTTGTCCAGTCCCACATCGGGTTCCGACAGACCCGCCCCGGGTATCGGAGTTCGAACCGGCACCCGTGCCAGGTTATTGCTGTGCAGTCTCTATTGCCAGATAGCAAGCGTTGCTGTGGATGCGCCAGTTGGGCGAGCCACGCGGGCGTCCCGGCAGGGCCGGCGCGGGCGTTCACAGCCCGGTCGCCTCCACGTGCACGCAGCGGGCATCAAGTTGCACTCACCCGGTTAGCGGGTGGGCGTAGCTGCGCCTCCGAGGGGATACACCACCCGGTTGCGGGCAGTGCTTGCACCCGCTTTTCGGGGAGCACGGCAACCGGGCGCAGGCCCGGACAGGTTCACCCTCGTTCATCCCGTCGGCAGGGCCGTCTCGCCCCCTCTACCATCGCCAAAGTGGTCTCCGCTGTTCGGCATGTACGCCCAGGCCGACTCCTCGCTCCACCCCGCATGGCTGATAATCGAGTCCACCGGGAGAGCCACCCCTGCTCGCGGCATGGACGTCACCACGTCGCCGACCGACCGTCACCGCACCGGAGAGGGGCCGATCGGCCCCGGCGGGATCGACGTTGATCATGTATTGAGCGCCAATATACGGCTACAAGTGTAGGCTACATATATGTCTACGAGCACCACAACGATCAGGGTTCCGGTCCAGACTCGCGACCGGCTAGCTGCCCAGGCCCGTGAACGAGGGGTCTCCATCGCCGCTTTCCTCACGGAGCTGGCCTCGCGCGCCGAGCGCGAGACCATCTTCCGCGCCGAACGCGACGCCACGCGCGCCGAGGCGGCCGTCGACGCCGTACGTGACGAGGACCGCGACTGGGACGACACGGTCGGTGACGGCCTCGCCTGAACCGCGCCGAGGCGACCTGTGGCTGGTCGCCCTCGGCGCCGCCCGCGGCGACGAGCCCGGCAAACATCGCCCCGCTGTCATCGTTTCCGTCGATGAGATACTCGCCGGCGTCGGTGACGAACTCGTTGTCGTGGTACCGGTGTCGAGCTCGCGCTCGCCCACCCCGTTGCGGCCGGTCGTCTCACCGGACGAAGGTGTGGACACCCCGAGCGTCGCCGTCTGCCGCAGCGTGCGTGCCGTCGCCCGCACCCGCCTGCTGGAAAGACTGGGAACGCTGGCGCCCGACACGATGCGCCAAGTCGAACGCGCCCTCGCCATGATTCTGGGCATTGAGGGCTGAATCCCGTTGGCCCTTGACTTCCTCCCGACGGTCGGGGGACTCCAACCTGTCATGCGGGGCGCCGGTGATGCCGGCGGCTTGCAGATCGTCGAGCATGGCCGCACCCTGCCCGATGCGGACGCCTCCGACGAGGATCGCGGCCACGGTGACGGTGTGCACGAGCATCTGGCCGGGTGTGCCGGCGAGCGGGATCGCGGTCGCGGCCTGCTGGTGCAGGTCCGTGGGATTCAGATGCGCGATCAGGACGCTAGTGTCCAGCGCGATCACATGGGCCAGTCGGCTCGCAGGTCAGCAGCTTGGAGCGCGACTCCCCAGGCCATCGCTGAACCGCGAGGTCCAGCACGCTGCCTGCGGCGTCTCGCTCACCAGGTCGCGCGGGCCAGTGCTGGGCAGACAAGAAGTGCACCGCCTGTCTCCATGGTGGTACGCCGCTCTCGGTTGAGGTCCCAATGGTCTGGTGTCGCCCCGAGCGAGACACCACTGCTGGCGCTTACGGTCGAGGAGACCTCACACGATCCGCAGCCCGGCGGGAATGTTCTGCGGATTGTGCCAGAAGGCGTCGTTGCGGAAGCGGTTGAACAGATCCGGCGGCAGCAACGTCTCGCGCGGTTCGGCCTTCACCGTGCCGCGCACGGTGTGCAACCCCGGGGTGCCCGCCCGCTCGTCGAACTCGGTGACGTCGTAATCGGTGTGGTTGAAATCGTGCTCGAACATCGGCTCACCCAAAAACTCGTAGATCGCGTGCATCGTCTTGGCCGGGTCGCTGGTCAACGTTTCGTACTGCACCAACAACAGGCGATCCCGTTGCGCGCCATAGCACGCCTGCTTGAGCGCATCGTAGGGAGCCCCGACCATGCCACCCGAGCCCGCCACCGCGCTGGCGCGGGAATAGACCGTGCCCCCGGAGCTGTAGTTGAAGATCGACGACGGGCTAAAGACGTTGCGCTGCACCAACCGCTCGATGCTGTCGATCACCCACGCCAGGTCCCGCACGCACGCAATCACTTTCGCAGCGGGAAACAGCCGCGCAACCGCCGGCATCCACTGACACCAGGCGCGGCTGGTGTCAAAGATCACCTCGGCGGGGCACTCGGCATAAAAGTTGTCGAACAACCCGTGCAGGATGCGTTCCCGCTTGGCGTCGTCAATGAACACCGAAAACTCGTTGCGCGCGCTCATTTCGCCCAGCAGGGCACCGAACAGCCCGGCCAGCGGACCCGACATCCCGGCCTCAAACCGCGGGTTCTGCCGCAGCAACGCCGACAGCAACGTCGAACCCGAACGCGGCAGACCCGAGATGAAATGGATGGATTCCATCAACGCTCCCCTTCCCTAACCCCGCCCCGCGGTGTGGGGTGCGGAATCGAGCAGATTGTTGTCCGAAACTTTAATTGAGTGCGACGTGCGGCGCGTGAGTTTGCCCAACGGAATTGGCTCGCCGGGAGAGCCGCACCCGGGGTGCCGGGCGGCCCCACGGCCAGTGGCGACAAAACCGAGACCGCGGCCCGGGTTTCCCCGGGCCGCGGTGTCGGTATCCACCGAACGGTTACCTCTACGGCGCGCCGTTCAACCCATTCGCAGTGCCGTCGCTGCCAGCCGCGCCGTTGAGGCCGTCGCCCACCAAGCTCCCGCCGTAGGTGCCGGACGTACCGAAGCCGCCCCTGGCGACTTGTGGCAGGGCAGACAGCTGGAAGGTGCCGCCGTTGCCGCCGTGGCCGCCGGCGCCACCGGCAACGGTGGTGTTGGTGACGTAGCCGAAGGCATTGCCGCCGTTGCCGCCGAAGCCGCCGTAGGCAGCGCCGGGGCCGAAGAAGGCGGCATTGCCGCCGTTGCCGCCGAAGCCGCCCGCGCCGCCGGTAGCCTTAATGCCGGTGTAGGTGCCGGTGTACGCCAGTGCCGGTCCCGCTGGCGCCGATTCGCCAACGATAGCGTCGCCGCCGTAGCCGCCGGCGCCGCCGAAGGCCGTCGTTCCGCCGAAGCCGCCCTGGTGGGTGCCGGTATTGCCGCCGGCCCCGCCGACCCCGCCGGTGGCGATGCCAGTGACCTTAGCCGCGTAGTAGCCAATCACCGAGGCGTTGCCGCCGTTGCCGCCGGCGCCGGCGCCGTAGGGCGCGGCGGTGGTGACGGTGCCGCTGCTGCCGCCCGCGCCGCCGATCGCGGCGCCGCCAGCGCTCGGGGCGGAAGGCGGAGCAACGCTGCTGTACGCCTTGATCGTCGCGTCGCCGCCGTTGCCGCCGTAGCCTTCCCCGATTGCGACATCTCCGTTACCGGCGCCACCGGCCCCACCTGTCGCCGTCCCCGACACATTGCCGATGGTGGAGAAGCCGACGACGCTGCCGAGATTGGCGCCAGCGCTGAGGAGGGCGTTGCCGCCGTCGCCGCCGAGGCCGTAGCGGCTGCCGTAGCCGCCGGCGCCACCCAGGGCGGTGCCGCTAGCAGTGCTCTTGGCGCCGTAGGCCCAGATGTTGGCGTTGCCGCCGTAACCGCCGGTGCCATAGTGGTTGGCGCTGCCGCCGACTCCGCCGGTAGCGGTGCCGCTGGCAGCGCTGCCGGTGACACCGGCCGCGTGTCCGGTATACCCAGGCCTCGTGATGTACGTCGCGCCGCCATAGATGTGGGCGTCGCCGCCGTCACCGGCCGTGGCCGCCAGTGAAGCCGTTGCCGCCGGCGCCGCCGGTGGCCGTGCCGGTAGCGGTGTTGGTGCCGGGGATGACCGAACCGTCACCGTAGGCCGCCACAACGGCGTTGCCGCCGTCGCCGCCAAGAGAGCCGAGATAGCCACCGCTGTGCTGATCCGCGAAGCCGCCGGCGCCGCCGGTGGCGGTGGCGTTCGTGACGGCACCGCCGAAGTTGGCCCTGACGTCAGCGGTGCCGCCGTAGCCGCCGTCACCGCCATCGAGGCCGCCGGCCCCGCCGGCCCCGCCGATGGCGTGGCTGCCAGAGACGGAGCTGCCCGGGGCGTAGGCGTTGACGGCAGCGTAGCCGCCGAGGCCGCCGTCACCGCCGGTGCCGCCGCCGGTGGAGTTGCCGACGCCGCCGGCTCCGCCGGCCCCGCCTGTGGCGGTGCTGCTAGAGACGGCGCCGCCGCTGAGGCCGCCGTAGACGACGGCTGCGCCGCCGTCGCCGCCGTAGCCGCCGTAGAAGCCCGCGTGGCCGGCCCCGCCGGCCCCGCCGATCCCGCCGGTGGCGGTGCCGTTGGTGACGGTGCCGCCGAACGCCGCGGCGACGATGCCGGCGCCGCCGGACCCGCCGGAGCTGCTGTACCATCCGCCGCCGGTCCCGCCGGCCCCGCCGGCCCCGCCGGTGGCGGTGCTGGTGCCCACGCTGGCTGTGCCGTCGGCGGCGAGAACCGCGCCGCCGCCGTGGCCGCCGAAGCCGCCGCCGCCGCCGCCACCGCCGGTGTCGGTGCCGCCGTTGCCGCCGGCCCCGCCAACGCCGCCTGTCGCGGTACCGGTGACCGAGCCACCGTTGGTGCCGATGGCGAGCGCGCCGCCGCCACCGCCACCGCCGCCGCCGCCATAGCCGTAGTGGCCGTACTGACCAATCGGGTTGGAACCGGCCCCGCCGGCCCCGCCGCCGCCACCGGTCGCACCGACACCGACACTCGCGCCGGCCCCGCCGGCCCCACCCTGGCCACCGGCGCCGCCGGCGCCGTAGGTCGAGTGGGTGCCGCCGCCGTAGCCGCCGTTACCGCCGTGGCCGCCGTAGCCGCCAACCTGGGCGAAGGTGTAAGTGTGCCCGTACGCAGACTTGAAGGTGTACACGCCCTCGCCGGCGCCGCCGACGCCGCCGGCACCACCAGTACCGCCCTGGCCAGCGCTGCCCTCGAAGCCACCGAAGCCGGCACCACCGGTACCGCCCTGGCCACCGTACCCACCGTCGCCGGCAAAGTAGCCGGTGCCGCCGGCGGCGCCCTTACCGCCGGCACCACCGGTGCCGCCGACACCGCCGTATGCGCCCTTCACCGCGGCGGCGCCACCGTAGCCGCCGTAACCACCGTGACCACCGTCACCGGTGCCGCCATTGGCAAAGGTGCCGTCCGCGCCGGCACCACCGGCGCCGCCGGTGCCGCCGGTGCCGCCGGCCCCACCGGCAGTACCGCCGTTACCGCCGTCACCGCCGTTACCGGAGCCGCCATTGGCGAAGGTTCCCTGCGCGCCGGCACCACCGTTGCCGCCGTTACCGGACTCATTCGCGTGTCCGCTGGAACCGTCAGCGCCGGCAACGCCGGCCGAGCCGGGACCCGTGCCGGCCGCACCACCGGCACCGCCGCCACCCGCGGTGCCGGTCACGCCGCCCTGGCCGCCGTCCCCGCCGTTACCGCCGCTGGCGGCGACGGCGAAGTCGCCCGCCGCGCCCGCACCACCGGTGCCGCCCTTGCCGGCGTCGCCACCGGCGCCACCGGCGCCGCCATTACCGTTATGGCCAGTGGTGCCACCCGCGGCGCCGCCAGCGCCACCGGTGCCGCCCTGGCCGCCGACCCCGCCGGCCCCGCCGGCGCTGCCATTACCGGTGCCGCCGTTGGCCCAGGTGCCCGCAGCGCCGCTGGTGCCTTGAGCGCCCGACCCGCCGGTGCCGCCGACGCCGCCGTTACCGCCGTTACCGTCGTGGCTGCCCAATATTCCGCCAGCGCCACCATTGCCACCCATGCCGCCGGTACCGCCGTTGGCGCCGGAGCCCGCCGCGCCGTTGGTGCCGGACCCGCCGTTACCGCCGCTGCCGCCGTTGCCCCAAATCCTTCCGCCGGCGCCGCCGTTACCGCCCGCCGCGCCGGTACCCGCCACGCCGCTAGCGCCATTGAGACCGTTACCGAACAGCGCGCGCCCCGTCAACAACAACCACGGCGAGAACGGCGCAGCGCCGACATCCGTGATGGCCGCCACAGACGCCGCGGCCTGCGACTCCGCGGCCGCATACAGGTTCCCACCCGAACTCAACGCCTGCGTGAACGAGCTGTGGAACTGCCCGGCCTGCGCACTCAGCGCCTGAAACTGCTGACCATAGCCGCCGAACAACTTCGCGATCGCCGCCGAAATCTCATCCTCAGCCGCGGCCATCACCGACGTCGTCGAAGGCGCGGCCGCCGAAGTCGCCGAATGGATCGACGATCCGATCCCGCTCAACTGCTCAGATGCTGCGGAAAAAGCTTCCGGCACGAAGTTCACGAAAGATGACATTGCGGCTCCCAGTGCGTTCGGGTGGACAAATACTCGGGGGAAACTCCAGACAGTTTGGGAACAGTACGCCCTCCGACGCGGTTTTGACCCAAATTTTCGAAAAAATTTTTCGATCGAGTTCCAACTCGCCCGAAACCGCAGGTCGGGACCGGATGTTGAGATTCCCGCCACAGCGGATGGGCGTGTCGGCGCGAACCGAGGGGTACGTGGTTGAGCGCAAGCGGCATGCCGACCAGCCCAAAACCTTGACCGCGACGTTGCGACCCGGGACGCCGATCGCCGGTCGGTGTGATGGCTAGGCCTGTGGGCGAACGTCCAGCTTCTGGTAGACGAGCCAGCGCATGTCGATCGGGCACGCCCCACGCTCGACGTCGAACACGTCGACGCCGCGTTGGGCCAGTCGGGGCGATGCGGCTCAGCGAGCTCCCTCAGCCCTGCACCTCGAGCGGAAGCGAGAAGAACGTTCCAGCGCCGCCGGTCACCACAAACACCCACCGGCCATCCACAGGCAGCCTCACCTCGACGTTGAAGAACGCGAATCCGATTTCGCCGGCAGCCGCGGCCTCGGGCAGCTCGTATTCGATGACGAGCGGGTCGGCATCGGTCGGCGGCCTGATCTCGACCTCAACCCGCCGCTCGACCGAGCTATCGGTCTCCGACTGCGTCAGCACCACCAGCACAAACCGGACCTGACGGTCGGACCCGACCACGAACCCGGACAGCACACCGCCCGCCACGTTGAGCTTGTTATCCACCACAGAAGCCGCTTCAGCCAGGAAAGCCCCGGTAATCACCCTGATGAAGCTACCGGTGCGCGGCCCCAACCGGAAAGTCCGCTGACGCGTCGGCAGCTAGCACGCGTGCCGTTGAGGGTTCGTTACCCGCTCAACCGAGGGCCACGCTTATGCCTCTATATATGTGCGCGTGTACATGCGCGTGCACCTCTATATATGTGCGCGTCTATACCTCTATATATAGAGGCATCAACATGGCTAGCCATGTGCGCGTACATCTTGATGCGCACACGTCGTTCCATAAACGCATTAGGCCAGGTCAGGATGGGTCTGCAGGATCGCCGCCATCACCAGCGCCTGCAGGCTGGTGTCCTCATCCGCCGCCAACCGCTTGAGCGCCCGGTGCACAGGACGCGGCGGGTCGAGCGTGGTCCGAACACCACCGCCCGCGCCGAGATGCTCCATCGACGCCGGAGCCAGCACCGCGCCTTGGGAGGTTCGTTACCCGGTCAACCGAGCCCTGCGCTTATGCCTCTATACGTGCGCGTGCACCTGGCCAGCCATGCGCGCGTACATCTTGATCCGCGCACGTCTCTCCATAAATGCATTAGGCCAGGTCAGGATGGGTCTGCAGGATCGCCGCCATCACCAGCGCCTGCAGGCTGGTGTCCTCATCCGCCGCCAACCGCTTGAGCGCCCGGTGCACAGGACGCGGCAGGTCGAGCGTGGTCCGAACACCACCACTCGCCCCGCGCTGCTCCATCGACGCTGCAGCGAGCACCGCGGGCATCTCCAGCGCCGCGCTGATCGCGGCGCGAATCAAGTCGCCCATCGTGGTGTCAAGATCCAGTGCTCGCCGCTTGAGGCCAGTACGCGTCGCCGGCGGCAGATGCAGCGTGGTGCGCATCGCCTCGTAGACGACCGCCGACGGCGACGGGTCGGTCGGAGCGGTCGGGACGGCATCCTCGCCTTGAAAGGTGCTCGCCGCTCGCGCCGTCGCCGCTGCCCCGGTAGGTCGGCGGATCACCGCGTCCCGCACCGCGTCGGCCGGCGAAAGCTTCTCCGTCATACCTTCGCGGCCTCCCTCTCGGTTCCCGCCACTGTGATCAGCTCGTCGAACACGTCTCCGTAGTCTCCCAGATAACGCGGGATTCCGCGGCCGAACGCGCGTTCAATTATCGTCAGATCTCGCACGATGCTGCGCAGCATCGGCGCGTTCGCCTCGGCCAACCCGCGCGGTATCTCCACCGCCTCCACCTTGCGCCTATCAACCAGCGTGAGCAGGATCGTCGTGGGACGGTGCTGCGTGATATCCAGCGTCGGCCAAACCCGGTCGATATCCGCGGCGCGAGGCCCCGTGGGAATGATCACAATGTCGGCCGCATCAATCGCGGCGTCGATCGCCGCTGCCATCCCGGGCGGGGTATCGACCAGGACGAGTTCGCCGGGCTCGCTCGACAGCGCCCGCAGATCAGCCGCCGTCGCGGAGGTGACATCAAACGGCAACGGCGTACCGCGGTATGCCGCCCGATCGGCCCACGACGACGCCGACCCCTGCGGATCGGCATCAACGACACGCACCGGAACCCCGCGCTGCACCGCGGCCGCGGCCAAGAACATCACCGACGTCGTCTTGCCGACGCCGCCCTTGGTATGCACGAGTGACCAAATCACGAAGCAGCAGATCTCCTGACATAGATGCGCATCTCTGCGCGGGTAACGCCGAGCATCTCCCCGCTCCCCCATGGGTCGATAGGGTCGATAGTCCTGAACGGCGGGTGGCAGTTTTTGGGACCAAACGCCGCTAAGTCGGTCGGCGAGCCGAACCTCGACAGCACCATACCCTGAGGTACGGCAGATGACCGCCGGTTTAACCAATTCATTACCAAGATGAACTAAGAGGAATGCCTTCCCGATATGGGGTCCTCCAGATCGGTTTATTGCCCTGCGACTCGCCCCCATTGAATCGGTACCGGGGCGGACCTGCCCCCAGGAGGTCGCGCGTGCGTCCCATCGGAACCGGTCTCGCGCCTTGCGGACGGCGAAGCGGGCGGGTCGCCATGCCGCGCCTCGAACGCAGGCCGCGAGAACTGCGCGATCGGACGGAAACGCTGCCCGTTATCGATATGAAAGCC
Source organism: uncultured Actinomycetota bacterium (assembly GCA_963820985.1). Taxonomy (GTDB): domain Bacteria; phylum Actinomycetota; class Actinomycetes; order Mycobacteriales; family Mycobacteriaceae; genus Mycobacterium. The sequence continues at coordinate 81,505 of CAWGCI010000012.1, read as the reverse complement.
GTCGTGCGCAAGGCTAGCTCGGGGCACCGAAACAACGGAATCGCTCTCCGCCTCTCCAACGTCGGGTTCGCGACGAAGTATGTACTCGACGTAGTCGTCATCGTCGTAGTCGCCGTCATCTTCGGGCGTCGGTTCGGGTAATCCGTCCTCGCGGGTCCGCGCCGAACCGGTGAAGCCGACCAGGAACAGCGCGGCGATGATGCCGAACAAGGCGATGAACGCCGGCAGCAGTATCGACTGCGACATCGCGGCCGAGAACGGCTCGCGCAGGAACACGGGCATCCGCAGCGTGCCGGCGCGGGCGGGCGCGTGCCCGCCGTAGCGGCATCTCGGCGCTGATCCGCGACGTCATGAACGCGGCCATGCCTGCACTGCCGAGCACCGCCCCGAGCTGCCGCGTCGTGTTGTACACACCGGAGCTCGCGCCGGCCAGGCGCGGTGGCAGGTTGCGGGTCGCGGTGGCGGTCAGCGGCGCCCACACGAACGCCATCCCGACGCCGATTGCGCCGAACGCCAGCGCCAGCCGCCAGATCGGCGTGCCCGGGACCATCTCGAAGGAGAGCCAGGTCAATCCGATCGCCAGCATCGAAAAGCCGAAACCGAGCACGGGCAGCGGCGGGAACCTGTCGATGATCATGCCGACGAACGGCGCGAGCACACCGTTGGCGATCGCCAGCGGGGCGATCAGCAAAGCCGAGCGGGTCGGCGACAGCCCGCACACCGCCTGCGCATAGAACATCATCGGCAGCATCATCGCCGTCGTGGCGAACGCGATGATCGCCGCGCCGACGTTGCACAGGCTGAAGTTGCGGTCGCCGAAGATGTCCAGCGGGATCAGCGGCTCGCGGGGGTTGACCGACTGCCAGTAGACGAACGTCGCCAGCAGCCCGATGCCGGCGACGATGACGGCCCAGATCCACGGCGCCCAACCCGCGGACTGGCCCTGCTGCAGCCCGAAAACGATGGCGAACACGCCCGCCCCGGACAACCCCACGCCGGGCAGGTCGAACCGGTGCGCCCGAGTGGGCAGCGCCGGGACCAGCCGCACCGCCAGCGCCAGGCCGACGACGCCGATCGGAAGGTTGACGAAGAAGATCCACTCCCACCCCAGGCTGTCGACCAGCACGCCGCCGAGCAGCGGCCCGACCAGGCTGGCGACGCCGGCGGTCGCACCCCATACGCTCATCGCGGCGCCGCGGCGCTCCGGCGGGAAGATCCGGGTGATCGTCGACAAGGTCTGCGGGGTGAGCACCCCGGCGCCCACCCCCTGCACGACGCGAGCCGCGATCAGCATGGCGGCGCTGCCCGACAGCCCGCACCACAGCGACGCCAGGGTGAACGTCACCAGCCCGATCAGGTAGAGGTTCTTGGTGCCGAACCGGTCACCGAGCCGCCCGGCGACCAGCAACACCACCGCATATCCCAGCAGGTAGGAGCTGGTCACCCAGATGACCGCGTCGTAGCCGATCCGCAACTCGGTCATGATGGTCGGGTTGGCGATGGCGACGATGGTCGCGTCGACCATGATCATGAAGAAGCCGATCATCATCGCCCACAGCGCGTTCCAGGGGCTTTCCCGGTTCCATCGCCTGATGAAGCCGTTAAGGCTCCAGCCCGGCACTGTCAGTGCATAAGTCATCGCTAAACCACCCCCAACGAGGCCATTATTCCCGGTCGGGCGATTAGGCACGAACGCGTATTAGCCTGAAAGGAACGCCATTCGCAGGAGGGGCAGCATGAACGCTCGACGAAAGATTTCCGCACCGGACGAGATGCCGGCCCCACCGGGCGGCCGACCCAAAGCGTCCACGCGGGCGTTGGCGCAGGTGATCGAGCGTAGCTCGCGGATACAGGGTCCGGCCGCCGACGCGTATGTCGCCCGCCTGCGCCGCGCCCACCCGGCCGCCCGGCCGGCCGAGATCGTCACCAAACTCGAGAGGCGCTTCTTGTCCGTCGTGACGGCCGGCGGGGCGGCGGTCGGTGTGGCCGCGACGCTGCCCGGGATCGGCACGCTGGCCGCGTTGTCGGCGGCCGCCGGGGAGACCGCGGTGTTCCTGGAGGCCACCGCGCTGTTGGTGCTGGCACTGGCCTCGGTCTACGGCATCCCCCTGGACCACCGGGAACGGCGCCGCGCCCTGGTGCTGGCGGTGCTGGTCGGCGACAACAGCAAGTCTGCCGTCGCCGAACTGATCGGACCGGGGCGCACCAGCGGCGCCTGGGTGTCGGAAAGTGTCGCCGCGCTACCGCTGCCCGCGCTGTCGAAATTGAACTCGCGGATGCTGCAATACTTCGTCCGGCGATTCAGTCTGAAACGCGGCGCGCTGCTGTTCGGCAAGCTGCTGCCGGTCGGCATCGGCGCCATTGTCGGTGCCATTGGCAACTGGCTGGTGGGCAAGAAGATCGTCCGCAATGCGCGGACGGCATTCGGCCCGGCGCCGGCGCGCTGGCCGGTCACCTTGCATGTGCTGCCGACCATGCGCTCGGCGGGTTAGTTCTGCCGAATGTCCGTTCTCGTCGAATTTGGGGCAACGACGAAGAGCTGGCGGCACTTATCAGTAGTGGTATCGGGCTTTCAGGATCTTGACTTCGCTGTCGTCTGCTCGGTACACGAGCCGATGTTCGTCGTCGATCCGCCGGGACCAGTACCCGGACAGTTCGCCCTTGAGCGGTTCTGGTTTTCCAATCCCCGTGAACGGGTCACGCTGGATTTCTCCAATGAGTCGGGTGATCCGACGGGCCATCTTGCGGTCGGAGGCTAACCAAAACAGGAAGTCCTCCCAGGCATCCGGATCGAAGTTGATACTTCTCACTCCTGGCCGCCGGCCATCTCCTGCAGTTCGTCGATCGACTTGGTATAGCTGGCTGGGGCGGGGCGGCTGGTCTTGTCCCGGGCGACGGCCTCCATGAGTCGGCGTGCATTCTCGGGTGAACGCAATAGGTAGACCGTTTCTTGCCACGAGTCGTAGTCGGCGGCCGACATGAGCACCGCATCTCCGGCTCTGGATGTGATGCGCACGGGTTCGTGGTCGGTATTCACCTGTTCGAGGAGCGGGAAGAGGCGCTGTCGGGCTTCACTTGCACTGATGGTCATGAGCGGGGCTGACTTCCTTCATCGTACAGAGATACCGTACCAATGTTGTACAACAATACTGTACTAAAACCGTTGCCTCGGATTCGATGGCAATGCCCCAGATTTGATGAGAACGGACAGCATTCTCGTTCGAACTGCAGGCAATCACCTCGCCCACCGGGCCGATAGCCGGCAAGCACGGCTGTCGATTCTCCGCCATCTGCCACACCGCTGCTCAACGCGCCCCGACTGGCGTCACATGGGCTGAGAATGGACTACCAATTGGCCGCGGACTGATGTCCCACTAGCAGTAGGATGAATGGTATGGCGAAAGATAAGATTTCGGTGACGATAGATCAGGCCGTACTTGCGGCGGCCGATTCTGACGCCCACGCGGCCGGGTTGAATCGTTCCGAGATGATCGAGCGAGCCTTACGCAACGAGCATTTGCGGATCTCGCTGGAGAACTACACCGCGCGCACCGTGCCAGCGCTCGGTATTACCGCTTACGCGGACAAGATTTATCGGGCGAATCGGGCCGCTGGCCGGTGATCGCCCCCGGCGACATCACACCGCGCCGCGATAGCGACCAGGAACTATACGTAGTCGTACTTTCGAACACGATCCACCTCGCAGCGAACACCGGGCGGGTGATAACCTGCCCCTTCGTTCCCGGTGAAATCCCCAGCGGCACAATGGCTATGGTCGTCACGGTGCAGCAGCCGCAAGGAACAGTGTTGCCCGAGCTTATTCAGTGGCTTCCAATCGCGACTCTTGCCGAGCCCATCGGGAACATCGGCGGCGCAGCACTTCGCGAAACGGCGGCGATCATCACAGCGCTCGTCTCCTAAACCGCCATGGGCACGCCAAGAAGCCATCAATCAAATAACCCGACGGCCGCATGCCCCGGTTTGGATGAGAACGGACAGCGTCCAGGCCATGCTTGTCAGCCGGCGACAAGGCCGTCGTGATTCAAGTCGCTGCGCCACGCCTCCAGTGGATCAGATCGTTGATCTGCGGTTTGCTTCTCGGCTCGGCAAAAAGTGCGCACCAATGTGAGCCAAGTCGGGTCAGCCGTCGGCGGACCGATCTCTCCATCAACTCTCCACCAACCCGCCGGACCGGGCAGTCAGTCGCAATCACCCGTCTCTCCCTGGCGAATCGCCGGCGAAAGGTTAGCCTTTATAGGGCGGGAACGTAAGTACCGCCCTGGGTGTGAGGTGCTCCGCTGGCCGGGGCCGGGAAAGTCGCAGGCGTCGCGCAATGCGCTTGCAGGACACGAGAATCGAGGCGAACAGCGGCCGTGAGCAATATAAGTTCACCATTCGGGCAAAACGAGTGGCTGGTCGAGGAGATGTACCGCAAGTTCCGCGACGACCCCTCTTCGGTCGATCCGAGCTGGCACGAGTTTTTGGTCGACTACAACCCCGAATCGACTCTCGAAGCAGCCTCTGAACCGGCCTCGGCACCCACGCCAGCCGACGGGCAGCCTGCCGCGCCCGCCGCACCCGCCGCACCCGCGGGAAACGGTGCGCCGAGCACGCCGGCTCCAGCCCCGGCCGCTCCGAAGCCCGCCGCTCCCCCGCCCGCCGAAGGCGACGAGGTGCAGGTGCTGCGCGGCGCCGCCGCGGCCGTCGTCAAGAACATGTCCGCGTCGCTGGACGTGCCGACGGCGACCAGTGTGCGCGCCGTTCCGGCCAAGCTGCTGATCGACAACCGGATCGTGATCAACAACCAGCTCAAGCGCACCCGCGGCGGCAAGATCTCCTTCACCCATCTGCTGGGCTACGCGCTGGTGCAGGCTGTCAAGAAGTTCCCGAACATGAACCGGCACTACGCCGAGGTCGACGGCAAGCCCACCGCGGTCACGCCGGCGCACACCAATCTCGGCCTGGCCATCGACCTGCAGGGTAAAGACGGCAAGCGCTCCCTGGTGGTGGCCGGCATCAAGCGCTGCGAGGAGTTGCGGTTCGCCGAGTTCGTCTCCGCCTACGAAGACATCGTCCGGCGCGCGCGCGACGGCAAGCTGACCGCCGAAGACTTTGCCGGAGTGACGATTTCGCTGACCAACCCCGGAACCATCGGCACCGTGCACTCGGTGCCGCGGCTGATGGCCGGCCAGGGCGCCATCATCGGCGTCGGCGCGATGGAATACCCGGCGGAGTTCCAGGGCGCCAGCGAGGAGCGCATCGCCGAACTGGGTATCGGCAAGCTGATCACCCTCACCTCCACCTACGACCACCGCATCATCCAGGGCGCCGAATCCGGGGATTTCCTGCGCACCATCCACCAAATGCTGCTGTCGGATGTCTTCTGGGACGAGATCTTCCGCGAGCTGGGCAACCCGTACCTGCCGGTGCGCTGGAGCACCGACAACCCGGACTCGATCGTCGACAAGAACGCCCGGGTGATGGAGTTGATCGCGGCCTACCGCAACCGCGGTCACCTGATGGCCGACATCGACCCGCTGCGGCTGGACACCACCCGGTTCCGCAGCCACCCCGACCTCGAAATACTCAACCACGGCCTGACGCTGTGGGACCTCGACCGGGTGTTCAAGGTCAACGGCTTCGCCGGTTGCGAGTACAAGAAGCTGCGCGACGTTCTCGGCCTGCTGCGGGACGCCTACTGCCGCCACATCGGCGTGGAGTACACCCACATCCTCGAACCCGAACAACAGCGCTGGCTGGAAGAACGCGTCGAGACCAAACACGTCAAACCGACTGTGGCCCAACAGAAATACGTCCTGAGCAAGCTCAACGCCGCCGAGGCCTTCGAAACGTTCCTGCAAACCAAATACGTTGGGCAGAAGCGGTTCTCGCTGGAGGGCGCCGAGAGCGTGATCCCGATGATGGACGCGGCGATCGACCAGTGCGCCGAGCACGGCCTCGACGAGGTGGTCATCGGGATGCCGCACCGCGGCCGGCTCAACGTGCTGGCCAACATCGTCGGCAAGCCGTACTCGCAGATCTTCTCCGAGTTCGAAGGCAACCTCAACCCGTCGCAGGCGCACGGCTCGGGCGATGTCAAGTACCACCTCGGCGCCACCGGCATATACCTACAAATGTTCGGCGACAACGACATTCAGGTGTCGCTCACCGCCAATCCGTCGCACCTGGAAGCCGTCGACCCAGTGCTGGAGGGCCTGGTGCGAGCCAAGCAGGACCTGCTGGACAAGGGCTCCGATGCTGGGGGCGGTTTCTCGGTGGTGCCGATGATGATGCACGGCGACGCCGCCTTCGCCGGCCAGGGAGTGGTCGCCGAAACGCTGAACCTGGCCAACCTGCCCGGCTACCGCGTCGGCGGCACCATCCACGTCATCGTCAACAACCAGATCGGCTTCACCACCGCGCCGGAGTTCTCCCGGTCCAGCGAGTACTGCACCGACGTCGCGAAAATGATTGGGGCGCCGATCTTCCACGTCAACGGCGACGACCCGGAGGCCTGCGAGTGGGTGGCGCGGCTGGCCGTCGACTTCCGGCAGAAGTTCCACAAGGACGTCGTCATCGACATGCTGTGCTACCGCCGGCGCGGGCACAACGAGGGCGACGACCCGTCGATGACCAACCCGTACATGTACGACGTCGTCGACACCAAGCGCGGGGCCCGCAAGACCTACACCGAGGCCCTGATCGGCCGCGGCGACATCTCGCTGAAGGAGGCCGAGGACGCGCTGCGCGACTACCAGGGCCAGCTGGAGCGGGTGTTCAACGAGGTCCGCGACCTGGAAAAGCACGGCGTGCAGCCCAGCGAATCCGTCGAGGCCGACCAGATGATCCCCGCCGGGCTGGCCACCGCGGTGGACAAAGCGCTGCTGGCCCGCATCGGCGACGCGTTCTTGGCCATGCCGCAGGGATTCACCGCGCACCCGCGCGTGCTCCCGGTCCTCGAGAAACGCCGGGAGATGGCCTACGAGGGCAAGATCGACTGGGCCTTCGGCGAGCTGCTGGCCCTGGGCTCACTGGTCGCCGAGGGCAAGCTGGTGCGGCTATCCGGGCAAGACACCCGCCGCGGCACCTTCTCCCAGCGGCATTCGGTGATCATCGACCGCAACACCGGCGCCGAATTCACGCCGCTGCAGCTGCTGGCGACCAACAAGGACGGCACCCCCACCGGCGGTAAGTTCCTGGTGTACGACTCGCCGCTGTCGGAGTACGCCGCCGTCGGCTTCGAGTACGGCTACACCGTGGGCAACCCGGACGCACTTGTGTTGTGGGAGGGGCAGTTCGGCGACTTCGTCAACGGCGCGCAGTCGATCATCGACGAGTTCATCAGCTCCGGTGAGGCCAAGTGGGGTCAGCTGTCGAACGTGGTGCTGTTGCTGCCGCACGGACATGAGGGGCAAGGCCCCGACCACACGTCGGGCCGGATCGAGCGCTTCCTACAGCTGTGGGCCGAGGGTTCGATGACGATCGCGGTGCCGTCGACGCCGTCGAACTACTTCCATCTGCTGCGCCGGCACGCCCTGGACGGGGTCCAGCGCCCACTGATCGTGTTCACGCCAAAGTCGATGTTGCGCAACAAGGCCGCGGTCAGCGACATCAGGGACTTCACCGAGATCAAGTTCCGCTCGGTGCTGGAGGAACCCACCTACGAGGACGGCATCGGCGACCGCGGCAAGGTCACCCGGATCCTGCTGACCAGCGGCAAGGTCTACTACGAGCTGGCCGCCCGCAAAGTCAAGGACAACCGCGACGATGTCGCGATCGTGCGCGTCGAACAGCTTGCCCCGCTGCCGAAGCGGCGCCTGGACGAAACGCTGGACCGCTACCCGAACGCCACGCAGTTCTTCTGGGTCCAGGAGGAGCCGGCCAACCAGGGCGCATGGCCGCGGTTCGGGCTGGAGCTACCGGAGTTGCTGCCGGACAAGCTGACCGGGCTCAAGCGCATTTCGCGCCGCGCCATGTCGGCCCCGTCGTCGGGTTCGTCGAAGGTGCACGCCGTCGAGCAGCAGGAGATCCTCGACACGGCGTTCAGCTGAGTTTCCGAGCGCGAGCGTACTAGCCTGACTTCAGGCCCATCGCAAGGAAATCGAGACGCCACAGCGACTGAAATAGCTTGCGGGCGAATGGCACCAGGACGGCCACATCGATTGGCTGCGACCCACCCTGCGCCACGAGCTCAGTAATCTGTCGAATCGTGCGACGGCCATCGATGTGGTGCAGGAAGGGCAACTGGGCTGCGTTGAGACTGATACGGCAATCCGACGCGAAAATCTCAAAGCCGGACAGACCGCAACGCATGCGGAACATCGGCACATAATCGAGCGAATCCTCCGCCGAAAAATCAATGGTGTAGCTCTCTTTCGGTCGCTCCGGACGACAAGCCAGGAAAAAATGGCAGGCGTTTGTCGTCTGGACGCGTTCCATCACCGACCACTGCTTAGCCTCAGGCAACGCGTTCACGGCCGGATACAACAGGTTCGGCGGTGCGAACAAATCGTGCGCGTAATACCAGGACTTGAGAAACCATCCCTGAAACACCAGTCCAGCCGAGGTGACAAGATCCACACACTCATCGACGGTGTAGCTACGCTGGCGTCCGTGCAGAAACGTGTCCACTACGCCGGCATCGGACTCGCGCAAATCCTCCGCCATGTTGAGGTAGCCATGGGCAGGGTGATCCGGCGCTAGCAACGCGATCGTGTCTTTGACCATTTGGACCGACGCATCGTCTTGACCCAGCCCGATGTCACGAAAGGCTGATTCCAGCAATTCGACTCCGATTCGGCCGTACTTCGCATACAGCATCACAGCGATAACCCCATCCGGCCGCACGCAGCCGGCGAGTGCTTCCATGCCCACCACGGGGTCGGCCAGGTGATGCAAAACACCCGTCGATACGACCAGGTCGAAGTCATGTCCCAGCGTTGGCAGTTCTTCGATCGGAAGCAGATGCAACTCCAGGTTGAACAGCCCGTGCTTGTCCTTGAGATATTGCTGATGATCCAGCGACGGCTGGCTGACATCGACCGCCACCACTTTCGCACCGGGGTTCGTATACGCAAAAACCGCCGCCTGGTTGGTGCCGCAACCCGCGATCAGAATATCGAGATCGGGTTTATATGCCCGATCGGGCCACAACACCCGGTGCGCGTGCACAGGATCGAGCCACTGCCAGTTGTCAGCGCTCCATACATCCAGGTCCAGTATCGGTGCCGGATACCGCCACCGCTCGTACTGGCGGGAAACAACATCGGCGCGCGGATCGTCGCTCATTCCTGTGGTTGACTCCTTCGCGGTCAGCCATCGATTCGGACGGGCCTAACGATCTGAGCTGCTTCAGGCCCATCGCAAGAAAATCGAGACGCCACAGCGCCTGAAATAGCTTGCGGGCGAACTTCTCCAGGTCAGCCACATCGCCCCGCTGGGACCCACTCTGCGCCACCTCCGCGGCGATCTCTCGAATCGTGCGACGGCCATCGATCTGCAGCGCGAAAGGCCACTGGGCCGTGTTGAGATTCACACGCCAGTCCGACCGGAAAATCTCAAAGCCGGACAGACCGCAACGCGTGCGGAACATCGGCACATGATCGAGGGAATCCTCCGCCGAAAAATCGATGGTGTAGCTCTCTTTCGGCCGGTCCGGACGACAAGCCAGGAATACGTGGCAGGCGTTTGTCGTCTGGACACGTTCCATCACCGACCACTGCTTAGCCTCAGGCAGCGCGTTCACGGCCGGGTACAACAGGTTCGGCGCATGAAACAAATCGTGCGCATAATACGGCGACTTGAGGAACCAACCCTGAAACACGAGTCCGGCCGAGGTGACAAGATCGATACACTCATCGACGGTGTAGCTGCGCTGACGACCGTGCAGAAACGTGTCCACCAGGCCAGCATCGGACCCGCGCAAATCGTGCGCCATCTTCAGGTAGCCCTGGACGGGGTGATCGGGCGTTAGCACTGAGATCGTGTCTTTGACTATCTGGACCGACGCATCGTCTTGACCCAACCCGATGTCACGAAACACCGACTCCAACAATTCGATCCCGATTCGGCCGTACTTGGCGTACAGCATCACACCGATCGCGCCGTCCGGCCGCACGCAGCCGCCGAGCGCTTTCATGCCCACTACCGGGTCTGCCATGTGATGCAAAACACCGGTCGATACGACGAGGTCGAAGTCACGTCCCAGCGTTGGCAGCTCTTCGATCGGAAGCAGATGCAATTCGAGGTTGAACAGCCCATGCTTGTCTTTGAGATATTGCTGATGGTCCAATGACGGCTGGCTGACATCGACGGCCACCACTTTCGCCGCGGGGTTCGAGTACGCAAAAACCGCCGCCTGGTTGGTGCCGCAACCCGCGATCAGAATGTCGGAATCGGGTTTGTATTCCCGATCGGGCCACAAAATCCGGTGCGCGTGTGCGGGATCGAACCATTGCCAGTTGTTAGCGCTCCATGCGTCGAGGTCCAGTATCGGTGCCGGGTACCTCCACCGCTCGTACTGACGGGAGACAACATCGGCGCGCGGATTGTCGGTCACTTCAGCGCTGGCTCCTTGGAGTCGGAAATTGATGGGCACCGTTGGCGGGCTGAGACTATCCCAGATCCCCCTTCCACAGCAGGATAATCAACTGCCACCCTGCTGTGTGCAAGGATCCGACCACCGAGCCGCGAAGACCTCGGGCCCGTGCAAGCGGTACCACGGGTACCGACTAGCCTCGACCTGAGCCGATGCGAGGGAGAGTGCTCATGGACGGGTTCGCCGGCAAGGTCGCGGTGGTTACCGGCGCGGGTTCGGGTATCGGGCAGGCGCTGGCCATCGAGCTGGCGCGCTCGGGCGCCAAGGTGGCGATCAGCGACGTCAACCTCGACGGGCTGGCGGACACCGAGCGACAGTTGAAGGCGATCGGCGCCGAGGTCAAAACGGATCGGCTCGACGTGACCGAACGCGAAGCCTTCCTGGCCTACGCCGACGCCGTCAAGGAGCACTTCGGCAAGGTGAACCAGATCTACAACAACGCCGGCATCGGGTACATCGGCGACATCGAGGTCACTCCGTTCAAGGACATCGAACGGGTGATGGACGTCGACTACTGGGGCGTCGTGAACGGCACCAAGGCGTTCCTGCCGCACCTGATCGCCTCGGGCGACGGCCACGTCGTCAACGTGTCCAGCTTGTTCGGGTTGTTCGCGGTGCCCGGGCAGGCGGCGTACAACGCGGCCAAGTTCGCCGTCCGCGGCTTCACCGAGGCGCTGCGCCAGGAGATGCTGCTGGCGCGCCACCCGGTGGCGGTGACCACGGTGCACCCCGGCGGCATCAAGACCGCGATCGCCCGCAACGCCACCGCGGCCGAGGGAATCGACCCCGAACGACTGGCCAAGTTGTTCGACAAGTGGCTGGCCCGCACCAGCTCGGAGCGCGCCGCCCAGATCATCCTGGACGCCGTGCGCAAGAAACACGCCCGCGTGCTGGTCGGCGCGGACGCCAAGATCCTCGACATCTTGGTGCGGCTGACCGGCTCGGGCTATCAGCGGCTTTTTTCGACGGTGACGCGCCGGCTGCTCCCCCGCCGCTGAGCTCAGCGGCCCAGCGGGTGATCCGCCAACCACCCGCCGGCCACCGCCTGCGGGTCCGCGCCGGCGGCCACCTGGCGGCGCATGTCGGCCAGGGCCCCGGTGTCCAGCACGCCGGCCACTTCGTTGAGGGCCAGCAGTTGCCGATCGCGTAGCGCGTTGCGCCGATACAGCGGCACCACGTTCTCGGCCTGGATCAGCGCGGGCTTGCCGTCGGCCAGCACCACCAGATCGGCGGGGGTGTCGGGAGTGGAAGTGGTGGTCCACGCCGCGGTCAGCTCACCGGACCGCAGCGCGGCCAACATCGTTGTGCCATCGGGGAATTCACGCGGGGCGGGCAGTGGGCACGAGCCCACCGACGCGGGCACCCGGGCGCCGGAAACCACCCCGAGAACCAGCCCCTCGCAGCGGCCGGGCAGTTCGCTCAGGTCGCTGCCGCCCCAGGCTTTGGCGGTCGCCCCGGTCACCACCAGGGCGGGTTTGTCCTCGGCGGCGGTGGTGTAGTCGCCGGCCAGAACGCCTTCGGGCAACGCCGCGATCATCGCTCGATAGACCTGCGCGTCGGACAGCGCCGGGGCGTTGGGCTGCAACCTCCGCAGCACCCTGCCGGTGAAAGCCGGCACGACGGTGAACTCGCCCGAATCCAGCTTGGCCATCGGGTCTGGAGCGGTTTCGCCGCGCGCCGGGAAGCCGTATGACCGCAGGGCCGCCACATAGATGTCGGCGAGCAGAACAGACTCCGGGTCCGCCGCGTGCCCGACGACCAACTCCGGCGCGGCGCGGTGCTGAGCTGAGCAGCCAAGCAGCCGGCCCCGACGAAGACCGCAAGCAGCAGTGCCGCCAGCTTGCCGACGTTCAAGGTGTCTCAGGCACCGGAAAATTCGGCGGCTAAGGCCACCGCGGCGGCCACCGCTTCCCCCACGCGCAGGTCCAGCGGGCTCGGCACGATCCGATCGGGCGCGAGGTCGTCGCTGACGACGGAGAAGATCGCCTCGGCCGCGGCGACCTTCATCTGCTGGGTGATACGGCGCGCCCCGGCGTCCAGCGCGCCGCGGAACAGTCCCGGGAACGCCAGCACATTGTTGATCTGGTTGGGGAAGTCGCTGCGGCCGGTGGCCACCACCGCCGCGTACTTGGCCGCGATCTGGGGGTGGATCTCCGGGTCGGGGTTGGACAGCGCGAACACGATCCCGCCCGGGGCCATCGTGGCGATCAGCTCCTCGGGAACCACGCCCGCCGACAGCCCGAGGAACACGTCGGCGTCGGCGAGCGCTTCCACCATGCCCCCGGCCAGCCCACGCGGGTTGCTGCGCCGCGCCAGGTCGGCCTTCACGCTGTTCATATCGTCGCGCTCGATGTGCAGAATGCCGCGCGAGTCGAGCACCGTGACATCCGAAATCCCGCTGGCGAGAAGGAGATTCGAGCACGCGACGCCGGCCGCACCGGCGCCGGAGACCACCACCCGCAGCGTCGCCATGTCGCGGCCCAGCACCTTGGCGGCACCCATCATCGCCGCCAGCACGACGATCGCCGTGCCGTGCTGGTCGTCGTGCATTACCGGGCAGTCCAGCGCCTCGATCAGCCGTCGTTCGATCTCGAAGCAGCGCGGCGCGGAGATGTCCTCGAGGTTCACCGCGCCGAACGTCGGCCGCAGCCGGATCAGCGTCTCGACGATCTCGTCGGGATCCTTGGTGTCCAGCACGATCGGGATCGCGTCCAGCCCGGCGAACTCCTTGAACAGCCCGCACTTGCCTTCCATCACCGGCAGCGACGCCGCCGGTCCGATGTCACCGAGGCCCAGCACGGCGCTGCCGTCGCTGACGACGGCCACCAGCCGGCTCGACCAGGTGTAGCGGGCGGCCAGCGTGTGATCGGCGGCGATCGCGCGGCTGACCTGCGCCACGCCCGGGGTGTAGGCGACCGAGAGGGCGCGCTGGCTGTCCAACGGAGCCGTCAGGCCAATCGAAAGCTTGCCGCCGACGTGTGCCTCGAAGATCTCGGCGTCGGTGATCTCGCCCTGCTCGGCGCGATTCTGTATCGATTCAAGCAACTCGGACACGAGGCCCAGGGTACTGACTACTCATTAGTAGGCCTAATCTGTGACGTCCGTCACTGGATGCGTGGCGGGGTCTCAGATCAGCTTCAGCTCGGTGACGGCGTTGCGCTCGTCGGCGAGCTCGGCGGTCGATTTGTCGATGCGCCCGCGGGAGAACTCGTCGATCTCCAATCCCTGCACGATCGACCAGTCACCGTTCTTCGTGGTGACCGGGAACGAGGAGATCAGGCCCTCCGGCACGCCGTAGGACCCGTCGGAAACGACCGCCATCGAGACCCAGTTGCCCTCGGGGGAGCCGAGCAGCCAGTCCCGGGCGGCGTCGATGGTCGCCGACGCGGCCGAGGCGGCCGACGACGCGCCGCGCGCGTCGATAATCGCCGCGCCGCGCTTGGCGACGGTGGGGATGAAGTCGTTCTCGATCCAGGCCTGGTCGTTGACCACCTCGGCCGCGTTCTTGCCGCCGATCTCGGCGTGGAACACGTCAGGGTACTGGGTGGCCGAGTGGTTGCCCCAGATCGTCATCTTCTTGACGTCGGTGACTTTAGCGCCGGTCTTGGCGGCCAGCTGCGAGATCGCCCGGTTGTGGTCCAGACGGGTGAGCGCGGAGAACCGCCCGCGAGGGATGTCGGGCGCGTTGCTCATCGCGATCAGCGCGTTGGTGTTGGCCGGGTTACCGGTCACGCCGATGCGGACGTCGTCGGCGGCGACGGAGTTCAGCGCCTTGCCCTGCGCGGTGAAGATCGCGCCGTTGGCCTCCAGCAGGTCGCCGCGCTCCATGCCCGGGCCGCGCGGCCGGGCGCCCACCAGCAGTGCCAGGTTCACTCCGTCGAAGATCTTGTTGGGGTCAGCACCGATCTCGACGCCGGCCAGCAGCGGGAACGCGCAGTCGTCGAGTTCCATCACCACGCCCTCGAGCGCCTTGAGCGCGGGCTCGACCTCGAGCAGACGCAGCTCGATCGGGCGGTCGGGCCCCAGCAACGCGCCGCTGCCCAGGCGGAACAACAGGCTGTAGCCGATCTGGCCGGCGGCACCTGTGACGGCGACCTTCAGAGGACTTGCGCTCACTTCGGGTTGCTCCTTCATTGGGGAGTTTCGTCCAATTCGTCGACACCGAAACTAGCGCACCGGCGCCGCCCCGAAACCGCCGGTCTCGCCGCGGTGGCGCCGCTCACTCTTCACCCGACGTTACGCCGGGACGCGTAGCATGAACTGCTCGAACAGACGTGCGCCGCGATGGGAGGTCGATATGTCCTCGGGGTTTGACGCGTTGCCTGAAGTGCTGAGAGCAGTCGCGAGGCCCCCCGTTGACCAGCACCTACACCCGGCTGAACGCGCTGCCGAACCCCTGGTCGACTGCGGCGTCTACCTCGAAGGCCAGCGGTTGCCCGGCAAATACGCCTCCTACGCCGCGGCGCGGAACAAGGTGCGCGAAATCGAACTGATCGGGCACGAGGCATTCGTCTGGATCGGGCTGCATGAACCCGACGAAGCCCACATGCAGGAGATCGCAGACGTGTTCGGGCTGCACCCCTTGGCGGTCGAGGACGTTGTGCACGCTCATGGACGGCCCAAGCTGGAGCGCTACGACGACACGCTGTTCCTGGTCCTGAAGACCGTCAATTACGTGCCCGCACGAATCGGTGGTGCTGGCCCGCGAGATCGTCGAAACCGGCGAGGTGATGGTCTTCGTCGGGAGCAACTTCGTGGTCACGGTGCGCCACGGTGAACACGGCGGACTTGCCGACGTACGCAAGCGGATGGACGCCGACCCCGAGCATTCGCGGCTGGGACCGTACGCGGTGATGCACGCCATCGCCGACCACGTGGTGGACCACTACGTGGAAGTGACCAACCTGATGGAGTCCGACATCGACAGCATCGAGGCATTGGCGTTCGCCCCTGGCCGCACGCTCGAGGTGGAGCCGATTTACCTGCTCAAACGCGAGGTCGTCGAACTGCGCCGGTGCGTGGCCCCGCTATCCCAGGCATTCCAGCGGATACAGACGGAGAACAAAGACCTGATCTGCAAGGAGGTGCGCCGTTACCTGCGCGACGTCGCCGACCACCATTCGGAGGCCGCGGAGGCGATCGCCGGCTACGACGACATGCTCAACTCACTGGTGCAGGCCGCGCTGGCGCGGGTCGGCATGCAGCAGAACAGCGACATGCGCAAGATATCGGCCTGGGCCGGCATCGTGGCGGTGCCTACCATGATCGCCGGCATCTACGGCATGAACTTCGAGTTCATGCCCGAGCTCAAGTGGCACTGGAGCTACCCGGTGGTGGTCGGCATCATGGCCACCGCCTGCCTCGTCCTGTATTTCGCCTTCCGAAGGTTCAAATGGCTCTAGCTCGTCGAGTGTGCGGCTAGGGCGGCAATTTTGTGATTCGAGCGCCCTGTGCGCACACTCGAAACCACCAGCGCACACTCAACGTGGTCGCGCGGCAGGGCGATTGGGATCCAGCACGTCCACGCCGTCAATGTGCCAGGCCTGTCGCATCGCTTCAGGACCCTTGAGCCGCACCCAGGCCGCCTCCGTCGCGGTGATGGGCGTGGCTTCCAGAAAATGCACCGCGCCGCCATCGGGAATATCGCTGCGGCCCAACAACACCGCGGTGAACGGCGCGCCCATCCACAGCGGCGAGCCGAGGTCGATCAACGCGTCGGCCTCCAACACCACACCGTCGACGGCCGGCGTCGCCGCCAGCACCGCCAAGCTGCGCGCCAGCCCGGAAACCGCCTCCGGATCACGAAGCCGCAGCACGACTTCCGATCATCGGGGGATCGACGCGAGCACCCCAGCGACACGTAATGCACCAACGCGCCAGTAGCGAATCGCAGCACCTCGATGGGTTCGAGACCCAGAAACGTCACGCTCGCCGAATCCGGTTGCACCCCAAAGTGTTCGCGCAGATGCGCGCGCACGCTATCCAGTGTCACTTGGCAGCGTGAGATTAACCCCGGTGTCGGCATCGAACACGGCGATCTTGGTGGTGTCGAAAGCCAACTCGATCGGCTGCCCGATCGCCGCCCTGGACGCGGCGGGAACCCTTGCCACGAAATGGTTTTCGCGCACTTCCCCCTCGGCCTCGAGCTCGTCCAGCTGGGCTGCGTGCACGGCCGGGCCCGCAGTGCTGAAGTACACGTATTTGTCGGCTCCCAGCGATTCGACGAGTTCGACGTTCACCTCGAAGACCAGTCCCTTGATGCGCTGGTAGCCGTCGATCAGCGCGGCATCGGTCAGATGCTCGGGCCGCACCCCGACGATGACGTTCGCCGCGTTCTCGATCATGGCCTGCACGGGCGGCTCCAGCGTCACCTCACCGAACGGCAATCTCAGGCCCATCGCCGTCGGGGTGGCGGGGAAGAAATTCATCGCCGGCGAGCCGATGAACCCGGCGACGAACAGGTTGGCGGGCCGCTCGTACAGCTCCTCGGGGGTACCGACCTGTTGGGCGACACCACCGTGCATCACCACCACCCGGTCCCCCAGCGTCATCGCCTCGGTCTGGTCGTGGGTGACGTAGACGGTGGTGGTGCCCAGCCGGCGCTGCAGCCGGGCGATCTCGCCGCGCATCTGCACCCGCAGCTTGGCGTCCAGGTTGGACAGCGGCTCATCCATCAAGAAGGCCTTGGGATGGCGCACGATCGCCCGGCCCATCGCGACGCGCTGGCGCTGCCCACCCGAGAACTGCGAGGGCTTGCGGTCCAGAAGATCGGTCAGGTCAAGGACTCTGGCGGTCTCGGCGACCTTCTGCGCGATCTCGGCCTTCTTCATCTTCGCCAGCGTCAGCGGGAAGGCGATGTTCTGCCGCACCGTCATGTGCGGATAGAGCGCGTAGGACTGGAACACCATCGCGATGTCGCGGTCCTTGGGCGCCTTCTCGTTCATCCGCTCGCCGCCGATGCGCAGCTCTCCCGACGAGATATCCTCAAGTCCGGCAATCATATTCAGCGTGGTGGTCTTGCCGCAGCCCGACGGCCCGACCAGGATCAAGAACTCCCCGTCGGCGATGGTCAGGTTCAGGTCGTGCACCGCCGTCGCGCCGTTGGGGTAGCTCTTGTGGACGTGAGCCAACACAATCTCGGCCATCTATCCCTTCACCGCCCCAGAGGTCAGCCCGGCAACAATCCGTCGTTGGAAGATTAAAACAAACACGATGATCGGCACCGTGATCACGATCGCCCCCGCCGCGATCGATCCGGTCGGCTCCTCGAACTGCGAACTGCCGCTGAAGTTCACGATCGCCACCGGCGCGGTGATCGCCGCCTTGGTGGCGGTCAGCGACAGCGCCAGCAGCAGGTCGTTCCAGGCGAAGATGAACACCAGGATAGCGGCGGTCACCAGTCCCGGCGCCGCCAGCGGGACGATCACCTTGCGGAAGGCCTGCGCGGGCGTGGCGCCGTCCATCTTGGCGGCCTTCTCCAGATCCCAGGGAATCTCGCGGAAGAACGCCGACAACGTGTAGATGGCAAGCGGCAACGCGAACGTGATGTAGGGCAGGATCAGCCCCGGCCAGGTGTCGAACAACCCGAGAAAGCGTTCGATGTTGAACAACGGCGTCACCAGCGAGATCGCCGGGAACATGGTGACCAGCAGGGTGGCACCGATGAGCAGCCGCTTGCCGGGGAAGTCCAGCCGCGCGATCGCGTAGGCCGCCATCGCGCCCAGCACCACCGCGATCACGGTGGTAGTCAACCCGATTCCGACGGAGTTGATCAGCGCCGAGCTGAAGAACTCGCCCCGGAAGATGCCGCGGTAATTCTCGACACGTCACCGACGACGGAATCAGCCTGCCGTCCTTGACCATTGACGTCGGCTTGAGTGACAGCGACAGAATCCACAGCACCGGAAGCAGCGCGTACAGCACCACCAGCATGTCAACCACAACCCAAAAGACGGCCCGGGTGCCTGCGCGCCTACCGCCCATCGACGCCACTTCCCGGCGCCGCCGCGCCGAACACCTTGATGAACAGCACCGCGATGATGCCGACACAGCAGAACACCAACACGCTGATCGCCGAGCCGAGCCCCACGTTGAAGCCCTTGAACAGGTTGTCGTAGCCCAGGATCGACACCGAATCGGTGTCGTTGGCGCCCTCGGTCAGCACATAGATGTTGTCGAAAATGCGGAAGGCGTCCAGCGTCCGGAACAGCAGCGCCACCACCACCGCCGGCTTGATGATCGGCAGGATGATCCGCGTCAGTCGCCGCCACGCGCCGGCGCCATCGACCTGCGCGGCTTTGAGCAGATCTTCGGGAACCAGGGCCAACCCCGCCAGCAGCAGCAGCGACATGAACGGCGTGGTCTTCCACACCTCGGCGATGACGACGATGCCCAGCGACGGGATCTGCTCGGTCAGCGGCGCGCTACCGTGCGGCAGCAGGTTGGCCAGATAGCCGGTGCCGGGTGTCCAGGCGTAGAACCAGCTGTAGGCCGCGACCGCCGTCACGATGCCGTACGGGATGAGCACCGCGGTGCGCACCAGGCCCTTGCCGACCAGCGTGTGGTGCATCACCAGCGCCAGCGTCAGGCCCAGCACGAACTCGATCGACACCGACACCACCGTGATCGCCAGCGTCACCGCCAGCGCCGTCCACCAATACCGGTCGGTCAGGATGGTGACGTAATTGCCCAGGCCGATGAACGCGGTGTCGTTGGGGGTGGCCAGGTTGTTGCGCTGCAGGCTCAGCCACAGGGCGTAGCCGATCGGGTACGCCGTCACCGCGAGCATCAGCGTCGCCGCGGGCGCGACAAGCACGAACGCCAATCGCCGTTCCGGACCGAAGCTCACGGCAACAGGCCTTTGCCGTCGATCGCCTTCTGCACCTGCCTGGCGAGCTCGTCGGCCGTGCGCTCGGGATCGATGTCGGCGAGTGGCTGCAGCGCCGTCGACAGCCGGATGGACACCGCCTGATAGACCGGCGTGGCGGGGCGCACGGCGGCGTCGGTGAGCTGCTGGCGAATGATGGCGTGCATCGGGTACTTGGCCTGGAACTGCCGGTCGGAGTACAGCGACGCCCGCACCGGCGGCAGACCGCCTTGGATCGAGATGTATTTCTGGTTGTCCAGGCTGCGCAGGCACCGGATGGCTTCGAACGCCTCGGCCCGATGTGCCGTGGTGCGGGCCACCGCCAGGTTCAGCCCGCCGATCGTCGCCTTGGCCGGCTGCCCGGGCTGCACGCCGGGGTAGGGCGCGAACCCGAACACCAACTGGGCGGCCTGATAGGCGATGCGGAACTGCTCGTCGTCGGGCGCGAACGTGCCGAGGCTGTTGATGCTGCCGGCCAGTTCAGGAATCCGGTTGAGCGGAAGGAACGGCACACCGCCCTTCACCGCGTTCTCCAGCATCGACGCCAGCACGTACGGCCAGTTGACCTCCAGCGCGGCGTTGCCCTGTTCCACCGCAAGCCGGGCGGTGCCCGCGTCGCTGCGGGTGATCGACGGGTCGGCTCCGGGCGCGGTGGCCACCGACTTGAGGATCCGCAACGCGGCGACGGTGGCGGCGCGGTGCGCGGGGGTGTCGGTCAGGGTGACGCGGCGGCCGTCCTCGGACAGCACCTGACCGCCCGCGCTGACCAGCAGCGTGTTGAACCACACCATCAGGCCCTCGCCCGCGTTGGCCTGCACGGCGATCCAGCTGGGCCCGCCGGCGGCGTGCAGCCGCGCGGCCTCGGCCACCATGTCGTTCCACGTCTGCGGCGGTTGGGCTACCAAATCCGTTCGGTACCAAAGCAATTGGGTGTTGGTGGTGACGGGCGCGGCGTACAGCTTGTGTTTCCAGCCGGCCGTCGCCAGCGGGCCGGGCAGGGTATCGACGGTGCGTCGGCCTCGGCTCGGCCCGCCGGGTCGTCGGACAGCGGCAGCACCCAGCCGGCTTCGGCGAACTCCGCGGTCCAGATCACGTCGACCGCCATCACGTCCAGCGTGTGGTCGTTACCGGTGAGCCGACGGGCATACTGCACGCGCTGCCCGTCCGGAGACCTCGGCAGGCTCACGTGCGCGAACGGTGAACCGGCCGCCGAACTGCTCGTTGCAGCGCCGGGCCACCTCGGTGAAGGTCGCGGCGTCGGTGGCCGGCGTGTAGAACTTGATCACCAGCCCGGAGGGGCCGGACCCGCAGGCCGACAGGACCGACGCGATCGTCAGCATGACTAGCCCGGTAGCGCCCACCCTGCGTGCACGCGCCCGGCTCACGTCAGATCGCAAGGCGCGCCAGCAGATCCCTTGCCTTTTCGGCGTTTTGCGGATCGCAGAGTACGTCGTAGCGGCCGGCGACCAGCTGCATCGTCGAGCTGAAATCCCTCGTGCCGCGGGCCATCGAGTAGGGAACCGCCGACGTGATCAACCCGAAGAACACCCCGGCGACCACGCCGGTGGGCAACACGGCCCACGTGTTGCTGAAAATGCTGAGCACCAACCCGATGAACAGGCCGAGCCACGCGCCGCTGAGCACGCCGCCGCCGAGCACTTTGGGCCAGCTCAGCCGGCCGGTGACCCGCTCCACCTGCATCAGATCCACCCCGACGATGATCACCTGCTGCACCGGGAACTGCTGGTCGGACAGGTAGTCGACGGCGCGCTGCGCCTCGGCGTAGGTGGGGTAGGACCCGACCGGCCAGCCTTTAGGCGGAGTCGGTAGCCCGGGCACCCCACGACGACCGCCGGCCGCGGCCCCGGGTACCTGTCCGGGCTGGAAAGGGCTAGTCATCGCTGCTCAATTCTGTCTGGCTACGGATGCCTCAGCCATCATTCCAGGCTAAGGCGTCACCTGCACTGACGTGTCGTCGCTTGAATTACGGTTGAACGCATGACAGGTCCCGGCGAAGGTGCGCGCGACGACGCGCGCGGCCCGGAGCAGCCGGCGTGGAGCCCGCCCTGGGAACCACCGGTAGCCGACTACCCGCCGGACTACCCCCCGGTTTACCCACCGCCTTACCCGCCGCCGCCGAACGCCTACTACCCGCCGCCGGACTATTTCGGCGGCTGGGGACCCGGGCAGCCGGTATCGCGGCCGGGCACCAATGGGCTGGCGATCGCCTCGCTGATCACGGCGTTCACCGGCTTTTTGTGCTGCATCGGCTCGATCGTGGCCATCGTGTTGGGCACCATCGCTCTCGACCAGATCAAGCGGACTCGCCAGGAAGGCTTCGGCCTGGCCGTCGCGGGCATCGTGCTCGGGGTGGCGGGCCTGGTGGTGGTTTTGATCATCTGGATCTTCGCGATGCGATTCCGTTAGGCCTCGCACTGCGCGCTGCCGTCCGGGATGCGGCTGCCTACGCTCTGAACCATGGACTCGGTCAACCAGGTGTACGTGGCGCGCCTGCACCGGATGCTGGTACTCGGCCCCATGGGCGAATCCTTCGGGCGCGTACGCGATGTCGTGATCAGCATCAGCATCGTGCGCCAGCAACCGCGCGTCCTGGGGCTGGTCGTCGACTTGGCGACCCGCCGCAAAATTTTCATCCCGATTCTGCGGGTCGCCGCGATCGCGCCCGAGGCGGTGACACTGCGCACCGGCAACGTGTCACTGCGCCAATTCGAGCAGCGGCCGGGCGAGGTGCTTGCGCTGGGTCAAGTGCTCGACACCCCCGTCCAGGTCAAACGACCCCCAACTCCCGGAGCTGGGCGGCGCCGACGTCGTCGTCACCGACCTGGGTATCGAGCAGACCCGCACCCGCGACTGGATGGTGACCCGGGTCGCCGTCCGCGGCCAGCGCCGGCTGGGACGGCGCGGCCCGGTGCACGTCGTGGACTGGCAGAACGTGCAGGGCTTGACGCCGTCAGCGTTGGCGATGCCCGGCCAGGGGGTGGCGCAGCTGCTGGAGCAGTTCGACGGACGCAAAGCGGTCGACGTGGCCGACGCCATCCGCGGGCTTCCGCCCAAGCGGCGCTCCGAGGTGTTCAAGGAGCTCGACGACGACCGGCTGGCCGACATCCTGCAGGAGCTGCCCGAGCTGGAGCAGGCCGAGGTGTTGTCGCAGCTGGGCACCGAACGCTCGGCCGACGTGCTCGAGGAGATGGATCCCGACGACGCCGCCGACCTGCTCGGCGTGCTCAATCCGACCGATGCCGAAATGCTGCTCACCCGAATGCATCCCGACGACTCGGATCCGGTGCGGCGGCTGCTGACGTACTCCCCCGACACCGCGGGCGGCTTGATGACCTCCGATCCGGTGGTGCTGACCCCGGACACCGTGGTCGCCGAAGCGCTGGCCCGGGTGCGCGATCCCGACCTCACGCCCGCGCTGTCGTCGATGGTGTTCGTGGCGGAGCCCCCGACGGCCACTCCCACCGGGCGGTACCTGGGCTGCGTGTCGCTGCAGCGGCTGCTCCGCGAGGCGCCGGCCGCGCTGGTCGGCGAAATCGTCGACAGCGACCTGCTCACCCTGACGCCGGAGACCGCGCTGGGCGCGGTGACCCGCTACTTCGCCGCCTATAACCTCGTGTGCGGGCCGGTGGTCGACGACCAAAACCACCTGTTGGGAGCCGTGACCGTGGACGACCTGCTCGATCACCTGCTGCCGCACGACTGGCGCGCGGATGCGCAGGAACCTCGACACAGATGCCATCACCGCAGCAGCCGGAGAAGCGCCAGTGAGCAACTCCCGCATCGCCGCGCCTGTACACCCCGCGGACATCGCGCAGGCCGTCGCTGCGCCCCGACCCCGAGGCCGTCGGGCAGATCACCGAGTCCATCGCGCGTTTCTTCGGGACCGGCCGCTACCTGCTGATCCAGACGATCCTGGTGCTGGTCTGGATCGCGCTCAACCTGGGCGCGATCGAGTGGCGCTGGGACCCGTACCCGTTCATCCTGCTCAACCTGGCGTTCTCCACCCAGGCCGCCTACGCCGCGCCGCTGATCCTGCTGGCCCAGAACCGTCAGGAAAACCGTGACCGGGTCACCCTCGACGAGGATCGGCGTCGCGCCGCCGAGACGAAGGCCGACACCGAGTACCTGGCCCGCGAACTGGCCGCGCTGCGGCTGGCCGTCGGGGAGGTCGCGACGCGCGAATACCTGCGTCACGAACTGGAGGATCTGCGCGCCCTGTTGGCCGATCTGCTGCCGGAAAATCCGGGCGCAGAGCACGCAGCGGAGCCAAGAATTCGGGCTGAGACGCAGATCCACCATTGCGCCACTCCCGTCACAAGAGTTATGTATGGTGATCTAGTTCACCAAGCAAAGAAACAGACTCGAAACAAGCACAAAGAAGTAACAGCAGAAGGCAGAGTTTCCCGACGGCTCACAAACTCAAGGACGGTCGAGTGCGCATTGGGGGACGCCGGCGTCCACCCCCGGCGGAGGCGGTGCAGCAGCGAACGCGTCGCACGACGCGTTCGCCTGCGTTTGGCATCGCCGTGATCACACCCTTGGTGTTCGCCGGCGCGGTCGGCGGCGCCCCTTCGCCTGTTCCCGGCAGGCCCCTCGGCCGTGCGCGCCGCCATCGCTCCGCTTGCCGCGGTCTCCCCCACCGGCCCCGGCATGTCCGGCCCCGGTGTCATCGCCGCCCAGCACCCGCCGACCAGCTTCCACGTCGCCGCGGCCACCATCTCGGCGCCGCCGCCGCCGATGATCGTCAATACGCCTGGCGCCCTTGGCATTCCGACAGTTGCGCTGTCGGCCTATCGCAATGCCGAAATGAAGATGGCCGCCGAGGCCCCGGGCTGCGGCGTCAGCTGGAACCTGCTGGCCGGCATCGGACGCATCGAGTCGAGGCACGCGAACGGCGGCGCCGTCGACGCGAACGGCACCGCGGTCTACCCGATCTACGGCCCGGCGCTGGATGGCACGCTGCCCGGCAATGAGGTCATCATCCAGAGTTCCGTCGGCAATGGCGTCACCTACGCCCGCGCGATGGGACCCATGCAGTTCTTGCCCGGCACCTGGGCGCGCTACGCCGCGGACGGCAAAGGCGACGGCGCGCCCAACCCGCAGAACCTGTTCGACGCCACGCTCGCGGCCGCCCGCTACCTGTGCAGCGGCGGGCTGAACCTGCGCGACCCGGGCGGGGTCATGGCCGCCATTTTGCGCTACAACAATTCGATGCCCTATGCCCAGAACGTGCTGGGCTGGGCCGCGGCGTACGCCACCGGCGTGGTCCCGGTCGACCTGCCCCCGATCGTCGGGCCGCCGCCCCCGCTCGGCAGCGCGCACGACGAGCACCCGGAGGGACTGGGACCCAGCCTGCCGATGAACATCAACGGCCTGCCCACGTACGCCTGGGGACCGCAGGAACCGCTGATCGACCTGAGCCCCCCTTCGCTCGCGAGTACACCGCCGATGTTCCCGTGGATGACGCCCACCACCCCGCAGGGCCCGGCGCCGGTGACGAGGATGCCCGGCTGCACGCTGATTTGCATCGACGCGCCGAGCGGCGGGCCCGGGCCGCTGCAACCCGGGGCAGGCCAACCGGCCAACGTGCCGCCGCCGGATCCGCTGGCGCCCGGTGACCCGGCGCCCGCTCCGGCCGGCTGAGCGCACGCCTACACTCGGCGGTGATGTCCCGCCATGACGCTTCCGATCTGACCGCAGCTATCCGCGCCGCGCTGGCCAAGGTGATCGACCCCGAATTGCGGCGCCCCATCACCGAGCTCGGGATGGTCAAGAGCGTCGACGTCGAGCCCGACGGCGGCGTGCACGTCGCGATCTACCTGACCACCGCGGCCTGCCCGAAGAAGACCGAAATCAGCGAGCGCGTCACCCAGGCGGTCGCCGACGTTCCCGGCACCGGCGCGGTGCGGGTCAGCCTGGACGTGATGAACGACGAGCAGCGCACCGAGCTGCGCAAGCAATTGCGCGGCGATGCGGCCGAACCCGTCATCCCGTTCGCCCAGCCCAACTCGCTGACCCGGGTGTACGCCGTCGCGTCCGGCAAGGGCGGCGTCGGAAAGTCCAGTGTCACAGTCAATCTGGCCGCGGCGATGGCAGCCCGCGGCCTGTCGGTCGGCGTGCTCGACGCCGACATCCACGGCCATTCGATCCCCCGGATGATGGGCACCACCGACCGGCCCACCCAGGTCGAGTCGATGATTCTGCCGCCGATCGCCCACGACGTGAAGGTCATCTCGATCGCCCAGTTCACCCAGGGCAACACCCCGGTGGTGTGGCGCGG
The DNA here is from genome assembly GCA_963820985.1 of uncultured Actinomycetota bacterium. GTDB lineage: Bacteria > Actinomycetota > Actinomycetes > Mycobacteriales > Mycobacteriaceae > Mycobacterium. The sequence goes on along the minus strand of CAWGCI010000012.1, from coordinate 55,741 downwards.
CCCGATGCTGCACCGCGCGCTGCAGCAGTTCTTGGCCGACGTCTACTGGGGCGATCTGGACGTGCTGCTGCTGGATCTGCCGCCGGGAACCGGCGACGTCGCCATCTCGGTGGCGCAGCTGGTCCCCAACGCCGAGATCCTGGTGGTGACCACGCCGCAGTTGGCCGCCGCCGAGGTCGCCGAACGGGCCGGCAGCATCGCGATCCAAACCCGGCAGCGCATCGTCGGCGTCGTCGAGAACATGTCCGGGTTGACGCTGCCGGACGGGTCGACGCTGCAGGTGTTCGGCGAGGGTGGCGGCGCGCAGGTCGCCGAGCGGCTCTCACGTGCGGTCGGCGTCGACGTGCCGCTGCTGGGCCAGATCCCGCTGGACCCGGCCGTGGTGGCCGCCGGTGACGCGGGCGTGCCGATCGTGCTCGGCGCACCCGACTCCCCGGTGGGCAAGGTGCTGCTGGCCATCGCCGACGGCCTGTCATCGCGACGGCGCGGCCTGGCGGGTGTATCGCTGGGGCTGGACCCGACCCGGCGCTAGCCCCGTTTTCCGCATAGTTGGGGGTTAAGGTCTGTGGTTTTGGATGTTGTTGTGGTGCTGTGGTTTTCGGGCCATGGTAGGGGGATGTCGAGGTGGGCGAGGATGAGTCGTTGGACGGTGGTGAGCCGGTCGAGGAGCAGTCCGTTGGTGGCGTAGGTGGCGTGTAGGTCGGTGAAGGCGGCCAGCACGGCGCGGGCGGTGGGCATGGCGTCGCGGTGCTCGGGCAGGATGCCGGGCAGTGGGGTGTGGGGGCCGAGGGCGGCGCGCAGGTCGGCCTCGATGAGGCCGTAGACGAGCAGGGCGATGCCGACGACGGCGACGAGGGCGTGGATGCGGTCGTCGTTGTGCAGGAAGATCGGGCGCACGTGCAGGGTTTGTTTGAGGTCGCGGTGGTGTTGTTCGACGATCCACCGATCTTTGTAGATGCCGAGGACGTCGGGCGCGGTCAGTTCCCGGTCGGGTGGGTCGGGCTACGGCCCTGAATTCAGGTCGTCTAAAGACCTTAATATGGTACCCTCAAGCTGTGCGGATCATCTCGGTGACGCAAGTCAAAGCCAAGATCAACGAATACATCGACGCGGTTCGCGACACCCGCGATCAGATCACCATCACCAAGAACGGCGCCCCAGCCGCCGTCCTGATCGGCATCGACGAGTGGGAATCCATTCAGGAAACGATGCACTGGCTGTCTCAACCCGGCCTGGTCGAATCGGTACAGCAGTCCGAGGACGATGTTGCCGCCGGCCGAACCTATAGCGAGGATGAGATCCGAGCCGAGTATCGGGTCCCTCGGCGGCCGCACTAAGGTGGCCGATTCCGATGGCGTTTACACCACCCGGTTCACAGCACGAGCCAAGCGGGACCTCGACCGGTTACCGCCGCGGATCCTGGCCGCCGTCATCGAATTCGCCTTCGGCGACTTGGCGCACCAACCGCGCCGCGTCGGCAAGCCGCTCGGCCACGAGCTCGCGGGCTATCACAGTGCCCGACGCGGCCCCTACCGACTTCTCTACCGCATCGACGACGAGGCACAGACCATCTGGATCCATCGCGTCGACCATCGTGCCGACGTCTATCGCCATCCGTGAACCGCTTATCCGTCACGTGACGAAAACGCTGGCCGTGTGAAGCGATCCGCTCGCGAGAGGTGTTGTGACTCAACTTGATCTTGTCATCGGCGGCGCGGGTCGCCGGGATCCGCCACCGAGCTCTGCAGGACACAGTACGGCACCGCGTGACGCAACCCCGGCCAACGGATGCAAAAGTGGTAGGCTGCCGTCATCCTGCGACCTGCCGTGGACCGAAGTCGTTGCGGCAGATGATCTTTGACGTTTCTGATCTTGTGGATTTGGCAGCGTTGAATCACCGGGTGCTGGCACACGTCGATCACCGCCTTGCGTAGCGCTTTGGACCCGTCGATACCCACCAGCATCGGGCGGGCCACATCCAGGCCACGTTCGCGCAGGCCGACCAGCAGCTCGGCGACCAGCGTGGCGTTTTCGGTGGAGCCCTCCCCCAGTGCCAATGGGTGCTTGGTGCCCTCGATGCCGATGCCCATCGCCACCACACAGCAGGCCTCGGCGAAGTGCACCCCATCGATCAGCAACGCCACCACGTCCAGCTCGGACAGATCCTTGGCCAGCAGTTCGGCCAGGGCGGTCTCGGTCATCGCCACGAACTTGCGCGACACCGGAGCATGTCCCGAGTCGCGTGGAATTTTGGTGACGATCCACGGTGAACTCTATGCGGCGGCACCGACAGTGTCGGTGTCGGGATTGGCGTGTCGGTGTAGGGCGTCGACGAGTTGGGGCATCTGCTTGTAGCCCTTGATGCGGCGGAAGGACCGTTCGGCGTTGAGCATGCCGGCCGCAGTCCAGCGCAGCACCATCTGCCCGTCGCGCCAGCGGGTGACGTTACGGTTGGTCGTTCGGGCTATCGAGATCATCGACTCGATCGGGTTGGAGGTGGTCAGTGTTTTGGCGAGGCGGCCGTCGATGCCGAGTTGTGCGACGGTGAACATCTCTTCCAGCCCCTCGCGTAGCGACGAGGCCGCGCTCGGATAGCTCTTATCTAGTTGCGTGGCAAGGCGTTTGGCGTTGGCCAGCCCGGTGTCGGGGTCAGGGTGAGCGAACGCCTTGACCAGCTTGGCATCCACCCAGGCCTGCTCCTTGTCGGGCAGGTGATCAGCGACATTTCGCCGCTTGTGCAGGGTGCATCTTTGGATAAGGGCCTTGGCTCCGAACACCTCCCGCACCGCCGCCGAGAGCGCCTTGGCGCCGTCGATGACCACCAACAGCCCGTCATCGACCGTCAAGCCGCGGTCGACCAGGTCGGCCAACAGCGAGCGCACCACGGTCTTGTTCTCCGTGGAGCCGTCCCACAGTCCGACCGGCTTCTTCGTTCCGTCGGCGGTGATGGCCAGCGCGACTACCACGCAGCGCTCGGCCATGTGCTCACCATCGAGCATGAGCACCTTGATGTCCTCGCCCGTCAGGTCGCGGGCCATCAGCTCGGCCAGCGCGGTCTCGGTCTGCTTGACAAACCGGCGCGAAATCGCCGAGCGGCTCGTCGATTTCGCCTCCTTGTCCACCACGGTGCCGACCGGGTCGGCGACCCGCGCGTGCCGGCGAGTGGCCACCCCGGCCAGCATCCGCTCCATCACCACCCGCGTCAGCACATCCTCGGCAGCGAAGTGGGTGTAGCTGACCAGCGGCACCTCGTGCCCATCCAGGGTGCGCGCCCGCGGCCGATCCACCGCCACCCGGCGCCCGCCCAGCGTGACCGAGCCGCGCCCGCTGCCATGACGCACCGCGGCCCGGTCCGGATCATGCTTGCCTTTCGGTCCGGCCACCTCAGCGATCTCGGCCTCGAACAATGCCTGCATCACCGCCATCCCGGCGGCCACGCTCATCGCCAACAGCCCCTCTCGCGCCGCGCCAGCGATATCGGTCAGCGCCAGTGCGATCTCCTCCGGCAGATCAGGCAACACCACGGCATCGGCCGTGTCAGCAACGCGAATAGTAGGTACGGTTCTCATGGCGGTCCCTTCCTTCGTGGGTGTTCTTGGTCGTTCACCCGAAGACCTACCATCCGGCAGGCCTCAGGCGAGGGACCGCCACCTCAAATTCCACGAAGACCGGGACAACCTCCGACACCGCGGACTTGCTGATAGCAGAAGCTGTTTCATCGACCGGCGCCACCGACGGGCTCCAGGCCCAGCGGGTAGCGCCGGGTGGACAACCCGGCCAGCACCTTCTCCATCGCCATCGGCCCCAGGATCTCCGTCGAGGAAAACAGCTCATAGGAAGCGACGGGCAACTAAGGTAACCAGGTGAAATCGTTAGTGTTCGACGCCGGCCGCTACCTGCTGACCGAGGCGATGGCCAGCGGCCCGGCGATGTTCGACACCGCACGCCTGGATCCGGGCCATCGGCGTGCAAAACAGCAACCCCGATCCGCCCACCCAACATCGACGACCGGCCGCCCGCGCTCGGCTGCGCACCGCCAGCCTCGACGAAGTGCTCTGCATCTCAGATCTGTACCTCTAGATCTACCGGATCTTCGCCCCAGCCTGCGGAAACGTGTCAGCGGTGGGCCTGGTTTCAGTGCGCAGCGCCGTGGGTCAGCATCGCTCGCCCCCGCATCGGGGCCGCCGCATCGACGAGTTCCACCAGCCCCAGCCGAGCTAGGTAATGCGCCACCAGCAGCAGCGGCCCACGTGGCGGCGGGTACCCGCCGGCGGTGGGATCCAGCCGGGCGAACGAGGCCGCCACCTGCTCGAGTTGGCCCGACGCCTTCAGCTCGTCCTCGCGGCCCAGTGTGCGCAGCACCCGATGCCGCACCCGGCCCTGCTCATCCCGATACGCTTCGACCAGCCGCAGGTACACGTAGCGCTTGCCGCCCTTGACGATCGCGTGGCGCTTGACGTACATGCCGGACCTATCCCACTTTCCCCTGGGTTGGCCCTGCACTATCGCAACCTACACCGCATTACAAGCATGTAATTGGCTGTGTTGGCCTGGTCGTCAGGAGCCATGATTTGGCCCTGGATACTCACGACACGCAACCGATCCGCCAGGGCACCAACCATGCCCATGAGTATCCGATAGTCAACTCCCGCAACAGATTACCGCACACAACCACGCACCGAAGCTCGCCCGGTAATCAGGCCCTACGCTCAATCAGTGCGGAAAACGGGGCTAGCGCAAGCGCTGCTGTGCATGTTTCACCGCGGCGTGGCGGCCGACCACGGCCGGCGCGCACTCACCGTCGACGGTGCGACAGGTTGCATACCGTCCGGCATCACAGTTTGGTACCATCGTGGGATGAGCACACAGATCGCGGTGCGGCTGCCCGACGACATCGTCGCCTTCCTCGACCAACAAGTCGACACCGACCAGGCACCCAGCCGCGCCGCCGTAGTGCTGCGAGCATTGCGGCGTGAGCAGCGCCGCGCACTCGCCGCCCACGACGCCAAAATTCTTGCCGCTACCCAAAAGCCCGACGACCTCGACGGTCTCGCGGAATGGGCGACGCACCACCCGGTCAACATCGACGAGTGAGACCCATCCACCTCGCCGCCCTCGACAAAACCCGGCCGGTCCTCATCCTCACCCGCGAACTGGTGCGCCCGCACCTGCGCAGCGTGACCATCGCACCGATCACCAGCACCATCAAAGGACTCTCCACAGAAGTCCCGATCGGCGCGGCCAACGGTGTCGACTACGCCTGCGCCGTGAGCTGCGACAACATCACCACCATTCCTGTCACCGCACTCGGCAAACACATCGGCTACCTGCTTCCACACCAGGAAGGGGCCCTCGCCGCGGCAATCCGCGCCGCCTTCGACCTCGAATAGCCGAACCACCACACCGGCTTCCGGAAGCTAGGTCGCGTCGGTGTCGAAGGGAGCGGGGCCCTCGGTGAGCCGTTGCGGCGGCGCCGGCCCGGGTTGTGGCGCCGGCGGCGAGGTCGTCGGCGCGCCATTCACCGGCTTATCGAAGTTCCCCGTGAAGAAGGAGTCGTCGCCGTCGAGCAGATGCTTGGTCAGCGCCGCGCGCGGCGTCATCCCGCGCAGCTTCTGCAACTCGCCCAAATGCCCACGCAGATCATCGAATTCGGGGCCCATGTCCTCGCGCAGCTGGGTGGTCACACCGCTGAGGTAGTCGCGCGCCTGCCGCAGCGCGTTCGACGTCCACCGGATGGCACCCGGAAGTCGCTCCGGGCCCAGAACCACCAGGCCGACCACAACAAGGACCAGGATGTGCTCCCAGCTCAGGTTGCCGAACATCTAGCTGGTTTCGGGGTCGGGTTTCACGGTCAGCGTGACGTGCCGGCCATCGCGGACCACCTCGACCGGGGCGTCCTGGCCGATGGCCAGCTGCCGCACGGCGACAACCAGCTCGTCGGAGTCGGCGACCTTGCGGGTGCCGATCTTGACGATCACGTCGTTTTCCAGGATCCCGCCCTTTTGCGCCGGACTTCCCGCCTTCACATTGGCGACCTGCGCGCCGGCGGCGATCGCGTTGCTCACCGAGCGGGTGCTGATCCCGATCGTCGGGTGCACGATCTTGCCGTCTTTGATCAGCGTCTGCGCAACCTGTTTCACCTCATTGACCGGTATCGCGAAGCCCAGCCCACTTGCACTGTCCGACAACGACTTACCGGCCGTGTTGATGCCGATCACCTGGGAATCCATGTCGATCAGCGGGCCGCCGGAGTTGCCGTGGTTGATCGAGGCGTCGGTCTGCAACGCGTCGATCACGGTGTCGGTGTCCGAGCCCTCCCCCGACAGCGGAACCGGGCGGTGCAGCGCGCTGATGATGCCGTGGGTCACGGTGCTGCGCAGCCCCAACGGCGCACCCGCGGCCAGGACCTCGTCGCCGACGCGCACCTTGTCGGAATCACCGAGCCGGGCCACCGACAGGTTGTCGACGTTGTCGACCTTGAGCACGGCCAGGTCGGTCTTGGGGTCACGACCGACCAGGTTGGCGGGCACTTCCTTGCCGTCGTTGAACACCACCGTCGTCTTGAACTGACTGGGGTTGTTGGCGGCCTCGGAGATGACGTGGTTGTTGGTGACGATGTAGCCCTTGCCGTCGATGACGACGCCGGAGCCCTGCAGGCCTTCCTGGTCGCTCTTGGACTCGATGGTCACCACGGAGTCGGCGGTCGCGCCCGCCACCTTGGCGAACCGGCCGGCCGGCCCACCCGCATTGTTCAGCGTATTTTCGACGCCAAGGGTTTCCGGGATGCCAGGTCAGGGCTGTTGGCACCAACACCCGGTAGGCCGTACAATGGCCGTACGACTTAGGTAGGTGAGCCATGAATACGAAGTTGCGCCGCAGAGATCGACGTATGGAATTGCGCACAACGGCAGAGGAACGCGAGTTGATCGACCGCGCCGTGACTGCCAGCGGAACCGACTTGACAGACTTCGTCGTCACCCACGCATCCGAAGCTGCCCGGCGACTGCTCGCCGACCGAGACAGCTTCCACCTGGATGCCTCGACTCTCAAACAGTGGGAAGACATCAACACCCGGCCCGCCCGCGACCTGCCAGGTCTGCGCAGGCTGATGCAACGCCCCTCGCCATTCACCGAGTGAACACATACCGACCACCCGAACTACTGGCCAACCATCACGATCTAACTCAATTCCACTGTCGCTCAACGGAACAGACAGACTGGCTACGCCGGTACGCGCGGCAATCGGCAGGGACCGGCACAACGCGAGTCTTCATCGTCACCGAGCACCGCAGCGACCAAGTCGTTGCCTATTACGCGTGGTGTATGGCCCAGCTGCACACTGCGGCGGCCCCCGACCGGATGCGCAAGGGTGCCGGCCGCTATCCCCAGCCAGTCGCTCTGCTGGCTCGCCTCGGCGTAGACCTCGACCACGAGGGTGCAGGTCTTGGAGCCGGAATGCTCCAAGACGTCTTTGGCCGCCTCATTGAACTCTCTGACGACATTGGCTGTCGAGGCCTACTTGTACACGCCGAATCCTCCGAGGCCCGCGACTTCTACCTTCATCTCGTACCCGAGTTCGAGCCAAGCCCCACCGACGAACTCCACCTGGTGTTGCTTATGAAAGACATACGCCGCGCGCTGCGGGCTGATTAGAACGATAGAGCGAGTTTTTCCAACCGGCGCCAAGGGTTTCCACGTTCGCGCATACTCGGGTGGGCGCCACGGAGCCTAGGCTCCGGAACTAACTACGTCGCGTCGGCGTCGAACGGAGCCGGGCCTTGGGTGAGCCGCTCGGCCGCAGCCGGCCCGGGTTGCGGCGCGGGCGTCGGGGTAGTAGAGCCGGCCCCGTTCGGCGCCCCATTGGCCGGCTGGTCGAAGTTCCCGGTGAAGATCGAGTCGTCGCCGTCGAGCAGATGCTTGGTCAGCGCCGCGCGCGGCGTCATCCCGCGCAGCCTCTGCAGCTCGCTCAAATGCCCACGCAGATCATCGAATTCGGGGCCCATGTCCTCGCGCAGCTGGGTGGTCACACCGCTGAGGTAGTCGCGCGCCTGCCGCAGCGCGCTCGACGTCCACCGGATGGCACCCGGAAGTCGCTCCGGACCCAGAACCACCAGCCCGACCACAACAAGGACCAGGATGTGCTCCCAGCTCAGGTTGCCGAACATCTAGCTGGTTTCGGGGTCGGGTTTCACGGTCAGCGTGACGTGCCGGCCATCGCGGACCACCTCGACCGGGGCGTCCTGGCCGATGGCCAGCTGCCGCACGGCGACAACCAGCTCGTCGGAGTCGGCGACCTTGCGGGTGCCGATCTTGACGATCACGTCGTTTTCCAGGATCCCGCCCTTTTGCGCCGGACTTCCCGCCTTCACATTGGCGACCTGCGCGCCGGCGGCGATCGCGTTGCTCACCGAGCGGGTGCTGATCCCGATGGTCGGGTGCACGATCTTGCCGTCTTTGATCAGCGTCTGCGCAACCTGTTTCACCTCATTGACCGGTATCGCGAAGCCCAGCCCACTTGCACTGTCCGACAACGACTTACCGGCCGTGTTGATGCCGATCACCTGGGAATCCATGTCGATCAGCGGGCCGCCGGAGTTGCCGTGGTTGATCGAGGCGTCGGTCTGCAACGCGTCGATCACGGTGTCGGTGTCCGAGCCCTCCCCCGACAGCGGAACCGGGCGGTGCAACGCGCTGATGATGCCGTGGGTCACGGTGCTGCGCAGCCCCAACGGCGCGCCCGCGGCCAGGACCTCGTCGCCGACGCGCACCTTGTCGGAATCACCGAGCCGGGCCACCGAGAGGTTGTCGACGTTGTCGACCTTGAGCACGGCCAGGTCGGTCTTGGGGTCACGACCGACCAGGTTGGCGGGCACTTCCTTGCCGTCGTTGAACACCACCGTCGTCTTGAACTGACTGGGATTGTTGGCGGCCTCGGAGATGACGTGGTTGTTGGTGACGATGTAGCCCTTGCCGTCGATGACGACGCCGGAGCCCTGCAGGCCTTCCTGGTCGCTCTTGGACTCGATGGTCACCACGGAGTCGGCGGTCGCGCCCGCCACCTTGGCGAACCGGCCGGCCGGTTGCTCAGCATTGTTGGGGGTGGCCAGGGTGACCTTCGAGGTGGTGAACGCCTCGACGACTTCGGCCGTCTTGCGACCGATCACACCGCCCAGCATCCCGATCACCAGGGCGATCAGCAGCAGCACGGCCAGCGCGAGATAGGACACCTTGCCGCCGAACAGCACATCGCGCACGCCGAGTTTGCCACGGTAGCCCGGGGCGAGGCGTGGTGCGGACGGCGCCACCGCCGGGGTCCCGAGCGCCGCCGCGGCGGCAGGGTCGCGCCACGGGTCGTCCGGTTCGTCGGGCCCGAAGCCGTCTTTTTCGGCCGCCAGCGCGCCGGCGTCGACGGGATGGCGCTGCAGCGAGTCGACGCTGCCGTCCGGCCGGCTGAACGCTTCCTGCAGGACCGGGTCGGCCGGTCGCTCGTGCCGCTTGAACTCGGCCTGGTCGCGGTACTTTTGCGGACGCACCCGCTCCGCCACGAAGGACCCGATCATCCCGATCGGACGGCCGAACGTTTGACGCGCTGTCGGGTCGACCGGTGGCCGGGAGACGGGGCGCGGCGCCAGGCGTTGCCCGCCGTCGGGGCCGCTCGTATTGCCTTGGTCGGAGGTCACCGTTTCCTCTGGGGTCCAATGGGGGCCGCTGCGGGCAGGGCTTGTTTCACCCTAGTATCCATGTTTCCCGGCGGGCCGCTTACGCTGCGGCGCTAGCGGCGTTTACGCGGATCGCGTCCGTCGCGGTCGAATGGTTCAGATCGTGGTGGCGTGTCCCCGACTCCATCGGTCGGGCTGTGCGGAATCTCGGACAGCAAGCCGAGCAACCCGGTGGGGATGCGGATCGGGTGCGAATCCGAGTCGCGCAGCGCGGACCGCGCCCGGCTCTGGTCATCCACTTCGGCCGCGCATTGGCCGCACAGCGAAAGGTGATGCGCGGCCCGCAGGTGTGCGGTCATCCGCAGCTCACCGTCGACGAACGCCGCGATGGCCTCAATGGACAGGTGCTCGGTGGAGCCGAACTGGCGCGGCGCGCCGACCGGCGCATCACTCTGGGAGGCAAATTGTGCGGGGAGCCAGGAGAACGCGCGGCGGAACACATGTCCTCGCTCAGCCATCACCGGTTCCCCTCGCTGCTACCCACTCTTCGAATGTAGCGCGGCAGCCATGCCCGCAGGCGTCTACGGCCGACAAAACCCCAGGTTTATCGGCCGACGCGCCGATTTAAGCCGACTTGGCGACCTCGGGGTGCGCGGCCAGGTAGTCGCGCAACGCCTGACGCCCACGGTGAATGCGGCTGCGCACGGTGCCGAGCTTCACGCCGAGGGTGGCGCCGATCTCCTCGTACGACAGACCCTCGACGTCACACAGGACAACCGCGGCACGAAACTCAGGTGGCAACGAATCCAGGGCGGCCTGCAGGTCGGGCCCGAGCCGCGCATCGTGGTAGATCTGCTGCGGGTCCGGTTCGTCGGCGGGCACCCGGTCGTAGTCCTCAGGCAGCGCTTCCATCCGGATGCGGGTCCGGCGGCGGACCATGTCGAGGAACAGGTTGGTGGTGATGCGGTGCAGCCAGCCCTCGAAGGTTCCCGGCTGATAGTTCTGGACCGAACGGAAAACCCGGATGAACGTCTCCTGGGTCAGGTCCTCGGCGTCTTGCTGATTGCCGGAGAGCCGATAGGCCAGCCGATACACCCGGTCGGCATGCTGACGCACCAGCTCGTCCCAGGACGGCATGGTCGCCTTGTCCCCGGTCGCGTCGAAAACCGCGGTGCCCTGCAACTCGTCGGGCACTTCCACCCACTCGTCGTCGCGGTACTGCTGGGCATGCGACATAGTGGCCGGGCTCAAAGTGGTGCTCGGAGCGGTGATGGTCGGATCCTCCGGATTTTCCCTGCCAAGGGTTGGCAAATCGTCATAATCGGCAACACGAAGCTGCGCTTGTCTATTCCTGCCGTTCCCGCCCCCGTGATCCATACCCGTTACGGTCGCCCATTGGCGTATAAGCGAGGTAGGAGATACCTGAGGTTTGGCTGAGAAACCTTTTCGTTACCTTCGCTATGCAGGGCAAATGGGGCTTGAGTGACATTTGTCGCGTCGTGAGGCTTGGGCGTGTCGCCGGCGTGCAGCTCAGGCGCGCCTGACTGACCGCGCCGCCAATTCGACATACGCTGCGGGTCATGGACGGCAGCGATACCCCCGACCAGGCGGCGTCCCCCAGTCGAGCCGAATCACTCTCCGCGCACGCCGAGGGCTCGATCTCCGAAGACGCGATTTTGGCGGGTGCCCGCGAGCGCGCGACCGACATCGGCGCCGGGGCGGTGACGCCCGCGGTCGGGGCGCTGCTGAGCCTGCTGGCCAAGCTCAGCGGCGGCAAGGCCGTCGCCGAGGTGGGCACCGGTGTGGGAGTCAGTGGGCTGTGGCTGCTGTCTGGCATGGCCGAGGACGGCGTGTTGACCACGATCGACAACGAGCCCGAGTATCAGCGGCTGGCCAAGCAGGCCTTCTCCGAGGCCGGCATCGGGCCGTCGCGCACCCGGTTGATCAGCGGCCGCGCCCAGGAGGTGCTGACCCGGCTCGCCGACGAATCCTATGACCTGGTGTTCATCGACGCCGACCCGATCGACCAGCCGGATTACGTCGTCGAGGGCGTGCGGCTGCTGCGACCCGGCGGGGTCATCGTCGTGCACCGGGCGGCGCTGGGCGGGCGGGCCGGCGATCCCGCCGCGCGCGACGCCGAGGTCGTTGCGGTGCGCGAGGCGGCCCGGCTCATCGCCGAGGACGAGCGGCTCACGCCGGCGCTGGTCCCGCTCGGCGATGGCGTGCTGGCCGCGGTGCGCGACTAGTTTTCAATCTTTACGGATTCCTGACGCGGCACCTCCTTGACGTTGGGCTGAACGCACGTTTAGCGTACTGAACATGCGTTCAGCCGATTTGACGGCGGCTGCTCGGATCCGCGATGCGGCCATCGGGCAGTTCGGGCAGCACGGCTTCGGTGTGGGGCTACGGACCATCGCCGAAGCCGCAGGGGTGAGCGCGGCGCTGGTCATCCATCACTTCGGCTCCAAGGACGGCCTGCGCAAAGCGTGCGACGACTTCGTCGTGGAAGAGATCCGCACCAGCAAGTCGGAGACGATCCAGTCCAGCGACCCGGCCACCTGGTTTGCGGCGCTGGCAGAAATCGAGTCCTACGCGCCGATGGTGTCCTACCTGGTCCGCAGCATGCAATCCGGCGGCGAGCTGGCAAAGATGTTGTGGCAGAGCATGATCGACGGCGCGTACGAGTACATGGAGGAAGGCGTGCGCGCCGGCACTGTGCGGCCCAGCCGTGATCCTCAGGCCCGGGCCAGGTTCCTGACCCTTACCGGGGGTGGGGCGTTGCTGCTGTATCTGCAGATGCACGAAAACCCGACGGACCTCAAGGCGGTGCTGCGCGACTACTCCCGTGACATGGTGCTGCCCAGCCTCGAGGTCTACACCGAAGGTGTGATGGCTGATCGCACCATGTTCGACGCATTTTTGGCCGCAGAAGAGCAAGGAGAATCCCATGCCAGCTAGCAACTTTGCACCCATCGAAATCCGTGGTCTGACAAAGAATTTCGGCGCGGTTCGGGCGCTGGACGGGCTTGACCTGACGGTCCGCGCCGGGGAAGTGCACGGGTTCCTCGGACCCAACGGTGCCGGCAAGTCCACCACCATCCGCATCCTGTTGGGTTTGGTCCAGGCCGACGGCGGCAGCGCGCGGTTACTGGGCGGCGACCCGTGGACCGATGCCGTCGAACTGCACCGCCACATCGCTTACGTGCCAGGCGATGTCACGTTGTGGCCGTCGCTGACCGGCGGCGAGACCATCGACCTGCTGGCTCGCATGCGCGGCGGCATCGACGAGCAGCGCCGCGCGGAGCTGATCGAACGCTTCGACCTCGACCCGCATAAGAAGTCGCGCACCTACTCCAAAGGCAATCGCCAAAAGGTATCGCTGATCTCCGCCTTTTCGTCACGAGCCGAGCTGCTGCTGCTCGACGAGCCGAGCAGTGGCCTGGATCCGTTGATGGAGAACGTGTTTCAGCAGTGCGTCAGTGAAGCGCGCGACCGTGGCGCGACGGTCCTGCTGTCCAGCCACATGCTGGCCGAAACCGAGGCGCTGTGCGAACGGGTCACCATCATCCGGGCCGGCAAGACCGTCGAGAGCGGGTCACTGGACTCCATGCGCCATCTCAGCCGCACCTCGATCAAGGCCGAAATGACTGGTGATCCAGGTGATCTCACCCGGATCAAGGGTGTCGAAGACGTCAGCGTAGACGGCAACACCCTGCGGGCCCAGGTGGATAGCGAAAGCCTCGGTGAACTGATTCGCGTGCTCGGTGACGCGGGTGTGCGCAGCCTGGTCAGCCAGCCGCCGACGCTGGAAGAGCTGTTCCTGCGCCACTACGACACCTCAGAGCCGGAGGTGGCGGCGTCATGAGCACCGCAACGTTGGACCGGCCGCACCGTCCCGCGCAGCCCGCCGGTTCGAACTTCTCCGGAACGCTGTCGATCCTGCGACTCTGCCTACGCCGCGACCGAATCACGTTGCCGCTGTGGGTGTTACTGCTGTCGGTGCCGCTGGCAAGCGTGTACGTCGGCAGCATCCTAAAGGTCTACCCTACCGAGGCTCAGCGCGCCGTATTCGCCGCCTCTATCATGGCCAGCCCGGCCCAGCGCGCGCTCTACGGCCAGGTCTACAACAACAGCATTGGGGCCGTGGGCATTTGGAAAGCCGGGATGTTCCACTTGCTCATCGCGGTCGCGGTCATCCTCACCGTCATCCGCCACACCCGCGCCGACGAGGAGACCGGCCGGACCGAGCTGATCGACTCGACCGCGATCGGCCGATACGCCAGCCTGACCGCGGCGCTGATGCTGTGCTTCGGTGCGTCGATTGCCACCGGCGCGATCGGCGCGGCGGGCTTGCTCAGCACCGACGTCCCGGCCGCCGGCTCGCTGGCGTTCGGGGCGGCGCTGGCCGGTTCGGGCCTGGTGTTCACCGCCGTGGCTGCGGTTGCCGCACAGCTGTCGCCGAGTGCCCGAGTCGCCCGCGGTATCGCGTTCGCCGTCCTGGGGGCCGCGTTCACGCTGCGCGCCGTCGGCGATGCCGGCGCCGGCGCGCTGTCCTGGCTCTCGCCGTTGGGGTGGTCGCTGCAAGTCAGGCCGTACGCGGGTGATCGGTGGTGGGTCCTGCTGCTGCATCTGGCGACGACGGCCGTGCTGACCGTGGTCGCCTACCGACTGCTCGCCGGCCGCGACGTGGGCGCCGGACTCATCGCCGAGCGTGCCGGGCCCGGCACGGCCGGGCGGGGACTGCGCAGCGTCGCCGGGCTGACGTGGCGGCTGGATCGCGGTGCGGTACTGGTGTGGACCGTCGGGCTGTGTCTGTATGGCGTCCTGATGGGCAGCGTGACGCACGGCATCGGCGACGAGCTGGGCGACAGCACCGTCGCGCGTGACATTGTGGCGCGGATGGGCGGCACCAGCGCGCTGGAGCAGGCCTTCCTCGCGGTGGCGTTCGCCATGCTGGGAATGGTGGCCGCGGCGTTCGCCGTCTCGCTCACGTTGCGCCTGCATCAGGAAGAGGCGGCCCAGCGGGCCGAGACGACGCTGGCCGGCGCGGTCTCCCGAACTCGCTGGCTGGCAAGTCATTTGGTGGCAGCCGTGGCTGGATCCGCGGTGGCGATACTGGTCGCGGGTGTGGCAGCCGGTCTCGTCTACGGGATCGCGGCCGACGATGTCGGCGGCAAGCTGGCCGTCGTGGTCGGGACCGCGGCCGTGCAGCTGCCCGCCGTGTGGCTGCTGTCCGCGGTGACGCTGGCTTTGTTCGGCCTCGCACCGCGGTTCACTCCGGTGGCGTGGGGCGTGTTGGTAGCGTTCATCGCCTTGTATCTGATCGGTTCGCTGGCCGAATTCCCGCAGTGGGTGCTCGACCTGGAACCCTTCGCGCACACTCCGCGGGTCGGCGGCGGGGACTTCACCGCGGTGCCGCTGCTGTGGCTGCTGGCCATCGATGCGTCACTGATCATCCTGGGAGTCATGGCTTTTCGACGGCGTGACGTGCGTTGCTAGCGAGGGCATCATGAAAACGGCTGTTCGATTCGCCCTGTCATCGGTCATCGGATTTGCCGCACTCGGCTTGATCCTGTTCGTGCCCGCCGGCACCCTGCAGTATTGGCAAGCATGGGTTTTCATGGCGGTCTTCACCGTCGCGACGATCGCTCCGAGTCTTTATTTGGCAAAGACCAACCCGGCAGCTCTGCAGCGACGTATGCATGGCGGACCACTGGCCGAAGGCAGAACGGTTCAGAAGTTCATCGTCACCGGTAACTTTCTGAGTCTCTTCGCGATGATGGCGTTCAGCGCGTACGACTATCGTGTCGGCTGGTCAAGGGTGCCGACACTGGTGTGCGTGACCGGCGAAGTCCTGGTGGTGATCGGGCTGACCCTCGGCATGCTGGTGGTCGTGCAGAACGGTTATGCGGCCGCCACGGTCAGGGTGGAGGCGGGCCAGAAACTGGCCTCGAGCGGTCTCTACAAGCTCGTGCGGCATCCGATGTACGCCGCAGACCTGATTCTGATGGTGGGCATACCCCTGGCGCTGGGTTCCTTCTGGGGGCTGGTGATCTTCATCCCGGGCCTGCTCATGCTCGTCCTTCGCATCCTCGATGAGGAAAAAATGCTCACCGAGGAATTGGGCGGGTATCGCGAGTACACGCAGCGGGTGCGCTACCGATTGCTGCCGTACGTCTGGTAGTGGCCGACGCGTTCTAAGGTAGCGGGCGTGGCCCACAACTCGGCTCCCGCTTTGGACCGGCCGTGGCGACGCCCCGGCGCTCTGTGGTACGCCCTACCCAACCCGTTTCCTTCTCCGCGCTCACCGGCCGGGAAGCACCCGACCCGGCGTGGTGGGTTGCCCAAGGCTTCACCGTGGTCATGCCGACTCGCGCGGCTGTGGCCATTCCGAGGGCACCGGGAAGGTGCTCTCGCACCAAGAAGCAGAGGACACCTACGACCTGGTGCAGTGGATCGCCGACCAGCCCTGGTGCGACGGCAATGTCGTCATGCTCGGGGTGTCCTACCTGGCCATCAGCCAGTACGCCGTCGCCGCCCTGCAACCGCCGGCGCTGCGGGCGATCTGCCCGTGGGAAGGCTTCACCGACGCGTATCGCGACCTCACATTTCCCGGAGGCATTCGGGAGTCGGGCTTCACCGCGCTGTGGTCACGCAACATCCGTCGCGACACGCGGCAGACCTACATCCTCGGACCGACGCAGGAGCAGCATCCGCTGCGCGACGACTTTTGGCGCTCGCTGGCGCCCAACCTGTCGGCGATCAACGTTCCCATGCTGGTCTGCGGCAGCTTCTCGGACAACAACCTGCACAGCCGCGGTTCGATCCGGGCATTCGCCCGTGCCGGCTGTGGCCACGCCCGCCTCTACACCCATCGTGGGGGCAAGTGGGCGACCTTCTACTCCGAACCGGCACTGGCCGAACAGCTGAAGTTCTTCCGCGACGTGCTGGACGGCACGCCAGGTTCCCGCACCGTCCGCCTGGAGGTGCGTGAGGACCGCGACACCGTCGTCGCGGTGCGCGAAGAAACCGAGTGGCCCCTGGCCTGAACATGTTGGCGGCCTTTATATTTGGCTGGATCTGGCGTGCTGTATGGCGAGCGCCCGCAGGCAGCGGGCAGCATCACGTTCGAAACCCTCTCTCGGGCAGCGGCATTCAGCTGGACTGTTCCCGCGGACATCGAGCTGACCGGCCCGATGGTGGCGCGGTTGTGGGTCGAACTCCACGGCTGTGACGACGCGGACCTGTTCGTCGGTGGAGAAGTGGCGCGATGGAACGTTCGTCGGATTCGAGGGGTCCTATGGCTACGGCCGCGACCGGGTGACCACCGGCTGGCAGCGGGTCGCGCTGCGCGCGCTGCACCCCGAACTCTCCCAGCCGTGGGAGCCGGTCCCGGCATGCGACCAGCCGCAGCCGGTGTCCGCCGGTGAGGTGGTCGCGGTCAATATCGCCCTGGGCCCCTCGGCGACGCTGTTCCGCGCCGCTGAGCAGCTGCGGCTGGTGGTCGGGGGGCGCTGGCTGTGGCCGCGCAACCCGCTGGTCGGCCAGTTCCCTGCCGCCTATACCCATCCGCCGCGAGGTCGGGTCAGCCTGCGCTGGGGCCCGCGTCACGACGCGCACCTGTTGATCCCGGAGATCCCGTAGGCGGCGCGAGACACAAAATCGCCCTTTCCCGCACTTTCCGTACTTCTGCGTCGCGTTTTGGCTCCCCCATCGGGCGGGGTCAGCCGGTGTGGGTGTTGTGCGGGATGTCGAGCAGGTCGAGTACGAGTGCTTGTAGCTTGGTGAGTTCGGGCTGGAAGGTCTGTACGTGCCCGCCGTGCTGGTCGTGGAGGTGGTGGCGGGCCAGGCCGGCGAAGATGTCGAGCACGCGGGCGGTGGCGGGTGCGGCGCAGCCGCGGTCTTCGGGGTAGAGCGAGAGTTGTTGCAGACCTTGCTCTTTCATGGTTCGCCGGATCTGGCGTTCGATCAGTGACCGGATCATTCCACGACACGGGGTCAAGCCCAGCCAACCTGTTATACCGGGTTTTGCCCTCGACCCGCGGTCGGCGATCGGCACGTTCTAGCTAGTCCTAGGACTCTGCTGATTTAGTTGCGCGAGTTTCGGCGTGCCTGAGCGGGTTTGGCGCGGGTGTGCCGCCAGGATCGGTGTGTGGCTTTAGGGCGTGAAAACCGGCAGGGCTCATTTGATGACGTGCTGTTGTTGGTGGGTGATCAGCTGTCTGTGGGCAGTGTCTATCGGCTGCTGGCTGAGCATGGTGCTGCGTTGTTCGGCGACGATTACTTCGCTGATTTGTTCAAGCGGTCGACGCTGGGCCGTCCGACCGTGCCGGCGCGGGTGGTGGCCACGGTGATGCTGCTGCAGGCCTACGAGGGATTGTCGGATCGGGAGGCCTGTGACCGGTTGGCCTTTGATTTGCGGTGGAAAGCGGCTGCCGGGTTGACGGTGGATGCGGCGGCGTTTCATCCCACGGTGCTGGTCGGGATGCGTAATCGGCTGCGTGCCTCGGAGCGGCCGCGACGGTTGTTCGACGATGTCAATGCCACCGCGGCCGCGGCCGGGTTGTTGCGGGGGCGGCGCCGGGTGCTGGATTCCACCCCGTTGTTTGATGCGGTGGCCACTCAGGACACCGTGATTCAATTGCGGGCCGCGATCCGGCGGGTGTTGTCGGCGGCGGACCGCGCCGATGCGGCGTTGGCTGCCGGGTTGCGCGCGGCGCTGACCCGTGATGATGACTACACCAGCGTGGGTAAGCCGCCGGCTGTTCTCCGCGATCAGCCGCAACTGGCGCGGACGACCCCTGGAATCCCACGAGGTAGTCATCGAAACTCTCAGGGCAACAACAACCACCTCCACCGGACTGACGGTGAACGCGGTACTCGACACCACCACCTACGACCGCGGCATCAAGATCACCGACAAACAGATCGCCGCCCTCGAAGCCACCCAACTGCACCGTCACGAGTTCCACGGCGACTGGAACTACACGCTCACGGCCGACCACACTGCAACACGCCCGACGGAACCTACCTAATTACTGCGCGGTCCCTAAATCCAGACGCCCTTGCCCACCGCGACCACGCCGCCGGCGCTGATCGCGAAGCGTTCCCGGTCCCGCTCCAGATCCACGCCGACCATCTCGCCGGGCCCGACGACGACGTTCTTGTCCAGGATCGCGTGCCGTACCACCGCGCCGCGGCCAACCCGGGCGCCGGGCATGATCACGCTGCCCTCCACGATCGCGCCGTCGTCGACCACGACGTTGGACGAGAGCACCGAGTTGCGCACCGAGGCCGCGGAGATGATGCTGCCGGCACCCACCACCGACTCCTGAGCCGAACCGCCGTTGACGAACTTCGCCGGCGCCAGGTTCTCCGATGCGCCCAGGATCGGCCAGCGCCTGTTGTACAGGTTGAACACCGGATGCACCGACACCAGGTCCATGTGCGCGTCGTAGAACGCGTCCAGCGTCCCGACGTCACGCCAGTAAGCCCGGTCGCGGTCGGTGGCGCCGGGCACCTCGTTGTCGCTGAAGTCGTACACCGCGGCCATCCCGTCGTCGACGAGCCGCGGGATGATGTCGCCGCCCATGTCGTGGTCGGAATGGTCGTCGTCGGCGTCGGCGCGAATCACGTCGATGAGCACCTTGGTGGTGAAGATGTAGTTGCCCATCGAGACGAACGTGCTGTCGGGGTCATCGTGCGTGCCGGGCGGTTCCAGTGGTTTTTCGACGAAGCGGCGGATGCGGTCGGAGTCGTCGGCGTCGATGCACCCGAACGCGTGCGCCTCGGAGCGCGGAACCCGAATGCCGGCCACCGTCGCTCCGGCTCCGCTCTCGACATGGAATCGGACCATCTGCTCGGGATCCATCCGGTACACGTGGTCGGCGCCGAAAACGACTATGTAGTCAGGGTCTTCGTCGTAAATCAGGTTCAGCGATTGATAGATCGCGTCGGCCGAGCCGGTGTACCAGCGCGGGCCCAGGCGCTGCTGCGCCGGCACCGGAGTGATGTACTCGCCCGCCAGACCGGACAACCGCCAATTCTGCGAAATGTGACGGTCCAGTGAATGCGACTTGTATTGCGTGAGAACGCAGATCCTCAGGTAGCGGGCGTTGACGAGATTGGACAGCACGAAATCGATCAGCCGGTAGGCGCCACCGAAGGGAACCGCGGGTTTGGCCCGGTCCGCGGTCAGCGGATACAACCGCTTGCCCTCACCGCCGGCCAGGACAATGCCCAGCACATGTGGCGGCGCTTCCCTCATGGGTCAAACCTATCGGCAGCCGCCAGCCGCTGCCAGGGGGAAACGCCCAAACGCGCTGTCCTGACGGGCCAAAGGGGCCGCCCGATAGCGCCAAATTTTTTCGGCTCCTGCCCGACTCGGCTGGCGAGTCGCGTCGTCATCCCGTTACGGTGCGGTGTATGCGGGTGGCGATGATGACTCGGGAGTACCCTCCGGAGGTCTACGGCGGAGCCGGCGTACACGTCACCGAACTGGTTGCGCAGCTGCGTCGCCTGTGCGCGGTCGACGTGCACTGCATGGGCGAGCCCCGCCCGGGCGCCTTCGCCCATCAGCCCGACCCGCGACTGCACGGCGCCAACGCGGCGCTGTCCACCTTGTCGTCGGACCTGGTGATGGCCAATGCGGTGTCGGCGGCCACCGTCGTGCACTCGCACACCTGGTACACCGGCATGGCCGGGCATCTGGCCGCACTGCTCTACGACATTCCCCATGTGCTGACCGCGCATTCCCTTGAGCCGCTGCGGCCGTGGAAGGCCGAGCAACTCGGCGGCGGCTACCGGGTGTCGACGTGGGTAGAGCACACCGCCGTGATGGGCGCCGACGCGATCATCGCGGTGAGCAACGGCATGCGCGAGGACATGCTGCGGGTCTACCCCACCCTGGATCCGAGCGGCGTGCACGTGATCCGCAACGGGATCGACACCGACGTGTGGTATCCGGCCGGGCCCGTGCGTACCGGCTCCGTACTGGCCGAGCTCGGGGTCGACAAAAACCGGCCGATCGTGGCGTTCGTCGGGCGGATCACCCGCCAGAAAGGCGTCGCCCACCTGGTGGCGGCCGCGCACCAGTTCAGCCCCGAGGCGCAGTTGGTGCTGTGCGCCGGCGCGCCCGACACCCCGGAGATAGCCGAGGAAGTGCGGACCGCGGTGGCCGGGCTGGCCCGCAGCCGCACCGGCGTGTACTGGATCCGGGACATGCTCCCCATCGGGAAGCTACGCGAAATACTTTCGGCCGCAACGGTTTTCGTATGTCCGTCGGTGTATGAGCCGTTGGGGATCGTGAACCTCGAGGCGATGGCCTGCGCGACCGCGGTGGTCGCCTCCGATGTCGGCGGGATACCCGAGGTGGTCGGCGACGGGGTCACCGGGTCGCTGGTGCACTACGACGGCGACGACCCGGTGGGTTACCGGGCCAGGTTGGCCGAGGCGGTCAACGAGCTGGTCGCCGATCCCGAAAAAGCGGAGCGCTACGGTCGCGCGGGACGCCAGCGCTGCATCGAGGAATTCTCCTGGGCGCAGGTCGCCGAGCAGACGCTGGACATCTACCGGAAGGTGTGCGCCTAACCCCGTGTCCGGGGGTTAGCTGGTGACGCCCTTGAGTTCGTCGCCGAGCGCCGCCGCTTCGTCAGGGGTGAGCTCGACGACGAGTCGACCGCCGCCTTCCAGTGGTACCCGCATCACGATGCCGCGCCCCTCCTTGGTTGCTTCCAGAGGACCGTCGCCGGTCCGGGGCTTCATCGCCGCCATCGAGTGCTCCCTCCAGATTTGAGCTGACCCGCGGTCGCGGACCTGGTCGGCGCCGAGCATGCCCCGCCAGTGGATTCCCGGCCATGCCCGACATTGAACTGCCAAATCACCCCCCCATTGTTCCCTATCGAGGCCGATAGGTGCACAAAGACCCGATAAGTCGCGCTTTAGCGCGCCTCACCTCGTCTCTGGGGACACCCAGCAGTCGCGGATGTGGTCGTCGACCATCCCCGTCGCCTGCATCAGCGCATAGGCCGTGGTGGGGCCGACGAAGCGGAACCCGAGGCGTTTCAATTCGCGCGCCATGGCCTTCGATTCGGTACTGGCCGAGGGGATTTCGGATCCCTCGGCGGGCCGGGGCCGAGGCGGCGGCGCGAACGACCACAGCAGCTCGGACAGGTCGTCGGGGGATCCCAGGTCGACGGCCGCGCGCGCGTTGGCGATGGTCGCCTCTATCTTGGCCCGATTGCGGACGATTCCGTCGTCGGCCAGCAGCCGCTGCACATCCGCGTCGGTGAAGCGGGCCACCTTCTTGATGTCGAACCCGCGGAATGCCCGCCGGAAATTCTCCCGCTTACGCAGGATGATCAGCCACGACAGCCCGCTCTGGAAGGCTTCCAGGCTCATCCGCTCGAACAACGCCGTCCCGTCGTGCAGCGGGCGGCCCCACTCCTGGTCGTGATAGTCGCGGTACATCTCGGCGTGGGGCCCGGAACTAAGTCCCGCCCAGCCGCAGCGGATCACTCCGTCGTCGTCCATCACTTGTCCTGACGTTTTTCGGCGTCCTCTGGTTCCATCGCCTCATCGGGCTGGGTTTCCGGAGCGGCCTGCAGCGCCGCCAGCTGTCCGCGCAGCGCCTCGAGCTCGCGGCCCAGCCGGTCCAGCACCCAGTCCACCTCGCTGGTCTTGTAGCCGCGCAACACCTGGGCGAACTTGACGGCGTCGACGTCGGTGCCGGTGACCCCGAACGCGGGTAACACGGTCGCCGTCGTTCCCTTCGGCAGCGGCGGCAGCTGCTCGCCGCGGCCGAACAGCAGGCTGCCGGCGCCGAACAGCACGATCGCCACCAGGACGAGAACCACCAGGTAGAGCAACACCAACGCCACGGGAACGATATTGCCCTAACGCGGCCGCAAGCCGTTCATCGGCGGCCGGTCCACCAGCGACACCGGCGACGTGCGCTGGGTGTAGGAGTCGTCGAGGCCGTCGGCGATGAACTGGGTCAGCCCGACACCCGAGTCGGGGATGCCGCAGCGGGACAGCAGCGTCGCGATGACCTGGCGACTCATCACGCCCAGCTCGGCCAGCGGCCGGTTGCGGTGCGCGCGCACACCGAGGTTGACCTGTGCGATCGCGTCCAGACCCAACCGGTCGAACGTGTCGACCAGCAGGCCGATCTCCACGCCGTAGCCCGGGGCGAACGGCAGCGATGTCAGCAGTTCGCGGGTGGCCGCGTACTCGCCGCCGAGCGGCTGCAGCACGCTGCCCAGCTCGGGGCGCAGCGCCGCCAGCAGGGGCCGCGCCACCAGCTCGGTGACCCGCCCGCCCCCGGTGGCACCCGCGTCGAGCGGCCGTCGATAGAAGCTTTTGACCAGGTGGATCCCGTCGCCGGTGAGCAGCGGGCCGACCAGCCACGGCACGAACATCGGGTGCGGGTTGATCAGGTCGGAGTCGACGAACACCACGATGTCGCCGCTGGTGGCCGCCAGTGAGCGCCACAGCGCCTCGCCCTTGCCGGGCCTCGTCGGCAACTCCGGTAACGCCTGCTCGCGGCTGACGACGCGGGCGCCGGCGGCGATGGCCCTGATCTCGGTCTCGTCGGTGGAGCCGGAGTCCAGCACGATCAGCTCGTCGACCAGGCCATCGACCAAAGGCGAGATGCTGTCGACCACCGACTCGATGGTTTCTTCCTCGTCAAGGGCCGGCAGCACCACCGAGATCGTCCGCCCGGCCTTGGCGGCGACCAATTCGCCGATCGTCCACCTCGGACGGTTCCACAGGAGCCTGTGGTTGGTGAGGTCACCGGCGACCAGGTCCGATGCTGTCATGCAAGTCCCCTCACGGTGCGCGCCGGCGGGCGCGTGCCCTGGATCGAGGCCACCATTTCCAGGACGCGCCGAGTCGCCGCGACCTCGTGCACCCGAAACATGCGGACTCCGGCGGCCGCCGCCAGCGCGGTGGCCGCCAGTGTCCCCTCGAGCCGTTCGGTCAATTCCACGCCCAGAGTCTCCCCGACGAAGTCCTTGTTACTCAACGCCATGAGCACGGGCCACCCGGTCTCGACAAGATCGGCCACGTGGCGCAGCAGCAGCAGCCCGTGGAAGGTGTTCTTGCCGAAATCGTGGGCCGGGTCTATCAGCACTCGGTCGCGGGCTACACCGGCCGCGACCGCCCGCTCGGCGGCGGCGGTGACCTGGCGAATCACGTCGTCGACCACACCGCGGGTAGTCGTACCGTAGCTCACCCGGAACGGACGCGTGCGCGGCAGCGCGCCGCCTGTGTGCGAACACACCAGGCCCGCGCCGAACTCGGCGGCGACCTCGGGCAGGCCGGGGTCGATCCCGCCCCAGGTGTCGTTGATCAGGTCCGCGCCCGCCGCGCAGGCCACCTTCGCCACTTCCGAGCGCCAGGTATCGGCGCTGATCAGCTGGTTCGGGTAGGCGCTCCGCAGCCATTCGACGAACGGCACCAGCCGCGCGATCTCGGTGTCCGCGTCGACGGTCTCGCCCGGGCCCGCTTTGACGCCGCCGACGTCGATGACGTCGGCGCCCTCGGCGATCGCCTTATGGACGGCGGCCCGAGCCGCCTCGTCGCCGAACGTCGCGCCCCGGTCGTAGAACGAGTCCGGGGTGCGGTTGATGATCGCCATGATCAGCGGGCGATCACTGGCGACCGGGCGGCCACAGAACGTCGACTGCACGCCTCCATAGTGCCTGCTCGCCCGCAAGCCGCCGCACGGTGCTCAGAGGTCCGCCAGGCGCCGTCGTACGTACCTGAACCGCACGCACAACCTGATAGCGCATGCGATATCAACTTCCAAGCAAGGATGTACCCACCGACCGAGTGACTCTTGTGGCGCGTGTGACCACTGCGACGCGAACTAGCCCTGCGGTCGCTTCCCGGCCGCAACTTCCTCGGGATACGAGTCATAAAACGGCACGTAGCCCTCGTCGCGGCCGGCCAACACGTACAACGGGTCCGCAAGCTCAGAACCATAGGCCTGCTCGCGCAGCTCCACCTTGCGGCTCTTGAACGTCGACGTGTGTTCCAGCGACTCAGCGACCCGCACGAACAGCGGTAACGCGTACGCGGGCAACTGGTCGTAGACCGCGCGGGCCAACGACTTGCCGTCGAACTCCGCGCCCTCGCGCAGCTTAAGAGCGGCCATCCCGGCGCGGCCGCCGGTGCGCGGAACCTCGACGCCGTAGACCGTGCACTCCTCGACGGCCGGGTCCGACGACACCGCCGCCTCGACCTGCGTGGTGGCCACGTTCTCGCCCTTCCAGCGGAAGGTGTCACCCAGCCGGTCGACGAACGCGGCGTGGAACTTGCCCTGCGGACTCATCACGTCACCGGTGTTGAACCAGCAGTCGCCCTCGCGGAAGGCGTCGCGCACCAACTTCTTTTCGGTCGCGTCTTTGTCGGTGTAGCCGTCGAACGGCTGCAGCTTGTTGACCGGGCTGAGCAGCAGACCGGGCTCGCCGGCGGGGACGCGACGCACCCGTCCGCTGTCGTCGCGCAGCGGGGCGCCGGTGTCGGGGTCGTATTCCACGTAGGCCAGCGGCATCGGCGAGATGCCGGTGCTGCGGGGCACGTTGAAGATGTTGATGAAGGCGGCGTTGCCTTCGCTGGCGGCGTAGAACTCACACACCCGGGCGATGCTGAATCGTTGGGTGAATTCCTCCCAGATCTCGGGGCGCAGCCCGTTGCCGGCGATCAGGCGCACCGTGTGCGCCCGATCGGTCGGCTTGGCCGGCTGGTTGAGCAGGTATCGGCAGATCTCGCCGATGTAGATGAACGCGGTGGCGCGGTTGGCGATCACCTCGTCCCAGAACCGCGACGCCGAAAACGACTTGCCCAGCGCCAGCGTCGCCCCGGACGTGATCACCGACGACACCGCGACCGTCAACGCGTTGTTGTGGTACAGCGGCAGGCAGCTGTACAGGGTGTCGGACGGCTTCAGCCGCAAGCCCAGGCCGCCGAATGCGCCCAGTGCCTTGAGCCAGCGGTAGTGCGTCATGACGCTGGCCTTGGGGTATCCCGTGGTGCCCGACGTGAAGATGTAGAACGCGGTGTCTTTGGCCCGCACCTCCGACGCCGATGCGGGGTTAATGGCGGGAGCGCTCACCGCGAATCGCTCCAGGTCCTCGATGGTCAGGGTGTTGTCGGTGGCACCGGCGGCCCCGCATTCGGTGACCGCGCTGACCAGGTCGGTCTCGGCGATCAGCAGCTTGGGGTCCAGCAGGCCCAGGCTGTGCGCGAGCACGTCGCCGCGCTGGTGGTAGTTGAGCATGCCGGCAACGGCTCCACACTTGACCGTGGCGAGCATCGCCAGCACGGCGTTGGGCGAGTTGCGCAGCATGATGGCGACGACGTCGCCCTGGCCGACACCGCGCGCGGCGAGCACGGAGGCATACCGGTTGGCGATCGCGTTGGCCTCGCGGTAGGTCAGCTGCTGGTCGCCGAATTTGAGGAAGACCCGGTCGCCGTAGCGCGCGGCCCGCTCCTGGAACACCGTGCCGATCGACCTCTTGGAGTTCGGCTGGGGCAGCATCCCGGTCACCACCCCGCGCGCGATCACCGGCAGGTCGGCCAACACGGCCGGTACCCGGGTTGCGATGTCGCTCAGGCTGACCGCTTTGCGCGCGCCACCGTCATGATCGGACACGTCTTCCCTCGTTTCGGTTCAGTCAGGGTGCGCAGGCCGCGAGCGCATCGCCGACGCTATCGACCACCAGCAGCCGGTCCAGCGCTGCCTGCGAAATGTACTCGGAGTCAACCAATCCGTAGAGCCATGCCCGCAGGCCGTCGTAATGCCCCCAGGGATCAAGAATGACGATGGGTTTGCCGTGCATACCCAAATACCCCTCGGTCCATGCCTCCAGCAGTTCGTCGAGTGTGCCCACACCTCCGGGCAGTGCGATGAACGCGTCGGCGCGATCTTCCAGTATCTGCTTACGCTCACGCAGGGTATCGGTGACGATCAGCTCGTCGGCGTCGGTGTCGGCGACTTCGGGGCGTACCAGCATTTTCGGGATCACGCCGACGGTGTGGCCGCCGCGGGCGCGCGCCGCGGTGGCGACGGCACCCATCGCCGACACCTTGCCCCCGCCCGACACCAGCGTCCAGCCGCGCTCGGCGATCGCCGCGCCCAGTTCGGCGGCCAGTGCCAGCAATTCGGGGTGGGTCGGCCCGGACGCGCCGTACACACAGACCGCCCACTGCGTCGATCCCTGCACGACCCAAAGGCTATCCGGCGCCGGGCCCGCACCGTAAAATCCGGCGGTGCCGATTCGATGGGACGTCCCTCAGCACGCCGCCGCCCTGGAGCAGCTGGACGTTGCCCTCGGTGACCCGGCGCGGCCCGGGGCGGTCGTACTCGGACCCGACGGCGTCGGCAAGTCCACGTTGGCGCGCCTGGCCGCCGAACACTTCGCCGGCCGGCACCCGTCGACGCTCATCCGCTGGGTCACCGGCACCCCCACCGAGCGCGTGGTCCCGTTCGGGGCCTTCAGCCATCTGATCGATATCGCCGAGCTCGGGAAGCCGGCCGCGCTGCTGCGGGCGGCCCGGGCGTCGCTGGGCCGTGATACCGCGCAGCTGCTGCTCATCGTCGACGACGCGCACGACCTGGACATCCTGTCGGCCACGCTGGTCTACCAGCTGGCGCTGGCCCGTTCGGCGCGGATGATCGTCACCGCCCGCGCCGAGGCGGCCCCGGACGCCATCGCCGCGCTGTGGACCGACGGCCTGCTGGATCGCGTCGACGTCGAAGCGCCCGGCGGCAAATCGAAGCGCTCCGAGCCAGCCTCCCAACCAGCCCAAGTCGACGAATTCATCGCCGTGCTGCCCGCGGCGGCACGGTCGGTGCTGGACTACCTGTGCGTCGAGGAACCGCTGTCGGTCGCCGACCTCACCACCCTCGCCGGTGACGGCGCCGTGACCGAGGCGGTGAACTGGGGCGCGGCGGAGACCCGGGTGCGCGGTGACGCTGGGGACGAGCCGGTGGTCTACACGGCACACCCGCTGTTCGCCGAACGGGCGCGCGCCGCGCTCGGCGATGACGGCGCCCGACGGCGGCGCACCGAGGTGGTCACGCTGCGGTCGCGGCATCCGTCGGAGCACCTCAGCGACCGGCTGCGGCTGGCCTCACTGGCGGTGGACAGCGACGCCCCGCAGCCGGTGAGCGAGGTCATCGACGGCGCGCAGCAGGCGCTGCGGCTGGGCGACCTCACGCTGGGTGAACGGCTGGCCCGCTCGGCCTTGGCGCGTTCGGGTGAGCTGGCGGCGCGGCTGCCGCTGGCCCAGGCCGTGGCGTTCCAGGGCCGCGGCCGCGAAGCCGACGCGGTGCTGGCCGAGGCCGACCCCGCGGCGCTGTCCGAGCCGGAACTGATCGCCTGGACGCTGCTGCGGGCGGCCAATCAGTTCTTTATGCTCGGCGAGCCGGAGCGGGCCACGGCGTTCCTGCGGACCATCCGCAATCGGATCAACGATGCGGGCCCGCGGGTCACCCTCGACGCCCTGAGCGCCACCTTCGCGATGAACGCCGGCAACGTTGCGCACGCCGTCGAGATCGCCGGCGAAGTGCTGGCCTCGCCGTCGGCCAATGACCAGGCGGTGGCCTGGGCGGGCAGCGCGGCGGCGCTGTGCGCGGCGCGGCAGGGCCGTTTCGGCGACGTCGAGCCGCTGGCGCAGCGCGCGCTGGGCGCCGAACATCCGGGGCTGCTGCGCTTCACCATCGGACTGGGTCAGATCACCGCGCTGCTGATGGCGGGCCGGCTGGACGCGGCGCGCGAACTGGCCCAGCAATTCACCGATTTCGCCGAGCTGCAACAGCCGGGCCGCGCCATCGGCGAGGTGCTGCTGGCGCATGTGCTGCTCGCCGACGGCGAATTCGACCGGGCGGCAACGCTGCTCGGTCCGGCGGCCGCCGCCCTGGAACGCACCGGCTACTCCTGGGGACCGCTGTCGCTGATGCTGCTGGCCACCGCGCTGGCCCAGCAGAACGACATACCCGGGTCGGCAAAAGCGTTGCGGCGCGCCGAAACCCGACAGGGCACCAAGTCGGCGCTGTTCCTACCGGAGCTCGGTGTGGCGCGCGCCTGGTGCCGGGCGGCCGCGCGCGACGGCACGGGCGCGATCACGGCGGCGCGCGAAGCGGCGCGGATGGCCGAGCGCGCCGGGCAGTCGGCGGTGGCGCTGCGCGCCTACCACGACGCAGTGCGCCTCGGCGACGTCCGCGCGGTGGATGCGGTGCGCCGGCTGGCCGCCGAGATCAACTGCGCCGTCGGCAATCTCGTCGTCACCCATGCGCAGGCGCTGGCCGCCGGCGACAGTGCCGCGCTGGCGGCGGTGGCCGACGAATTCGCCGCAGCCGGGATGCGCGCGGCCGCCGCCGATGCCGCCGCACAGGCGCAGCGGCTCTAAACGCTTGCGCCGCATTGTTTTTGAAATGTGATCCCGCCGTGTCGGCACGGTGACCATGACGCCTCACCCTGAAATCCGCCCGGGTGGTTGGAGGAACGATGCGTTTCCGCCGTTCGCGGTCGGCCAGCCTGGTCGCCGCCGCGCTGCTGCTCGCGGGGCTGACGATTGACGTTCCGTCGCACGCGGCCCCACTTGCCGACCCCGCGACGATCACCGGGCCAGCTGTGTCACCGCTCGGCCACGCCGGGAGGTGGCTGACCGACGCCGCCGGGCGTGTGGTCGTGCTGCATGGACTCAACCAGGTGTACAAAGTGCCGCCGTACACACCTTCCGCCGACGGATTCGGCGACGACGACGCGGCTTTCCTTGCCGCCAACGGCTTTAACGGCATGCGGGTGGGCATCATCTGGGCAGCGGTGGAGCCGCAGCCCGGCATGTACGACGACAACTACCTCGCCTCGGTCGCGCAGACGGTGCAGACCCTGCAGTCACACGGCATCCTCAGCCTGCTCGACTCCCATCAAGACCTGTACAACGAGGTGTTCCAGGGCGAGGGCGCACCGGCATGGGCGGTGAAGGACGGGGGGCTGCCCAACCCGCAGCTGGGCTTTCCCGGCAACTACTTCGCCAACCCCGCCGAGAACTTCGCCTGGAGCTCCTTCTGGCGCAACGCCCCTGCGCCGGACGGGGTCGGACTACAGGACCACTACGCGGCGATGTGGGCACACGTCGCCGCGTACTTCCGCGGCAACCCGGGGGTATTTGGCTACGAGATCTTGAACGAGCCGTGGCCGGGCCCGGTGTGGCCGCCGTGCGCGAACCCGGTCTTGGGCTGCATTCAAAACGACGCCAAGTTAAGGACGTTGTACAACCGGGTGCTGCCGGTGATTCGCAACGCCGACTCGACCACGATGGTGTACTTCGAGCCGAACACACTGTTCAGCCAGGTCATCCACACCGACATCGGCACCGTAGCCGACCCGAACACCGCATTCTCCTTCCACGACTACTGCGCCGCCAATACGGAGCTGGGGACGGACGTCACCTGTAGCCAGCAGGACGAGGCGGTCTTCAACAACGCACGCCGCTACACCAACCCCCGCAGCATCCCGGCGCTGTTGACGGAGTTCGGTGCCACCAACGATCTGGCAAACCTCACCGGGGTGTTGCAGCGGGCCGACGCAGACCGCATCGGCTGGCTGGAGTGGGCGTACACGGGCAACGACAAGACCAGCTCCTCACCGACCGAGCAGGCGCTGGTCTTCAACCCCGCTCTGCCTCCGGTCGGCAGCAACGTCAACATGCCCAAGCTGGCGGTGCTGGCCGCGCCCTACCCGCAGGTGGTGGCGGGCACGCCGACGTCGTGGTCGTTCAAGTC
Source organism: uncultured Actinomycetota bacterium (assembly GCA_963820985.1). Classification (GTDB taxonomy): domain Bacteria; phylum Actinomycetota; class Actinomycetes; order Mycobacteriales; family Mycobacteriaceae; genus Mycobacterium. Next base: position 25,285 of record CAWGCI010000012.1, on the reverse strand, counting down.
GGGCACCTTCCGGCTGGCGTACTCGCCCCAGCGGGCCGACGGCCAGGGCAGCTTCTCCCCCGGCGCGCAGACGCTGGTCTCGGTGCCGCCCGTCGAGTATCCGAGCGGCTATCACGCCACGGTGACCGGCGGGCAGATCGTCTCGGCGCCGAACGCGCCCGTGCTGACCGTGGTGGCCGCCGCGGGCGCGGCCAGCGTCGATGTCGTTGTGACGCCGTAGTCAGATGGCGAAAACGCTGACTAGACCTTCGAGTCCGGTGAAGTCGTCGCCGTTTCGGGTGTAAAGATCGAGGCGATTGGCGTGCGCGGTCGCTGCGATCAGCAGGTCGGCGAATCGGCTCCTCGGCTTGCGTCCTTCGCGTACCACGGCGGCGACGACGAGTCCGTAACTGCGTGCGGCCGCCGCGTCGAACGGAAGCGGTTCGAGTATCGATTCGACTTCCTGCAACCGAGCTTGCCGCTTCGCGGCTTCCACCGCGCTTGCGGCCAAATGCGGACCGGCCGCCAATTCAGCTGCGGTGACCGCCGATATCGCGATCTCGTCGGGCAGCGCGGCGATCACGGCCGGGTCATGCCAGTCGACGACGACCGAGGTGTCCACCAGACCCGTCGACACCCTCAAAGCCCCTGGTCGATCAACCGGTCGAGGTCGGCGCGGAACTGACGATGGTCGATACGCACAGCGGCCGTCGCCAAAGCGGCGACTTCATCGCGGGACACGAAGGAACGGCGCCCGGCCCGGAGCGGGCGAAGCTCGGCCACCGGCTCACCGTTGCGGGTGACGACGAAAGTCTCACCCGCCGTCACCGCTTCGATCACCTTGGCGTTCTCGTTGCGCAGTTCGCGCTGGGCGATAGTCCTGGCCACCTACCCGAGTGTAGCAAATAGTGCTACATCCAGCTACGGATCGAGGGAAGGGCTTCGGCCCACCAGCTAGCCTCCCAGATAACGCCCCAGCATCTCCACCGCCGCGTTAATCGCGCCGACGTCCACCCGCTCGTCGCGCCGGTGTGCCAGATTCGGGTCACCCGGCCCGAAATTAACCGCCGGTATTCCCAGCGCGGCAAACCGGGACACGTCCGTCCAGCCGTATTTCGCCCGCACTTGTCCCCCGGCGGCCGCGACCAGCGCAGCAGCGGCCGGCTGAGACAGGCCGGGCAGCGCGCCGGCCGCGGAGTCGGTCAGCTCGATGCGCACGTCCAGCCCGTCGAAAACCTCGTGCACGTGCTGCAAAGCCGCATCCACCGACCGGTCCGGCGCAAAGCGGAAGTTGACGGTCACCGAGGCCGTGTCGGGAATCACGTTGCCCGCCACGCCCCCGTCGATGCGCACGGCCGACAAGCCCTCCCGGTACTCACACCCGTCGATCTCCACCCGGCGCGCCCGATACGCGGCCAACCGGTCCAGCACCGCGCCCAGCTTGTGAATTGCGTTGTCGCCCAACCAGGATCGCGCCGAATGCGCCCGTGTTCCAGAAGCGCTGACCACGACTCGAAGCGTGCCCTGGCAGCCGGCCTCGATGAAACCGCCGGTGGGCTCACCCAGGATGACCACGTCGGCGGCCAACCAGTCTGGCAGCTCACGCTCAATGCGACCCAAACCGTTTGCCGCCGAATCGATTTCCTCGCAGTCATAGAACACCAGCGTCAAGTCGTGCGCCGGCTCGGCCACCGTCGCCGCCAAATGCAAGAAAACCGCGTCGCCGGATTTCATGTCCGCGGTGCCGCAGCCATGCAGCTCGCCGTCCGCCAACCGGCTGGGCAGGTTGTCGGCCACCGGGACGGTGTCCAGGTGTCCGGCCAGCAGCACCCGCGACGGCCGGCCCTGCGAGGTACGCGCCAACACGGCGTCGCCGTTGCGAACAATCTCGAAGCCGGAAGTCTGCGCGCGCAACGCGGCCTCGACTTCGTCGGCGATGCGCGTCTCGTCCCTCGACTCGCTGGGGATGTCGACCAGCGCCGCAGTCAACTCGATCGGATCCCCACGTAAGTCCAGCACGCCCCCAAGGGTAATGGCATGCCGCGGGCAAGTAACCTGACCGCCGTGACTGGAGCTGCAGGCATCGGGCTGGCGACGCTGGCCTCCGACGGATCGATTCTCGACACGTGGTTTCCCGCACCGGAACTGACCGAGTCGGGCACCAGCGCCACCATAAGACTCGCCCAGTCCGACGCGCCCCCGGAGCTGGCCGCCCTGGTCGGCAAAGACGACGACCGCGGCACCGAGACCATCGCGGTCCGCACCGTCATCGGCTCGTTGGACGATGTCGCCGCCGACGCCTACGACGCCTACCTGCGACTGCATCTGCTGTCGCACCGCCTGGTGGCGCCGCACGGGCTGAACGCCGGCGGCTTGTTCGGGGTATTGACCAACGTGGTCTGGACTAATCACGGGCCCTGCGCGATCGAGGGTTTCGAGGCGGTGCGCGCGCGGCTTCGCCGCAAGGGACCGGTGACCGTCTACGGCATCGACAAGTTCCCTCGGATGGTCGACTACGTCGTGCCCACCGGAGTGCGCATCGCCGACGCCGACCGGGTGCGGTTGGGCGCCCACCTGGCTCTCGGCACCACCGTGATGCACGAAGGCTTCGTGAACTACAACGCCGGCACCCTGGGCGCCTCGATGGTGGAGGGCCGCATCTCGGCGGGCGTGGTGGTGGGCGACGGCTCCGACGTCGGCGGCGGAGCATCGATCATGGGCACGCTGTCCGGGGGTGGCACGCAGGTCATTTCGATAGGCAAGCGCTGTCTGCTCGGCGCCAACTCGGGCCTGGGCATCTCACTGGGCGACGACTGCGTCATCGAAGCCGGCCTGTACGTCACCGCCGGCACCAAAGTCGTCATGCCCGAAGGCAAATCGGTCAAGGCCCGGGAACTCTCGGGCGTCAGCAACCTACTGTTCCGGCGCAATTCGGTGACCGGCGCGGTGGAGGTGGTGGCCCGCGACGGTCAGGGCATCGCGCTCAACGAGGACCTGCACGCCAACTGAGTCACAGGCCAACACCGGGCGTGGTGCGCAGCGCCGTTCCGCTGGTCTCCGGCAGGAGGTAGGTGCACACCAGGCTGGTCAACACCAGAATGGCCAGCATCAGACCGATCGTCCAGCTTCCGTAGGTCGCCCGCAGGGTCCCGGCAATCAGGGGCGGCAAGGCGCCACCGATGACGCCGGCGACGTTCACCGCCAGCGCCGATCCGGTGTAGCGGTAGCGAGTGGAGAACAGCTCGGGGATAAAGGCCGCCGTGGGTCCGGAGCCGATCGCGGCGATGGCGTACATGCCCACGATTGCCACCGCATACAACACAGGTTTGCCGGTGTCGACCAGCGGGATCACCCCAAACGACCACGCCAGACACCCGGCCCATCCGAGCAACATCATCCGGCGGCGCCCGACTCGATCGCACAGGGTGGCCGAGAGCGCGACCGACGCAATGCTCGCCAGCCCGCCCAGCACGCCGACGATCAAGATGACGTTGCGCGAATACCCCAGGTGGGAGTGGGCGTAGTTGGTCAGGTAGGTGCCGGCCATGTAGACGAAGGCGAACGAACCGAGGACACTGCCCGCGGCCAGGGCGATCTCACGGCGCTGCAAATGCAGCACCTCCGCGAGCGGCGCTTTGGGTACCAGGTCACGGGCTTTTTCCTCGACGAACAGCGGGGTCTCCTCGATGTTGAGCCACACGTATAGGGCGATGAAGATCAGCCCCGCGCTGATCAGGAACGGCAGGCGCCACCCCCACTCCATGAATGCGGGGCTGTCTTCGCCGATGGTGAAGTTCACGCCGAGGAAGGTCAAACTGTTGAGCACCAACGCGGTGCCGCCGCCGAGCAGGGTGAACATGCCATAGCGGCCGCGTTTGGCGGCCGGCGCGTATTCGGCGCTCAGCAGCGCCGACCCCGCCCAATGACCGCCAACGGCGAACCCTTGCAGCAGCCGCAGCGCGACCAGGAGCAGCGGGGCTGCCACGCCGATGGACGCCGTGCTGGGGACCAGCCCCACGGCCACCGTTGACAGGGCCATGATCACCAGCGTGACGATCAGGGTCCGCTTGCGGCCCAGGCGGTCCCCGAAGTGCCCGAACACGGCAGCGCCGACCGGCCGGGACAGGAACGCCGCACCGAACGTCCCCATCGACGCGAGCGTGGCCACGGTGGGGCTGAGGTGCGGGAAGAACACCGTGGGAAACACCAGTGCCGCCGCCGTGCCGTAAATGAGGAAGTCGTAGAACTCGATCGCCGAGCCGATAAGGCAGGCGGCCGCCACCCGTCGCATCGGCGTGATGCGCGGGTCGGCTTCAGCCGTCGCGGCGCCGTTCGGCTGCGTCTTCACACCACGAAGTTAAGCGAAGGCACGCGGTATTGCCCGCTGAAAGGCGCTGAAAACGCTGACAACATCCTGTGTCCCCTGTGACCGCGACCGTGCGCGCCAGTACGGCGACACGCCGTGCAAGGCGTACAACTGCGCACGCTGAGCCCTCAGACAGCAGCTGCTTCCTGTTTTGGCTCACGATTCGCAAGTCGGGGGAACGGCAGATCGTCGACTTCCGCTTTTGCATTACGGACGGGCGAAATGTGTGCGCCAAGTTCCGCGCATGTTGCTGAGACCACAGCTGCCACTTGCGCATCGGCTCCAGGAGTACTCGACGTTTTGTCCACCTACGAGCGACAACCTTGTTGCAGACGGGATCGGTTGGTAAATAATGAATTCCGAGCTTTGCGACCAGGACCGACATGGACGCGAGTTGTCGCTGCGAGGTGGACAAATCGTCGTATACCGAGCACCTAGTGACCACTGTGGCAGATGGGAATAACACCCCGGTCAGCATAGGGTTTGCGCCGAAACACGCCCCTCACCCCTCGGACAGCAGCTGCTTCTTGAGCACCTTGCCCATCGCGTTGCGTGGCAACGAGTCCACAAGACGCACCTCGCGCGGCCGCTTGTGCACCGAAAGCTGTTGGGCAACATACTGAATCAAGTCATCCGGATCGGCCGAGCCGACGACAAAAGCGACGATCCGCTGGCCCAGGTCCTCGTCGGGCAGCCCGACGACCGCCGCCTCCTCGACACCCGGATGCCCGAGCAGCGCCGTCTCGATTTCGCCTGCGCCGATACGGTATCCGCCGGACTTGATCAAATCGACCGATTCGCGCCCCACGATGCGGTGCATCCCGTCGGCGTCGACGACGGCGACGTCGCCGGTGCGGTACCAGCCGTCGGCATCGAAAGCCTCGGCGGTGGCCTCCGGCCGATTCAGGTAGCCGTCGAACAACATGGGACCGCGAACCTGAAGTCTCCCAACGGTTTCCCCATCGTGCGGCACGGGGCCACCGCCGTCGTCGACCAGCCGGGTCTGCACGCCGGCCAGCGGCAGGCCCACCCAGCCCGCGCGACGCTCCCCGTCGGCCAGCGTCGACAGCGTGATCAGCGATTCCGTGGCGCCATACCGTTCGACGGGCCGATGCCCGGTCAGCTGCGCCAGCCGGTCGAAGACCGGCACCGGCAGCGGGGCGCTTCCCGACACCAGCAGCCGCGCCGACCGAAGCGCCGAAGCCGCCGCCTCGTCGGCCACCACCCGCGACCACACCGTGGGAACCCCGAAATACAGTGTGCCCCTTGCAGATCCGTAGCCGGCCGGTGTCGGTTTTCCGGTGTGCACGAACCGATTTCCGATCCGCAGCGACCCGAGCAGCCCCAGCACCAGCCCGTGCACGTGAAACAGCGGCAGCCCGTGCACGAGAACGTCCTCAGCCGTCCACTGCCAGGCGGCAGCCAGCGCATCCAAGTCCGCGGCGATCGCTCGCCGGCTCAGCTGCACGCCCTTGGGCAGCCCGGTGGTGCCCGAGGTGTAGATCACCATCGCGGTCGCGTCCGGTGACGGCTCGGGATAGCGGTGCCAGGAGCGGGCGTGCACTCGCACCGGGATGTGCGGCAGCCCCTCGGCCTCGTCAGGCACCGGACCCAGCCAGGCCTGCGCCCGGGAGTCGGTGAGCATGTGCCGGCGTTCGGCCGCGCCGACGTCGGCGGGCACCGGCACGACGGGCACGCCGGCGATCAGGCAGCCGGTGATCGCCAGCACAGTCGACGCCGTCGGGGTGGCCAGCACCGCGACGCGGTGCGCGCCACCGATCCGCTCGGCCACCGATGTCGCGGCGCCGACGAGGTCGCTGCGGCTGAGCACCTCGCCGTCGATGCGCACCGCGTCAGCGACGTCCGTGGCGGTGACGGCCGACGGATTCAGCGAAGCCAGCAGCACGTCAGTCCCGCTCGTCCCAGAGCTTCATCAGCGTGAACAGGATCTCCTCGCCGCGGCCCAGCCCGGCGAGGTGGCTCTCCTCCGGCAGGTGGAACAGCTCGGCGTCGGGCAGCCGCGACACCACGTGCTCGCCGTGGGCGAACGGGATGATGTGGTCGTGGTCGCCGTGCCACCAGCGGACCGGGACTTTCACCTCGTCCAGCCGGAATCCCCAATCCCGCGCGAACAGGATGACGTCGTTGAACGGCGCGGCCAGTTGCTTGCGGCTGCCGTTGAGCAGGTCGTCGAGGAACATCGCCTTGAACTCGGGACGGGTCAGCAGGTGCCGGTCGGCCTGGGGCGAGACCGCGGCGTACGCGTACAGCGCCGGGGACGCGACCGGCCGAATCGACTGGACCAGCAGGCTCGCACCGATGCGCAGCGGGTTGCCCCCGTATTTGAGCAACGGCGCCACCCGGAGGCCGAGCTCCATCGCGCCACCGCGGATCGCGTCGGGCCCCTGCGTCGGGGCCACCCCGCCGAGCACGGCGACGGTCACCACGCGGTCGGGCAAGCCCGCCGCACAGGCCAGCGCGTACGGACCGCCGCCGGACAGGCCGACGACGGCCATCTTGTCGATCCCCAGCGTGTCGGCGATGGTCCGCAGGTCGGCGGCGAACTCGAAGATTGATCTATACCGATGGGGTGTCGACGAGCCGATGCCGGGCCGGTCGACGCCGATCAATCGGATGTCGTGGCCTTGGGCGTAGACCCGGGCCTCGGTTGGGATCTGCCGGCGGGCGCCGGGGGTGCCGTGCAGCCAGAAGACCGCACGTCCCTGCGGCGCCCCGAACTCAGCGAAGCTGATCTGACGGTCTTCGCCGACGGCGATGTTTCCTTCGAGCTTCGGGCGTGCAATCGCGGGGACCATCTACGAAGCTTTTCATGTGGGAATGACGCCACGCCATCGCCTCCAGGGAAATGGCGTCGAATGGACCCGCGGACCTTCCATCGACCGCCCGACCTGCCTCATCGCCTAACCTTCCCGCGGCGATTTCCGCAGCGTGTTCACGCGTGGTGCCAGGCTGCCTCGTCTACGTCGAGGTCGACCGACCGCTCTGGACATGCTGCTGCACAAAGGACTTGAGCGCCCCAGCCACCAGCTCTGGGTCGTCGCACATGGGAAAGTGGTTGCCGTGGCGCACTTTCAGTTGATGTGCCGCCGGAAACAACGCCTTCCACCGGGGCTGAAACCGCAGCGGATCGTTGAACTGGCCGAACATGGTTAGCAGTGGCCGGTCGGACAGGGACCCTCGCAACGCGGCGTCGACTTCGGGGTAGAGGGCCCCGGCGCCGCGGGCATCGCGGAAGTAGGCGTGCCAGGCCCGACGCGCCGACACGTCGATACCCGCCCGAAACACCGCACGGTCCGCAGGGCTCAAGTGCCGACCAATCCCGAAACTCGTTGAGGTCACGCGAGAAAGCACGTCGATGGCCGCGTCCAATTCGCGCACCGGCGCGCTACCCATCAGCGCGAGCATGCCCCGAAACGCAGGACCCGTTGGCTTCCACGCGAAGCAGTTGACCGCAGCCAGAGCCGCGAAGCGGTCGGCGCGACGGGCCGCGGCCAGGAAACCGGCTGGGCCGCCCAGGTCGTGGGCGACCAGGGTGATGTCGCGTAACTGCAGCGCATCGACGACCGCGATCACCGCCTCGCCGGCTTGGGCGAGCGTCGGAGCTTCCACCCGCTCGCTGAGCCCGCAACCGGGCGCGTCGACCGCGACACACCGAAAGTCGTTCTGCAGTCTGAGCAATACATCGCGCCAGACGAAGCTCCAGCTGCCGACGTGAACGAATAACAGCGTCGGTCCCTGTCCGATGTCGGTGACGGCGATGCGGCCCTGAGCGTGACTCAGCGTGTACGTCTGCCAGGGCCAGGATGACGACGGCAGCCAGGCTGGCCGATCAAGTGTGGCAAGTGTTTTCACGGCTATCCCTCTTCGCTAATCGGTTGTGCTTAGCATTAGGTACTGCTTGATGCCGAACAGTCTGAATGACAACCTGTTGATGACACCGAATGCTTGTTCGACAACGGCTTTCGCGTCAACGGCGTCGACGAACTGTGGTTGCGTAGCGTGGTAACTCTTGCCGCTCAACGCAACAACGCACTGCCCGGCGGCCCGGACGTTTCGCGCCCAGTCCGACTGGTTGCCGAACGACAGTGGAATCACGATGGTGTTGCCGGCGACACCGGCACCCGTTGAGGTCACGTACGGTTTGCCGGATCGGCGGCCGACATGATGGACTCGGGCGATGACCGGTGTGAAGCGTCGTCCAGCAAGCGTGCCGACAAGCGGATTGAGCAGCTTACTCAATCGGCCCGATGACAAGCCTGACGAAAAGCGATGGTCCCACCGGAACGAACCCCAGGCTCATCGCGTCCGACCCTGGTTGTGCTGCTGGTGTATTCATCATGCAGCTAAGGACGAGGCAACCGCCGAAAGTGTGACACCTACACTGCGTCACCGAGTTCGGCGCGCAAAGGCGCGAGCGTTGAAGACTGCACCAAGACATGGATTTTCGTAATTCTGCTGTCTTTGATGGACAGGGCCAGAACGCCCACGAGCTTGCGTTTGACGAATGCCAACACGGCGGGTTCACCACCCACTGGATAGGCCACCAGGACATGTCCGGGCTGGCCCCAGAAGCGCAGGATGTTCAGGCCGACGTGCTCGGCGCCGGCCACGACAACGCCCGCGCGGGCGTCGAACTCACCCGAAACATTCGGGTCCAGTACCTCGAGCAGCGCCGCCAAATCTCCGTTGGAACACGCGTCGATGAATGCTCTGGTGACAATGTGGTGCTGGGCAGATTCGACGGCGCCTGAGCTAGCACGGGATTCGTTGATCTTGCGCCGTGCCCGATGCGCCAGCTGCCGGCAGGTGGGCGCGCGGCTGCCAACCGTCTCGGCGATGGTGTCGAACGGCACCTGGAAAACGTCGTGCAGAACGAAAACCACCCGCTCTGCGGGGCTGAGGCGTTCGAGCATCACGAGCAGCGCCAATCGGACCTCGTCGTCGAGGGTCACCCGGTCGGCGGGATCGACGGATGACGAGGTGTGATCGCCATATTGCTGTTCGGCCATGTCCTGGGGATGTTCCCGACGCGATGACGCCGACTTGATGTGATCCAGACACAGCCGGCTCGTCACCACGATGAGCCAGCCACGCTCGTCGTTGATGTTGCCGATTGGGGCCTGCAGCAGGCGGAAGAAGGCCTCCTGCACCAGGTCTTCGGCCGCTCCGATATCACCGAGCATGCGAAATGCGAGGTTCACCAGATAGGCGTGATGCGCCCGCCACGCATCAGTTACCTGGTCGTGCTGAGTCGAATTCATGAACTTAGGACGCGACAGCCCGGATGAATGTGACACGCGGTTGTCACATTTCCGGGCGCTGTCGCGTCCTTCCAATCACCCATGCAACCCGTCCCGCCACGGGACCGCCAATGAGGTGAGAAAAATGAGCCGGATAGCCACACACACCGTCGACGATGCCCCGCAGACCTGCCGTCGTCTGCTCGAAAACGTCATCCAGTTCTCCCCGACGGGACGACCCCTCAACCTGCACGGCCAGATGGCGCATTCCCCCGCGGTGCTCGTCGCCTATACATCGCTGCGCGCCGCGACCGCCGAGCATGGCACCGTCGGCCCACAGCTGTCTGCCGCGCTGATGCTCACGGCGGCCAGCGCAATCGGCAACGACTATGCCGTCGCGATCACCGGCCGACTCGCGCACCTCACGGGCTGGACGGACGAGCAGATCGCGGCACTGCGCGCAGGAGCCGCGACAGACGACGCCAAGGTGGACGCGCTCACCGAACTGGTCAGGGAGGCCACCGCGAACTCCGGCAAGGTGCGCGACGCCACGTGGAGTCGCGCATTGGACGCCGGCTGGAACGACGAACAGCTGACGGAGGCCTTCGCCTATCTCGGCTTGACCGTGTTCACCGCGTACTTCCTCAACTATGCGCAGACCGATCTCGACGTTCCGGCGGCTCCGGAGGCTCTGGTATGACGCGATCCGACGAACTGCGTCTCGAGCTGGCACAGGCGCGATTCGTGTCGACGGCGATCGAACCGATCGCCGCATTCTATGCCGCGCTGCTGGACATCTCAGTGCCGCTCAACGAGCACTACCTCGAGGTGCCAGCGGGTCCGGCGTCCATCGGATTCTCCAAAGTCGGTTTCACCGAGGACCGCGGCCCGCACGCGGTGTGCCCCACGGGTCCGGCGCCCATGGCGGGAGAGACCATTCTCGATTTCACCGCCGACGACGTTGACACCGAATATCTGCGTATCAACGCCCTTGGCGTGACCTGGGTGACGCGGCCCGCAACGCAGCCTTGGGGCAGACGATCGATGCTGTTCCGCGATCCAGACGGTCACCTGATCAACGTGTCGTCGCCAGCCGCAACGGGGTTCAACCGTTCAGCACGCGCTCGCCGATGACCCGTTCGTCGCGCAGGGCGGCCAGCTCGTCATCGGAAAGGCCTAGTGCACGGAGGATTTCGTCGTTGTGCTGGCCCAGCGTCGGCGCGGCCGTGCGGTGGTGTTGGACGGGCCCGGGTGTGATGCGAAACGGCCAGCCCGGATAGCGGTGCACCCCGCTGACGGGACGCTCGAATTCCTCGTAGAAGTCCCGCGCGTCGAGTTGGGGTATGTCATACATCTGCTCGCCGGTGATCACCCGCTCGGCCGGAATATTCTGCACCCGAAGCGTTTCCACGATCACAGCCGCAGTCTGCGTGCGGGTCCAGGCCGCGACGAGCTCGTCGAAGACGTCGTGGTCGACCAACCCGTTATCAGGAACCGACAAGGCGACCCATACCTCGTCCTCGTTCGTGGGGTAGACGCCCTGCAGGTAGCCTCGTCGGCGGTTGCCTTCACGTTGCGGCACAACACCATTAAGGGAATACTCGATCACCGGTTCAGCGGTCACGCACGCGGCGACCTCGATCTGCGCGACCTCGATCAGTTGGCCCTCCCCGGTGCAGCGGCGGTGTTCGAGCGCGGCCAGTAGGGCGACGCCGGCGTGTACACCCACAATCGGGTCCGCGGGTCCCTGCGGGTTGCACGGCGGACCGTCGGGGTAACCGGTGACCGCCGACATCCCCGCGGTCTGCTCGAAGTTCAGCGCCCAGCCGACGTAGTCCCGCCATGGCCCCTGCAAGCCGAAACCCGGCATCCGGACCATGATCATGTCGGGCTTGAGCGCCACCAGCGACTCGTAGTCCAGGCCGAAGTTCTCCACAACGCGCGGCGAGAAGTTTTCCACCACGACGTCCGCCTGCGCGGCAAGCCGGCAAGCGATGTCGCGGCCGCGCTCCGAGGTGAGGTCGAGGGTGAGGTCGCGCTTGTTGAGGTTGGTGGCCTGCCATAGGCCGCTGCGCTCGTACCAGTCGTCGCCCTCGAAGGGAAAAGCGCCCGAATAGCGGAAACCGTCGGGCCGCTGGATGGACTCGACCTTGACGATGTCCGCGCCGAACGCGCCCAGGTAGCAGGTCAGATAGGCTCCCGCCCAAAAGGTGCTCAGGTCGAGCACCTTCAGTCCCGCAAAGGGCAGCGTGCCAAGCGTCTGACATGGCGCCGGGTCATGTTGTCCCGCTGCGTCTTTGGTGAATCGAAACGCCTTTCCCGGGCGCTGGACGCCGGCCTGCTCAACGAAGAACCCGCGCTTGGCGTATTGCGGGCAGTCCAGCACGGTCGCACCGTCGTTGACCGGGGTGGCCGGAATGCGCAACGACTGGCTCAGTTCGACGATGTCCACGACGGTCCGTTCGGCGAGCAACGCCTCCGCCTTGGCGAAGAACTCGGCACGCTCCGGGCCGCCCATCATGATCGCGATCTGCTGCTCGCCGTACTCGGGCAGCCCGAGCATGTCGCATACGTCCAGCCAATGCTGACCCGTCAGGCAGTTGATCCCCACCCAGCCGTCCGCGGCCCGGACCACGCCCAGCATCGGCGCCCCCCGCGCGTTGGTGGGCAGGCCCAGGCTGAGCATCTTCTGCGCCATCAGCATCGGATACGGCAGCGTCGAAAGTAACGACTCGAATTCCGAAACATCAACCTGGACAACCTGATCGGACGCGCAACGCAAGGCGGTCAACGCGCCCAGCGCGCCGTAGCCGCCCGCGACGTACTCGGCGATGCGCGCGCCGACCTGCACTGGCGGCCGGTCGGGATCACGCGCACTGACCCAACCCGACGCGGCCTGCAGGGTCAGCGACGTCGCCGGCCGGTCGCGCCACGGTCCGGACTGGCCGAAGGCAGATATGCGCAGCAACACCAGGTTATCGAGATCGAGGCCCAACGCTTCCAGCCGCCCTGGACCCTGGTTCTCGACCAACACGTGCGCCCGGGCGATCAGTTCGCGGGCATCCTCCAGCGCCACAATTCGCTTGCCCGCGTTCAGGTACTCGAACAAACCACCACTGCCCCAGTTGCGCAAGGGGTCACCGTCCGGTAGTTCTATCTTAGTGACCTCGGCCCCGAGATCGACGAAAAGCTTTGCGGCGTAAGGACCTGAGATCTCTGTGGCGATTTCGACGACGAACAGCCCCGCGAGGGGTCCGCTCACGCGGGAACCCCGATCGCCATCGCCTCCATGTATTGGTGCAGCCCGCCGATGCCGCCGCCCTCACGCCCCAACCCGCTCAGCTTGAAGCCGCCGAACGGCGCGCCGCCGGGACCGCAGCCGTTGACCGCGACCTGGCCGGTGCGGATCCGGCGGGCGACACCGACGGCGCGATCGACGTCGCCGCCCCACACCGCGCCGGACAGCCCGTACTGCGAGTTGTTGGCGATCGCGATGGCGTCGTCGTCGTCGCGGTAGCGCAGCACGGTCAACACCGGCCCGAACACTTCCTCCTGCGCGATGGTCGAATCAGGCTCCACGCCGGTGAGAACCGTTGGCTCGAAATAGAATCCGACATCCAGACCGGCCGGGCGGCCACCACCGGTCGCCAACTTGGCTCCGTCGTTGACGGCGCCGTCGACGTGCGCCTGGACCCGGTCGCGTTGCGCGGCGCTGATCAGCGGCCCCATCTGCACGTCGGGATCGGTGGGGTCGCCGACCTTGACCTCGCGCGCCAGCGCCACCAGCCGGTCGACCACGTCGTCATGCAGCGAATCGGGAAGCAGCAGCCGGCTGTGCAGGATGCACGCCTGCCCTGCGTGCAGCGAGCAGCTGTCGAACAGCATCTGCTGCAGCATCTCGTCGGTGACCTCGGTGTCGTCCAGGACGATGCTGGCCGACTTGCCGCCCAACTCCAGCAGGATCCGTTTCATGGTGTCGCCCGCCGCGGACATAACCTGGCGGCCGACGACCGAGCTGCCGGTGAAGCTGATCATGTCGATCCGCGGATCGGTGGTGAGCAGTTTGGCCGCCTCGACGCTGGACGGCGTGACGACGTTGACCACACCCGGCGGGATGTCGGTGTGCTCGTCGATGAGGCGCGCCAGCGCCAACCCCGCCAGCGGTGTCAGCGGCGAGGGCTTGAGCACGACGGTATTGCCCGCGGCCAGCGCGTGATTGAGCTTCATGACGTTGAGGCAGTGCGGGAAGTTCCACGGCGTCAGGACCGATACGACGCCCAGCGGTTGGTGGCGCAGCAACGTGGTTCCGGCGCTCATTCCGGTCACCGCTTCCTCGCCCAGCTGGGTGGCGAGCTGGGCAGCGTGCATCGTCATATAGGCGGCGCCGTCGATCTGCATCATCCGCTCGTTGCCGATGCAGCCCCATTCGACCTGCGAGAGCGCGTAGAAATCGTCGGCGTGCTTCATCAGCGCGTCCGCGAGCTGGTTGAGGCAGCCGGCGCGGTCCTGGCCGGTCATGGTGGCCCACGGCCCGTCGTCGAAGGCGCGCCGCGCGGCCGCGATCGCCTCGCCGACCTGGCCGACGCTCGCGTCGGGCGCCGACGCGATGACGGTCTCGCTCGCCGGGGAGACGTCGTCGTAGCGACCGTCGTCGGGCTCGACCCACCGTCCGTCGATGTAGAGCTGATAGGTGTCAACAAGGGCGGGTCGTGACTCAGCCATGCGCTTCCTCACCGAGATCGGTCATCTACTGGTCTGGTGTACACCCGTCGCGCAGCGGCGTCAATCATCAACAATCTGAATTCCAGGCCTATTTCAGTGCTTGTCGATGTATTGACAGTCGTGCGCGGCGGAGGGTAGACACATGTCGCAAGACAGATTGCATCAATCTGTCGGATCCCAGGAGGGCAGCTGTGCAGACCATATTCCCGCTGCACTCCCCCGACTTCTACGCCGGCGACCCCTATCCCGCCTACCGTGAGCTGCGCGCCACCGCGCCGGTGTGCTGGAACGACGTCACCAACTTCTGGGCGCTGCTGAAGTACGAGGACATCCGCTTCGTGTCGAGCAACCCGGCGCTGTTCACCTCGACCAAGGGCATCACCATCCCGGACCCGGCGATGCCCAGCCCGGTGCAGGAGGGCAGCCTGATCTTCACCGACCCGCCGCGGCACCGGCAGATGCGCAAGCTGATCAACTCCGGCTTCACCCGCCGTCGCGTCGCCGTGCTGGAGCCGAAGATCCGCGAGATCGTGCGCGGGATCCTCGACGGTATCGAACCCGGCTCCGTGCACGAGTTCGCCGAAGACGATCGCCGCCCCGCTGCCCACCCGGATGATCGCCGAGCTGATCGGCGCCCCGCCCGACGACTGGGAGCAGTTCCGCGCCTGGTCGGACGCGGCCACCGGAACCGCCGACCCCGAGATCGAGCTGGACTCGTTCGTGGCGATGGGACAACTGTTCGAGTACTTCCAGAAGCTGATCGCGGCGCGCCGGGTCGAACCGCGCAACGATCTGCTGTCGGTGCTGGCCGAAGCCGAGATCGACGAACACCGGCTCACCGACGAAGACCTGCTCAACTTCGCGTTTCTGTTGCTGGTGGCCGGCAACGAGACGACCCGCAACCTGATCGCACTGGGCACGCTGGCACTGATCGAGCATCCCGAGCAGCGCCGCTTGCTGGTCGACGATCCGTCGTTGATCCCCGGCGCCGTGGAGGAGATGCTGCGGTGGAACAGCCCGGTGGTGCACATGGCCCGCGCCGCGACGGCCGACATCGAGATTCGCGGTCAGCTAATCCGCGAGGGCGAAGTGGTGGTAATGCTGTACCAGTCGGCCAACCGCGACGAGGACGTATTCGGCCCCGACTCCGAGGAGTTCAAGGTGACCCGCCACCCCAACCCACACATCGCGTTCGGGTGCGGCGAACATTCCTGCGTCGGTGCGCAATTGGCGCGCCTGGAGGCGACCGTGTTGTTCGACGAGTTGTTGCGGCGCTTCCCCAGGCTCGAATTGGTCGGCGCCGTGGATCGGATGCGGGCCACCATGGTGCCCGGCGTGAAGCGGATGCCGGTACGGCTGGGGGCCTGAGGCGATGGATCTCGAGTACACGCCCGAGCAGCAGCAGCTGCGCGCTGAAATCCGCGCCACGCTGGAAGAAGTGATGACGCCGGAGCGGACCCTCGCGCTCAGCGAACGCATGGAGGGCGGTCCCGAAACGCGGGAATGCATACGCGCCCTGGCCGCGGCCGACCTGCTGGGCGTCGGCTGGCCCAAAGAGTATGGCGGACGCGGATTCTCGGCGATCGAGCAGTTCATCTTCGCCGAAGAGGCACAGCGGGTCAGCGCACCGATCCCGCTGGTGACCCTCAATACCGTTGGGCCGACGCTGATGCAATGCGGAACCGAGGAGCAGAAACAGAAGTTTCTGCCGGCGATCCTGGACGGCAGCGTGGAGTTCGCGATCGGTTACTCCGAGCCGGGGGCGGGCAGCGATCTGGCGTCGTTGCGCACCACTGCGGTCCGCGACGGCGACAGTTATGTGATCAACGGGCAGAAGATGTTCACCAGCGGCGCGGCCTACGCCGACTACATCTGGCTGGCCGCACGCACCGATCCGAATGCCAAGAAGCACAAGGGCATTTCCATTCTCATCGTGCCCACCAGCTCGCCCGGATTCTCCTGGAAGCCGCTGCACACCATGCCGGGCATCTCCACCTTCTACACGTTCTACGACGACGTGCGGGTGCCGGCCAGTGCGCTGGTAGGCGGCGAGAACCAGGGTTGGCAGCTGATCACCACACAGCTGAACTTCGAACGCGCGGCCTTGGGAAACCTGGGCGCGCTCGAGCCGCTGTTCGAGAAGACGCTGGAGTGGGCCACCAGTACCGAGCTCGACGGCGGCCGCGTCATCGACCAGCCCTGGGTGCAGCTCGCGCTGGCCCGCGTCGAAGCACAGGTCGCCGCCTACAAACTCGTCAACCAGCGGATCAACGCGGCCATGACCAAAGGCGTGCTGAACATGGGCGAAGCCTCGGCGGCGAAGGTGTTCGGCACCGAATTGACCCAACAGGTCGCCCGCGAGCTGCTGGAAGTGCTGGACGGCAACGGGGTGCGCCGCGGCGACGATGCACCGCTGCGCGGCGCCCTCGAATCCGCATATCGATGGGCGGTCATCAACACGTTCGGCGGCGGCGCCAACGAAATCCAGCGGGACATCATCGCCATGGCCGGATTAGGCATGCCGCGAGCACCCCGTGACCTTCGAGTCACGGCAAGTTAGGAGGACCAACTCAGTGACCGACCCAGAAACCGTCAGCGCCAAGGTGCAGGCCCTCGTCGGCCAGCCCACCGGTGGTACCGGAAAGCCCACCGTGGCACCGGATCCGGTGAATCAGCCGATGATCCGGCACTGGGCGTACGCGCTCGCCGACATGAACCCCGTCTACCTCGACCCGGAGTTCGCGGCCGCGTCGCGGTTCGGCGGCATCGTGTCACCGCCGGTGATGCTGCAAACCTGGACGATGCCGTCGCCGAAACTGGAAGGCATCGGTGACCGCGGCGGCGCACCCATCGAGATCAAAACCAACCCAACGGCATTCCTCGACGAGGCCGGCTACACCAGCACGGTGGCGACCAACTCGGAGTTCGAGATCGAACGCTATCCCCGGCTCGGCGACGTCATCAGCGCGACGGCGGTGTACGAATCGGTGTCCGACGAGAAGAAGACGGCGCTGGGCACCGGCTTCTTCCTGACCTGGCTGACCACGTACACCAACCAGGACGGCGAAGTCCTCGGGCGGCAGCGCTTCCGGGTGCTGCGATTCAGGCCGGCGAACTGATGGCGACCCGCATGGCGCCGGCGATCACTCCGGACACCGAGTTCTTCTGGAATGGGTTGCGGGACAACAAACTCCTGATCCAGCGCTGCAGCGGCTGCGGGGAGCTGCGCCACCCGCCCCGCCCCATGTGCCCGAAGTGCCGTTCCCTGGACTGGGAGGCGATCGAGTCGTCGGGCCGCGGCACCGTCTACAGCTATGTCATGCCGCACCAACCGCGCTTCCCGTTCTTCGACTACCCCTACGTCGTGGTGCTGGTCCAACTCGAGGAGGGCGTGCGGATCGTGTCCAACCTGACCGACATCGACCCGGCGGACGTCACGGTCGGCATGCCGGTGCAGGTCTACTTCCAGTCTTTCGATAACGACCTGGTGCTGCACCAGTTCCGGCCGAGCGCTGCTCGATAAAGACAAGCCGATGGATTTCACGTTCACCGAAGAACAAGAGACGATCGCCAAGGTCGCCCGTGATCTGTTCGAGCGCCGCGCGGCACCGGAACACCTGACCGAACTCGAATCCGGCGACGTCCGGTACGACGACGCGCTGTGGAAGGAACTCGCGGGCGTCGACCTGCTGGGCGCCGCGTTGCCGGAGTCGGTGGGCGGTAACGGCGGCGGCTTCGTCGAACTCGGGGTGCTGCTGGCCGAGGTCGGCTGGAGCGTGGCTCCGGTGCCGGTGTACGCGACGCTGGTGCTGGGCGCCGATCCGATTGCCCGGCACGGCAATCCCGAACAGCAGCAACGCATCCTGCCCGGCGTCGTCTCCGGTCAGCGCATCCTGACCGCGGGCCTGGCCGAGCCCGGCCGGTCCGACCCGACGATTCCGGCCACCACCGCGCGCCGCGACGGCACGGGTTGGCGGCTCGACGGCGCCAAAGAGCTGGTGCCCGCCGCCCAGCTCGCCGACACCATCCTGATTCCGGCCACCATCGATGACGACAGCGACTCTCAGGTCGGCCTGTTCCTGCTGGCCGCCGACGCCGCCGGCGTCGAGGTCCGCCCGGCCAACACCACCAACCGCGAACCGCACGCCGACGTATTCCTGGATGGTGCAACGGTTTCCGACGAGGACAGGCTGCCTGACGCGGCGATCGAGTCGCTGTACACCCGCGCCCTGGTCGGGCTGTGCGCGATTCAGCTCGGCGTGGCCGAGCGGGCCCTGCGGATCGCGGCCGCGTACACCACGCAGCGTGAGCAATTCGGGCGCCCGATCGGCAGCTTCCAGGCGGTGCAGCAGCGGCTGGCCGACGCCTTCATCGACGTCGAGGCGATCCGCTGGACCACCTGGCACGCGGCCTGGCTGATCGCGCACGAACGCCCCGCCGACCGGGCCGCCCGGATCGCGAAATTCTGGGCCGCCGAAGCCGGCGCGCGCGTCGCCGCTGCCGCCCAACACGTACACGGCGGCATCGGCATCGACACCACCTATCCCCTGCATCGCTACTTCCTGTGGGCCAAACACAACGAACTCGCCCTCGGCTCGGCCACTGCGCAATTGGCCCGCCTGGGTAGCGCTTACGCGAGAGGACAGCTATGACGACCACCACCGCACCACCACCTGAAATGGGCCGACATCGCGGTCGGCGACGAGGTGACCCCGCTCGACATCCCCATCACCACCACGATGATCGTCGCCGGCGCGATCGCCTCCCGCGACTTCATGCCGGTGCACCACGACCGCGACTACGCCAACAAGCAGGGCTCGCCCAACCTGTTCATGAACATCCTGACCACCAACGGGTACTGCGTGCGTTTCCTCACCGACTGGGCGGGGCCGGAAGCCATGGTCAAGAACCTCTCGATTCGCCTTGGCGTGCCGTGCTTTCCGGACGACCCGCTGCGCTTCACCGGCAGCGTGACCAGCAAGACCGAGGGCTCAGCGGCGGTGAGAACTTCGTCGAGGTGACCTTCAGGGGCTCCAACAGCCTGGGTGACCACGTCTCGGGCACCGCGATCCTCAGCCTGCTCGACGGGGCCTCGGGCAGCGTGACCAGCACGCTGCCGGGCGCCACGGCGATCGCGGGCATCGGCCAGACCGAGTTCTCCAAGGAATCCGGGCGCAGCGAACTGCAATTGGCGTGCGAGGCGGTCAGCGCCGCGCTCGACGACGCCGGCCTGTCGCCCAGCGACGTCGACGGCATGGTCACGTTCACCATGGATTCCAGCGACGAGATCGACATCGCCCGCAACGTGGGCATCGGCGACCTGAGCTTCTTCTCCCGCGTGCATCACGGCGGCGGCGCGGCGGCCGGCACCGTGGTGCACGCGGCGATGGCCGTCGCCACCGGCGTCGCCGACGTGGTGGTGTGCTGGCGCGCGTTCAACGAACGGTCCGGGTTCCGATTCGGTGGCAGCGGACGCACCAGCGCCGAAACCCCGCCGTTCATGGCGCATTACGCGCCGTTCGGATTGCTCACTCCCGCGGCGTGGGTGGCGCTGCACGCCCAGCGCTACATGTCCACCTACGGCGTCACCAACGAGGACTTCGGTCGGATCGCCGTGGTCGACCGCGCGCACGCCGCCAGCAACCCCGACGCCTGGTTCTACGAGCGGCCAATCACGTTGGAAGACCACCAGAATTCGCGCTGGATCATCGAACCGGTGCTGCGCCTGCTGGACTGCTGCCAGGAGAGCGACGGCGGCGTCGCGCTGGTCGTCACCAGTGCGGAACGCGCCCGCGACCTGCGCCAGCCACCGGCGATCATCACCGCGGCGGCACAGGGCGCCGCCTACAACGGCGAGATGATGACCAGCTACTACCGCGACGACATCACCGGGCTGCCCGAGATGGGCGTGGTGGCCGAACGGCTCTGGCGGGATTCGGGCCTCAAGCCGCAAGACATCCAAACCGCCTTCATCTACGACCATTTCACGCCGTTCGTATTCACCCAGCTGGAGGAGCTCGGGTTCTGCGGGCGCGGCGAGGCCAAGGACTTCGCCACCGTCGAGCGGCTGTCGCTGGGCGGCGAGTTGCCAATCAACACCAACGGCGGTCTGCTCGGCGAGGCCTACATCCACGGCATGAACGGCATCACCGAGGGTGTGCGCCAGGTCCGCGGCACCTCGTACAACCAGGTCGACAACGTCGAGCACGTGCTGGTCACGTCGGGCACCGGTGTGCCCACCAGCGGCCTGATTCTCGAACCCGCGGGCTAGCCGAGACCGAGGGGAACTCATGCCCAAGCTGGCGCTGTTGACCGCGATCGGCGGACCGATCGAGCTGGCCGAGTTTCCACTGTCCACCCCGGCGCCGGGAACCGCGGCGCTGAAGCTGCGGATGGCCGGCATCTGCGGATCCGACTTGCACATCTTCCGCGGCGAGTTGCCGCTGCCGTGTCCCTTCGCCATGGGCCACGAGATGGTCGGTGAGGTAGCCGAACTGGGCGAAGGCCTGACGACCGACGCGACCGGCAAGCCGCTCGCCGTCGGCGATCGTGTTGTAACTCCCTATTTTTGGCTCTGCGGTCAATGCCATGCGTGCGCACGCGGCCGTCCGTATGCGTGCCAGAACCTGATGGCCGGGGAGTACCGCACGCACGAACAGGCGCCGCACTTCGTCGCCGCGCACGGCGAGTACTACTACACCTCCCGCCGCCAGCCGTTGTACAGGGTTCCCGACGACCTGCCCGACGAGGCGGTTGCACCGCTGAATTGCGCTCTGGCCCAAGTATTGTTCGCGCTGCGTGACGTGCGGCTCGGCGACACCGTCGTCATCCAAGGCGCCGGTGGACTGGGCATCAACGCCGCGGCCGTCGCACGTACCGCGGGCGCCGCGGAGGTGATCGTAATCGACAAGATCGCCGATAGGCTCGACGTCGCATCCGATTTCGGTGCCACGCAATGCATCGACGCCAGCGATGTCTCGACGGCCGACGTCACCGAGCAGGTGCACCGGCACACCGACGGCATCGGCGCCGACTGGGTGCTCGAAGTCGTCGGCGTACCCGGCGTCATTCCCGAGGGTGTCGGATTCCTCAACAACGGCGGAACTCTGCTCGAGGTCGGCAACATCGGGATGGGCCGCACCTTCGAGATGGATCCGAGCGCGCTGGTCTACGGCAACAAGTCCATACGCGGCGTGATGCTCTACGACCCGGTCACGCTCGGCGATCGGCTTGTCGTTCCTGCAGCACACCAGTTTTCCGTTCGACCGCCTGATGCCCAAGCCGTTCCATCTCGCCGACGTCAACGAAGCATTCGCATCGGCCGACGCCGGTTCAGTGCCCCGCGGCGCTCTGGTGCCGTGATGACCCAGTCTTCGTTAACCCAGGCCACCGAGACCCGTGAGCTCATTATCGAGTCCGCGTATGCGTGCTTCGCCAAACACGGCCTGCTGAAGGCGACGATCGTCGACATTGCCAAGATGGCCAACGTATCCCGCAGCACGATCTATGAGTACTTCAGCGACAAGGGCGCCATCCTTGAGGCGTGCGCCGAACACGCTTCCGAGCAGTTCTACCGCGAGATGTCCAAGGCGATGGATCGGGGCAGCTCGCTGGAAGAAAAACTGGCCCAGGCGGCGGTGTTCGTGAGCCAGGCGCGACGGGCGATCGCCTCCGAGGAGTACTTCGACGAAGACGCGATCAGCCTGCTGCTGACCAAGGACGCCGGCGTGCTGTTACGCGAGTGCGTCGACTTCTTCGCGCCCCACCTATCGGCCGCCAAGCTCACCGGCGAGGTCCGCAAGGACCTCGACGTCGAGGCGGCCGGTGAGTGGTTCGCGCGCATCCTTTTCTCGCTGTTCAGCACCCCGTCCTCGACGCTGGACTTGGATGATCCCGACGTGGTGGCCCGGTTCGTCACCGAGCACGTGGTGCGCGGCTTTAGCAGCGATCGCCCGCGGCCGCGACGCGCTGCCGACGCACACTCGACTAATCGAGGATCTGTGTAATCCCCTGTGTCACTGTAGTTTCAATGGCCACAGCATAGGAATTCTTGTCGGTGGTCCTTCCTAGAATTGGGTCATGGGATCGAGCAGTCGTGACGAGATCGTGGAGGTTCGGGGTGGGGGTTAGGGTCCTCCCCCGAGAGGGCGGCGGTGACCGGGCTGGCAAGCCAGTAAGTAGTCGGCCAGGAGGCGACAGGGGTCACGCGAGCCACACCCAATCACCGCCTCGAAGAGCATGGCTGCAGACCACGCCCCCCTAGCCACATGAACAAGTTGGGGGTCAAGTGGTCGCAGGTTCAACTCCTGTCAGCCCGACGCATGTCAGCCCGACGCAGAAAGCAGCCTGATGTCACGTGATCGAATATCATGGCAGCCGTGCCGTGGGCGGGGCTGCACAAACTCTAGCGCCACGCCCTTCGGGTCGCTGGTGCTTAGATTGTCTTCGGCTGTCAACGCCCGCACCGATTCAAACAGGTGCACGGACGCGGAGCTGGTTGGCGTCGTGTCGACGTTGCTGCCCGGCGTGGCCCTATCCCGTCAGGGATGCGAGAGAGCTTTCGGGGTCGCGGTCGTGAAGCGCACGTGGGCCAGTGTCTCCGAACGCAACACGTGTGGCGGTTGCCCGATGCCGGCCGGCCGCCACGGTCCCCGCCGGCCGCAGGTCCCGCTCCGGTTCCCGGGGGTCCGGTTCGGCCGGGTGGGCGACGACCATCCCACCTTCGTCGATCCCGAATCGTTCGTGCAGCCGGGCCAGTGGTTTGGGCGCCCACCAGTTCCACCTGCCCATCACTCGCATGAAGGCCGGTACCAGCACCAACCGCACCAGTGTGGCGTCGACCACCACCGCCAGCGTCATACCAACGCCGAACATCCGCATGAACTGCACATGAGCGGCGATCAGTCCCGCGAATGAAATCGACATGACCAGTGCGGCAGCGGTAATCACCCGCGCAGTGCGAGCCACACCCAGTGCGACACTCTCGTCATTGTTGGCATCCGTATCTGATGTCGACGGCGACGCGGCTCTGGAACGCACCCAGTACTCGCGGATCCGCGCCATCAGGAAGACCTCGTAGTCCATCGACAGCCCAAAGGCGATGCAGAACAACAACACCGGCAAATTCGCCACTATCGTCCCGGTCGACGTGGTTCCGAGCGCGCCAAGATGGCCATCCTGGAAGATCCACACCAGTGCGCCGAAAGCGGCGGTCAGCGACAACACGTTGAGCACCAATGCCTTCAGGGGCAGCACCACGCTGCCGGTGAGCAGGAACAGCAGCACGAAGGTGATGACGGCGATCAGACCAAGCACCAACGGCAGTCGCGACGTGATGGCCTGCACGCTGTCGCGGTTGATCTGCGCAGTACCGGTCATTTCGACCGACCTGCCGGCCGGCCCGGGCACTGCATGCAGCCGATCGAGCTGCGTCGCCGAGCTACCGGAGAACAGCGGCGCGGTACTGCTGACAGTGAGAAACGCACTACCGTGTGCGACCCCGGTGGCAGCCGAGGGCGGCCCCACCTGGTTCCCCCCGACGAACGTGCCGCTGGGGGCGGTCACCGCCGACACGTCCGGTACGCGGGACAGATCGGCGGCATAGCGGTTCAGGTCATAGGGGGTCAGGCCGTGGGCATCGGGGACTACGACCGTCACAGCGTTCGCGGAGTTGTCGCCGAAGTCGTTGCGCAACTGGTCGCCGAGCTGATGCGCCGAGGCCGAGTGTGGCAACACACGGTCATCGGGCATGCCCCACTTGACGCCCAGGAACGGGGCGCCCAACAGCACCAGCAGCGTCACGACGGCCAGTCCGATCGGAACCGCGCGGCGCATCACGAACTTGGCTGAGCGGTACCAAAACAGTTGCTCGACGGGGCGCGCGACGGGTTCGGGCCGACGCGACAGCCGGCGAGCCAGCCGGCGCACGTCCAGCGAATCGAGCCGGGAGCCTAACAGCACGATGACCGCCGGCGTCACCACGATCGCGGCCACCGCGGCGAAGGCGACCGTGGCGATACCGCCATAGGCGAACGACTTGAGGAAGTACATCGGGAACAAGACCATCACCGCCATCGACAGCGCGACAGTGATCGCCGAGAACAACACGGTGCGTCCGGCGGTGGCCATGGTTCGGATCAACGCCTCCTCGCGCCCGGCGCCAGTGGCCAACTCGTCGCGGTAGCGACTGACGATCAACAGCGTGTAGTCGATCGCCAGCGCCAGGCCCATCGCAGTACTGAGGTTGAGCGCGAAAATCGACACGTCGGTGACCAAGGTGATGGCGCGCAGCACCGCCATCGAGCCCGCGATCGCCAGCAGGCCCACGGCCATCGGCAGTGCAGCAGCCAGTAGCCCGCCGAACACCCAGACCAAAACAATCAGGCTGAGCGGGATGGCGATCGACTCCATCAGCAGCAGGTCGCGCTCATTTTGGTGGTTGATCTGCGCATAGACCATCGCCATCCCGCCCGCGCGGACAGTGACGCCTTGATGGTCATGGACAACTTCGTCAGACAACGTCTGGGCGTACTTCTGGGCGTTGTTCTCCCCGCCGGTGATTCCCGCGACGATCAAACCGGAGGTGCCGTCCTTGCTGATCAGCGCGGCCGCGGCCGCCGGCGGCGCGGTCCACGCCGACGTCACATTGGCGACATGGGGAGATCGGGCCAGCCGATCGACGATGCCGGTGGCCACCGCGCGGGCCGGCGCGCTGGTGGCACCAGCGGGCGCGCTCACGGTGATAAGCAGCTGCATGTCGCCCTGGCCGAACTTGTCGCCCAGCAGCTGTGTCGCCTTGGCCGATTGCGAGCCCGGGTCCTGGAAACCACCCGCCGACAGGCTTTTGGCCACCGGGATGCCGAAAATGGCGGCTCCGACCATCACCAGGATCGCTATCGCGACGATCCGCCGCGGTGCGGCGATGGCCAGTCGGGCGATTCGTTGCAGCACGTCGCTC
>CAWGCI010000011.1:0-131277 GCA_963820985.1 uncultured Actinomycetota bacterium | reverse complement strand
TTTGACGGGCGGTGAACCGCGTGCCAACATTGAACGTTGCAAGCACCTCGGTAGGTGAGGCGTCTGCACGGATACAGGCCACTGACCCCGAACGTCGAGAGACGCCCCGGGTCAGGACAGCTCTTCCCGGACCCAAGGGTTGAGCCCAAGTGGCTTCTGGGATTCAGTCCCGGATACGCCGTGCAGTGCCGAAGCTCCGACGAGAGGGGTGCGTTCGGCAGTTTGTTGCCGGGCTTCTACCTCTTCCGTACAGGTGACTGTGACGACACCCGCGTGTGTCCCGGCCGTGAGGAGGTGAGGGCGAGATGAGCGATACCAGCGATAGTCCGTATCCCAAATCCGTCTTGTCCCGATCCGCTTCCGGCATTCCATCTACTGCCTGAGTTTTCTCAGACATTCGCTTTTTGAATGCTTCTGGGTGCCGAGGGCGATCGGGCTCTCCTGGCAGGAGAAAATCATGACCTTTGTTGTTGCGCACCGCGCGTCCGATGGTTCCATGCTGCACGGTCACTCGCTGCGGCGTGCGGGCCGGCGGCTGACGAACAAGTTGCGCGAATGGCGTATCCCGACTCCGGAAGAGCGGGCCAACCGGTACGTGTCGCGGATGCCGACTGCGGTACTCGCGCCACCTCGGCCATCTTGAGTCGGCGAGAATCCCATGGCTTCGATCTCCACGCAGCACGGCGGTGGCCTTCGCGCCTCCATCCTCGGCCGGGGCGCTCCGGCGGCTCCGAAGGAAACCCCCGAACCCGGGCAGGCCGTGCTGGATTCAGCACACGTCGGCGACATCGTCGGCGCGTTCGGCCGCATCCGGCGTGACGGGACCGACGCGTTTAGCGGTCGTTTCCGGCGCCTGCGGACGCTGATGGTCATCACCGGTCCTGGGTTGATCGTGATGGTGGGCGACAACGACGCCGGTGGTGTCGCTACCTACACCCAGGCCGGGCAGAACTATGGGATGGGCCTGCTGTGGACGCTGGCCCTGCTGATCCCGGTGCTGTACGTGAACCAGGAAATGGTGCTGCGGTTGGGCGCGGTTGCCCGGGTCGGCCACGCGCGCTTGATATTCGAGCGATTCGGTAAGTTCTGGGGTGCCTTCAGCGTTGGTGATCTGCTGATCGTCAACGCGTTGACCATCGTCACCGAATTCATCGGCGTAGCACTGGCTCTCGGGTTCCTGGGCTGCCCGAAGATCGTTGCGGTCCCGGCCGCTGCAGTGCTGTTGTTCGCCGTGGTAGCCGGGGGCTCGTTCCGACGGTGGGAAGCGCTGATGTTCCTGCTGATCGCGGTGAACGTGCTGATCATCCCGATGGTCCTCATGGTGCATCCCGCGGTGAAAGCGGCTGCAGCCGGACTGGTCCCGCAGTTCCCGGGCGGGCTGAACTCCACGGTGCTGCTGTTGACCGTCGCGATCGTGGGTACCACGGTAGCGCCCTGGCAGCTGTTCTTCCAGCAATCGAACGTGGTGGACAAGCGCATCACCGCACGCTGGATTCCTTACGCGCGAGCCGATTTGGTCATCGGGATAGTCGTCGTCATGGCCGGCGCGTCGGTGCTGATGGCGGTGACCGCGTTCGGTTTGGCCGGCACCGCCGAGGCCGGCAACTTCACCGACGCGGGTGCGGTTGCGACCGCGCTGGCCAACCATGTCGGCCACACGATGGGGGTGTTCTTCGCGATCATCCTGCTGGACGCGTCGCTGATCGGGGCCAATGCCATCGGGCTGGCCACCACCTACGCCGTCGGTGACGCGATGGGCAAGCGGCACTCGCTGCACTGGAAGGTCACCGAGGCCCCGTTGTTCTACGGCGGATACGCATTGCTGCTCGCGGTGTCGGCGGCGGTGGCGTTCAGCCCCGACCACATCCTGGGCCTGGTGACCCAAGGCGTGCAGGCGCTTGCCGGCGTGTTGTTGCCGTCGGCGACCGTGTTTCTGGTTCTGCTCTGCAATGACCGCGCGGTGTTGGGGCCGTGGGTAAACACGATGCGGCAGAACATTATTGCTTGGACCATCGTCTGGTCTCTGGTGCTGTTGTCATTGGCATTGACGGCCACGACGTTCTTCAAGAACCTGCCCACCGCCACGATCGAGGCTGGCCTTGCGGCGGGCGCGGTGATCGGAATCGTCGGTGGCGCCGTCGCGATCATCGCCGGTCGCCGGTCGAGTGACCGGCGGGAGGCGGAAGTCATCTCGCGGGCGTTCGGCGGCGGCCTGAACCCCGAGGAGGTCGACGAGATCGACGACGCCCCGTCCCTCACGCGTGCCGAACGGCGCGCCGTGCTTCGACAGAACCGGGCGAACTGGCAGACCCCGAGTCTGGCCGTCCTGGACCGGCCGACCATGTCGCCGATCCGCCGGGCGGGGCTGTTGACGCTGCGGGCCTACCTGGTCCTGGCCGTCGTATTCGTGGTGATCAAAGTCGTTGACGTCGCGGTCGCCGCGCCGGCCGGCTCATTGTGAACCGGTTGGCAGCAGAACGATTTTGCCGCGCGTGTGCCGTTTCTCGAGTTCCCCGAACGCGTCGGCGACCCGGTCCAGCGGATAGGTCGCGGCGATCTCGAAATCGATGGCGCCGCTGACGATCAGGTCGGCCATTTCGGCCAGCACCTCCGGTGTCGACGCGTCCATGCTGCCCTCGGTCTTGGCGCCGACCTCGCCGGCCTTCTGAAACGAGATGATGGTGTCGATCCGCTCCGGCGCCACACCGAGGTCGACGGCGAGCTGGACATAGTCGGGGCCGAACAAGTCGATGAACGCGTCGATTCCGTCCGGCGCCGCCTCCCGCAGCCGATCAGCCAGGCCGTCACCGTAGGCGATCGGGATGACATCGTGCGCGCGCAGCCAGTCGGCGTTGGCGGTCCCTGCGATGCCGAACACGCGTGCCTTGCGCAGAGCCAGCAGTTGCACGGTAAGGCTGCCGACTCCGCCCGCGGCCGCCGAAACGGCGACGGTCTCACCGGATTGTGGCGCGATCGCCCGGACGGCGGCGTAGGCGGTGGCGCCGACCACGTACAGGGAACCGGCTATTTCCCAACTCAATTGGGGCGGCTTGTGGATCAGTTGATTCACCGGCACGGCGGTGTGGGTGGCATGGCTGGACCGCCGAAAGCTGAATCCCAAGACCTCGTCGCCGACCGAGAACTCGGTGACGTCGGGACCCACGGCGGTCACCACACCGGCAAGGTCACTGCCCTCGCCGGACGGGAAGGTGGCCGGAAACATCTCATGCATCGCACCGACCCGGATGCCGGCCTCGCCGGGGTTGATCCCCGCGGCGCGAACCTCGACCACGACCTCGCCCGGGCCGGGCGACGGCATCTCGATGTCCGCCACATACAACACCTCACGGCCCCCGTAACGGTCGAACCGTACGGCACGCGCAGTTGAAGCCGTCATCTCGTGCTCCTACCCAATCGAACCTGGCACCGCCCCGCGCCAGCATAGGCGGCCGAGCACCGCCTTGTTCGTGCCCGCATTTCGCAGTAGCGTCAAGCGCCGCGGGGTTGGAAGGAGTGTTATGGAGCTCGCCCGGGTCACCGTCGCCGGCTGTGCGGTCGCCACCCTCGTGGTCGGCGCCGCGAGCACCGGCTGCAGCACCGGAAACAAGACCGCGGCACCGTCGGCTCCGTCGTCAGGGGTAACTCCGCCACTTCGCCGACATCGTCGACCGGCTCGGGCACAGCGGCTCCGGCCCAACCCTCGGATTTCAGCTCGTTGCTGATCAAGGCGAGCGACATCGGCGGAGACCTCAGCGCTCCTCAACCGCCCGTGCTCAATCCCAATGGCGCGGCCGGTGTGGCACAACTGTTCGCCAACCCCGACAACAGCCGCCGCATCGGGGACACCATCTTGATCGTCGCCGATCCCGCGGTGGCAGCGGCCGGACTCGACAACACTAAAACCAATTACGCGGGCAAGGTCAGCGGCAGCTGGCAGCCCGTCGACGTCGGCTCCAACGGAGCACTGATCTCCGGCACGTCGCCCGACAACACTCAGGCCATCACGGTGCTGTTGTTCACCGAGGGCAAGGCGCTGGTGAACCTGGAATTCGACAGCGCACCCACCGATCCGATCGACGCGGACATCGCCAAGGACATCGGCCGCAAGCAGGACGCCGCAATCAAAAAGGGGTTACCCAGCTAGCGGCATTTCCTTGTGCCACAGTCGTTTCGTGTCAGGCTACGACCTCGATGGGGTCGCCGACGTTCACATTGTTGAAGTACCACGCGGCGTTGTCCGGGCTCAGGTTGATGCAGCCGTGGCTGACGTTGGCGTAGCCCTGCGAGTCCACCGACCACGGGGCCGAGTGCACGTAGACGCCGCTCCAGGTGACCCGGACCGCGTACTGGGCGGTGATCTTGTAGCCCTCGGGTGAACTCAGCGGGATGCCGATGGTCCGCGAGTCCATCACGACGGAACGCTCCTTTTCCAAGGCGGTGAAATTGCCGATCGGTGTCGGGCGCGAGGGCTTGCCCATTGACGCTGGCATCGTGCGCAGGACCTCTCCGTTTCTGGTGACGGTGAAGGTGTGCGCGGAGAGGCTGGCAACACCGAGCAGCGCATCACCGGTGTCGAAACCCGTCGTCAGCGACTGCACACCCACCGACACATGGGTATGGGCGGGCCAGTACTGGGCCGGAACCCACTGCACGACATTGTTCTCGACCCACTCGAAGTGCCCGGTCGTGTTGCTGGGGGAGGTGACGCGGATGGACCTTTCGACGGCGACGCGGTCGGTGACCGGCGCGGTGAACGTCACGACGACGGGGTGCGCCACGCCCACCACCGCGCCATCAGCCGGCAAAACGGAAGCGACGGCGGGAACCGGTTGGGGTATCGGGACCGCGGCCTGGCTGCGGCTGAGCGAACCCGTCAGCGCCATCGTCGCGATCACGCCGATAACGAATAGATAACGAACAGCCCGGCGCATAGCGTTAAACCCTTCGAGACGGCGCGATCAACACCACCGTATTGTAATTGTCGTCTACCCAATACGTGTTTTCAGCAAACTGTGACACGGTCGCCGATCGTCTCGGTAACGGCTTGGTCACCGTTCGATTTCGGTCCTGGCCCCAGCGTTCAGGGCGAGGAGAGCATGGATGACCGTCGGCGATCCGTACACGCGCCCATCAGCGAGCTCGGCCGCTTGGTGCTGATCGATGTGCAGCGCGATTTGTCGACCTCTCAGAGACATGGGCGGCGAGGAAGCTTCGATGCCGGTCGCGGGGACGGCCGCAGCGATCGCCGCAATGTCCAAGTTGGCGAAAGCCTTCCGCGAACGTGGGCTCCCGATCGTGCATATCGTCCGGCTGTATCAGCCCGACGGTTCCAACGTCGACTTGGTGCGGCTGCGGCTGATCGAACAAGGCGCGCGGATCGCCGCACCGGGCAGCGCAGGATCGCAGATCGCCGCGGAGCTGTTGCCCGATGTTGTTGAGCTGGACCATGAATTGCTGCTCTCCGGCGGCGCGCAACAGATCGGGACGGCCGAGCACGTCATCTACAAGCCGCGGTGGGGTGCCTTCTACCGCACCAGCCTCGAGCGGCATCTGCGTGAAAGCGGCATCGATACAGTGGTTTTCGCGGGATGCAACTTCCCAAACTGCCCCAGGACATCGATCTACGAAGCCTCTGAACGCGACTTCCGGATCGTATTGGTGTCCGACGCGGTCTCGGGCCTGTATGACCGCGGTGTCGACGAATGCCGTGCCATCGGGGTGGACGTCCGGGATCTCTCTGCGACACTGGACTGGCTGGCCCGATAGCCGAAGGAAGGGATGCGAGTGCTCTTCCGTCAACTGGAGTACTTCGTCGCGGTCGCCCAGGAGCGGCACTTCGCCCGGGCGGCCGAGAAGTGCTACGTATCCCAGCCCGCGCTGTCCGCGGCGATCGCCAAGCTGGAACGCGAACTCAACGTCACGCTGATCAACCGCGGCCACAGCTTCGAGGGCCTCACGCCGGAGGGTGAGCGCTTGGTCGTGTGGGCCAAGCGGATTCTGGCCGAACACGACGCCTTCAAGGCCGAGGTGGACGCGGTGCGGTCCGGCATCACCGGCACGCTTCGGCTCGGCACCGTTCCCACGGCCTCGACCACCGCATCGCTGGTGCTGTCCGCGTTCTGCTCGGCGCATCCGTTGGTGAAGGTGCAGATTCGTTCCCGGCTGGCCGCCACCGAACTGTACCGGCGGATGGCCGACTTCGAACTCGACGCGGTGATCGTGCACGCCACGCCCGACGACGGCCACGAGGTGGACCTGGTCCCGCTGTATGAAGAGCACTACGTGCTGCTGGCGCCGGCGGATATGCTGCCCTCCGGCGCATCGACCCTGGGATGGCCGGATGCCGCGCAGCTGCCGCTGGCGCTGCTCACCGCCGACATGCGCGACCGCCAGATGATCGACCGGGCCTTCGCCGGCCACTCCATCTCGGTCACTCCACAGGTCGAAACCGACTCGGTAGCTTCGCTATTCGCGCAAGCCGCCACCGGGAATTGGGCCTGCATCGTTCCACACACCTGGCTGTGGACCAACCCGATGAGCGGCGATATCCGCGCGGTCGAGATGACGGACCCGGTGCTGACCGCAGAAGTTGCGCTGGCCACCAACTCCGCCGGGCCGGGTTCCCCGGTGGCGCGCGCGCTCACCGCGTGCGCGAAGGAGCTGGCACTGCACGAGTTTTTCGACGCCCAACTCGCGGGGATCACCCGGCGGCGCTGACCGGCGCGCCCCCCTTGTTGCGGCTGGCCAAATGCCCGCTTTCCACCCCCGCCGTCGGGTCCAGTTCGCAGTCGATGATCGACGGCCCGTTCGACGCGATCGCTTCCGCCAGCGCCTCGCGCAGCTCGGATGCCGCAGCGACGTGATATCCCTTGCCGCCGAACGCTTCTGCGAGCAACTCGTGACGCGCGTGGGCGTTGAGCACGGTCGGCGCCGGGTCGCCCCCGGTCGCGACCTCATCACCGCGGTAAACCCCGCCGTTATTCAGGATGACCACGGCGACCGGCAGTCGGTAGCGGCAGATTGTCTCGATTTCCATGCCGCTGAACCCAAATGCGCTGTCGCCCTCGATCGCAATCACGGGCTTGCCGGTCTCGACCGCCGCGGCGATGGCGTAGCCCATGCCGATACCCATCACGCCCCAGGTTCCCGTGTCGAGCCGGTGCCGCGGCGCCTCCATGTCGATGACGTTGCGCGCCAGGTCGAGTGCGTTGGCTCCCTCGTTGACGACATAGACCTCCCGGATTTGATTGCAGGACATCACGAATGGCGCCCAGCGCGTTGTAGAACCGCATGGGGTGTGGATCGTCGGCCAGCTGCCGGCGCATCTTGGCGTCGTTGGCCGCCTTGCGCTCGGCAAGTTCGCCGGCCCAGCCGGCGGGGATGGTGATCGGTTGCGCGTACACGCCGTCGAGCAGCGCCGACATCACCGAGCCGATGTCGCCGGCCAACGGCGCCGCGATCGGCTGGTTGCTGTCGAACTCCGCTGCGGCGATGTCGACTTGAATGAACTTGGCATCGGCGGACCATTGCGGCGACTCGCCGTGGCCGAGCAGCCAGTTCAACCGGGCGCCGACCAGCAACACCGCGTCCGCGCGCGCGATCGCCAGCGAGCGCGCGGCGGCAACGGACTGCGGGTGGGAGTCGGGCAGTAGCCCTTTGGCCATGGACATCGGCAGGAACGGCATTCCGGTGCTCTCGACAAACTCTCGAATCACGTTGTCGGCCTGAGCATAAGCGGCGCCCTTGCCGAGCACGATCAGCGGCCGTTGCGCCTGGGCCAGCACGCCGAGCGCGCGGTCGACGGCCTCCGCCGCCGGCAGCTGCCGCGGAGCCGGGTCAACGACCCGCCAGATCGTGTCGGAGGCAGCCGAGGCTTCCATGGACTGCCCCAGAACATCACCGGGGATGTCGAGGTAGACGCCGCCCGGCCGACCGGAGATCGCGGTGCGGATGGCGCGCGCGACGCCACGCCCGATGTCCTCCACCCGGCCGATCCGGTATGCCGCCTTCACGAAAGGCCTTGCGGCGTTGAGCTGGTCGAGGTCTTGGTAATCACCGCGCTGCAGATCCACGATCGCCCGACTGCTCGATCCCGAGATCTGAATCATCGGAAAGCAGTTGGTGGTGGCGTTGGCCAGCGCGGGCAGACCATTGAGAAAGCCAGGGCCGGATGTCGTCAGGCAGATGCCGGGCCGCTTGGTGAGGTATCCCGCGGCGGCGGCCGCGTTACCGGCGGACGTCTCGTGGCGAAACCCGATGTAGCGGATTCCGGACGCCTGCGCGACGCGAGCGAGGTCGGTGATCGGGATGCCGACGATCCCGTAGATCGTGTCGACATCGTTGGCCTTCAGGGCGTCCACCATCAGATGAAAGCCATCGGTCAATCGGGTCGTGGTCATGTCGCGGCTCCTCGTGGGTGTGTCTTGCTCAGCTATCACTGTGGTCCGAGTGGCCGGTCGGTGTCCAAGACCCAGCGGCTATCCGGCGATTCACGCCGTCTATCGACCTTTCAATAGCCACGGGTTATAGACCGGTAGTGGATCGGTATTGGACGACACACGACGTAGCCCGGCATGGTCTGAGTATGAGCACCGAATCCTTGAGCCCCCGCATCGCCGATCTGGTCGAGGTGGCGGCAAACCGGCAGCAGGCCGCGCCCGCGCTCGTCGTCACCGCCGACCGCGTCGAACTCAGCTACCGCGACCTGGTCCGGCTGGTCGACGATCTGGCGGGCCAATTGACCCGCGGCGGGCTGCTGCCGGGTGATCGGGTCGCGCTGCGCGCGGCCAGCAACGCCGAATTCGTCGTCGGCTTGTTGGCGGCGTCGCGAGCCGACCTGATCGTGGTTCCGCTGGACCCGGCCCTGCCGGTCAGCGACCAGCGCGCCCGCAGCGAAGCGGCCGGCGCGCGGGTGATCCTCGTCGACGGCGCCGGGCCCGACGGTGAATCGATGCTGCCGTGCTGGCCGATCGCGGTGTCCGTCGGCCGCAACGGTGCCGACCCGTCAGCCCGGCTGGACACCTCCACGCAACCCAACCCAGTGAATTCGGCCCCCGATGGGCTCCAGCCGGATGACGCGATGATCATGTTCACCGGCGGGACAACGGGTTTGCCGAAGATGGTTCCCTGGACGCGGGCGAACATCGCCGGCTCGGTGCGGGCCATCATCGCCGACTACGGGCTCGGCCCGCAGGATACGACGGTCGCGGTGATGCCGCTCTATCACGGCCACGGGCTGATCGCCGCGTTGCTGTCCAGCCTGGTATCCGGGGGCACCGTGTTGCTGCCCGCGCGGGGGCGGTTTTCGGCGCACACGTTCTGGGAGGACATCGACGCGGTCGGCGCCACCTGGTACACGGCGGTGCCGACGATCCACCAGATCCTGTTGGAGCGCAACAAGACCGATGCGGCGGGACGGCGCCCAGCCAAGCTGCGCTTCATCCGCAGCTGCAGCGCCCCCCTCACCCCCGAGGCGGCGCAAGCGCTGCACGATGTGTTCTCGGCGCCAGTAGTGTGCGCGTTCGGCATGACCGAAGCCACCCACCAAGTCAGTACCACCAGCATCGGCAGCGACGAAAACCCCGCCGCGACAGCGGGTTTGGTGGGCCACTCAACCGGCCCAAAGATCCGCATCGCCGGTTCCGATGGGCTGCCGCTCCCCGCGGAGGCCGTCGGCGAGGTCTGGCTGCACGGCGCCACCGTGGTGCGCGGCTACCTTGGCGACCCGGCGATCACCGCGGCCAACTTCACCGAGGGCTGGTTGCGCACCGGTGATCTGGGGTCGCTGTCCGTGGAGGGCGAGTTGACCATCCGCGGCCGGATCAAGGAACTCATCAACCGGGGCGGCGAGAAGATCTCACCGGAGCGGGTCGAAGGCGTGCTGGCCAGCCATCCCGACGTGCTCGAGGTCGCCGTGTTCGGCGTGCCGGACGAGCTGTACGGGGAGACCGTGGCCGCGGTGATTGTTCCGCGCGAATCGGCTGCGCCGACCTCGACGGAGCTTGCGGAGTTCTGCCGCGAGCGGTTGGCGGTCTTCGAGGTGCCGGCCAGCTTCCGGGAGGCGAGCGCTCTGCCGCACACCGCGAAAGGCTCGCTCGATCGCCGCGCCGTTGCCGAACAGTTCGGCAGCGGAGTGTCTTAATCCCATCTGCCCCACGCGTCGCTCCGGGAGGCGGTACACACCTTTGTCCACCTACGAGTGACAGACGAATTTGTCGCTGATAGCCGGACAAACAGGTGTGGTCCTCCGGGCAGAGACGCGTGTGGTCACTGTGACCAGTTCGGCGTGCCGAGCGCGACGGTTCCCCACGCGGCGCGCGCGCCCGACTCTCCGACGCGGTAGGTCTGCACCAGTGTGGCCAGGGCGGCGGCGATGACCAGCGCCCCGACCACCGCGTGCAGGCCGGCTCGCACCGTGCGTCCGCGTGTCTGGCGGATGTGGACGGCGGTCAACAGAACGACGGTGGCCACCAGCGCCGCAACCATGTAGATCAGGGTTTCGCCCAGTTCTTGGTGAAGCTTGACCGGCGGCGACGCGCCGACCTTTCCCACCAACCAGGTGCCCGAGCTGGTGGTCAACGGCGTCAGGATCAGCGTGCCCACCGACAGCACCAGCACCAGCCAGATCAGCCGGCGTCGCGCCGCCGGCCACAGCGCGCAAAGGATAGCCAGGATCGCGGTCAGCGGACCCAGGACGACAACAAAATGGTTGAGCAGGATATGGGCGGGAAGGCCGTTAACCGTCGACATGAGTCAATGGGATCACGCCTATGAGACTGAGGACTTCACTTTGGCCGCTGCGGATTCCGGCATCGGGTCATAGCGCACAAACGAACGGGTGAAGGATGCCGCTCCGTGCGCCAGCGAGCGCAGGTCGATCGCGTAGCGCGTCAGCTCGACTTGTGGGACTTCGGCTTTCACGACGGTACGTTCGTGGCCCGCGGTGTCCGTGCCGAGCACCCGGCCGCGACGACTCGACAGGTCGCCCATCACGGCGCCGACAAAATCGTCGGGTACCAGCACCGAGATCTCGTCGATCGGCTCGAGCAACGTCACCTTGGTCGCTGCCGCCGCCTCCCGCAGCGCCAGCCCGCCGGCCATCTGGAACGCGAAATCCGACGAGTCGACGCTGTGCGCCTTGCCATCGAATAGCGTGACCCGGATGTCGACCACCGGGTAGCCGGCCTGCACACCCTTTTCCATCTGCGCGCGGAC
This sequence comes from uncultured Actinomycetota bacterium, assembly GCA_963820985.1. GTDB lineage: Bacteria > Actinomycetota > Actinomycetes > Mycobacteriales > Mycobacteriaceae > Mycobacterium. Next base: position 120,063 of record CAWGCI010000011.1, on the reverse strand, counting down.
ACCCTTCTCCACGCTGGGGATGAAGTTCCGTGGCACCGCTCCGCCCACCACCTTGTCGACGAACTCGAAGCCGGAGCCTTCCGGCAGCGGCTCCACCTCGATGTCGCACACCGCGTACTGGCCGTGTCCGCCGGACTGCTTGATGTGGCGGCCATGGCCTTTCGCCTTGCCGCCGAGGGTTTCCCGCAGCGGCACGCGCAGCTCGATCGTGTCGACAGTGACGCCGTACCGATTGGCCAGTGCGTCGAGGACGACGCCGGCATGGGCCTCGCCCATGCACCACAGCACGATTTGATGCGTCTCCTGGTTCTGCTCGATGCGCAGGGTCGGGTCCTCGGCGGCCAGCCGCCCCAGGCCGACCGACAGCTTGTCTTCGTCGGCTTTGGCGTGTGCCTGAATCGCGATCGGCAGCAGCGGTTCCGGCATCGTCCAGGGTCGCAGGACCAGCGGTTCGGACTTGTCCGACAGCGTGTCGCCGGTCTCGGCGCGGCTCAGCTTGCCGATCGCGCAGATGTCTCCGGCCACCACCGCCGACGCCGGCCGTTGCTGCTTGCCGAGCGGGAACGACAGCACCCCAATCCGTTCGTCTTCGTCGTGGTCGGGGTGCGAGGTGAGACTCCCGTTAGTCTCGTCGGATTCGCCGAAGAACGACGAAAAATGACCCGACACGTGAACTGTCGCGTCGGGCTTGATGGTCCCGGAGAACACCCGGACCAGGCTGACCCTGCCGACGTAGGGGTCTGACGTCGTCTTTACCACCTCGGCCAGCAGCGGCCCGTTGGCGTCGCAGGCCAGGGTCGCGTGGCTGGCGCCCTGCGGCGTAAAGACCTCGGGCAGCGGGTGTTCCAGCGGGGACGGGAAACCGCGGGTGGCGATCTCCAGCAATTCCAGCGTGCCGACGCCGGTGCCGCTGCACACCGGGATCACCGGGAAGAAGGAGCCCCGGGCAACGGCTCGCTCCAAGTCCTCGACCAGCACCGACTCGTCGATCTTCTCGCCGCCGAGGTAGCGCTCCATCAGGGATTCGTCCTCAGATTCCTCGATGATCCCCTCGATCAGCGTGCCCCGCGCTTCCTCGATGCGATCGGCGTCCGACGGGTCCGGCGGCTGGGTGGTGTGCTCGCCGCCGTCGTACTTGTAATAAGTCTGTGAAAGCAATCCGATCAGGCCGGTGCAGGCCGGCATGCCGGTCGGTAGGTAGAGCGGTAAAACCTTGTCCCCGAACGCGTCTTGCGCGGCCGCCAGCGCTTCTTGGTAGTTCGCCCTGGCGTGGTCGAGCTTGGTGATCACCACCGCCCGCGGCATGCCGACCTGGCTGCACTCCTGCCAGAGCGACTTGGTGGGCTCGTCGACGCCCTCGTTTGCCGCGATGACGAACAGCGCGCAATCCGCGGCCCGCAGCCCGGCCCGCAGCTCACCCACGAAGTCGGCGTATCCGGGCGTGTCGACCAGGTTGACCTTGATGCCGTCGTGCAACAGGGAAGCCACGGCGACGCCGACCGAACGCTGCTGGCGGATCTCCGCCTCTTCGAAGTCGCTGACCGTGGTGCCGTCCACCACCGAGCCCTGCCGAGTCAGCACCCCGCCGGCGACCAGCAGCGCCTCGACGAGGGTGGTCTTGCCGCCGCCCGACGGCCCGACCAAGACCACATTGCGAACGGAACTCGGACCGTCCGCGGTGGGTGCGACTCCCGCGCCCTGGGAACCACTCGCTCTGTCGGCCATGACTTCCTCCAGTGTTCGCTCGCCGGGATGCAGCTGTGCGGGTGTGTCCTACGCCACACCCGTAAGCAACTTTTCTCCCAACCGCGGCCCAGCACAAGGGTCGCGCGGCGCCCGGCTCAGGCGTGCCAGCTCGACCAGCGCCGCACGGCGACCGCGATCACCGGGCCGTTCAACGGAACTGATTGGTACTGCGGATATTTAGCGCGCAGCAGCCGGTATCCCGTGTCCATCTGGTCGCCGTCGTGATGAATCGCCGCGACACCGTCGGCCCGCACCCACCACAACCGCGCCCAGTCATCGGAGTAATGGTCGACCAGCAGGCTGACCTGCGGATTGTTCTCGATGTTGGCCAGGCGGCGCAGCCGGTGCGTCGTCTTCGGTTTCGCGTCGACGGCCGTGTAGACGACCTCTGCACCTTCCCGGCCGTCCGGGTCGACCGCGAAGACCACCGGCACCAGGTGTGGTGCGCCGTCGGGCGTCACGGTGGCCAGTCGCGCCACCGGGGACCGGCGAAAGCTGGCCCGCGGGTCGAATTCGCCCACCGTGCCAGCTTAAGAGCTGCGCGTTAGGTTGGTTAGCAACGTGGTCTACGGTGAACTCACCAACGACGTGCCGCCCAGTGCCAGAGGCTGGGGCAATGCTGATTCCCACCCCGACGCAGGAGGAAACGCGATGAGCAAATGGCACCACCGCTCGCCCTGGTGGTCATGGTTAGTCAGCGTGCTGGCCTTGATCGGGCTCGTCGGGCTGGGACTGGCCACGGTGCCGGCGTCCGCCGCCCCTGCCGGGCCGCTCACACCTGCTCTCGACCGGTTCAGCGAGCGTCCGGCGCCAAAGCTTGACCCCGCCGGGGCGGTTGCGCCGCAGGTCGTCAACGTCAACACCAAGTTCGGCTTCAACAACGCGGTGGGCGCCGGAACCGGCATCATCATCGATCCGGGCGGTGTGGTGCTGACCAACAACCACGTGATTTCGGGCGCCACCGACATCAACGTGTTCTCCGTCGCAAACGGCCAGACCTACGCCGTCGACGTAATCGGCTACGACCGCGTCCAGGACGTCGCTGTGCTGCAGCTGCGCGGCGGGGGCGGCCTGCCCTCCGCCGCGATCGGTGGCGGGGCCTCGGTCGGCGAGCCGATCACCGCGCTGGGCAACACCGGTGGACAGGGCGGAGCGCCAAGCGTGCTGCCGGGCCACGTGGTCGCCCTTAACCAGACCGTCCATGCATCGGACTCCCTGACCGGTGCCGAAGAAACGCTGAACGGGCTGATCCAGGTCGACGCGCCGATCAAGCCCGGCGACTCGGGTGGGCCGATTGTCAACAACGCCGGGCAGGTGATCGGGATGACCACCGCCGCCACCGATAGCTTCAAGATGTCGGGCGGGGCGGGCTTTGCCATCCCGATCGGTCACGCGATGGGCGTCGCCGGCGCCATCCGAGGCGGTGGCGGGGGGCCCACCGTGCACGTGGGACCGACGGCCTTCCTTGGTCTGGGTGTTGTTGACAACAACGGCAGTGGTGCGCGGGTCGAACGCGTGGTCCAGAGTGGTCCCGCCTCGGAGGCGGGGCTGTCCCCCGGCGACGTCATCACCTCCGTCAACGGCGCCTCCATCAATTCGGCGACCGCGATGGCGGATGTGCTCGTCCCGCATCACCCCGGGGACAACATCGCGCTGACCTACCGCAGTGCGGGGGGCAACGTCCGCACCGTGAATGTGACATTGGCCGACGGGCCCCCGGCCTGACATTCGTCCGCATCGTGCCTGGCTGTCAAGCAATTTCGCTTCCGCCAGATCCGATTTGCCGGTTGTCGGCGGGCGTGATTCCAGGTGTCTCGCCTCGGGTACCCGTGGCATCGTGGAAGCGATGACTGACGCAAAGGACGCTGTCGAACACCACCCGGCCGGGGGCAGTCATGTCGAAGGCGGTGTGGTCGAGCACCCGAGCGCCGACGATTTCGGCGACGCCGCGGTACTGCCCGCCGACCCGACCTGGTTCAAGCATGCGGTTTTCTACGAGGTGCTGGTCCGGGCGTTCTTCGACGCGAGTGCCGACGGTTCCGGCGATCTGCGTGGGCTCCTGGACCGCCTGGACTATTTGCAGTGGCTCGGCATCGATTGCGTCTGGCTGCCCCCGTTCTACGACTCACCGCTGCGGGACGGCGGCTACGACATCCGGGACTTCTACAAGGTGCTGCCCGAATTCGGCACGGTCGACGATTTCGTCGCTCTGGTCGACGCAGCGCACCGACGCGGCATCCGGGTGATCACCGACCTGGTGATGAACCACACCTCCGAGTCGCACCCGTGGTTTCAGGAGTCGCGCCATGACCCCGACGGGCCGTACGGCGACTACTACGTGTGGAGCGACACCAGCGACAAGTACACCGACGCCCGCATCATCTTCGTCGACACCGAAGAGTCGAACTGGACGTTCGACCCCGTCCGCCGCCAGTTCTACTGGCACCGGTTCTTCTCCCACCAGCCGGACCTGAACTACGACAACCCGGCCGTGCAGGAGGCGATGATCGATGTCCTTCGCTTCTGGCTCGACCTGGGCATCGACGGGTTTCGGCTGGACGCGGTGCCGTACCTCTTCGAGCGCGAGGGCACCAATTGCGAGAACCTGCCGGAGACGCACGCGTTCCTCCAGCGCGTCCGCAAAGTCGTCGACGACGAGTTCCCGGGCCGGGTGCTGCTGGCCGAGGCCAATCAGTGGCCCGCCGATGTCGTCGAGTACTTCGGCGACGCCAGCACCGGCGGCGATGAATGCCACATGGCGTTCCACTTTCCGCTGATGCCACGCATCTTCATGGCGGTCCGGCGGGAGTCGCGGTTTCCGATCTCGGAGATCATGGCGCAGACGCCAGACATCCCGGACATGGCCCAATGGGGGATCTTCTTGCGCAACCACGACGAGTTGACGCTGGAAATGGTCAGCGACGAGGAACGCGACTACATGTACTCCGAGTACGCCAAGGATCCACGAATGAAGGCCAACGTCGGGATACGTCGTCGATTGGCGCCGCTGCTGGATAACGACTTCAACCAGATGCGGTTGTTCAACGCGCTGCTGCTGTCGCTGCCCGGCTCTCCGGTGCTGTACTACGGCGACGAAATCGGAATGGGCGACGTGATCTGGCTCGGGGACCGCGACGGAGTTCGCACGCCGATGCAGTGGACACCGGACCGCAACGCCGGATTCTCCACCGCCAACCCCGGTCGGCTGTACCTACCGCCCAGCCAGGATCCCGTGTATGGCTACCAGGCCGTCAACGTCGAAGCGCAACGCGACACCTCGACCTCGCTGCTCAACTGGACCCGCATCATGCTGGCCGTACGCCGTCGGCACGACGCCTTCGCGATCGGCTCATTCGAGGAATTGGGCGGGTCGAACCCGTCGGTGCTGGCGTTCGTGCGCCAGGTGCCCGATGATGGCGACACCGTGCTGTGCATCAACAACCTGTCGCGGTTTCCCCAGCCCATCGAACTGAACCTGCAGCATTGGAACGGCAGCACGCCGGTCGAGCTGACCGGACAGGTCGAGTTTCCGCGCATCGGACACCTGCCCTATCTGCTGACACTGCCCGGACACGGGTTCTACTGGTTCCAGCTGATCCCATCTGAGGAGCGCAACGCATGACTTCCCCAGCCAAGCTGCCTTGGTCTGAGTGGCTGCCCCAGCAACGTTGGTACGCGGGACGCAACCGCGAGCTGTCCGCCGCCGAGCCCGCCGTTGTTGTCCCGCTGCGCGAGGACCTCGACCTGGTGCTCATCGACGCCGAATACGCCGACGGCTCATCGGAGCGCTACCAGGTGATCGTCGGATGGGATTCCGCGCCGGTCTCCGAGTACAGCACCGTAGCCACCATCGGCGCTGCCGAGGATCGCACCGGCTTCGACGCGCTGTATGCCTCCGACGCGCCGCAGTTTCTGCTGTGGCTGATGGACACGTCGGCCGTGCGCGATGCGTCCGACGTCGAAGTGGCGTTCTTCAAGGAGCCCGACGTCGAACTGCCGCTGGAGTCCGATCCGCATGTCTCCGATGCCGAGCAGTCCAACACCAGCGTGATCTTCGACCGGCGCGCCATCTTCAAGGTGTTCCGCCGGGTCAGTGACGGCATCAACCCGGACATCGAACTGAACCGGGTGCTCGCGCGAGCCGGCAACCCGCACGTGGCCCGGCTGTTCGGCTCCTACGAGATAGCCGCGCCGAATCCCGACCAGGCCTGCCCGCTGGGCATGGTGACTGAGTTTGCGGCCAACGCGGCCGAAGGTTGGGCGATGGCTACCGCCAGCGTCCGTGACCTGTTCGCTGAGGGCGACTTGTACGCCCACGAGGTCGGCGGTGACTTCGCCGGCGAGTCCTACCGGCTCGGCGAGGCGGTCGCGTCCGTGCACGCCACCCTGGCCGAGTGTCTCGGAACCGCGCAAACAACCTTTCCGGTGGACAACGTGCTGGCGCGGTTGTCGTCGACCGCGGCGGCGGTTCCCGAGCTGCGCGAGTATGCGGCGACGGTCGAAGAGCGCTTTCAGAAGCTGGTCAACGAGACGATCACCGTGCAACGGGTGCATGGTGATCTGCACCTGGGACAGGTGCTGCGCACGCCGGAGAGCTGGCTGCTGATCGACTTCGAAGGCGAGCCGGGCCAGCCGCTGGACGAGCGGCGCGCGCCGGATTCGCCCTTGCGCGATGTGGCCGGCGTGCTGCGTTCCTATGAGTACGCCGCCTACGGGCCTCTGGTTGATAAGGGGCTGGACCACTCCAGCCAATCCGCTGACAAGCAACGCGCCGCCCGCGCCCGGGAGTGGGTCGAACGCAACCGCACCGCGTTTTGCGACGGCTACGCGGCCGCGTCGGGGGTCGACCCGCGCGATTCGGCGCTGCTGCTGGCCGCCTACGAACTCGACAAGGCGGTCTACGAGGCCGGGTATGAGGCGCGGCACCGGCCCGGATGGCTGCCGATCCCACTGCGGTCCATCGCCCGGCTCACCGCTATGTAGTCGCCGGAAGACTTGTCCGCTGCGCCTGCGGTGCGCGTCTGCAAATATGTGCGTGTGGCGGGCGAGATTTTCAACAGTGAGACGCGATTGTCGTGGGTGCTGGCAGCGCTGGCCGGCGTGCTGGGGGCGACCGCATTCACCCACTCCGCCGGATACTTCGTGACGTTCATGACCGGCAACGCCCAACGCGCCGTGCTGGGATACTTCCGGGGCGACGTGTTGGTGTCGGTAACGGCGGGGCTGCTACTGCTGTGCTTCGTCGCCGGCGTGGTGGTTGCGTCATGGTGTAGGCGACATTTCTGGGTGGCGCATCCGCACGGCCCGACCGTGCTGACTACTTTCAGTCTGGTGGCCGCCACCGTGGTGGACGTTATCGATGATGGATGGGAAGAAAATCAACTTGATTTCGCGCCAATTCTGCTGGTGGTCTTCGGTATTGGCGCTTTGAACACGTCGTTCGTCAAGGATGGCGAGGTGTCGGTGCCTTTGAGCTATGTGACCGGCACGCTCGTCAAGATGGGCCAGGGCATCGAACGCCACATCGCCGGGGGAAAAGCCGCGGACTGGCTCGGCTACTTTCTGCTGTTCGCCAGCTTCGTCCTGGGCGCCACGGCGGGCGGCTGCATCAGCTTGCTCGTCAGCGGGGACCAGATGCTGTCGGTCGCCGCGGTCGTGTGCGCGTTGACAACCGGCTACACCTACTTCCACCAGGATCGCCGCGCTGTATTGGACTGAGCCGCAAAAAGAAGCATCGGCAGCAGCGCTGGCCGTTGCGCTGCTGCCGATGCTGGCTTGGTGTTACTGCTTACGCGGAGTTGTTGCTCGCGTTGAGCACCTGCTGGATGTCGGGCTTCATCGCGGCCAGCTGGGCATTCCAGTAGGGCCACGAGTGCGTCCCATTGGCCGGGAAGTTGAACACTCCGTTGCGCCCACCCGAAGCCGCGTAGGTCTGCTGGAATTGCTCGTTGGTGCGCAGGGTCATGCTTTCCAGGAACTTCGCCGGCACGTTGTCGCCGCCGAGATCGTTGGGCTGCGCCGTTACCGCAGTAGATCCACACCCGGGTGTTGTTGGCGACCAGTCGCGGAATCTGGAGCGTCGGGTCGTTGCGCTTCCACGCCGGGTCGGTCGACGGGCCCCACATGCTGTTGGCGTTGTAACCGCCCGAGTCGTTCATCGCCAGGCCGATCAGCGTCGGCCACCAGCCCTCGGACGGGTTGAGGAAGCCGGAAAGCGATGCGGCGTAGGGGAATTGCTGCGGGTAGTACGCGGCCAGGATCAGCGACGAGCCGCCGGACATCGACAGGCCCACCGCCGCGTTGCCGATCGGTGAAACCTGCTTGTTGGCCTGCAGCCACGCGGGCATCTCCTGAGTCAGGAACGTTTCCCATTTGTAGGTGTAGTTCTGCCCATTGCCCGACGACGGCTGGTACCAGTTGCTGTAGAAACTGGACTGGCCACCGACGGGCATGATCACCGACAGACCCGACTGGTAGTACTCCTCGAAGGCGTTGGTGTTGATGTCCCAGCCGTTGAAGTCGTCCTGTGCGCGCAGGCCGTCGAGCAAGTAGACGGCGTGTGGTCCGCCGCCCTGGAACTGGACTTTGATCTCGCGGCCCATCGACGGCGATGGAACCTGCAGGTATTCCACCGGTAGACCCGGCTTGGAGAACGCCCCCGCGGTCGCCGTGCCGCCGACGGCACAGACAAGACCGGACAACAGGGCAGCTCCTATAGCCGCAACAGCCAGCCGGCGCGGCAGCTTTGCCGTTGCGCCACGCACTTTGTCAACGAGCGTCATAGCTTCTCCCCATCCCAACTTTCTCGACTCTTGGGTCCCGCGTCATGCGGTCGAATCTGTCAGGGGGAGTGAAACACAGGGGGACGGCTCGATTCGGCTGTCGTGGCCGGAGCTCGAGGTCGCGGTTGGCTAACGATTGGGAGTCGGTGCGGACTCGCCGCTAGAGATGCCTAGAGCGATCGCAAGCGCGGCGAAGCCGGGCGCAGCGGGTCGCGACCATCGGCTAAGCGACCAAGCGGCGCAACAACGTTGACGTCGCGATTCCGATCATCGCCGCCGCCACCAGCACGACGATGTCGAGCGGATTGAACGGCGTGCCGATCAGCAGTGCCCGCAGGGCGTTGACTTCATAACTGAGCGGGTTGACCGTGTTCAGCGCGCGCAGCCAGGCGGGCATCACGTCGACGGGATACAGCGCATTGGACGCGAAGAACAGCGGCATGGTGATGGCCTGCCCGATCCCCATCAGGCGATCGCGGCTGCGCACCAGCCCGGCCAGCGTCATCGACAGGCAGGCGAAGAACGCGGCACCGAGCATGACGATGGCCATCGCCGCCAGGATCCGCAATGGATTGACGGTCAGGCCGATGTCCATCAGATAGGCCAGCGCCATCACGCCGACGACCTGGGCGACCGACCGCACACCCGCCGCAAATGCCTTGCCGGTGATCAGCGCCGACGCTGGCGCCGGGGTCACCATGAGTTTGGCGAGGATGCCGGCGTCTCGATCCCAAATGATCTGTATGCCATAGAAGATCGAGATGAACAGCGCCGACTGGGCGATGATCCCGGGGGCCAGAAATGCCAGGTAGGACACCGACCCGGTGTGAATAACGTGCAGCTTGCTGAATGTGGTGCCGAAGATCAACAGCCACAGCGCGGGCTGCACCATCCGGGTGATCAGTTCGGTGCGGTCGTGTTGCAGCTTCTGCAGTTCGACGATCGCGAACGCGCTGACGCGGTCCAGCGTTGCTGTCACCCGGTGCCATCCGCGCGGGGCGCGCACCAGGGTGACTCCGGCAGCGTGATCAACTTGCACGGCTGGCAACCTTTCTGCTGGAACGGATTTGGCGGAACGAACCCGCTTCTTCATGCGCCAATTCCGTGGCCGTGTAGTGGCGGAACACGTCCTCGAGCGTGGCGCCGGGCGACACCGTCGACTTCAGCTTGGCGGCTGTTCCCACGGCCTGTAACACGCCGCGATGCATCAACGCGACCCGGTCGCACAAGGCGTCGGCTTCCTCCATGTAGTGAGTGGTCAGCAGCACTGTCATGCCGAATTGAGACTGCATGTTCTGCACCTGTGTCCAGACGCCGTCGCGGGCGATCGGATCCAGGCCCACGGTCGGCTCGTCGAGCACCAGCAGCGACGGACGGTTGACGAGTGCCTGGGCCACTTCCAGGCGGCGCACCATGCCGCCGGAGTAGGTGCCTGCCAGCCGGTCGGCCACGTCATGCAACTGCATGGCGGCCAGTGCCTGATCGGCACGCTCGGCACGCTGCGCGCGGGGAACCCCGTACAGCCTGGCGAACCATTCCACGTTCTGCCGGCCGGTCAGCGCCGACTCGATCGAAAGCTGTTGCGGCACATAGCCGATATTGCTTCTGATGTCGACGGTCTGATCGCGCGAGTCCATTCCGAAGATGCGCAATTCGCCCTGCTGCACCGGTGTCAGCGTGGTGAGCATTCGCACCAACGTCGTCTTTCCCGCGCCGTTGGGCCCGAGCAGACCCATGGTCTCTCCGGGCCGTACCTGCAACGTCAGGTCGTCGACCGCGGTGAACCGGCCGTACCGGTAGGTCAGGTTCCGGCAGTCGATGGCCATCGGCAGTGATCCGCTCATGAAGGTCGCTCCTGCAATAGTCGGGACATCGTGTCAAGGACCTCTAACCCCTTTGTCAGAGAATCGATTTGGTCGCTGTCGAGTTCGCCGAGCACCTCGGACAGCAACTTCCGCCGTGCGGCGCGGGACGCGTCGACGATCCGTTGGGTGGGCTCGGCCGGCCGTAGCTGACCGACCCGACGGTCGGTGTCGCCGACCGTCCGGATAAGCAACCCGTTGGCTACCAGCTTGGAGACCAAGGTCGAGGCGGTGTTGGGCACCAGCCCGAGCTCGGCGGCCGCGGCGCTGACCGAGATCCCCGGTTGCCGGCCGACCAGCCATAACAGCTCTGATTGCGACTCGCTGAGCCGCGCGGAGTCGAAACCGCGACCGGCCGACCGGCGCAGTTGCCGGCGGAATCTCCCCACGACGCCGAAGACCTCGGCGATTAGGTCGGTGCGTCCCTTGAGTGCTTGCATATATATCTCTGTTTACGAGCTATATATGTGTGCGGGCTATGTAGGGGCTAGCTGTCAGCTACTTTTCGAAAGCCGATGCAGCACCACATCCTTCAGTGCCCCGTCGGCGGCGCTCGCGGTCAGGTAGCTGCAGAACGGCTGCCGGCGGCGGTCGGTCGGCGAACCCGGATTAAGCAGGCGCAACCCGGTGCTTGTGGTCGTATCCCAGGGGATATGACTGTGCCCGAAGACCAGGACGTCGCTGTCCGGATACAGCCGCGACAGCCGGCCTTCGCGGCCGGCGGCCGCCCCGGTCTCGTGCACGACGGTGAAACGGACGCCCGCCACCGTCGCGTCGGCGCGCTCCGGTAACCGCTTTCTCAGGGTGTCGCCGTCGTTGTTTCCCCAGCACGCGATCAGTCGAGCGGCCCTGGCTTCCAGCTCGTCGAGCAGGTCGGGTGTTACCCAGTCGCCGGCGTGGATGACGACATCCGCCCTAGCGACCTCGTCCCAGACCCGTGCCGGCAGGTCGCGTGCGCGTTTGGGGACATGGGTGTCGGCAATCAGCAGCAGTCTCACGGGTTCTATGCTTACCCCCCATGCGCACTTTCGAGTCGGTAGCAGACCTCGCCGCGGCCACGGGCGAGACCATCGGGCAGAGCGATTGGGTGACAATCACCCAGGAGGACGTCAATCTATTTGCCGATGCGACCGGCGACCACCAGTGGATTCACGTCGACCCCGAACGCGCGGCCAAGGGCCCGTTCGGGAAGACTATCGCGCACGGCTACATGACACTTTCGCTGCTGCCGCGGCTACAGCACGAGATCTACACCGTGAACGGCATCAAGCTCGCGATCAATTACGGCCTGAACAAAGTTCGCTTTCCTTCGCCGGTACCCGTCGGGTCCAGGGTTCGTGCGACGGCCTCGTTGGTCAGCGTCGACGACGTCGGTGATGGTGCGGTGCAGGCGGTGGTGTCGACCACGGTCGAGATCGACGGGGCGCCGAAGCCGGCCTGCGTTGCCGAGAGCATCGTTCGCTACATTGCTTAGTGGTCACATCTGCACCATCAGTCGCTGCTTTGGGGGAATGTGACGATTTGTCCACCTCACAGCGACAACTCCGGTCGAGCGCGAGACAGGCTGGCATACAAAGGCTTCGGAATTCGGTTTGTCGCTGAGAGGTGGACAAAGCTACATATACCCACCAGTCAGTGGCCGGTGTGACAGATGGGAATAACGCGCGACGTTAGAACTCCGCGACCGAGTGTTCGAGGCGCTCAGCCAGCCGGGCTTGCGCCTCGGCGCGCCGGGTAGGTATGTGCTGCGACGGGAAAGGCGTTGTCACAGGCTGGTATTCGCGCAGCGTGCGGCGGGCCACCGTCATCTTGTGCAGCTCGGTGGCGCCGTCGGCGATGCCCAGTGACTCGGCGGCCACCATCATCTTGACGAACGGCATCTCGTCGGAGACGCCGAGCGCGCCGTGCAGGTGCAGGGCCCGCTGTGCGACGTCATGCAGCACCTGCGGCATGGCGACCTTGACCGCGGCGATGTCGCGGCGCACCTTCTGGTAGTCGTGGTGCTTGTCGATCAGCCAAGCCGTGCGCAGCACCAGCAGCCGGAACTGCTCGATCTGGATCCAGCTGTCGGCGATCTTCTCCTGGGTCATCTGGAAGTCGGCCAGCTTGCCGTGCCTGGTCTGCCGCGACACGGCGCGCTCGCACATCATGTCGAACGCCTTGCGCGCCAACGCGATTGTGCGCATCGCGTGGTGAATGCGGCCACCGCCGAGGCGGGTCTGCGCGATCATGAACGCCTGGCCCTCGCCGCCCAGCACATGATCGGCCGGCACTCGGACGTCGTTGTAGCGGACGTAGCCGTGCGAGCCGTGCTTGCTCGACTCGCCTCCCACCCCGACGTTGCGGATGATCTCGATGCCCGGTGTCTCGCCGGGCACGATGAACAGCGACATCTTGTCGTACGTGCGCGCGTCGGGCTTGGTCACGGCCATCACGATGAAGAACGAGGCGTGCTTGGCGTTGCTGGAAAACCACTTCTCCCCGTTGATGACCCAGTCGTCACCGTCGCGGGTCGCGGCCGTCACGAACATTCCGGGATCGGACCCGCCCTGCGGTTCGGTCATCGAATAGCAGGATGTGATCTCGCCGTCCAGCAGTGGCTGCAGGTAGCGGGCCTTCTGCTCGTCGGTGCCGAACAGCGCCAGAATCTCGGCGTTTCCCGAGTCGGGTGCCTGACAGCCGAACACCGACGGCGCCCAGCGCGAGCGCCCGAGGATCTCGTTGAGCAGCGCGAGCTTGACCTGGCCGAAGCCCTGACCGCCGAGTCCGGGTGTCAGGTGCGCGGCCCACAACCCCTGGTCCTTCACCTGCCGCTGCAGCGGCCGCAGGATCGCCATCATCTCGGTGTTCTGCTTGTCGTAAGGATCAAGCGAGACCAGATCGAGCGGTTCGAGTTCCTCGACCATGAACTTTTCCACCCAGTCCAGCTTCGCCTGGTATTCCGGGTCCGTTTCGAAGTCCCACACCGTCGGCCAACCGTTCTCTTAGTCCACATAGCGAGCTCAAGCCATCGTAGTGCGGGAATGAATTAGACCGCCAGGCGGTACAACAACGTATGAAACTCAACGACGCCGCACGTGAACTCATCGGAAACGGTGCCGACGCCACGCTGGTCACCCTCAATCCCGACGGCAGCCCCCAGGTGTCCCTGGTCTGGGTCGCACTGCAGTCGACGCCGGATGGAGACGAACTCGTCACAGCCCACCTCGCCGAACACAAGAAGGTGCGCAACGTCCGCAACGATGCCCGCGTGGCCCTCACGATCGCCGCGGTGGGAGACGTGGCCCCGGAGATGCGCCCCTACCTCGCGGTCTATGGCACCGCCCGGATCGTCGAGGGCGGCGCGCCCGAGCTTCTCAAGGAACTCGCCCAGACCCTGTCCAACCCGGACGTGTTTCCGCCGGCCGGAGCTCCGCCTGGAGTCCTGACGCGCATCCGCATCGACAAGATCGGCGGCATCGGCCCGTGGGTGTCCTGAACCGTGGCTCCCGAAGCGCGTTCGGCCCGCAAGGTTGATATCCGCGAGCTGTCACGCACCCTCGCGCGGGCGTTTTACGACGACCCCGTGATGGTCTGGCTGCTTCCCGATGAGAGGCCACGAACCGCGCAGCTATACCGGTTATTTGCGACGATGACCCGCCATCACCATCTGGCCCGCGGCGGCGTGGAGGTCGCCTGCGACGGACCGGACATCGGCGCGGCGGCACTGTGGAATCCGCCCAATGAGTGGCAAGAAACGCGCTGGGCGCAGCTGGCGATGACGCCAATGTTCATCCGCGTGTTCGGTGCGCGTACGGCGCGGGGACGCGCGGTGCAGGAACTGATGAAGCGCATACATCCCGAAGAACCGCATTGGTATCTGGCTGTGCTTGGCAGCGACCCGTCCGTCCGTGGAAAAGGCTTCGGACGGGCCTTGATGCAGTCGCGCCTGGACCGCGTCGATGCTGAGCACGCGCCGGCCTATCTGGAGTCGAGCAAACATCAGAACCTTGCTTACTACCAACGTTTCGGCTTTGAAGTGACCGACGAGATCGTGTTACCGGGCGGCGGTCCCACCATGTGGCCGATGTGGCGGCACGCTCGATAAGCCGACCCCATCCGCCTAGGAAATCGGCACGTTCATCGGCCCGCCCGGCACTGGTGTCGGATCGACGGACGGCGCTGGTGGCGCGTTGACGATGGATTTGTACTGCGGGCAGTATGCAGCGATGGCCGACCCGGTGAAGAAAGAGCTGTCGGCCATCGACAGATCAGTGTCGGCCGCCACGACGGGAACAATGTCGCTAACCGATGAGCCCGGGTTGGCGTCCAATTGGGCGCAAACGTCGGCCTTGGCCACCGAGATCGCCTTGTCGAGAGTGCCGTACTGCAGGCCTTGACCATCAAGGGCTTGGAGGAAGTAGTCGTCGGCGACGTCCGCCCTGGCCGGCGCCGGAACCCCAGTCGCAACGATCCCAGCCGCCACGAGGGCAGCCGCGGTGAGAGACGCGCGGAAGTACATGCGCCGCAGCGTATGCGCCCGCGCGGTCGGTCACATTCGGGAATCGCGAAATTCCGTCTCAGGGGCTGCTGCGCCAGCCCGCGATACCGATGGCGATCATCCGTAGCTGCTTCACCGCCACGCGCCGGATCTCTTCCAGGGCTTCGGCGCTCTGGGCGTCCTCGATCAGCTCGGCGATAGCGATCATGGCGTTGACGAAAAGCGTCGCCAGCACGTTGAGGTCTTCGGTGCTCCAGGCGTTGAGCCCCGGAAAGCGCGCCAGGTCGGTGGCCAGCTCGGAGGTGATCAGCCGGATCTCGGTGCGGATGGCGTAGCGCAGCACGGACAGGCCGCTGGAGCGCTCCCGGCCGATAAGGCGCCAGTGCTCGCGCCGTTCGGCGACGCTGCCAACCAGGATCTCGACGGATGATTCGATGACCCGGGTCGGGTCGAGCTTGCCCGCCCGCGCTCCGCGCAGGGTGTCGCGCAGGGTGCGGAACGACTCGTCGATCAGCACCAGCCCGAGGGCCTCCATCGACTCGAAGTGACGGTAGAACGCCGCAGGCACGATCCCCACCTCGCGGGTCACCTCGCGCAGGCTCAGGCTGGAAAAGCTGCCGTCCTGCAGCAGCTTGAGTGCAGCGGCGATGATGGCGCGCCGCGTCGCCTCCTTGCGCTCCTCGCGCGACGGGCTTTCGCGTGAACGACTCCCGCCCCGACCGGCGCGGGTGTGAGCTAGGAGTACGGCTGTTCACTATGTGAAACCTACCACATACCAGCAAAAAAGCCTTGACTAGCTGGGGTATCTAGTCGCACGGTGTACATATGTTCACTCAAACTTCCACTCGGACTCTTGCCCAGAGTTTACGCAAGCGAGTCCTGAGTTCAGAACTGGTAGACCTGCTTACCGGTCCGCACGGCGTCGACCGCTACACCGAGCTGGTGGCGCCGACCTGGACGATCGGTGAGGCCCGGGCCAAGGTCGTCGACGTGCGCCGGACCACTCCGCGCAGCGTCACCCTCACGCTCGCGCCGAACCAGACGTTCACGTCCCGCTACTCGGTCAAGGCCGGTCAATACGTCAACCTCACACTCGACATCGACGGCCGTCGGCACACTCGCTGCTACTCGCCGGCCAACGCCGAAGGCAGCCCCAACCTCGAGCTGACGATCGGTCACCACGACGGCGGGCTCGTCTCGACCTATCTGTACGAGCGCGCCCAACCCGGCATGGTCCTCGGACTGGCCGGTGTCGGCGGCGACTTCGTGTTGCCGGAGGCAGCGGCCCCGACGAATCCTGTTCGTCTCGGGCGGAAGCGGCATCACGCCCGTCATGGCGATGCTGCGCACGCTGGTCGCCGAGGGCCACCGGGACGAAATCGCCTTCGTCCACTATGCGCGCAGCCCGCAAGAGGCGTGCTACCGCGACGAGCTGGCCGAGATGAAGCGGGTACGGGTGCTGCACGGCTACACCCGATCGGGCGCCGGCGATCTCGTCGGCTCCTTCGGACCGCAGCACCTGGCCTGCCGCGATGCGATCGCCCGACGTGGTGTTCGTCTGCGGGCCAACCACTTTGGTGCAGGCGGTTCAGCAGCACTGCGAGAACGTGTACACCGAGAGCTTCGTGCCGCCGGTATTCGAGCCGTCAGCGAACCCGTCCGGCGGCCGAATAAGCTTCGCGGACAGCGGCATTGACATCACCGACGACGGCCGCTCGCTGCTGGAACAGGCCGAATCGGCCGGCCTGACACCACAGAACGGATGCCGGATGGGCATCTGCCACACCTGCACACGGCGCAAGACCGCCGGCATCGTGCGAAACCTGACCACCGGCTCGGTCTCCACCGGCGCGGGAGAAGACGTGCAGATTTGCGTGTCCGTCCCGGTCGGCGACGTCGAGATCGCTCTCTAGGAGGAAAACCCATGTCACACAACACGATCACCCTCACCCCCGAGCAGGCCGACGCGTTCGGCCGCGAACTCGACGCCATCAAAGAACGCGTGATGGCAGACCTCGGTGAGAAGGACGCCGACTACATCCGTCGCGTCATCAAAGCCCAGCGCACGCTGGAAGTGGGCGGGCGTGCCCTGTTGTTCCTGCCGCCGGCGTGGCCGCTGGGCACCGCGATGCTGGGCATCTCGAAAATCATGGACAACATGGAGATCGGGCACAACATCATGCACGGTCAGTACGACTGGATGCGTGACCCGGCGATCTCCGGCCGATCCTTCGAGTGGGACACCGCATGCCCCGCCGATCAGTGGCGGCATTCGCACAACTACATGCATCACACCCACACCAACATCGTGGGGATGGACCGTGACATCGGCTACGGCATCATTCGGATGAGCGAAGACCAGCCCTGGGAACCCGTACTTCCTGGGCAACCCGCTCTACGCGTTCCTGCTGATGGTGCTGTTCCAGTACGGCGTCGCGCTGCACGAGCTGGAAACCGAGCGCATCCGCACCGGCGAGATCCGGCTGCGCGACAAGCGCGAGGTGCTGTCGGGAGATCTGGAAGAAGACCCGCCGCCAGACGCTCAAGGACTACGTCGCCTTCCCGCTGCTGGCCGGGCCGTTCGCGCCGTTCGTCTTCACCGGCAACCTCACGGCCAACCTGATGCGCAACGTGTGGTCCTACATGATCATCTTCTGCGGCCACTTCCCCGACGGCACACAGGAATTCACCGTCGAGGAGACCAAGGACGAGTCTCGCGGCATGTGGTACTTCCGGCAGGTGCTCGGTTCGGCGAACCTGACCGGCGGCAAGTTGTTCCACCTGTTGTCCGGCAACCTATCGCACCAGATCGAGCACCACCTGTTCCCGGACATGCCGGCGCGCCGGTATGCGGAGATCGCGCCCGAGGTGCAAGAGATCTGCGAACGCTACGGCATCCCCTACAACCGGGGCCCGCTGCTGCGCCAGTTCGGCACCGTCGTCCGCAAGATCGTCAAGCTGACGTTCCGCGAGTCCCGGAAAGCCGCTGCCAGCGAGCTCGCCGAGTGGGTGCCTGCCGCTCGCGTAGACGGAGCACAATGGGGGCCGTGGAATGGACCGGCGCCCGCTACGCGGACAACCCAACAGTGGAAGCATCGACGTGGATCGACGCCGATCCAGAGCGGGTCTGGAGTCTGGTCTCCGATATCCAGCTGATGCCGACACTCAGCAACGAGCTGCAGCGGGTGGAGTGGCTCGATGGAGCCCCTGGACCGCGGGTCGGCGCCCGCTTCGTCGGACACAATGAACACGAGGCGTTCGGGCAATGGAGCAGCACCTCACAGATCATCGACTTCGATGAGCCACACGAATTCGCTTGGGCGGTCGGCGACCCCGATAATCCCTCGGCGAAGTGGCGCTTTCGGTTGACACCCCGCGACGGCGGTACCGCACTGAGCTTCTGGATGCAGATGGGCCCGGGACGCTCGGGCTTGTCGGTGGCGATCGACTCGATGCCCGACAAGGAACAAAAGATCGTCTTCGTGCGGCTGCGCGAGTTCGAGGCCGCGATCGACAAGACCCTGGCGGCGATCAAGCGGCTTGCCGAACACGGGGTGCGGTGATGCGGACCGCGACGACGGTCGAGTTATCCCAACCCGGGGTGTGTCGACTTCGTGGTCGAGGCCGAAAAGCTGGGGCTGGACGTTTGTTGGGTCGCCGAGGCGTGGGGAACGGACGCTCCGTCGGCCATCGGCTACCTCGCGGGCCGCACCGACCGGATGTTGCTCGGTTCCGGCGTCATCCAGGTCGGCACCCGCTCGCCGGTACTCGTCGCGCAAACGGCGATCACGTTGTCGAACCTTTCGGGTGGACGGTTCCTGCTCGGCCTGGGAGCTTCCGGGCCTCAGGTGATGGAAGGTCTGCACGGAGTGTCGTTCGCCCGGCCGTTGACCCGCATGCGTGAGACCGTCGAGATCGTCCGGCAGGTGTTCGAGGGCGGAAAGATCTCCTACTCCGGCAAGGAGATTCAAATTCCCCGCCCGGGTGGGGAAGCGAAGCCGATGCGATTGTCCACCCGGCCCGAGCACGCCATTCCCATTTATTTGGCTACGCTGTCACCGGCCATGCTGCGGTTGACGGGACAGATCGCCGACGGCTGGCTGGGCACCAGCTTCGTCCCGGAGGCCGCCGACGAGGCCTACTTCGCCCACCTCGACGACGGGCTGACCGTCGCCGGCCGCACTCGTGCCGACATCGACATCTGCCAGGGTGCCGAAGTCGCCTTCGCCGGTGACGAAGACGAACTTATTGGCATGGTCGCCGGCCGCAAGAAGGAACTCGCGTTCAGCCTCGGCGGCATGGGATCGTCGAGCACGAACTACTACAACCAGGCCTACAGCCGGCAGGGCTGGGCCGACGTCGCGGCCGAGGTACGCGAGCGCTGGCAGGGCGGCGACCCTGACGGCGCGGCCGCGCTGGTGACCGACGAGATGGTGCTGGCCACCACGCTGATCGGCACTCAGGAGATGGTGCGGGCACGACTCGCCGTCTGGCGAGATGCCGGCGTGAACACCGTCCGGCTCTATCCGGCGGGGGACACGGTGGATGCCAAGCTGGCCACCCTGGGCCGGGCCATCGAGTTGGTCCGCGAGGTCTAGTACACGTCCGTCGGCGCGTCCGATATCTTCACGAGTTCCACCTCGGGCCGCGCCGGCACGCCGTCAGCGAGGAACCACCGGAACGCGAGGTTGCCACGCGGATAGCCCAGCGCGGTCAGGGAATTCGGGTGCGCGGTCATGCCGCGGGACAACACGATCGTCACCGTGCCGTCGCTATTGAGCACCGCGCTGTGGCCGTTGAGTGAGCAACGCGCATCTGAGGCGCCATAGGTGGCCATGAACTGGTTCCACACCACCAGGTTCCAAAACCTGCACGACGGGGGGCGGTGCGTGATGACCAGCGCTTCGTCCTCGTCGAGCACGAAACTGCCGTAGGAGTAGCAGGCGTCGCGCGCCGACCAGCCGAAGTTGGCGTCGGGCACCTGGTAGGGATCGGCGAATTGGTTTGCGGCGTGCGCTGTTTCGTGGCCGAGTGCGTGCTCGTCGTCGGCTCGCGTTCCAACGGCGAGCGGAACGATGGCGAACATGGTGCGCAGCCAGGTGGCCGTCGCCCGGAGCCGTGCGGCGGTCTCCGCGTCGCCGTGCCGGATCGGGTCGGGCTCGTCGAGCGCTTCGATGCGCCAGGAAACCGGGCGGCCGGTCAGTGGGTCGGACTGGTAGTCCCGGGTCATCAGCACGGCGGCGTCGGGTGTCGCGGGAAATTCGAAGCTGAAGTTGCCGTCGGCGTCGATGTCGAGGTCGGTGTCGCGGATGATCGCGACGACCCGGTCCGACCACGCGCCGGGGGAAGGTTCGTTGTACGCCGTCACCGAGAAGTACACGCTGTCGCCCTTATTGCCGCTGATGCGGTAGCGCCGGGTGGGCTCGACGGGACAGATGAAGTAGTACGCGTCGGTGTTGTCGCCGCCCCAGCGACGGTCGCGCCGAAACGGCGTGTTCACCGCGACGAACTGCGGGTGGCCGGGTTCGGGGAACAGATAGGTATCGAAAGCCACGCCCAAGGTGGCCGCGAGCATCCGGTAGCCGTCGGCGATGTGCCGGTCGTCGGTGACCGCGCGGTCGCCCTCGAGGAAACCCCGGTCCGAGTCACCGAGGGTCGCCAGCAGCTCTCGCCACGCGGCGGTCGATTCGTGCGTCATGCGCTAATTCCTTTCAGCAGCAACGTGGTGGTGCGATCGACCCAGTTGTCGTCCAGTTCGGTGACGCGGGTGAGCAGGCCGATCAGCGTGATGCCGGCCATCGCTTCGGTCAGTTCGCCGGCGGTCACATCGGCGCGGACCTCGCCGCGCGCCGCGGCCCGTTCCAGCAACTCGGCGAGCCCACCGCCGATGATGCCGGCGAAGCGCTCCAATAGCGCCGAATGCAGCGTCGGATCCGCCGCCATCTCACCGACCAGCCCCGGCAGCGCCGCCCTGGCGGCCGGTGTTGTCAGGAAAACCATTGCGCGGCGGACCATTTCGTGCAGGTCTTCGGGCAGCGATCCGGTATCGGGAAGGGCCGTCGCGGCGCCGATCGGGAACACGGCCTCGTGCACGAGGTGCGCTTTGCTCGGCCAGCGCCGGTAGATCGCGGGCTTGCTGGTGCCCGCCCGCTCGGCGATGGCGGAGACCAGCAGCCCGGGGTAGCCGGTTTCGGCGAGAAGCTCGACCGTGGCGCGCAGCACCGCACCGTCAATGCGTGGGTCACGGGGTCGGCCAAAATCTACAACCATTACGAAACTCAGAGTAACATAAGTCGGCGTGACCGACGTCGTTCGCTTAAAAGACCTGGCCGAGCCGCAATTCAGCGTCGAGGCCCAGCAGATCCTCGACATGATGGCCGCGATGGCCCCCCAGTGCCCGTTGGACGCCGACGCGCTGCATGCCCAGGCCAGCGCCGACACCGGCCTGCGCGATTTCGGTCCCGACGACTACCGGGAACGGTTCGACGTCTACCTCGCAGCGCTGCGCGAGATCGACGGGCTGCACGACGCCGGGGTGGTCAACTTCTACGGGCAGCTGCTGCAGTTGCTCAAGAACCGGCTGCTACTGGCCGACCTGCTGAGCCGGCACCCCGAGATCGACGACATCGACTGCGGCCGCCGGTGGTGATCGCCGGGCTGCCCCGCACCGGCACCACCCACCTGCACAACCTGCTGGCGGCGGCGCCCACCTTCCGCACCATGCCGTACTGGGAAAGCAACGAGCCGTTCCCGTTGCCGCAAGAGATCGGCCTAGAGCCGGATCCGCGGCGGACGCGGATGGACATCGCGGTCGGTGTGGTCAACACCGTGATGCCGCATTTCCCGCTCATGCACGAGATGACCACCGACCACGTCCACGAAGAGATCCAGCTACTCGCCAACGACGTGTCCACGATGCTGTTCGAGACACTCGCCGAGGTGCCGCGCTGGCGTGACTACTACCGGGCCCACGACCAGACACCGCACTACGAATACCTGGCCACCCAGCTCAAGGCCATGCAGTTCCTGCGCGGGGGCCGGCGCTGGCTGCTCAAGTCGCCCCAGCACCTCGAGCAGGTGCCGGTGCTGGATCGCGTTTTCCCCGGCAGCATCGTCGTGTTCACCCACCGCGACCCGGTGCCGGTGGCGCTGTCGATGGTCGCGATGATCACCTACTCCGCGCGCATGCACCGCGCACCCGTGCCGGTGGAACAGATCGCGAATTCCTGGATCGACCGTCTCGAACAGATGCTCAATGCGCTGGTCCGCGATCGCGACGCCATCGGAGCGGACCGCTCGATCGACATCCGATTCGACGATTTCATGGCCGACGAAATCGGGGTTGCCGAAAAGGTATACGACGCTGGCCCGCGAACCGTTCACCGAACCAGCACGCACCGCTGTCGTCGACTATCTGAGTGGCCACCAGCGCGGCCGGCTGGGAAGCGTCGAGACATCCCCCGAGATGTTCGGGCTGCGCGAAGACGATCTGCGTTCCCGCTTCGCGCCGTATGTCGAGCGATTTCTGACCTAGCCTCTGGGGATGACCGAAATGCCCGCCCTGGACGGCGTCGAACACAGGTACGTAGATCTCGGTGGCGGCGTCACGATCCACGTCGCCGACGCCGGGCCGGCCGACGGTCCGGCGGTGATGCTGGTGCACGGCTTCCCCGAGAACTGGTGGGAGTGGCACGACCTGATCGGACCGCTGGCCGCCGACGGCTACCGGGTGTTGTGCCCCGACCTGCGCGGCGCCGGCTGGAGCTCGGCGCCCCGGTGCCGTTACACCAAGGACGAGATGGCCGAGGACTTGGCGGCGGTTCTCGACCACCTGGACGTCGACAACGTGAAGCTTGTCGCCCACGACTGGGGCGGACCGGTGGCGTTCATCATGATGCTGCGCCATCCATCGAAGGTGACGGGCTTCATGGGCGTGAACACCTCGGCGCCCTGGGTGACGCCCAATCCCTCGTCGCTGCGCAACATCTGGCGGTTCTGGTACCAAATCCCGATGGCGCTGCCGGTGATCGGCCCGCGGGTCCTCGGCGATCGCAAGGGCCGTTACCTGCGGACCCTCGCCGGTGGCTTCAGGGTTCCCGAGGAGGACATCCGCATGTATGTCGACTGCATGCGCCAGCCCGGGCACGCGGAGGCCGGTTCGCGGTGGTATCGCACATTTCAGACCAGGGAGGTGCTGCGCTGGGTGCGCGGCGAGTTCGACGGTCGTGTTGACGTGCCCGTCCGCTGGCTACATGGAACCGGCGATCCGGTCATCACACCCGACCTTCTGGACGGATATGCGGACCGTGCAAGCGATTTCGAGGTCGAGCTGGTCGACGGCGTGGGCCACTGGATCGTCGAGCAGCGACCCGAGCTGGTGCTGGACCGGATCCGCGCCTTCCTCAGGGCTTGACCAGGATCCGGATCGGGTTGCCCTCCTGACGCTCCAGCATCTCGATGCCCAACGCGACGTCTTCGAGTGAGACGATCTGGCTGATCGACCGCGACACATCAAGGCGCCCGCACGACACCAATTTCGCCAGGGTCGCGATGTCGACGTTCTGATAGCCGAGGTGGCCGAGCACCTGCTTGCGGGTCAACCCGAACATGGCCGTGGGCCCGACGGTCGGCGCCTCGGCGCTCATCCCGACGCCCACCAGCCGGCCACCGGGAGTCAGACAGTCGAGGGCTTGCTCGAACGTCACCTTCAGGCCGACGGCGTCGAAGGCCACATCCAGCTTGCGGCCCTCGGTCACCTCGGCGATCTTGTCCGGCAGCCGGTCGTCGCGCGAGTCAAACGCGTGATCCGCACCGAGTTCGAGGGCACGGTCCAAAACAACCGGGTTGATGTCGAGCGCGATCACCGGTACCGCGCCGACCAACCGTGCGAGCTGGACGACGTGGGTGCCCAGGCCGCCGACACCCCACACGCCGACCGATTCTCCGACCGCCACCTTCCCGGTTCGGACCACGGCGCCGTACGGCGTCGACACCGCATCGGCCAGGATCGCGGCCTGCTCCAGCGGGACGTTGTCCGGCACCCGGGTCAGCCCGGCTGCCTGCGCCACGGTGTATTCGGCCCACGCGCCGTCATAGGCAAAGGCCATCAACTGGATCCGCAGGCAGTTCACCACGTCGCCGCGCCGGCAGTTCGGGCACCTCTGGCACGGTCGGCCGGCGGCAACCACCACCCGATCGCCCTCGTTCCAGCCGGTTACCTCGGGGCCCAGTTTGGCGATGGTGCCCGAGGCCTCGTGTCCCTGAGTCACGACCGGTGTCTGGGTCGGGAAGGTGCCGTTGATCGGACTCAGGTCCGAGTGGCATATCCCGCAGAAGGCGACTTTGACCAGAACCTCGCCGGGTCCGGGCTCGGGAATCGGAACATCTTCCAGCACAACCTTTTTGGTGTCCGCGTAGAAGCGTTCGGCGCGCATGGTGGCCGCCATGGTTATTCGACGCCGATCGTGACTTCTGTCGACTTGATGAACACCGTCGCGGGCTGACCGACCGCCAGGCCGAGGTCAACCGCGGCGTCCTTGGTCACCGAGGAGGTCACGATCTGAGCGCCGCCGTCGAGTCGCACCTTCACGACCGCCATCACGGTGCCGAGGTTGACCTCGGTGATAGTGCCCTTGAGCTGGTTACGGGTGGATAGCCGCATCGCTTCCTCCATTTTCTTGACGGTTTGCGATGAGCCTAGGCCAGATGTGCTCAGTGTCGGGGCCCGAGCAGCGCGACCGACGCATCCACACCCGGTTCGACGATCTCCCGGACGGGCCGTCCGTCTTCCACGGCAAGAGCGGTCAGTTCACGCAGGCCACCCAGCAGGATCACGGCCAGCGGCGCCGTCAGCGGCGGCAGGTCGGCCCGCCGAAAGCCCGGGTTGGCACTGAGATCGATGAGCAGGTCGGAAAGCAGCTGCAACCCGCGGCGCTGGACCGGGCGGGCGGCGGCGCCCAGCGACGGGAGCTCGCGAATCCAGCTCAGGGTGATGGCCGGCCGGGACTCGATATATCCGACGTAGGCCTCGACGGCCTGACGGATCTGCCGGTGCCAGTCGGCCTCCGGGTCGACTGCTGTCTGGATGCTGTCGCCGAGTTTGTCGATGTCGACGCGCAGCAGCTCGAGAAAGCACTGCTCCTTGCCCGGAAACTGGTCGTAGAACGTGCGTTTCGAGGTGCGAGCATGGCGGACGATGTCGGCGACTGTGGTGGCGCGGTATCCGCGCTCACCGATCGACGCGGCGAGGCCGTCGAGCAGCCGCAGCCGAAAAGGGTCCGGCTTAACTATCGGCTCGCCGAGAGCCGCGTCGCCGGCCACTGCTGTCGCCGCCGCTGATGTCACGGCTGGCCCCCTTTCGGTGCAGACGGGACCTCAAAGAGACCTTGTCATCTTTGGTACCACAGAGTACCGTACCGTGAAACCCCGGTACACCGCGGTACCAACCCCGAATTCGGGGGCATGATGTTGGGAGCGCCACGCCATGAGCGAAGCAGTCATCGCCCCACCGGCGTCCACCGCCGTCAGGCTGCCCCCGGCCAGTCGGCTCCCAAAGGTGTTCCAGGGCCTGGCCTTTGCGATGTCGCGGCGGTGGATAATCCCGCGGCTGGTACGCCGCTACGGCAACGTCTTCACGCTGAACGTGCCGATGTTCGGCCGTGTCGTTGTGGTCGCTGAGCCGGAGCTGGCCAAGCAGATCTTCACCACCAGCCCCGACGAGCTCGGCAACATCCAGCCCAATCTGAGTCGCGTGTTCGGAAGCGGCTCGGTCTTCGCCCTCGATCGCGAGGAGCACCGCCGTCGGCGACGATTGCTGGCGCCTCCGTTCCACGGCAAGAGCATGAAGAACTACGAGGCGATCATCGAAGAAGAGACGCTGCGCGAGACCGCGAAATGGCTGGAAGGCCAACCGTTCCCAACGCTGCCGTCGATGATGCACATCACGCTCAACGCCATCCTGCGCGCGGTGTTCGGGGCCGACGGCGCCGAACTCGACGAGCTGCGCCGACTCATCCCGCCGTGGGTCACCCTCGGCTCGCGCATGGCGGCGCTGCCGAAACCCAAACGGAGTTATGGACGCTACAGCCCGTGGGGCCGGCTGGACAGGTGGCGGCGCCAGTACGACATCGTCATCGACAAGCTGATCGCCGCGGAGCGGGCGGACCCGAACTTCGCCGACCGAACCGATGTGCTCGCGTTGATGCTGCGCAGCACCTACGACGACGGTTCGGTCATGTCGCGCAAGGACATTGGCGACGAACTACTCACCCTGCTGGCCGCCGGGCACGAAACCACCGCCGCCACGCTGGCCTGGGCGTTCGAGCGGGTGACCCGCCACCCCGATCTGCTGGCGGCGCTGGTCGAGGAGGCCGACAGTGGTGGCCAGGAGTTGCGTCAGGCCACGATCCTTGAAGTCCAACGGTCCAGGACCGTCATCGATTTCGCGGCTCGAAGCATCTATCCGCTGGTCTACCAACTCGGCGAATGGGTCATCCCGCGCGGGCATTCGATGATCGTGAGCATCGCGCAGATACACGACAACCCCGACGTCTTCCCCAACCCGGAACGTTTTGATCCGCAACGGTACATCGGATCCAAGCCGTCCGCCTTCGCGTGGATTCCGTTCGGCGGTGGCACCCGCCGGTGTGTGGGGGCCGCGTTCGCCAACATGGAGATGGACGTGGTGCTTCGAACGGTGTTGCGCCACTTCACTATCGAGACGCACCGACGCCCCCGCCGAGGACTGGTACTGCCGCGGTGTCGCCTACACCCCGAAAGACGGCGGACGAATCGTCGTGCGCCGACGCTGAGTCTATTGGTTAGCGTCAGCCCGTCGCGGTAATTTCCAGCCGGGACGCACGTAATGGCAGGTGTACCCGCTGGGGTAGCGCTCGAGGTAATCCTGATGCTCGGGCTCGGCCTCCCAGAAATCCCCGGCCGGGCTGACCTCGGTCACCACCTTGCCGGGCCACAGGCCGGAGGCCTCGACGTCGGCGATGGTGTCCAGCGCGATTCGCTTCTGCTCGTCATCGAGGTAGAAGATGGCCGACCGGTAGCTGGGGCCCCTGTCGTTGCCCTGCCGGTTCTTCGTTGTGGGGTCGTGGATCTGGAAGAAGAACTCCAGCAGCGTGCGGTAGTCGGTGACCGCCGGGTCGTACACGATTTCGATGGCCTCGGCGTGCATCCCGTGATTGCGGTAGGTCGCGTTGGGGACCTCGCCGCCGCTGTAGCCGACCCGGGTCGAAAGCACACCCGGCTGCTTGCGGATCAGGTCTTGCATTCCCCAGAAGCAGCCGCCGGCGAGGATCGCTTTTTGGGTGCTTGCCATTTCTTTGTCCTCCTCAGGAACCGTGACGCCCACGCTACACTCCGCCGCTGAGGTGTAACGGCTCCGTGAGCAGCCCAGAGTTCCCCCGTAATGAATTGGCCGCGGCCTTCGAGAAATTCGAAGAGACCGTCGCCCGCGCCGCCGAGACCCACGACTGGGACGCCTGGGTCGAGCACTACACGCCCGACGTCGACTACATCGAGCACGCCATGGGCACCATGAAAGGTCGCGAGCAGGTGCGCGACTGGATTCAGCGGACGATGACGACCTTCCCGGGCAGCCACATGGTGGCGTTCCCGTCGTTGTGGTCGGTCATCGACGAGTCCACCGGCGCGGATCATCATGGAACTCGACAACCCGATGCGCGACCCCGGCGACGGCAGCGTGGTCAGCGCGACCAACATCTCGATCATCACCTATGCCGGCGACGGCCTGTGGCGCCGTCGAGAAGACATCTATAACCCGCTGCGCTTTCTGCAGGCGGGTCTGAAGTGGTGCCGCGAAGGCGCAGGAGCTGGGCACCCTCGACGACGACGCCGCGCGCTGGATGCGCGAGATCGGTGGTCAGCAGTGAGCACCAAGCCCAAACTGGTGATCGGCGCCAACGGTTTTCTGGGTTCACACGTCACCCGCCAACTGGTCGCCGACGGTGAACAAGTGCGGGCCATGGTGCGGCCGACCGCCAACACTCGCGGCATCGACGACCTTCAGGTCACCCGCTTTCATGGCGACGTCTTCGACACCGACGCGTTGCGCGAGGCGATGGACGGTGTGGACGACGTGTACTACTGCGTCGTCGACACCCGCGCCTGGTTGCGTGACCCGTCGCCGCTGTTTCGCACCAACGTCGAAGGCCTGCGCAACGTTCTCGATGTCGCCGTCAAACAACCCGACCTGCACCGGTTCATCTTCACCAGCACCTACGCGACGGTGGGCCGGCGGCATGGCCACGTGGCGACCGAGGACGACGTGATCGGCTCGCGCGGATTGACTCCCTACGTCCAATCCCGGGTTCAGGCCGAGAATCTGGTGATGCGGTACGTGGCCGAGGCCGGCCTGCCCGCCGTCGCAATGTGCGTCTCGACGACCTACGGCAGCGGCGACTGGGGCCGCACCCCGCACGGCGCCTTCATCGCCGGCGCGGTCTTCGGCAAGCTGCCGTTCGTGATGAACGGCATCCAGCTGGAAGTCGTCGGCGTCGACGATGCCGCCAGGGCGATGATTCTCGCCGCCGAACACGGACGCATCGGCGAGCGCTACCTCATCTCCGAACGGATGATCGCGCTGAAGGAGGTGGTGCGGATCGCGGCCGACGAGGCCGGTGTGCCGCCGCCGCCACGCTCGATCTCGGTGCCGGCGCTGTACGCGCTGGGCGCGCTGGGCAGCCTGAGGGCCCGGCTCACCGGCAAAGACGCCGAACTCAGCCTCAAATCGGTGCGGATGATGCGCGCCGAAGCCGATGTCGATCACAGCAAGGCGGTCCGCGAGCTGGGCTGGCAGCCGCGTCCGGTCGAGGAATCGATTCGCGAGGCCGCCCGGTTCTGGGCCGCGATGCGTACGACCAGGAAGAACAGCCCGGCCGCGCAACCTGAATAAGCTCGCGCACGTGGAGCGCATTCGTGTCGACTTGAACGGGCCGCCCCAAACCATGCTGGCGACGCTGTACGGCAAGGCGCTCGACGCCGATGCACGGGCCGGGCGATCGCCGCAGTAACGCCATTGCGGAAGATTGGGCAGTACCACCGCTACGCATTCGGACCACCCGAAATCGGGAAGCGTTGAGCCCCGGTCGGTGTTGCACCAGTACCTGCGTCTGAGGAGGAATCAACCATGGCCCACCGGGAAGTCTTAGAACCCAGCGCCGGTCACCCGATCACCATCGAGCCGACCAAGGGACGGGTACAGGTTCGCATCAACGGCGAGCTCGTCGCCGACACGACGGCGGCGCTGGTGTTGCAGGAGGCCACTTTGCCTGCGGTGCAATACATTCCGCTGGCCGACGTGGCTCAAGACCGGCTGACCCGAACCGACACCGCGACCTACTGTCCCTTCAAGGGGGACGCCAGCTACTACAGCGTGACCACGTCGGCCGGTGACACCGTCGAGGATGCGATCTGGTACGTACGAAGAGCCCTATCCCGCGGTCGCAGCGATCGCCGGGCACGTCGCCTTCTACCCCAACAAAGCCGAGATCATCGTCGTAGGTGACTAACTGAACCGGGGAAACACCGTCGCCGCCACTCGGGTGTCGCTGTATTCGCGCATCGACACGATCATCCCGTCGCGGGTATCGAAAATGCAGACGAACGGGCTGTCGTAGCGGGCTCCCGTTTCGGTGGTGGCCTCGACGTGCCCCTCGATGACGACCGTTTCGCCCTCGTTGACGCAGCGGATCAGCTCGATGTTGACCTCTGGGAGAAGTTGTTTGCGTTGCTCGATCGCCGCGCGCAGCGTCTCCTTGTCGAAGCAAGTGCGGGTGATGATGCTCCAGTAGGTGAAGTCGTCGCTGAGCAGCGCCAGGCCTTCGTCGAGATCCGCGCCATCGCACAGGGTCTGCAGAAACATCCACGCCAGTTCGGCCTGCGGGTCGTCGAACGGCGTGGTCACATGGTCATAGTGTCCCGGTAGACAGATTGCGGTCAATGGAGCTGTTGAGGTGAAGAGCGAGCGCACGGTCACGTTCCTCGGCACCGTCAGCTTCGGGCACACGCTGGCGCCGCTGCGCCGGGGTCCTCGAGACCCGAGCTTTCAGATCGCCGAAGACGGCGTCATCTGGCGCACCAGCCTGCTGGCCACCGGACCCGTCACCGCGCGGATCAGCCGCGCGGCCCCCAACGCCGTCGACTGCGCGGCGTGGGGCGATGGGAGCAGAGGAATTCATCGAGCGGCTGCCCGCGCTGCTGGGCGCCGATGACGACGCCTCGGATTTCGCGCCGACGGACCCGACGGTCGCCGCCGCGCAGCGACGGGTGCCGCACCTGCGCCTGGGCCGCACCGGACAGGTGCTGGAAGCCCTGATTCCGGCGGTCATCGAGCAGCGGGTGCCCGGCGCCGACGCCTTCCGGTCCTGGCGGGTGCTGCTGACCAAGTACGGGACACCGCCGCCCGGTCCGGCGCCGGCCGGCATGCGCGTGCCGCCGTCGGCGCAGGTGTGGCGAACCATCCCGTCGTGGGAGTTCCACCGCGCCAACGTCGACCCAGGGCGGGCCCGGACGGTGGTGAGCTGCGCGCAGTCGGGCTGCGTCGCTGGAACGGCTGGCGTCGTGGCCGGCGGCCCGGGCACGCGAAGCGCTGACCTCGCTGCCGGGTGTCGGGCAGTGGACCGCCGCCGAGACCGCGCAGCGGGCGTTCGGTGACGCCGATGCCGTGTCGGTGGGCGACTACCACATCCCGAAGATGATCGGCTGGACGCTGCTGGGCCGCCCGGTCGACGACACCGGCATGCTGGAACTGCTGGAACCCATGCGCCCACACCGCCACCGGGTGGTTCGCCTGCTCGAAGCCAGCGGACTGGCATATGAGCCACGTCGCGGCGCCCGGCTGCCCGTGCAGCAAATCCACTCGCTCTGAGGCTGGTATGCAGGGCCGTGGTTATCAGCCATGGCATCGGGTACCCGTGGGCGATGACACAGTTCACCATTCCGGGGTTGACGGACAAGCAGGGGGCGCGGCTCGCCGAACTGCTGCAGAAGCAACTGAGCACCTACAACGATCTTCATTTGACGCTCAAGCACATTCACTGGAACGTTGTGGGTCCCAGCTTTATCGGGGTGCACGAGATGATCGACCGCAAGTTGAAGGTGCGCGCCTATGCCGACGAGGTTGCCGAGCGCATCGCGGCTCTCGGCGCGTCGCCAAAGGGCACCCCGGGCGCGATCATCAACGATCGCGATTGGGACGACTATTCGGTCGGCCGTGACACGGTTCCGGCGCATCTAGGGGCATTGGACCTGGTCTACAACGGCGTTATCGAAGACGTTCGCCACGCCGTCGAAGAGACAGAGGAACTCGACCCGGTCACTCAAGACATCCTCATTGGCCACGCCCGGGAACTCGAGAAGTTCCAATGGTTCGTCCGGGCGCACCTGGAGAGCGCGGGCGGGAAATTGGCCCACGAGGGTTCGTCCACCGAAAAGAGCGCGGCCAACACCGCGCGGCGCAAGACGAAGTAGCCCGTCGCGTCGCCGAGCGTGATCTCACGGCGGAGAATCCGCGAATTTTTCGCCCTGGTATCACGTTCGGCGCGTGTTGCTGGCATCGCGTTCAGCCTCGGCGGCCTGACGGTCCAGCCGTTGCGCCTCGTAGATCGTGACGTTGGTGCGCGACATCAGCATTGATGCGATCCCCACGGCGATGATCGCCCCGGGAACCACCGAAAATGAGCCGGTCATTTCCGCGACCATGATCATGACCGCCAGCGGCGCCCGAGCGACACTCCCGAAACACGCCATCATCCCCACCACGACGAAGATTCCCGGCCCGCCGGGCACCCCGGGCAGCCCGGACAGCTCGCCCAGTCGCCAGATCGCGGCCCCCACGAAGGCGCCGATTACGATCCCCGGCCCGAACAGTCCACCGGATCCGCCGGTGCCGATCGACAGCGACGTCGCGACGATCTTGGCGACCGGCAGCACGAGGATGATCCACAACGGGATCTGCAGCAGCGAGCCACGATCGGCCGCCAGCTGCGCCCAGCCGTAGCCACTGCTCAGGACCTGGGGGATGAGCAGTCCGAGCAGGCCGACCAACAGCCCGCCGATCGCCGGCTTGAGCACTTGCCCACCCGGCAGCCGATGGGTGAGTGCGACGCAGGCGTGGAAGGTACGGGCATACAGGTAGCCGACCGCGGCGGCGACCAGGCCGATGACCACGAACCACAGCAACGGCCAGGCTCTTTCGAACCGATACTCAGCGTCGATGTAGCCGAACAGGGGGTCAAAGCCCAGGAAGGCCCCGAGCACCGCGTATGCGGTCCCCGAGGTGATGAAACCCGGCAGTAGGCAGCGGTAATCGAAGTCGTCGCGGTAGGGCAGCGATGCGGCCAGCACCGCCCCGCCCAGGGGTGCGGCGAAGATCGCGCCGATGCCCGCCCCGATACCCAGCGCCACCGCGGTTCGGCCGTCCTCGTCGGACAGGTGCAGCCGTCGGGTCAGCAGCGAGCAGAAGCCGGCCGAGATTTGTGCCGTCGGGCCTTCGCGGCCGGCCGAACCGCCCGATCCGATAGTCAGCGCGCTGGCCACAATCTTCACCAGCACCGCTCGGAAGCGGATGCTGCGCGGATCGCCGTGCACCGCCTCGATGGCTTCGTCGGTGCCGTGGCCGGTGGCTTCCGGGGCGAGCCGGGCCACGATGAACGCCGACAGCAGGGCACCGGCCGTCGTCACCAACGGAATGGCCCACGGACGCACGAAGCCGGCCGACCCGTGGCTGCCGCCCTCTGCAATGGGCGTGGGGAGGTGGTAGCCGGCCAGGTAGCCGAGCAGAAACTCCGCGGTGTATTTCAGCGTGAGATAGAAGACGACCGCGCCGAGGCCGGCAACGACACCGATCGTGATGCCCAGCAGGAACCACTTGCGCAGATAGCCCGACGTGCGGATCGATGCGCCGAAGCGCCCGCCTGCGCCGGCGGGTGTGGCCGCTGCGGGCTGGGGTTCGTCCACCGGCCCATCCTAGGCAGATGGGAATAAGCGGACCATAGTCCGGTTATATGGGTAACGCTCAAGCAAGGAGTTAGAAATGCCTGCTATCACCGTAGACACGCTCACGTTGGCGCGGGTCGCGCCCGGCCGGTCCCGCCGACACCGAGCGCCCCGTTCGATCGATCACCACAGGCCCGCGCGGCTACGAGGGCGAGGGATTCCCGGTGGTCCGGGCCTTCGCCGGGGTGAGCACCGCCGCCCTGGATCCCTTCGTGCACATGGACCAGATGGGCGAGGTGGACTACGAGCCGGGCGAGCCCAGGGGCACCGATTGGCATCCGCACCGGGGCTTCGAGACGGTCACCTACATGATCGACGGCAAATTCGCGCATCAGGATTCCCACGGCGGCGGCGGCCTGATCACCGACGGCGCGACGCAATGGATGACGGCCGGTTCCGGCATCCTGCACATCGAGACCCCGCCTGCCGAGCTGGTCGAAAGTGGCGGCCTCTTCCACGGCGTCCAGCTGTGGGTCAACCTGCCGCGCAACGACAAGTTCGCGCCGCCCCGCTATCAGGCCATCGAGGGCACCGACGCTCGGTTGCTCTCCTCCGACGACGGCGGAGCGCTGCTGCGCATCATCGCCGGTGAGATCGACGGTCACCGCGGACCGGGCGTCACCCACACCCCGATCACGCTGGCGCACGCGACGATCCAGGCCGGGGCGCGCCTGAACATTCCGTGGCGGCCTGACTTCAACGCGCTGGTGTACGTGTTGTCCGGAAGCGGATATGTCGGTCCGGACGCTCACCCGATCCACCAGGGTCAGTTGGCTGTTCTAGGACCCGGCGATCGGATCACTGTCGGTGCCGACAGGATTCACGAGGCGGTTGATGTGCTGATCCTGGGCGGCCAGCCTATTCGGGAACCCGTATTTCACTACGGACCTTTCGTAATGAACTCGAAAGCCGAATTGATCAAGGCGCTCGACGACTACCAAGCGGGGAAATTTGGTCAAGTCCCGCCGAATGCACTAATGCCACATCGCGGCGGTGGCACAATCCACTAGTGCCGACTACGGCGAATCGAAGACCCGGACGTCCCCCGGCGGCGAAGGCCGACGAGACGCGGAAGCGGATTGTGCGCGCCGCGCGTGAGGTGTTCAGTGAACGTGGTTATGACGGAGCGACTTTCCAGGCGATCGCCGTCCGCGCCGACCTGACTCGTCCCGCGATCAATCACTACTTTTCCAGTAAGCGGCTGCTGTACTGCGAGGTGGTGGACCAGCACCAACGAACTCGTCGTCACGACCGGCATCGAACATGCCAAACGGGTGACGAGCCTGATGGGCCGGCTGGCGGAATTCATTGGCGTGGCGATGCGTGCGAGTTCTGAGAATCCTTCGGTCGCAGCGTTTCTGGTCACCGCCGTGCTGGATTCGCAGCGCCACCCGGAATTGCATCGAGCCGAAAACGACGCCGTCGTAATTAGCCGGGAATTTCTGAATTGGGCCGTCGATGATGCCATCAAGCGCGGCGAGCTCAAATCAGGCACAGATGTCCCGTCATTGGCCGAGACGCTGCTGATCGTGCTCGTTGGCGTGGGCTTTTACGCCGGTTATCTCCGGAGCTTCCAAGAGATGCGGGCCGTGACCGAGACGTTGCGCCATCTGCTGGAAGGCGCTTTCTGGGAGCACGGCACCTGACCGACGAGGCCGCCGACCGCCGG
This sequence comes from uncultured Actinomycetota bacterium, assembly GCA_963820985.1. Lineage (GTDB taxonomy): Bacteria > Actinomycetota > Actinomycetes > Mycobacteriales > Mycobacteriaceae > Mycobacterium. Next base: position 85,497 of record CAWGCI010000011.1, on the reverse strand, counting down.
TGATGTGGCCCACAAAGCGCATAGGCTAACTAACTTTTTCGGGTACCATGGTCGGGACATGACTGACCTCGACGAAACGTCTTCGTTGCCTCCGTCGTTACGAACTGCCGGCGACAGCTGGGCCATCACCGAACTCGTCGGCGCCACCGCACTGGGAGTCGCCGCCAGCCCGTGCCGCCGAAACGGCCGGGGCAGATCCGCTGATTCAGCGACAACTTCGCCGGAACCCTGGTGTCCTCGGCCGGCCAGGCCTGGGCCCGGTTGGCCGACCCCGAGCTGGCCTGGCTCGACGACGACCAGCACGGCAAACGTGTGCACCGGCTCGGCATCGACTACCAGGCGGTGCGCACCCACTTCTTCGACGACTACTTCCACGCCGCCACCAAATCTTCTGCCGACGGCATCCGGCAGGTGGTGATCCTCGCCGCCGGGCTGGACTCGCGGGCCTACCGGCTGGATTGGCCGGCGGGCACCACGGTCTACGAGATCGACCAGCCCAAGGTGCTGGAGTACAAGACCGGAATCCTGGAAGCCCATGGCGCGGTTCCCGCGTCCAGGCGACGCCCGGTCCCGGTGGATCTGCGCGACGACTGGCCGGGCGCGCTGGCGGCCGCCGGGTTCGACCGCACCCAACCGACCGCATGGCTCGCCGAGGGCCTACTCCCGTACCTGCCGGGCGACGCTCAGGACCGGCTGTTCGAGCAGGTCACCGCGCTCAGCGCGCCGGGCAGTCGCGTTGCCATCGAGGTGTTCGGCGTGAATGCCAACAGCAACACCAACCGCTGGCAGCGGATGCGGGAGCGGCTAGGGCTGGACGTCAATGTCGAAGCGCTGACCTACCACGAGCCCGACCGTTCGGACGCCGCCGGCTGGCTGACCGCGCACGGCTGGCAGGTGGACAGCGTCAACAACCGCGACGAGATGGCCCGGCTGGGCCGCCCGGTACCCGAAGAACTGACCGACGAGGCCGTCCGCAGCACGCTGCTGCGAGCCGTCTTGGATTGATTCAAGGAGCGACGCGATGAGTTCACTGCGCACCCACGACGACACCTGGGACATCAAGACCAGCGTCGGAACGACGGCCGTAATGGTGGCCGCGGCCCGGGCCGTCGAAACCGACCAGCCCGATCCGCTGATTCGCGACCCGTACGCCAAGCTGCTGGTCACCAGCGCGGGCGCCAGCGTGATGTGGGAGGCCATGCTCGACCCGACGCTCGCGGCCAAGATCGAAGCGATCGACGCCGAATCCGCGGCCCACCTGCACCACATGCGCGGCTACCAGGCGGTGCGGACGAACTTCTTCGACACCTATTTCCTCGATGCCACTAAAGACCCGGCCACCGGCATCCGGCAGGTCGTGATTCTGGCGTCCGGGCTGGATTCGCGTGCCTACCGGCTGGACTGGCCGGCCGGCACCACGGTGTACGAGATCGATCAGCCTCAGGTGCTGGCCTACAAATCCACGACGTTGGCCGAGAACGGCGTGACTCCTTCGGCCGACCGCCGCGAGGTGGCCATCGACCTCAGGCACGATTGGCCGGCCGCTTTGCGCGCCGCCGGCTTCGACCCGACGGCGCGGACCGCATGGCTGGCCGAGGGGCTGTTGATGTATCTGCCGGCCGAAGCGCAGGACAAGTTGTTCACCCAGATCGGTGAGCTGAGCGCGGCGGGGAGTCGAATCTCGGCCGAAACCGCCCCCGCGCACGCCGACGAGCGACGCCAGCAGATGCGCGAGCGGTTCAAGAAGGTGTCCGAAGAGCTCGGGCTGGAGCAGCAGAGCGTCGACGTCGGGGAGCTGATGTACCGCGACGAGCACCGCGCCGACGTCACCGACTGGCTCAACAACCACGGCTGGCGCGCCACCGCGCAGGCTTCGACCGACGAGATGCAGCGGCTGGGACGCTGGATCGAGAATGTTCCGATGGCCGACGACAAGGATGCCTTCTCCGACTTCGTGGTCGCGGAGCGCTTGTAATGCCGCGCACCGCGGACGACTCCTGGGACATCGCAACCAGCGTCGGAGCTACCGCGGTAATGGTCGCGCTGGCCCGTGCCCGCGAAACCGCCAGCGCCGACCCGCTGATCCGGGACCAGTTCGCCGAGCCACTGGTGTCGACGCCCGAGCTCGAAGGGGTGCGCGAACAGGTAGCGGCCTGGTGGGCCGGAGACCGCGATGACGAGGTGGACTTCGCGGTTGGCGCCCAGCAGATGATCAACTACCAGGCGGTGCGCACCCACTTCTTCGACGCGTACTTCGCCGAGGCTGCTGGGGCCGGTGTCCGGCAGGTGGTCATCCTGGCGGCCGGTCTGGATTCGCGCGCGTACCGATTGGCCTGGCCGGACGGGACCGTCGTCTACGAGATCGACCTGCCCAAGGTACTGGAGTACAAGGCCGAGACGTTGGCACAGCATGGCGCCGAGCCGACGACGGATCGGCGAGCGGTGCCCGTCGACCTGCGTCACGACTGGCCGCAGGCGTTGCGCGACGCCGGTTTCGACCCTGCCCGTCCGACGGCGTGGCTGGCCGAAGGACTGTTGCCGTTTCTGCCGGCCGCTGCCCAGGAAGCCATGTTCGAATCGATCGACCAGCTGAGCGGGTCCGGCAGCCGGGCCGCCGTCGAAATCTTCGGTGCCGACGAAGAGAAACGCAAAGAAGCCGAAGAGAAGTGGGTCGCCTTGCGAGCCAAACGCGAAGCCCGCGGCGAAGACACCTCGTTCAACCCGTTCGACCTATGGTTCGACCACGGGGACCGCTCCGAGCCGGCCGACTGGTTCGCCGCGCGCGGCTGGACCACCGTGTCGGTGAGTGCCCGCGACGAAGCGGAGCGGCTGGGCCGGACGCCGCTGTCGGACGCGCGGCCGTTTGTGAACATCTTCGTCACCGCCACCAAGCCCTGATCCGGCCACTCACGGGCGGCTCTTCCCTGCCGCTCTGCCCAGGTGATTAGGATCGCGGTTAGCACCGATGTGAGACCGCACGAACAAGCGTGGGCGCATCCGGGGACGATCCGATGAAGGGAAGACAGCGATGACGACCGAATCGGTTGCACCGAAGACGCAAGAATCCGAGCACGAGACCTCACCCGGCGTCGCCGAAACGGTGGCCCGGCTGCGCAAGACCTTCGCCACCGGGCGCACCCGCAGTATCGAGTGGCGCAAGAAGCAGTTGCTGGCGCTTGCGGCGTTGATGGAAGAGAACGAGGACGCGATCGCCAAGGCGCTTGCCGAAGATCTGGACCGCAACCCGGTTGAGGCATTCATCGCCGACGTCGCGACGACCGTCAGCGAGGCGAAATACGCGGCCAAGAAGGTCCGCAAGTGGGCCAAGCGCAAGTATCTGCTGCTCGAGCTGCCGCAGCTGCCCGGCCGCGGCTGGGTGGAGTACGAGCCCTACGGCACCGTGCTGATCATCGGCGCCTGGAACTACCCGTTCTACCTGACGCTGGGCCCGGCCGTCGGGGCGATCGCGGCCGGCAACGCCGTGGTCCTGAAGCCCTCGGAAATCGCCGCGGCGTCGTCGCGGTTGATGGCCGAGCTGGTTCCCCGCTACCTCGACAACGACGCGATCGCGGTGGTCGAGGGCGACGGCATGGTGAGCCAGGAGCTGATCGCCCAGGGCCTGGACCGCGTCATGTTCACCGGCGGCACCGAGATCGGCCGCAAGGTCTACGAGGGCGCCGCCCCGCACCTGACCCCGGTCACCCTCGAGCTCGGCGGCAAGAGCCCGGTGGTGGTGGCGGCCGACGGCGACATCGACGTCGCGGCCAAGCGGATCGCCTGGATGAAGATCCTCAACGGCGGCCAGACCTGCGTCGCCCCCGACTACGTGCTGGCCGACGCGACCATCCGCGACGAGCTGGTCAGCAAGATCGGCGCCGCCCTCACGAAGTTCCGGTCCGAGGACGACCAGAGCGGAATGCGGATCGTCAACCAGCGCCAGTTCGAGCGGTTGAGCGGCTACATCTCCAACGCCGAAGCCGACGGGAAAAGCACGGTGGCCGTGGGTGGCAAGTGCGACGCGTCGAGCCTGCGCATCCAGCCGACCGTTGTCGTCGACCCCGACCCCGACGGGCCGTTGATGAAGAACGAGATCTTCGGGCCGATCCTGCCGGTGCTCACCGTCGAGTCCCTGGACGACGCGATCCGTTTCATCAACGCGCGGCCAAAGCCGTTGTCGGCGTACCTGTTCACCAAGGGGCGCGAGACCCGCGAGCGGTTCATCAAGGAAGTGCCGGCCGGTGGCATGCTGGTCAACCACCTCGCGTTCCAGGTGTCGACGGCCAAGCTGCCGTTCGGCGGCGTCGGCGCCTCGGGTATGGGTGCCTATCACGGCAAGTGGGGATTCGACGAGTTCAGCCATCGCAAGTCGGTGCTGACCAAGCCGACCCGGCCCGACTTCTCGAGCATCATCTACCCGCCCTACACCGAGCGCGCGTTCAAGCTGGCTCGCCGCATGTTCTGATTGTGCCGATTTCCAATCGCTCCCAGAAAGGAACCTGATGCCAGGAGTGCAGGATCGTGTCGTCGTCGTGACCGGAGCCGGTGGGGGATTGGGCCGTGAGTACGCCCTGACCCTCGCCCGGGAAGGCGCCAGCGTCGTCGTCAACGACCTCGGTGGAGCCCGCGACGGCACCGGCGCCGGCCACAACATGGCCGACGAGGTGGTCAAGGAGATCAAAGACGCGGGCGGCCGCGCGGCCGCCAACTATGACAGCGTCGCCGACGAAGAGGGCGCGGCCAACATCATCAAAACCGCGCTCGACGAGTTCGGCGCCGTGCACGGTGTGGTGAGCAACGCCGGCATCCTGCGCGACGGCACCTTCCACAAGATGACGTTCGAGAACTGGGACGCCGTGCTCAAGGTGCACCTCTACGGCGGGTACAACGTGATCCGCGCGGCCTGGCCGCACTTCCGCGAGCAGAGTTACGGCCGGGTCGTCGTCGCCACCTCTACCAGCGGGCTGTTCGGCAACTTCGGCCAAACCAATTACGGCGCAGCCAAACTCGGTCTGGTCGGCCTGATCAACAGCCTGGCGCGCGAGGGTGCCAAGTACAACATCCACGCGAACGCACTGGCGCCCATCGCGGCGACCAGGATGACGCAGGACATCCTGCCGCCCGAGGTGTTCGAGAAGCTGACGCCGGATTATGTCGCACCGGTAATCGGGTACCTGTGCACCGAGGAATGCGCCGACAACGGATCGGTGTTCATCGTCGGCGGCGGCAAGGTGCAGCGCACCGCGTTGTTCCAGAACGACGGCGTCACCTTCGACAAGCCGCCGTCGGTGGACGACATCGCCGCCCGGTGGGCCGAGATCACTGACCTGTCGGCCGCACAAAAGAGCCACATTCAGCCTCTAGAACAAGCCCTCACGTATGAAAGCCTGTGTTGTACAGGAGCTTTCGGGGCCATCCGGGATGGTCTACTCCGACATCGACGATGTCACCGGCGACGATGACAACGTCGTCATCGATGTTCGCGCCGCCGGCGTGTGCTTTCCCGACTTGCTGCTGACGAAGGGCGAGTATCAACTGAAGTTGCCGCCGCCCTTCGTTCCCGGCATGGAAACCGCGGGCGTCGTCCGGTCTGCGCCGGAGACCTCGGGATTCCACGTGGGCGAACGGGTGTCAGCGTTCGGAGTTCTCGGCGGCTACGCGGAGCGGGTGGCGGTTCCGGTGGGCAACGTGGTCCGCAGTCCGGCGGAACTCGATGACGCTCAAGCGGTTTCGCTGCTGGTGAACTACAACACCATGTACTTCGCGCTGGCTCGTCGCGCCGCGATGCGGCCGGGTGACAGCGTGCTGGTACTGGGCGCCGCCGGTGGGGTGGGCACCGCGGCCATCCAGATCGCCAAGGCGATGAACGCGAGCCAGGTGATCGCCGTGGTGCACCGTGAGGGCGCGGCCGATTATGTGTCGTCGCTCGGCGCCGACGTGGTGTTGCCGTTGACCGACGGGTGGGCGGAGCGGGTGCGCGAACACACTCACGGTCAGGGCGTGGACATCGTCGTCGATCCCATCGGCGGCCCGACCTTCGACGACGCGATTCGCGTGCTGGCCATCGACGGCAAACTGCTGGTGATCGGCTTCGCCGCGGGCGGCATTCCCACCGTCCAGGTCAACCGGCTGCTGCTGCGCAACGTCAGCGTGGTGGGCGTGGCGTGGGGCGAGTACCTCAACAAGGTCCCCGGTTCGGCCGCCCTGTTCGCCTGGGGCCTGAGCCAGCTGGTGTTTTTGGGGCTGAAACCGCCTCCACCGCAACGCTATCCGCTGTCGGAAGCCCAAGATGCGCTGCAGTGCCTAGCCGACGGCGGCGTGCTCGGCAAGCTTGTGCTCGAGCCGTAGAAGTCGAGTACCGTTCGCCTATTGGGCCCGGCGCATCACCACCGCCATCACCACGCCGGTGTCGCGCAATCAAGCTCGGCATGGCGCCAGCGAGCTAAAGGCTGATTCCGAGCGCGTTCAGTATCACTTCGAGCTCGATACCAGCTGCGAGTGTGAGCAATCCCGTGTCGGCAGCAATCGGAGCGACGAATGCATATTGCAATCCACCGAGAACACAGCAGCGTTCCCGTTGATCGCTTGCTGGATTCCGCTCAGGAACAGGTTGACGTCATAGGCCGGGAACACGGTAACCACGGTATTCACGATGTCTGCCGTCGGAAGCAGAGCTCCGTAAAGATTCGCCGCGGTATTCGAGATCCCGTTGGCGAAGTTGGTGACTGCCCCCTGGATGCTCTCGGGATGATGCTGTCGGGTGACAGGCTTGCCGCCAGTGCGGACGTCAGTGCGGGCAGGGACACGCCCCCTCCGCCCGTGCCTGTTGTCGCCAGCGACGCCAGTGAGTGGGAAACGTTGGCCACGACGTCGCGGTTTCTGCGTGGATGTCGCTGATGAAGGCGACGGCTTCCCTGCTGGGCTCCGGTGATCAGATCCTGAGCGATCAGGGCCTGGCTGTACGTGGGGGAACAGCCCGAAATACGTCTGCACGTCCGCCGGCCCTGTGCTGTAGCCGAAGTTGGGGTTTCCGTAGCCCAGGTTGACGATCGTCGTCAGATCCGGTTGCAGCAGGTCGGCGAGTGGGTTGCCGATGACCGGTATCACCCGCAACGGCTCCAACAGCGGCAGACCGTTCGGCGTGGTGATCATGTAGTAGTTGGTGACGCCGGTGTAGCCCGGAGACGTCGGCAATGTCTCGAAGGGTGTAGCCAGGGGGAAGCGCCGACGGATTCAGGGTCGGATAGGTGCCGTGCACAAAGGCGATGCCTGCAAAGCGCGTTCAGGTCGGAAATGAAGTTGATCGGGTATTGCGGGAAGTCGGCCCATCCGTCGTATTCCATCGTGTAGATGTTGGTCGGGTAGATGGTGTTCGAGGGCGTCGCGCCGTAGAACGTCAACCCCAGAGCCGGGAGCTGTAGTGGCTGACCCGCCGGGAAGCCCGGGAAGCGCGCAAAAATGCCGCCGTTGGGATTCATCTGATCACCCAGCAGGGTGAAGCCGAGTTGATTTGCGGTCGGCGGGTTCGGGTTGAGCATGGGGTTCGCGAGGTTCAACATTTCCAGCGAGGAGATGTCGGCGCTCTGCGAGTAGCCCAAAACGGCAACGCTGCCCGCGGGGTTGTTGGCTAGCGTGGTTTTGATCGCGCTGTCGAGGATCTGCAGGCCCTGGCTTATCGACGGGGTGAGGGGCAAGCTCTTGAGAATGAGCGGGTAGTAGCCCTCGGGCGTGAACAGGGCATGTGCATTGGACGGGGAGCACATTGAAGTTGTGGTTGACGTAGTTGAGAACGGCGGTGACGTAGGACGGCGGGGGTATCGGCAGGCCGCTGCCGCCCATGATCAAACCAATGGTCGTTCCCTGCAGTGGCGGCTGCACCATCTGTGGCGTCGGTGAGCCGAGGATCGGGCCCACAGCGTCCGGGGGGCGAGTGCCCCACGCGCCAGAGATCGCGCTGGCGTTGGCGGCCTCGGCCGCCGCGTAGGCGTTCCCAGCGGAGGCCAACGCCGCAGCGAACTCCTCATGAAAAGCCGCCGCCTGATTGAGGACGGCCTGATAGTCCTGGGCGTAGCCGCCGAACAACTTTGCGGCGGCCGCTGACACCTCATCGGCGGCCGCTGCCGCCACACCGGTTGTCGGGCCCGCGGCGGCCACTTTGGCCGCGCCGATCGCCGATCTAATTTCCGCTACGTTCCGCGGCGGCCGTCTTCACCAATTGCGGTTCCGTGAGCAAGGTCGTCATCAGCTGTTCCCTTCACGACAAGGGGTATTCGTCTGTGATACCGACGACGCAGTGAACCGATGACCCGACGAACCCGGCCAGTGCGGTGCTGGCACTGAGTAGCTTAGAGCGATCCGCTTAGTATGTCTGCCATTTACCGGGAGTTTCTGCGCCGGCCCGGACGGCTGGCTGAAATCAGCAGGGCGGGTTAGGGAATGAGGCCCTCGAGGCCGAGGATAAGGCTGTAGATGTCTTTGATGTTGCTGCTCACCGCTGACCCGATGACCCCGAACTCAACGAAGCCCGCCACGGTGGCCAACCCCACGTCAGCAGCGATCGGATAGCCGATCGCGTTGGCGAGGTTGCCCTGCAGAAGTTGGCCCACGAAGAGGGTCGCGTCATACGCCGGGAGGGTGGTCACGAAGGAAAGCCCCGTGTCCGCCGTTGGAAGCAGAACGGCGTAGTCGGTCGACACAATATCGGCGATCGTGTTGGCAATGTTGACGGGAGTCGGAGCAATTGGGGTTGGTGGCGTTGACGGTGGCAGCTTGATCACCGGTGGGGGGTTCGCAAGGTCGGCTTTGAAGGCCTGGATTCCTTCGTGAGTACCGGCGGCAAGATCATTGAGGACAACGCTCGCGCCGACGTGCGGGGCCAAACCGAACGGGGTGGTCACGTTCGCATACCCGGTCGACCAGCCGTAGTCGGGATTGCCGTAGCCCAGATTGACGATCACCCTCAAGTCGGGTTGGAGCAGGTCTGCGATGGGGTTGCCGATGACGGGTATGTACCGCAGCGGGTCCAACAGCGGCAGATTCTGGGTGGGAATGATGTAGTAGTTGGTGACGCCGCCATTGGTGTAGTAGCCCGGCGACGTCGACAGCTGAATAGCGTTATCCACCTGGGTCGGCGTGACTGCCGGCATACCCAAGAACGGGTTCACATAGGTGGTGTGTACGAACAAGATGCCCGTAACGGCGTTGAGGTCGGATACGAAATTGAGCGGGTATTGCGGGAAGTCGGCGAAGCCGTCGTACTCGAGGGTGTAGATGTTGGTCGGGTAGATCGTGTCCGCGGGCGTACCGCCGTAGAAGGTCAAACCCAGACTCGCGATGCTCAGGTTCGGAAAGCGCGCGAGCAGCCCGCCATTGGGATTCATCTCGTTGCCGACCAGCACGAAGTTGAGCTGGCTGGCGCTCGGAGCCAGGGGTCCCAGGGCTGCGAGCTTCTGCATTTCCAGCGAGGCGATGATCGCGCTTTGCGAGTAACCGAAAACGCTGAGTGTGTTTGACGGGTTTTGAAGTTGTTGCGTGATCGCGTTATTGAGAATAGTCAGGCCCTCGTTGACCGAACTATTCAAGGTCATGCTCTTGACACCCGTAATGGGGTATAACTCTTCGGGCGTGAACAGCGCTTGCAGCGCGTTAGTCGATCGGATGTATAGGTTGTTGGCGTTGGTGACGTATTTCGGTGAAGGTATCGGGACTCCGGTCGGACCCACGAACAATGTCAGTTCGGCGCTGATTGGCGTGAATTGCGGATTCGCCTGAGGCGCGGCGCCCAATGTGGCGGTGTTGGCGCCTTCGGCGCTGGCGTAGGCGTTGCCTGCGGCGGCCAGCGCTTGGGTGAACTCGTGGTGGAACGCGGCGGCTTGCTTGACCACGGCATGATATTCGCGGCTGTAAGTGCCGAAGAGATTTGTGATCGCCGTGGACACCTCATCGGCGGCCGGCGCCAGCAGCGCCGATGTTGAGCCGGCCGCCGCCGCATTGGCCGCGCTGATCGCCGAACCGATCCCCTCGACATCCGTTGCAACCGCCGACATTATCTGCGGCTCCGTGATCACATATGTCATCGGCTCATCCTCCTATGGGCGATGGTGCTCATCAGCGTAGAGCCGACTAACCAACCTGTAGGACGTTTCGCAACCGCGTTTCGACGGTCGCCGGCGAAGAGCTGGTCAGTTGTGCGAAGCCGTTAAGGAATTAGGTCCTTGAAGTCATTGATAATCGATCCGACCGCGCCCAACAGGACTAACGCTTCGACACCGCCTGCCACCGTGAGCAGCCCCACGGTGGCGGCGAGCGGATAGCCGATCGCATTGATTAGCCCAATGGGGTCACCGCCGAGCGCCTGCGCGACCCCGTCCAAGAAGAGGTTCAAGTCATAGGCCGGGATCGAGATTAGGGCGGCGTTGATGATGTCTGCAGTCGGGAGCAGCGCGGAGTAACCCGTTGAAAGCGCCGCCGAGAAGGCATTAGCGAGGTTAGTGTCCGCCGTCTGCAGGGAATTGATAAAGCCGTCGATCGACTCCGGGGTCAAGGTGAGGTGCGACGGCACTGAAATCGACGGCTGCGAATGCGGGAGGTTCGAGAGTGACACGCCAGACACCTCAGCCCTGACGTCGCTTGACGCGGCACTGACTCCCTGATGAGTCCCGCGGACCAGATCGGCGGCGATAACGCCGGGGCTAACGTGCGGGAACAGCCCAAACGGCGTGGGCACATTCGCCGGTGCGGTTGAATAGCCGTAGTTCGGGTCGCCGTACCCCAAATTGACGAGGACCGTCAAGTCCGGCTGCAGCAGATCTGTTAGTGGTTTACCGATGACCGGAATGGCATGCAGGGGAGCCAACAAAGGCAGAATCTGATTCTGAGGGATAACCATGTAGTAGGTGGTGTTGCCGGTGTAGGTCGGCTCGACCGGCAACTGAATTATCGTGGCCGTCGACAGATCGAACTTCATGAGGTTCGGGTACAAGGGGTGCACTTCGACGATGCCTGCGACCGCGTTGAGGTCCGAGAAAATGTCGATTGGGTACCGCGGGAAGTCGGCGAAGCCGTCGTATTGGATCGTGTAAATGTTGGTCGTATACGGGGTATTCGCGGGTGTCGCGCCGTAGAAGTCGATACCCAGGCTCGGCAGAGTCAGGCCGGGAAAGCGTGCGAGCAGGCCGCCGTTGGGAGCCATAAGATCCGCCAACAGGTTGAAGGCGAGTTGATTTGTCGACGGCGGGTTCGGGTTGAGTTGGGGGTTCATCAGGTTTTGCATTTCCAGCGAAGCGATGATGGTGCTTTGCGAGTACCCCTGAACCAGAACGCTGTTTCCGCCAGCGATTTGCTGTTTGATCGTGGCGTCGAGAATTTGGACGCCTTGGCTCACCGAGGTGTCGAGGGGCAGGCTCTTGGTACCGGTAAGCGGGTACAAGCCTTCAGGTGTGAAAATGGTGTCCGTGGTGTTCCAGGTGTAATTGAGGGCGGCCCACCTGAGAACGCCCTTCACGTAGTCACTATTCGGTATTGGGTTGCCGCTGCCGCCCATGATCACAGCGACGATATTTCCGGTCAAGGGCGAATTCATTGCCGACATCAGCGAGTTAGCGGTTTGCGCCGCACTGGTGCCGTCGAGCAGCGCTTGGGCGTCCGCCTCGGCTGCCTCGTAGGCGCTCCCCGCTGCGGCCAGCGCATCGGTGAACTTGGTGTGAAACGCCGCAGCTCGTGTGGCGACAGCCTGATAGTCGCGACCATATGCGCCGAAGAGTTTCGCGGTGGCCTCCGACACCTCGTCGGCGGCCGCCGGCGCCAGACCGGAGATCGGGCTCGCCGCTGCGGCGTTGGCAGCGGTGATTGTCGACCCAAGTTCTTCGATGTTCGTGGCGAGCGACGCGAGGGTTTGCGGCTCGGTAAGAACGTAGGTCATCGACTCCATCCCTTCGAGCGAATCGGGCTGCGCGGCCGATGACTAGCCTAAAACCCTCTTGCACGCCTGTCCCGCGATTTCGGCAACCACGCTATGCCACCGAATTCCAGTCTGCTGGCGAATCAGTGACCAACCAGAGTCGGCAGCGCTAAAGTGTTGCTGCTCAACGTATTCGGTGGTTCAGGCGAGCAGCGCGCTGTGCACTTGGTCGATGTCGGCCGCGGTGATGCCGGAGTCGCGCAGGTAGCCGTTCAGTGACCCGTGGGCCTCGTCGATCGCCCGGCGCGCCGCGTCCAGGTACTCCGGGCGGACCCCGAGGACCTCGTCGGACAGGCGGGCCTCGGTGAACTTGATTATCTCCGGGGTCAGTTCGGCGTCCGAGCGTTGCCGGAGCGTCTCGGTGATCCGCTCCCGCAGCTGCGCTACGGAGTCATTGCTGCGCAAGTAGTCGGCAATGATGACGTCGCGGTCGACGCCGATCGTTTCCAGCACCGTCGCGATCACGAAGCCGGTGCGGTCCTTCCCCGCGAAGCAATGTGTGAGCACCGGGCGCCCCGCGCCCAACAGTGTGAAGACGCGGCGCAGTGCGCGTTGCGCGCCGTTGCGAGTTGGGAATTGGCGATATTCGTCGATCATGTAACGGCCGGCGGCCTCGGCGGGAGATTCGCCGGAAACGTCTGGTTCGCCCGCCTCGCCTTCGAACAACTTGCGAAACGCGGATTCGTGCGGCGCTTCGGCGTCGGTCGGCTCGTCGTCGCCGAGATCGGGGAGCGGCAACAGGTGGACCTCGATGCCGTCGGGAACCCGGCCCGGACCGCGCCGGGCGACCTCCCGGGCAGCGCGCAGATCGACGACGTCGGTGATCCCCAGCTGCAGCAGTGTCGCCCGGCCGTCGTCGTCGAGGCGACTCAGCTCGCCCGACCGGAACAACCGGCCCGGCCGCAGTCCCGCGGTGACGTCGGCAACATCACGAAAGTTCCACGCGCCCGGTAATTCCCGGACGCCGACCTCAGCCATGTGCGGTGACCGCCGCTGCGAGTGCGGACTGCTCGCGGCCGACCTCGTAGCGCGCGACCGTTCGCATGTGTACCTCATCGGGTCCGTCGAAGATACGCATCGCTCGATGCCAGGCGTACTGGCGGGCCAGCGTCGTGTCGTCGCTGACGCCGGCCGCCCCGTGTACCTGGATGGCGCGGTCGATCACGTCGCAGGCCACCTGCGGTGCCACCGCCTTGATCTGCGAGACCAGTAGGTGCGCGGCCTTGTTGCCGTGCTTGTCGATCGTCCACGCCGCTTTCTCGCACAGCAGCCTGGCCTGGTCGATTTCGTTGCGCGACTTGGCAATTGACTCTCGCACCACGCCCTGCTCGGCCAGCGGCCGGCCGAACGCCACCCGGTTGTTCGCGCGGTGCACCATCAGCGCCAGCGCGCGTTCGGCTCCGCCGAGCGCGCGCATGCAGTGGTGGATGCGACCCGGCCCCAGCCGGGCCTGCGCGATCGCGAAGCCGCCGCCCTCTTCGCCGAGCAGGTTGGTGACCGGCACGCGCACGTTGTCGTAGATGATCTCGCAATGCCCGGGCTGGTCTTGGTAACCGAAGACCGTTGTCGAGCGGACGACGTTCACTCCCGGGGTATCGATCGGCACCAGAACCATCGACTGCTGTTGGTGGCTGGCCGCGTCGGGGTTCGTGCGGCCCATCACGATGAGGATCTTGCAGCGCGGGTCGGACGCCCCGGAGGTCCACCACTTGCGGCCGTTGATCACGTAGTCGGCGCCGTCGCGCGCGATCGAGGTCTCGATGTTGCGCGCGTCGCTGCTGGCCACCGCCGGCTCGGTCATCGAGAACGCGCTGCGGATCTCGCCGGCCAACAGCGGCTCGAGCCACTGCTTGCGCTGTTCCTCGGTGGCGAACAGGTGCAGGGTTTCCATGTTGCCGGTATCGGGTGCGGCGCAATTGAGCGCCTCCGGCGCGATCTCCAGGCTCCAGCCGGTGAGCTCGGCCAGTGGTGCGTATTCGAGGTTGGTCAGGCCCGACTCGGCCGGCAGGAACAGGTTCCACAGCCCGGCCGCCTTGGCCTTGGTTTTCAGCTCCTCGATGATCGGCGGGACGGTGTGGTCGTGCGGGCCGGCTTCGTGGCGGTATTTGTCGTAGTCGGCCTCGGCCGGGAAGACGTACTCCGTCATGAAGTCGGACAACCGCTTGTGGTAGTCGATGGCCTTGGGCGACATCGCAAAGTCCATGTCCGCCACGATAGGACACGTGCAAGCGGGCGGCGCCCGCGGGAGAAGATGGAGGGCATGACCGAGTCCCTGCCGCCGTTCCCGCCGTTCACCCTCGAAACCGCGCTGCAGAAGGTTCAGGCCGCAGAGGATGCCTGGAACAGCTGTGATCCCGAGCGCGTCAGCCGCGCCTACACGGTCGACTCGCACTGGCGAAACCGCAGCGAACACATCGTCGGCCGCGAAGAGATCGTTGCCTTTCTGACCCGCAAGTGGCAGCGCGAGCTCGACTATTCGCTGCGAAAGAGTCTGTGGAGCTTCGACGGCAACCGCATCGCGGTGCGCTTCCAATACGAGTGCCATGACCCGGACGGTCAGTGGTACCGCAGCTACGGCAACGAACTATGGGAATTCTCGCCGTCGGGTTTGATGGCTCGCCGCGAAGCCAGCATCAACGACGTACCGATCACCGAATCCGAGCGACGCTACTTCGGGCCCCGCCCGGCATCAGAACACGGCCAAGAGATCCCGCTCTGGTAGCTGCCGATAGGGTGTTCAACTCGACGGAGGTATTCGGGCAGGTAGCGCAACTAAGGAAAGTGGAAGTTTACGCCATGACAGAGCCGCAGACGGTGCCGGTCAAGGTCGGGGTGGTCGCCGAATCCGGAGCCGACGAGCGGCGCGTTGCGCTGGTACCCAAGGCGGTCGCGTCGCTGGTCAACAGCGGTGTGGCCGTCGTGGTCGAGGCCGGCGCGGGTGAGGGGGCGCTGCTGCCCGACGACCTGTACACCGGGGCCGGCGCCACCGTCGGGGATGCGTGGTCTGCCGACATCGTCGTCAAGGTGGCGCCGCCGACCGCTGACGAGGTCGGCCGGCTGCACAGCGGCCAGACGCTGATCGGCTTTCTGGCTCCCCGCAACGCCGACAACTCGATCGGGGCGCTGAAGCAAGCCGGTGTGCAGGCGTTCGCGCTCGAAGCGATCCCGCGCATCTCGCGCGCGCAGGCGATGGACGCGTTGTCGTCGCAGGCCAACGTGTCCGGGTACAAGGCCGTCCTGCTCGCCGCCTCGGAGTCGACCCGCTTTTTCCCGATGCTGACGACGGCCGCCGGAACGGTGAAGCCGGCCACCGTGCTGGTGCTCGGCGTCGGCGTGGCCGGGTTGCAGGCGCTGGCGACGGCCAAACGGCTGGGTGCGCGCACCACCGGCTACGACGTGCGTCCCGAGGTGGCCGACCAGGTGCGTTCGGTGGGGGCGCAGTGGCTGGACGTCGGGGTCTTGCAAAAAATCTCAGCCGCCGGTTCGGGCGGGTACGCCCGCGAGCTCACCGACGAAGAACGTGCCCAGCAGCAGAAAGCGCTGGAAGACGCGATCAGCGGTTTCGACGTGGTGATCACCACGGCGTTGGTGCCGGGCCGGCCCGCCCCGCGGCTGGTGACCGCCGCGGCGGTAGAAGCGATGAAGCCCGGCAGCGTGGTGATCGACCTCGCCGGGGAGGCCGGTGGCAACTGCGAGCTCACCGAACCGGGCCAGACGGTGGTCAAGCACGACGTCACCATCGCCTCGCCGCTGAACCTGCCCGCGACCATGCCCGAGCACGCCAGCGAGCTCTACAGCAAGAACATCACCGCGCTGCTGGAGCTGTTGATCAAGGACGGCAAGCTGGCCCCGGACTTTGACGACGAAGTCATCGCGGAGTCATGCGTGACCCGCGACGGAGAGGACAGCTAGATGTACGACGAGCTATTAGCCAACCTGGCGATCCTGGTGCTGTCCGGATTCGTCGGGTTCGCGGTGATCTCCAAGGTGCCCAATACGCTGCACACGCCGCTGATGTCGGGGACCAACGCGATCCACGGCATCGTGGTGCTCGGCGCGTTGGTGGTGTTCGGAAGCGTGGAGCACCCGTCGCTGGCCGTGCAGATCATCCTGTTTGTCGCAGTGGTGTTCGGCACGCTGAACGTGATCGGTGGCTTCATCGTCACCGACCGGATGCTGGGCATGTTCAAGGGCAAGAAGAAGCTGCCTGTTAAGACCGAGGAGTCGGCCGCCAAATGAACTACTTGGTGATCTGCCTCTACGTCATCTCGTTTGCGCTTTTCATCTATGGCTTGATGGGCCTGACCGGGCCCAAGACCGCGGTGCGTGGGAACCTGATTGCCGCGGTGGGTATGGCCCTCGCCGTGACGGCGACACTGATCAAGATCCGGCACACCGACCAGTGGGTGCTGATCATCGCCGGCCTGGTGGTCGGAGTCGTGCTCGGCGTGCCTCCGGCCCGGCTGACCAAGATGACGGCCATGCCCCAGCTGGTGGCGTTCTTCAACGGCGTCGGCGGCGGAACCGTCGCACTCATCGCGCTCGCGGAGTTCATCGATACCAGCGGCTTTTCCGCCTTCCAGCACGGCGAATCGCCGACCGTGCACATCGTGGTGGCGTCGTTGTTCGCCGCGATCATCGGGTCGATCTCGTTCTGGGGATCGATCATCGCCTTCGGCAAGTTGCAGGAGATCATCTCCGGATCGCCGATCGGCCTCGGCAAGGCCGCAGCAGCCGATCAACCTGCTGCTGCTGGCCGCCGCGATCGACCGCCGCGATCGTCATCGGCCTAGGCGCGCATCCCGGCAGCGGCGGGGTGTCGCTGTGGTGGATGATCGGTATGCTCGTCGCCGCCGGCGTGCTGGGCCTGATGGTGGTGCTGCCGATCGGCGGCGCCGACATGCCGGTGGTCATCTCCCTGCTGAACGCGATGACCGGGCTGTCGGCCGCGGCGGCGGGCCTGGCGCTGAACAACACCGCGATGATCGTGGCCGGCATGATCGTCGGTGCCTCCGGTTCAATCCTGACCAACCTGATGGCCAAGGCGATGAACCGCTCCATTCCGGCGATCGTCGCGGGCGGCTTCGGCGGTGGCGGCGTGGCCCCCAGCGGCGACGGCGGCGGCGACAAGCACGTCAAGGCCACCTCGGCAGCCGACGCCGCGATTCAGATGGCCTACGCCAACCAGGTGATCGTGGTCCCGGGCTACGGCCTGGCCGTCGCGCAGGCCCAGCACGCCGTCAAGGTCATGGCCAACCTGCTGGAGGGCAAGGGTGTGGCGGTGAAATACGCGATCCATCCGGTCGCCGGCCGGATGCCCGGGCATATGAACGTGCTGCTGGCCGAGGCCGAAGTCGACTACGACGCCATGAAAGACATGGACGACATCAACGACGAGTTCGCCCGCACCGACGTCGCGATCGTCATCGGCGCCAACGACGTCACCAACCCGGCGGCGCGCAACGAGACGTCCAGCCCGATCTACGGGATGCCAATCCTCAACGTGGACAAGGCCAAGTCGGTGATCGTGCTCAAGCGGTCGATGAACTCCGGGTTCGCCGGCATCGATAACCCGCTGTTCTATGCCGACGGCACCACCATGTTGTTCGGCGACGCCAAGAAGTCGGTGACCGAGGTCGCCGAGGAACTTAAGGCGCTTTAGGACCGATTAAACCGGCGGGTAGGCGGGCGGCGGATATCCCTGCCCGTTCTCCACCCCGCGCAACCCCCAGGTGAGGTATCGGAAGAAGTACTCAAACTCGTCGCTCACGTCGTAATCCGGACTCGGATCCATTCGCCCCACCTCTCGACTCGCGACCAGTTCAGTCAGGGAGTCTAGTCCCATCCGCATCTTCGCGGCAGGGGCCGTGCTTAGACTGTCCAACCAGTTGATTGATAATTGCTGCACCATCTGAGCCACGACAGAGAGTAGTAAGAACAAAAAGATGCCATCCGAGAACGGGCTTTCGCGCCGTGAGGAGTTATTGGCCGTTGCCACCAAGCTGTTCGCCGCGCGCGGCTATCACGGCACCCGGATGGACGACGTCGCCGACGTGATCGGGCTGAACAAGGCGACGGTGTATCACTACTACGCAAGCAAGTCGCTGATCCTGTTCGACATCTACCGCCAAGCCGCCGAAGGCACGCTGGCCGCCGTCCACGACGATCCGTCCTGGACGGCCCGCGAAGCGCTCTACCAGTACACGGTCCGGCTACTCACCGGGATCGCGGGCGACCCGGAGCGGGCCGCCGTGTATTTCCAGGAGCAGCCCTACATCACCGAGTGGTTCACCGCCGAGCAGGTCGCCGAGGTCCGCGAGAAAGAAGCTCAGGTCTACCACCACGTGCACGGCCTCATCGACCGTGGAATCGCGAGCGGAGAGTTCTATCAGTGCGACTCGCATGTCTTGGCGCTGGGCTATATCGGGATGACGCTGGGCAGCTACCGATGGCTGCGGCCCAGCGGGCGGCGCACGGCCAAGGAAATCGCCGCCGAATTCAGCACCGCGCTCCTGCGGGGCCTGATCCGCGACGAGTCCATCCGCGAGAACTCCCCACTCGGGCGTTAGGGGCTCAGGAGAACACCGGAATCTTGTCCAGGATGTCGCCGAGGCCGCTGCACAACCTGGACAGCCCGGTCGTACTGGGCTGGCCCAAATAAATGTGTAGGTGCGGATCCGTCGACGGCAGGTAGGGGTAGGCGTCCGGATACCACGCCGTGGCCGGCGTGTATCCCGACTCGACCACAATGTCCACCACTGCCGACCACGGGCCCTGCACGGCCCCCTTGGCCAAGTCGGTGACCACGACGGGCACGTTGGGGACCGACAACAGCGAGGCGGGGGTCGGAAGGTTGGCATAACCGCCGCCGGGCCCGATATCGCCGTAGCCCAAGTCGACGAGCACCCGCAGGTCGGGCTGGAAGATGTCCGCTATCGGGGGACCCGCATAGGGGATGTCGCGGATGAACTGGATCAGCGGCAGGTTCTGCGTCATCACCATGTAGTACGTGGTGTTGCCGGTGTAGCCGGGAGAGGTCGCCAGCTGCACAGCGCCGGCAACCTGATCGGGCGTCAGGAACGGGTAGTTGCTGTGCAACACGAAGTAGCCAAGGAAGGCGTTGAGGTCGGACACGACGTTGAGCGGGTACTGGGGCGCGTCGGCGATGCCGTCGTATTGGATCGTGTAGATGCTGGTCGGGTAGGGAGAATTCGGCGGAGTCGCCCCGTTGAAATGCACATTCAGGAATGGGATGTCAAAGCCGGTGAAGCGCTCCAGGAGCCCGCCGTCGGGGTTGTTGGGATCGGCGGCCAGCACGAAGGACAGGTCGCCTGTGTTGGGCGAGCCCGCTGCGATCAGATGGCGGATTTCATCGGTGGCGATCGTGGCGCTCTGCGAGTAGCCGAAGACGACGACCTTGTTGTTAAGGGCGAGTTGGGCTTTGATCCCGGCGTCCAGCAGGCTGACGCCCTGGGCGACGGACGTGCCGAACGTCTCGTTGCCGGCAACCGGCCAGAACTGCTCGGGTGTCAATTGGTCCAGGGGAATGGCCCCGGGGAAGTGCGGCAGGATGTACGAGAGGTTGACATTGTTCAGGTAGACGGGATCGGGGTACGGGTTCCAGGTGCCGCCCATGATCAACGCCACCACTTGCTGCGCCGAGGGGTTCGCGAACCCGGTCACCGTGGACGTACTTAGAGTGTTGACCGCGCTGGATGTCCCGCCGGTGAGGAACGCCGCGGCGTTGGACTCGGCTTGCGCGTAGGTGTTGCCCGCCGCCGCCAGCGCCCGAGCGAAGTCGTCGTGGAATGCCGCCGCTTTGGTGAGCGCCGCCTGGTACTGCTGGCCGTATCCGCCGAACAGCTTGGCGATGGCCTGCGATACCTCGTCTTGGGCTGCCGCGATCAAACCGGATGTCGGGCCCGCCGCGTTTGCCTTGGCATCGGTGATCGCCGACCCGATTTCTCCCACATCGGCCGCAGTCGTCGCCAATATGTCCGGGGCAGTGACCAGGTACTCCATCTCCCCGTCCTCCCAACCGACCCGTTACCGCGGGTATGAGGTATTAACTGAGGGTAAGGCGGTCCCCTCGGGAATTCTCGCGTTTGCGCCAGCGGATTGCCCGGGTATGCGCCGCAGAAATTATGGACTAGTGTCTAGAAACGTTTTGAGCGCTCACAGCCAGGGACGGAGGACACTCATGGCGATTCGCGTCGCGCACGTCGGCACCGGGAATGTCGGAGGCCTGGCCCTGACCGAACTCATCACCAATCCGGCCTTCGAGTTGACCGGGGTGTGTGTGTCGACGCCGGAGAAGGTGGGCCGCGACGCCGGCGCGCTGTGCGGAGTCGGCCTGGATGCCGACACCGTCACCGGCATCAAGGCCGTCGGCGATCTCGACGCCATCCTGGCCACCAAGCCCGACTGCGTCGTCTACTGCGCCATGGGCGACACCCGGCTGCCCGACGCGATGGCGGACGTCATGCGAATCCTGGCCGCCGGTATCAACGTCGTCGGCTCGTCGCCCGGACTGCTGCAGTACCCGTGGGGTGTTATGCCTGAAAAGTATATCGCCCGCGTGGAAGATGCTGCTCGGCAAGGTAATTCGAGCATCTTCATCAGCGGTGTCGACCCGGGATTCGCCAACGACCTGATTCCGTTCGCCCTCGCCGGGACCTGCCAGCGCATCGAGCAAGTGCGCTGCATGGAGATCCACGATTACGCGAGCTATAACGGCGTCGAGGTGATGGACTACATGGGATTCGCAAAGCCCCTGGACGACATCCCGATGCTGCTGCAACCGGGCATTCTCAGCATCGCGTGGGGGACGGCGATCCGTCAGCTGGCGGCCGGCCTCGACATCGAGGTCGACGAGATCACCGAGTCGTATCAGCGCGAGCCGGCGCCGGAGGATTTCGACATCGCGATCGGCCGGGTGGCCAAGGGCACGCTGGCCGCGTTGCAGTTCGAGATTCGCGGCATGGTCAAGGGTCACCCCGCCATCGTCATCGAGCACGTCACCCGGCTGCGGCCCGACCTCCGGCCCGACCTGCCGCAGCCCGCCGCGGGCGACGGCTCCTATCGCGTCGAGATCACTGGCGAGCCTTCCTACGCCGTGGACATCATTCCGAGCAGTCGCAAGGGCGACCACAATCACGCCGCGATCGCGGGAGCCGCCGGCCGCATCGTCAACGCGATCCCGGCGGTGATCGCCGCGCCACCGGGCATCAGGACGACGCTGGATCTGCCGCTGGTAACCGGCAGGGGCCTCTACGCACCAAAAGACTTGGTAGCTCAGTAAAACCGAAAGATGACATGTGATGGGGACCCCCTCAGCTAAGACGCACGTTGAGTTTGCGTCAGATATTTTTCGGGAGCTTGAGGAGGTCCCTGATGACGATGGTAGGCGGGTTTGACGTGCATCGGAAGCAGATCACGTTCGACTATGTGGATGGCGATGGGTTGGTTCGGTGGGGTCAGATCCGCCCGGCGACGCGGAAGACGTTGCGGGCGTGGCTGTGCGAGCACTGCCCGGACGGGGACGCGGAGTTCGCGCTGGAGGGCTGCACTGGGTGGCGGTATGTGGTCGAGGAGCTGGCCAGCGCGGGGGTGGTGGCGCATCTGGGTGATCCGGCCGAGATCGCGGGACTGCGGGGGCCGAAGAAGCGCGCCAAGACCGACCGTGCCGATGCGCGGCTGCTGCGCACCCTGCTGGTGGAGGGCCGGTTTCCGGAGTCGTGGGTCCCGCCGGTACACGTATTGGAGATCCGCACCCTGGGCCGGTTGTACTGCGCGCTGATGGATGAGCGCCGCGTCTGGCAGCAGCGCATCCATGCCCAGTTGTTTCATCAGGGCTGCCCACCGATCACCGCGTTGCTGTCAGCGGCGGGCCGCGATGGGCTGGCCAGTGTGGAGCTCTCAGGGGTGGGACGCCAGTATGTGGATACCGCGCTGCGGCGCATCGATGAGCTCAGTGCCGAGATCGAGCCGCTGCGAGCCCAATTGGTGAACTTCGCTCGACACCAGCACGGTTGCCAGGCGCTGCAGGCCCATTACGGCATCGGCTGGTTGTGCGCGGCGATCATCTGGGCCGAGATCGGCGATGCCCGCCGATTCACCAGCTCCGATCAGCTGGTGCGCTTTGCCGGGCTCGATGTCACCGTCTACTCCTCGGATGGCAAACGCTCACCGGGGCACCTGTCGCGGCAGGGCTCGCCGCAGCTGCGCTGGGCGGCGTTTGAGGCGGCCAAGTGCGCGGCGCGGCGTGGTTCACCCGATTACGCCTACTACCACCAGCTGGCGGCCAAGCGCGACGGCCACAACGGCAAGAACCCCACCCTGGCGGTGGAGCGCAAGATCCTGCGCCGCTGCTATCACAGGCTGCGCGAGCTCGGCGATACCGCCCTGGCGCTGCCGATCCCCGAGGAGGTGGCCGCCTAACCATGCGTTGCGCACGTGCCCTGCCCACACCGATGCCTGCGGCCGGCTCCCGCAAGCTTCCTGTCGCCACCTCGCTGTTGGGTGGACTTCCCGGAAAGAATGAGCGGCCGCACCCCTTCACCAGCCCGCACGCCGGGCACCCCATCCATCATCATGTCGCCGGACCCTCGTCCGTGGACCCAGATAAGGCTGGGCGCCGGCACGCGCAACGCTGTCCCGCACCACGTTCTCTCACGAGGGAGGGCCACAGATGACTTGAACCGCAACCTCTTTCGTCTCGTCCTGGCCAACCGAGTATGCGGCGGATCCTCGTCGGCCTCGAGGTCGTTCGTCCTCGCTGCGCTGCGGGCGCTCCACCTCGACCCCGACTGCGGTCCACCGCGATAAGGCACATGGCCGGAACGAAGGCCAAACAACGAAAACGACTAACGGATCCCACACCTTTACGGGGGTCCCCAACACAGATAAGGATTCTCAATGGGACGGGTAGACGGCAAGGTAGCGCTCATCAGTGGTGGGGCCGGCGGCATGGGCGCCGAAGATGCGCGCCTGCTCGTCGAGGAGGGCGCCAAGGTCGTCATCGGCGACATCCTGGACGACCAGGGCAAGGCGCTGGCCGACGAAATCGGTGACTCGGCGCGCTACGTGCACCTCGACGTCACCCAGCCCGACCAGTGGGACGCCGCGGTCGCGACCGCCGTCGGTGAATTCGGCAAGCTCAATGTGCTGGTCAACAATGCCGGAACCGTCGCACTCGGGCAACTGAAGAATTTCGATCTGGCCAAGTGGCAGAAGGTAATTGACGTCAACCTCACCGGCACGTTCCTGGGCATGCGGGTGGCCGTCGAGCCGATGACCGCGGCTGGAGGCGGCTCCATCATCAACGTGTCGTCCATCGAGGGATTGCGTGGCGCGCCCGCGGTGCACCCCTACGTCGCGTCCAAGTGGGGCGTGCGCGGCCTGGCCAAGTCGGCGGCGCTGGAATTGGCGCCGTTGAACATCCGCGTGAATTCGATCCACCCCGGTTTCATCCGCACCCCGATGACCGCGCACCTACCGGAAGACCTGGTCACCATTCCGCTGGGCCGTCCGGGCGAAGTGCGCGAGGTTGCGACGTTCGTCCTGTTCCTGGCCAGCGACGAGTCGTCTTACGCCACCGGCAGCGAGTTCGTCATGGATGGCGGGCTGGTGACCGACGTGAACCACAAAGAGTTCTAGGTGCGTGTTGCATCACTTGAGTCTTTGCCGAGCGTGAACTCGCGGCGAGAATTCGCGCAGTTTTTCGCCCTGTGTTCACGTTCGGCGGTGCTATGACCGCGAGCATGCTGCGCAGCCTGACTGAAGTCGTCGGATCGAACCACGTCGTCACCGATTCCGACGTGCTGGCCGGCCGCAGCGTCGACCACACCGGCCGCTATCGCGGCAAGGCCAGCGCGCTGGTGCGGCCGGGTTCGGCCGAGCAGGTCGCCGAGGTGCTGCGGGTGTGCCGCGACGCCGGGGCGCACGTCACCGTGCAGGGCGGCCGCACTTCGCTGGTGGCGGGCACCGTTCCGGAGCACGATGACGTGCTGCTGTCCACCGAGCGGCTTTGTGCCATAGGCGATGTCGACGCCGTCGAGCGCCGCATCCAGGTGGGGTCCGGGGCCAAGCTGGCCGCGGTGCAGCACGCCGCTGTGGGGGCGGGGCTGGTGTTCGGCGTGGATTTGGCTGCGCGCGACACCGCGACGGTCGGCGGCATGGCATCGACCAACGCGGGCGGTCTACGCACGGTTCGCTACGGCAACATGGGCGAGCAAGTCGTCGGGCTAGAGGTGGCGCTGCCCGACGGGTCGCTGCTGCACCGGGATAGCCGGGTGCGCAGCGACAACACCGGCTACGACCTGCCGGCGCTGTTCGTCGGCGCCGAAGGGACCCTCGGCGTCATCACCGCGCTGGATTTGCGGCTGCACCCCACCCCGTCGCATCGAGTGACCGCAGTCTGTGGGTTCGCCGAGCTCGAGGCGATTGTCGACGCCGGCCGGACGTTTCGCGACGTGGACGGGATCGCCGCGCTGGAGTTGATTGACGCGCGGGCGGCCGCGCTGACCCGCGAGCATCTCGGCGTGGGTGCCCCCGTTGACGGCGACTGGCTGCTGCTGGTGGAACTGGCCGCCGATCACGATCAGACCGACCGGCTCGCCGAGCTGCTCGACGGCGCCGCGCTGTGCGGCGAACCCGCGGTGGGCGTGGATGTCGCTGCGCAGCAACGGTTGTGGCGCGTCCGTGAGGGTCTGGCGGAGGTGCTCGGCGCGTACGGGCCGCCGCTGAAGTTCGACGTCTCACTGCCGCTGTCGGAGATCAGCGAATTCGCAAGGGAGGCAGTGGCTTTGATCCATGCGCACGAAGCCGACGCGCTGCCGCTGTTGTTCGGCCATATCAGCGAGGGCAACCTGCACCTCAACGTCTTGCGTGTCCCGCTGGAGCGGGAGGCGGCGTTGTACGCGCCGATGATGGACCTGATTGCGCAGTGCGGGGGCAACGTCAGCTCGGAACACGGCGTCGGCAGCCGAAAGCGCGCCTATCTTGGGATGTCTCGGACGCCCGCCGACATCGCGGCGATGCGGACCATCAAGGCGGCATTGGATCCCACCGGATACCTTAACGCCGCAGTGCTTTTCGACTAGGCCGGCCTGAATCCACCCACCGAGTCACGGCGTCAAGCCGGGCTTTCCGTTGGGGCCGAAGAAGTAATACCCGCCGATGCCGCCCGGGCCGCCAACACCGGGAGTGGCCCCGACGCCGCCGTTGCCACCGTTGCCGCCGATACCGAAGAGAAGGCCGCCGTAGCCGCCCTGGCTGCCGTTGCCTCCGAACGCCAAACCCGTTGCGCCATAACCGTTGCCGCCGGTGCCGCCAATGCCGAAGACGAGGCCGCCCAGGCCGCCGAGGCCGCCCGTCCCGCCGTGGCCGCCGACGGTGGCGGCGCCGCCGTCGCCGGCGGCACCGCCGATGCCGAACAAGGCGCCGCCGGCAACGATAGTGCCGGGACCAGGGCTGTAGACGTAACCGTTGTCGCCGCCGTATCCGCCGACCCCACCGGTGCCGCCGCCGGTGTTGGCCCCGCCTGTCCCGCCGTCGCCGCCGACGCCCAACAAAATGCCGCCGCCGAAGCCGCCCTGGCCGCCCTGGCCGCCGATGTTGTGCAGGCCGGCGGCCGTCCCGCCGGCACCACCGTCGGCCCCGGTGCCGATGAGGCCGAACAGCAGGCTGCCGCTGCCGCCATTGCCGCCGGTGCCGGCGATCGCAAAGTCGGCGGTGCCGGCTCCGCCGGTCCCGCCCGCCCCGCCCTGGCTGTAGAGCAAGCCCCTGCCGTTGCCACCGGCGCCGCCCCAGCCGGCAACGATATCGCTGGCCCCACCGGTCCCGCCGATGCCACCGTTGCCGAACAAGTGCCCGCCGCTTCCGCCGAGACCCCCGTCGCCGGCAACGCCATTGGGACAAGCACCCCCGGTCCCGCCCATGCCGCCGTTGCCGAAGAGTCCGACGGCGTTACCGCCGTTGCCGCCGGCTCCGGCGGCGCCGTTGGTAATAGCCCCACCGGCTCCGCCGGCGCCGCCGTTCCCGTACAAGAACCCGCCGTTCCCGCCATTTCCGCCGTTCTGGCCGGGCGCGCCGGACCCGCCTGCGCCGCCGTTGCCCCACAGCAACCCGCCGTTTTGGCCGTTGGCGCCGGTTCCCGGGGTGCCGTCGGCGCCGTTGCCGATCAGCGGGCGCCCCAGCACCGTCTCGAAGGGTGCATTCACTTGGTTGAGCAGATCCTGCAGAGGACTGGCGTTGGCGGCCTCGGCATTGCCGTAGGAGGCCGCACCGGCACTCAGATGCTGGACAAACTGCTCGTGAAATGTCGCCGCCTGAGCACTGATCGCGTGATAGGCCTGCGCGTAGTCGCCGAACATCGTCGCGACGCCCACCGACACCTCATCGGCGCCCGCCGCCAACACCGCCGACGTCGGAGCCGCTGCCGCGGCATTAGCCGCACTGATCGCCGAACCGATATTTCCCAGATCCGTTGCCGCCGCCGCCATCATCTCCGGTGCCGCAAGCACATAACTCATCGCGTGCTCCCATCGATTCGAACAAGACGATGGCATCACCCACTATGTCGGCCCTCGGCTGAAGCTGTGTGGGCAATGTGAAATTCGACCGAACGCAAAGTTCTCGCTAGCCGGCCGGTTTGATCCCGACCGCATGGCGCAGCTGCGCCAGGAAGTCATCGGCGTCGTCGCTGCGGACGATGTAGTGCGATATCGCGATTCGTATCACCGTTGCCGCCTTGACCGCGGCATTGGGCCCTGGCAGGTGCCGTTGCAGACCGGCACGCATCTCGGGGATGACACCGCCGACCTGCGCGATGACGTGCTCGGGCTCGACGTCGATCATGCGCACGCCCGAGTAGGAGTGCTGGTATTCGACGATGAATCGCAGCACGGCGTCGAGCTTGTCGGAGCCCTTGAGGCCCGCGGTCGCCTTGGCCAGGCCAGTTTCGAAAACTTGCCGTTCGTAGCGCGAGAACGCTGACAGCAACTCCTCTTTGGACGCGAACCACCGGTAGAGGGTGGGACGCGAAACCCCTGCCTGCGCAGCGACTTCCGACAAACTGAGTTTCGTCTTGCCGTTACGGCCGAGCACCTCGGCGGTGGCCGACAGGATCCGCTGACGCGTCGAACTGTCGGCGTCGGTCGCTGAGGGCACTGCGGGCTGGGTCATGTCTTCCGCCCCGGGCGCGCCCGCACCAACACCGATTGCTGGATTGCGCCGACCGCGCCCTGCTCGTCGAACAGCGTGCCGATTGTCGTCCCGATGCCGTCCGGACCGTAGCTGGTCTCGGCGCGAATGCCGATCCACTCCCCGTCGGGGACGCGGAACACGTGCACGGCGAGATCGGTGTTGAGGAACGTCCACTTGCTGATGTCCAGCTTGCTGCCGATGCCGTTGGCGCAGTCGGCCACCGCGAACAGCCGCTCCAGCTGCGTCATGCTCTCCCCGTTGACGAGGTCCACCGTCGGATTGATCCAGGATTCCCCGGGGCCCGGCGTCAGCGGTTCGGTCAGCCACAGCCACTCCAGGCTGTGCACGTAGTTGCGGTCCCAGTCCAATGGCTTCATATTGCGGACGCGCGCCTCGGTCCGCGGTCTGGGCAGGGGCGCGTTCGCGTGCGCGACGGGCTCGGTGTCTTGCAGCTGCAACCGCCAGCCGCTGGCGCGGGCCACCGGCCGGGGCTGTCCATCGGGACCCTGTGCCAGCATCTCGGCGCTGAGCAACTCGATCTGTTTGCCGCCGCGTAGCACTTGGGAGCTGACCCACAGATCGCCCTCGGACGGCACCCCGCCCAGCAGGTCGATGACGACGCGGGACAGCCGGGTGTCGTCGCGCTGCTCACACCGTTCCAGCGCGCGCACCAGCAACGCCGACACTGGACCTCCGTGCTGGATCGCCGACGACCAGGTGC
The DNA here is from genome assembly GCA_963820985.1 of uncultured Actinomycetota bacterium. Classification (GTDB taxonomy): domain Bacteria; phylum Actinomycetota; class Actinomycetes; order Mycobacteriales; family Mycobacteriaceae; genus Mycobacterium. The sequence goes on along the minus strand of CAWGCI010000011.1, from coordinate 57,613 downwards.
CGCGCGCCATGTCGGTCGCCTTGAACTTCTCGCCCAACGCGTCGGCGTCATCGATCAACTCGTAATAGGAATCCGTCACTTGTCCCCTCTTCGTCGCGTGTCAGGGCAGGCCGGCGCCCGGAGTATCGACCAGGACGGCGTCCAGCTGCGAGCGCCGGGTGCCGACCAGGCGCTTGGGATACGCGTCGGAGCTCGACAGCAGAAACAGTGTGCGCCGTTCGGGACCGCCCAGCGCGCAGGCGATGGCGACGCGCTCGCCCATGTCGATGCGGTCGGTCACCTCGCCGCCTTCGACGACCCGCTCGAATTGGTGCGCCAGGGTCATCGATGTCCATACCCCGCCTTCGGCGTCCAGCGCGATACCGTCGGGCGGGCCGTCGAGGCCGTCGGCGAACACCCGGCGACCGCTGAGCCCACCGTCGTCGGCGATGGTGAACGCGGCCAGTCGTCGGCCAGTCGACTCGGCGACGATCAGCGTTTTGCGGTCGGCAGTGATGACCATCCCGTTGGGAAAGTCGAGGTCCTCGGCGACGACGGTGGCGCTGTTGTCGGGGTCGAGGCGGACGATAACGCCGCCCTCGCGAGCCTGCGATCCGATGTAGGCGCGCCCGATGTCGTCGACGACCATGTCGCCGAGGCTGGCCGGCACGAGGTCGGTGAGATCGGCGATGGTGGCGACGGTTTCCCCGTCGTAGCGCAACACCTGACGGTCCTCGGTTGAGACGATGAGCAGCGAGCCGTCCGGCCGGAATCCCAGGCCGGCCGGCGAGTGCCCGGGCAGCGGCAGCGTCGTCAACGCCCCACCCAGCGTCGAGGTGTGTACGGCTTCACCCAGCATGTCGGAGAACCACAGCAGGCCCTCGAACCACCGCGGGCCTTCACCGAAGCAGAACCCGTTGGCCAGCGGCGTCGGGATCATCCGCTCATGCCTTTACAAAACACCGCAAAAGTGTCACGCACCGCGGGCGCTGGTGTCAATCTGCCGAGGCGGCGGGCTCACGCGCCTGCCCTCCTGCCTTTGTTAGCCAAGCTTTACAAATCCTGGCCAAAGTGTCACGCTGTGCGATGAGCTGCGATGGAGAGGTGAAGCGGAGTTGACCACAGAATCTGAGCAGGTTGAGTGGACGGTTCAGGGCCTGCTGGACCTGTTTGACGTGCAGGCCGACGGGCCGGACCGGTTCACCGGCGTGACCGGCATCGCCGTTGGCGACGAACGACAGGTGGTGGAGGGCACCCAGGTGCTCGCGCAGGCGATTGTCGCTGTGGCCAAACGATTCCCGGACAAGTCGGTGCGCTCGGCGCACGCGGTGTTCTCCCGTGCCATCGCCGTCGGCCCGCCCATCGAGCTTGTCCTCGACGTCGTGGCCGAAGGCCGATCCACCGCCACCGCAATCGTCGCGGTGCACCAGAACGGGCGACGCTGCCTGAGCATCACGGTGCTGGCCGACGTCCCGACCGCCGACGTCATCCGCCACCACCTGCCGCGTCCCGACGTGACCGCCCCGGCCGACGCCAACGTCTCCGAGATGCCGATGGTCGGCCGGCAACTCCGACTGGTCGACGTGGTCGACGTGAACAGCCCCGACGAGGTCGGACCACCGGAGCTGTACGCCTGGCTGCACTACGACCCGATCCCGACCCGCGACGATCTGGCCAAGGCGCTCGTCGCGTACTTCACCGGGCACCTGGGGATCTCCACCACCATGCGCGCACACCCCGGCATCGGCACCAGCCAGGCGCACCTGACCGTGTCCACGGCACCGATGAGCATCTCGGTCGCCTTCCACGAACCGGTGCGCTGGGACGGGTGGCTGCTCTACACCCACGAGAGCACCCAGGTCGGTGCGGGCATGTCGTACGTGCGCGGCGCCGTGCACGCGCAAGAGGGCGAGCTGCTGTGCTCCTTTGCGCAGGAGGCGCTGATCCGCCCGCTGCGCAATACCGACACGGCGATCGATTCCCGCGCGCGGTTCTAAGCACCATGTACTTCACTATCACTCACCCGATGCACAGTCATCCCTACAACCCAGAGTTGGTGAGTGGGGCCGGGATTGGGAAAGTGGCCGCGGCCGCCGAAGCGGCCGGAATCCACGGGTTCGGCTTCACCGACCACCCGGCACCATCGCAGCGATGGCTGCAGGCCGGGGGGCACGACGCCGTAGATCCTTTCGTCGCTTTGGGTTTCGCAGCCGCCACGACGACGACGCTGCGACTGATTCCCAACATCGTGGTGCTACCCTATCGAAACCCGTTTGTGGTAGCCAAGTCTGGCGCGACTCTGGACCTGCTCTCGGGCGGCCGATTCACGCTCGCGGTCGGCATCGGCTATCTCAAGCGGGAGTTCGCCGCGTTGGGTGTGAGCTACGACGAGCGTGCCGAGCTGTTCGAGGAGGCGCTACAGGTGATCCGCGCCATCTGGACCGATGACGACATCTCCTTTGAGGGAAAGCATTTCAGCGCGCGCGGGATTACCGCGCACCCCAGGCCGGTCAGTAACCCGCATCCACCGATCTGGATCGGCGGCAACACCACCACCGCCCGGCAGCGAGTAGCGCAGTACGGAGACGGCTGGTGTCCGTTCCCCGCCCCACCGCAACTGGCTCAGACAGCGGGCACCGCGGCCATCACCTCCGTCGATGACCTGTCGGGCGCCATCGACGATCTGCGGCGCCGCTGCGACGCGATCGGAAAAGACTCGTCCGCCCTTGACATCACCTTCACGAACTCCGAAGGCGGAAGCCCAGCCAACGACGACTTCAACGCCGAGGCTTACCTCGATGGTCTGGAAAGGCTGGCGAAACTGGGAGTGACGTGGGTGAGCGTCCACCTGCCAGGCGACAGCATGGCGCATGTGCTCGAGACGCTTGACCGTTTTCGCACCCTCGTCGTCGACGCGGTCTGATGGACTTTTCTGAAGTCGCCCTTTCGGCGGAGGACCAGGACTTCAAGGACCGGACCCGGCAACGCCTGGCCGAGGTCGTCACCGAGGACGTGCTTCGCCGGGATCGGGAGACCGGCGAAAACTTCGACGAGCGAGTGCATTTGGCGCTGGGCGCCGACGGGTATCTGGCCGGGGATTGGCAGGACGCGTCCGACGGCGGCTTCAGTGCCGTCCGCCGCAGGGTCTTCCACCTCGAGATCGCCCGCGCCCACACGCCCTGGTACCACTGGGGCACCACCGCCATGGTCGCGCGGATGGTGCAGCAATTCGGGTCGCCGGAACTGGCCGGCAGAGTGCTGCCCGGCGTGTTGTCCGGTCAGCTCCGGTTGTGCCTGGGCTACACCGAGCCCGAGGGTGGCTCGGACGTCGCCACCTGCAAAACCCGCGCGGTGCGCGACGGCGATGGATCTAGCTGGATTATTAATGGCTCCAAGATGTTCACCTCGAACGCGCACAACGCCCAATATGTCTTCCTGCTCACCAACACCGACCCAGAGGGGCGTAAACACCGAAACCTGACCATGTTTCTGGTGCCGCTGGATTCACCGGGCATCGAGATCCAGGGCATCCGCACCCTGGACGGCGACCGCACCAACATCGTCTTCTACAGCGACGTCCGCGTCGACGACTCCTACCGCATCGGTGAGGTCAACGGCGGCTGGACCGTGATGCGGTTCGCGCTCGATGCCGAGCACGGCGTTGTCGATCGCGACGACCAAGGCTTGCAATACATTTCGGCGATGTCGGCCCACGGCACCGAGATGGCCGAAGCGGTGGACACGGTCGCGTCGCTCCTGACGCGACCGGGTCCCGACGGGTCGAGAAGGATCGACGACGAGGCGGTGAAATACCGGCTCGGCCGCTGCATCGCTCGGATGGAGGCGTCGGTGTCCACTCCGGGGCCGTATGGGCGCGTCGCGATCGCGCAGACGATGCGCGACATCTCCCCGGAATTGATGGACCTGTTGGGTACCGCGTCGGCGCTGCCGATCGAAGCCCAGGGCGCCGTCGACAACGGGGCGACGGAAGCCCTTCTGCGCCTGGCCGTTCCGGCCGGCATCTACGGCGGCACCCTCGAGGTCTTCCGCAACATGATCGCCCAGCACGAACTCGGGCTCGGACGCCCTAGCTACGGCGGCTGAACGCCAGTTCCTGCGCGCGATGGCCGCTCGGGCGCTACCTTTTCCGGGGAGCATTGCGCACTGACCAGCCGTTCTGCTCCGAATTCATCGGCAGAGAGGTGGGCCGGCGGTGGTTGTTCTGGTGGCCTTCGGGTCGTTCATCACCACATTGCTGGGCGGGTACGCGGCGCTGCGCATCGGTTCCTACCGCTATCTAGTGCTCGGGTTGGCCGCCGGGTTGATGCTCGGTGCGGTGGGTTTCGACCTGCTGCCAGAAGCACTGGGCCAGGAATCCGGGGTCCTGTTCGGCATACCTACTCCGTTGTTGGCCTTCGTTTTCGGCTTTCTGGTGCTGCACGTCATCGAACACACCGTAGGTATTCATCGCCCTCAGACATCGCATGACGCGGACACTTCGGAAGCTCCCAGCGTCGGGCTACTGGCGGCATCGGGGCTGGTGGGCCACAGCGTCATGGATGGATTCGCCATGGGCGCCGCGTTTCAGGCAGGGCTCGGGGTGGGGGTAGTGGTCGCGGTGGCGGTGATTGGTCACGATTTCGCCGACGGCTTCAACACCTACACCGTCACATCGCTGTATGGAAATGACCGTCGAAGGGCGTTGACGCTGCTGGGCGCTGACGCTGTCGCGCCGGTTGCCGGTGCCGCTCTCACGCTGGCCGTGACGATTCCCCATCGCCTACTCGATGTGTGTCTAGGTTTCTTCGCGGGTTTCCTGATGTATTTGGCGAGCGCCGACATCCTGCCGAGAGCACACACCGGACATCGCACTGCTGTGACATTGGCATGCACAATCGGCGGGGTGCTGTTCATGCTGATAATCGTCGGGCTGGCGAGCAAGGCCAGCTGAGAGAGCCCGCGAAAGTGCAAGCGCCGCACCGTGCATGGTGATGGCGGTGGTGCTGGCGACCGACCTATAGACGGTTCGTGAATGTGATAGCACATGCGATATCGCATGTGCGATTCGCCTGATGCCCGGCGGATGGTGCTCTGTGGCCCGAGTGACGAAATTGCTTTGTCAGTGGCAGTTTCGCGATATCAACGGAGCGACTGCGGCAGCTCGGCAACGACGTCGATGCGATCGGCATCGAAACTAAGGAACCCTTTGATCGGCAGGGTTTCCGGTGGCGGATCTTCATAGCTCCAGGCGATGTCGTCGAAGACGAGGTCGTCCTCGGCAATCGACCAGTACGTCGCAACACCCTTGTAGTTGCAGTAGCTTGTCGTCTCCGATCGCCGCAGCAGATCGGTGCGAACGTGCGAAGGGACGACGTAAAGCCGAGGCTCGAGCGCGGTCTCGAAGAGGATCACGGTGTCGTCGGTGTCCACCAGAGTGGTGCCGTTGATGGACACGCTTAGACGGCGCCTGGTCGGGCGGCAGTCGACGCGGTGGTACGGGTTCGGCGGGTAGTGCACGAGTTTGCGCCCTTCCTCGAACCAGGCGTCGACGGCATCCCACGGCACCCGAACGAATCCAGGCGCCTCCGCGACCGGCTCGGCCGGCAGGCCGCCAACCACGTCAACTGGGAACGCATAGCTCAGCGGGTGGCCCTGCCGATGCACCATCAGCGCGGACTCGGTGTCAATCACGAAGTGCCCGTTGCGGGCTGCCTGGACGCGGCGGGGGTGCGGCTCGATATAGACCCCAATGTTGAGGTCAGCGGGTACCGGGGGCGAGAACCGTCCCGCGGGATCGGCACTAAGCGGACCGCGCCCTGCTACCAAACTCATCGTTTACCTCCCGTCAAAAAGTCCACCCCGCATGTTCGAAGTTGTCGTTCACCTTGCTGCGTGGCGGAAGGGGTTTGTAGGCGTCCGGGCCGACTGTTCCGTAGCTGAGCCGGCACCGGTACCCGCCCGATCGCGATAGAAACCGCGGCATACAGCGGCGCTTTCACCCCTCCACGCTAGCGCGGACGGGTGGACCTTTTATCGATTCGCCACTCGGATGAGGGCGGAGGGCCGTAGATTTCCGACGGTGGGGTGTCGGTGGCGGGGCGGGCACCTCGGCGGCGATAGTCGGCGGTACCGGTAGGGAGTCAACCATGACCGCGATGTTCAGCCGGTGGTGGCGGGCCGATCAACATGGCTGGCTGTCCGGTTACCTGGCGGCGCGCGGTATCAGCGGTGCCACTCGGGTCCTGATGGCATCAATTGCGGCCTCGATGGTGTTGTGTCTCATCGCGCTGCTGGCAAGCTCAGATGGTCCGCGCGGAACGGTTCCGGTCGCCATGACATGGGTCGCCGCGGCCGGTGGGGTAGCGGGCGGGTTGCTCTGGATATGGCGCTGGCCGACCCGCGCGCAGTCGGTTGCTTTCGCTCTGACGTGTAATACCGCCGTCGCCCTAGCATGTCTGGCGCACCCTAATCCGCTGGCCGCGCTGATCGGATGCATCGCCTTCGCGACTTTCGGCGCATACATCGCGTTCTTTCACACGACCGGATTCGTGCTGTACAACTTCGCGGTGGCCAGCGCTGTCGCTCTGTACGAGGCCGTGTTGCTGGCCAGATCCGGACACCCTGCTTTGGCAGGTGTGGATCTATGGCTCGTGGTTGAGGTCAACATCGCCTTACCGCTGGCCATCCGAGTCCTGGTCCGGGCATTGGCGGGCGATCTGTCACGCGCCGATCGCGATCCGTTGACTGGCCTGCTCAACCGGCGCGCATTTCAGCACAACGCATTGGGCATGATGCTGGCCCGCCGGGGCACCGATTCGCATCTGCTGGTGATATCCGTTGATCTCGACAATTTCAAAGCCCTCAACGACAATCGCGGTCACGCCGCGGGCGATCACGCGCTGGTCCAGGTCGCTCAGGCGATGCTGGCAGCTGCCGACAACCAGGCTGTGGTGGCGCGAAGTGGTGGTGAGGAATTCCTCTTGGCCGGCACTTCGGTGACCTGCAACTCTGAGGCGTTGGCTGCCCGAACGTGCCGGGCAATCGCGGCGTCACACGCGGGAGTCACCGCCAGCATCGGCACCGCCTGCGCCCGTCTCGATGACACCACACCCGGCGGTCGTGAGTCATTTCTCAAGGAGCTGATCACTGCTTCGGATGCCGCGATGTACCGGGCTAAACGCCTCGGCGGCAACCAGTTTCATCACCATGAACTGTGCTGACGACGTGCATCACAGCAGGATAGTCGCGCTATAGATTTAGCTGATCTTCGTGCGGCGCGTCGGGTGCGATCTGCAGAACCTCGATGTCTTCGGATGCGCAGAGCTGGTCGACTAGGTCGGATGAACCACCGATAATGGTTGAGCCTTCGCCGTTATCGGTGGCCACGCACCAGGCGTGGTCGGCAGGCCAAAAGAATTGTGGCGTCCGAGCTGAGGAGAAGTTTTCGGTGTTCCAGCGTCCGATCCGTACTGCCTCGCTGACGTGGCCTTCGGACAGGTAGTAATCGGTGCGTCCGGGTAGCGAGAAGGTGGGTCCGCTCAGGTCGAGTTGCCATTCGGGCGGCGCCGGCCTGGGCGGTACTTTCGGCGCGCCGAGGCGGTATTGGGTAAGTATCGGGCGCTCTAAGTCCAGTCGGCAGCCCTGCCAAACCGCGAAGTAGCACGTCCGCGGGGTCGCAGTATGCCCGGCGAGGATGGCGCACAGTTCCTCGAGCGCCCAGGTGTTGAGCCGTCCCCAGATCGGGTCGCCGGGCTGACTGCGGCCTTGTTGGCCTGGATTCGGCGAACGGATTCTGTCCCACTGGACCGATGGGTGCATGGTGCGGCCGTTGGCCCGGGCCACCTCCGCCCACGTGTGTGCGCCCGGGTGATCGTCGCGAGGATGCAACAGCCGGGCGTAGGCCTGAAATCCTGAGCCGACCAGGTTGGTCACCCAACTTTGGCCCCATAGGTTGACCCGGTCGGTCAGCCAGTGAGCCGGCTCGGCCGAGCCGGCCGATCGCGGAGGTCGATAACCCACGCCAACCACTATGTCGCAGCGGGCAGCGGTGAGGTAGAAGTAACCCATGGCGGGACCGGTAGAAGGCATCAAAGTCGTTGAGCTCGGAGTCTGGGTGGCCGGACCGGCTGCGGCCGGCATCCTGGCCGACTGGGGAGCCGACGTCATCAAAATCGAGCCACCGATGGGTGACCCGGGGCGCATGTTCGGGCGGATGCTGGGCTGCGATCTCGGCCTCAACCCGCCGTTCGAAATGGACAACCGCTCCAAGCGCAGCATCGTCTTGGACCTGACCACCGAGGGCGACCTGGGTATCGCGTTCGAACTGCTCACTGACGCAGACGTTTTCGTGACCAACGTGCGTCCTGGCGCGTTGCGACGCCTCGGGCTGGACTTCGAGTCGGTGTCCGCCCGCAACGGTCGGCTGGTTTACGGCCTGATCACCGGGTACGGCGAAACCGGGCCCGACGCCGACCGCGCCGCCTACGACGTGGCGGCGTTCTGGTCCCGCGCCGGACTGGCCCACCTGCTCACCCGGCCCGGCGACACACCCCCGTTTCAACGCGGCGGCATGGGTGACCACTCGGCCGGCATGACGCTGGCGGCGGCCATTTGCGCGGCCCTGCTCGCCCGTGAACGCACCGGAGCCGGTCAGCTGGTGAGCACCTCGCTGTACCGGCAGGGCGCCTACACCGTGAGCTTCGACCTGAACACCTATCTGCTGACCGGCCAACCGATCGCGGTCGGGCAACGCGAGACCATGGGCAACCCGTGCATGAACAACTACGCCGCCGGCGATGGACGGCGATTCTGGATCGTCGGGCTCGACGCCGAGCGGCACTGGCCCCCGCTGTGCCGTGTCGTGGGCCGTCCCGAGTGGCTCGATGACCCCCGATTCAGCGACGCCCGCGCCCGCTTCATCAACGGGGTGGAGCTGATCGCCGGGTTGGACGCAATCTTCGCGACCCGCTCGCTGGACGAATGGGCGGAGGTCTTCGCGACGGAACCCGATTTCTTCTGGTCGCCGGTCAACAGCCTCGAGGACGTCGTCGCCGACGAGCAGTTCCACGCAGCGGGCGGCATCGTGGATGTGCCGGACGGAGAATCCGGCGTCGCGATGGTGGCCACACCGGCGGATTTCCACGGCACACCCTGGGCGCCGCGTTCTGCGGCACCGGAACTCGGACAACACACCGAGGAAGTTCTCGCTGAAGTGAAGGCCCGCCGCGACGCCTGACCCGCCGGGGCCACCTTTACAAATTTCCGCAAAAGTGTCACGCTGTCCCGTGGGTTGCGTCACCCTCGGTGATGCGCCTGCACAGCCCATCACAGGTGGCGATGAGGAACGGATTGAATGGTCACGCCAACTTTCGACACCAGCGAGAGCAGCAGGGTGCGGTCCATCCGGACGGCCCGCACGGACAGCGAGTGTTTGCGCTATCGGCTCGACGTCATTGCGGCCAGCGCCGCCGACGCAGCGCAGGCGGCCGGGGGGTGGCTGTATGACCGGGTGATGGCCGGTTGGGAAGTGACCGTGTTGCTGCCGCAGAGCGGCGACTCCCGACCGCTGCGGATCCTCGGGGTGGGCGCAATGGACCTGGATGCCGGGTTCGATCGGATGGGCTCGGCGACCCATAGCCTGGCGGTCAGCGCCGAGGTATTCGCCGCCGATGACCGGATCCGTGAGACAGTGCTCAAGGCCCTGAACCACCGGTTGACCGAAGTCGCGCTGTGGGGCGATGGGTGGCCCCTAGCGGTCAATCGCGGCATGGCTACGGTCCAGCACGTACTTAGTGCTGCCGCAAGGACATTCAAGAGCCACGCGCTAGCCGCGGCCGGGATTCGTTGCGACATGATCGATCCCACCGAGACGATGCTGTACGACATGGCGGCTTGTTCGCCCGCCGACTTCGAACTGGTCCGGCTCGGCTAGCCCATGAAGAAGTACTACGGCCACACGCTGCTCTACCTGCACGAGACGATCGACCTGGGATCCGGGCGCAGCGACCGTTTCACTGAGGTGTTCACCGACACCTATCAGCCCATGATGGCCGAGCTGGGAGCCCGGCTATTCGCGATCTGGGAATCAACGCCGTACAACGGGCACTGGCCGCAGGTGACGATCATCTGGGAGATCGACAAGTTCGCCGACTACGCCAGGATCGGTTCCGCGCAGGCGCGCGGCGGCAGCCACGAAGCCGCGGCGGGCAAGTGGTCGGCGTATCTGGCCGACACCGGCGCCAAGGGGGAGGGGCGCATCATGTACCCCGGGCCCAGCAACAAACCGCTTGCCCAGTTGCACGAGGCGAATTTCACTGCGCCCCTGGTGATCCAGGAGATCATGCAGACCAAGCCGGGACGCCAAGACGACTACATCCGCGAGCTGGAGCGGCTCTACGTCCCATGGTCGGAGCGCACCGGCAAACGCTGGCTGGGGTCGTTCACCACCACCTTCCGCTTCAACGAAGTCATTCACTACTGGGCACTCGATGGCGGGTGGGAATGCTTCGCCAATCACTACCCGTCGTGGAAGGACAGCCCGCCCGCCGAGATCGTCACCTGGATGAGCGTGGCGCCCGCGCTGCGCGACGGCTGGGAAGACTCGATTCTGCAGGCCTTACCGCCGTCGCCGCTGCAATGAGCTTCTCCTACGACCCCTTCGATCCTGAGGTGATGGCAAACCCGTTGCCGTACTACCGCATTCTGCGGGATCAGCATCCGGTGTACTACATGCCGCCGTGGGACACCTTCGCGCTGTCCCGGTTCGAAGACATCTGGCAGGTACTGGAAGTCAACGACGGGACATTCGTCGCGACGGAAGGGACGTTGCCCCCGGCGTCGGTGCTGGCGCAGCACAACGACGGGCCGCTCGACGACCCACCGCTGCACCCCCTGCCGTTCCACGCGGTGTTCGACACGGATTTGTACGCCGAGATCCGTCGCGCGCACTCCCAGCCGTTGCGTCCGAGATCGGTCGCCGGACTGGAAGCCAGAATCCGCACGCTGGCCAACGAGCGCCTCGATGCGCTGCTGCCGCAGGGTTCCTTCGACCTGACTCAGGAGTACGGCGGCATCGTTTCGGCTTCGATGGTGTGCGGATTACTGGGCTTGCCAGACGATCTCGCGCCGCAGGTGTTGGCCGCGGTCAACGCCGGCAGCCTGGCCGAGCCCGGCGAGGGCGTCGACACCGCGCAAGCGCGGCCCAACTACCTCGAATACCTCATACCGGTGGTCGAGCGCCGCCGGGCCGACGCATCCGGGGATGCGCTGCCGGTTGTCGACGGCCTGCTGGGCTACCGGTTGCCCGACGGCAGCGCGCTGTCCGACACCGAGGTCGCGACCCAGATGCTGTGCATCTTCATCGGTGGAACGGAGACGGTGCCCAAGATCGTCGCCCACGGGCTGTGGGAGCTCAGCCAGCGCCCCGATCAGATGGCCGCGGTGTGCGCCGACCCCGCCACGAACGTCCCGATCGCGCGCGAGGAGATGATCCGCTATTGCGCGCCGGCCCAGTGGTTCGCCCGAACAGCCCGGAGGCCGTACACCATTCACGACCAGACCATCGAGCCGGGCCAGCGGATCATCACCCTGCTCGCTTCGGCCAACCGCGACGAGCGGGAGTACCCGCGAGCCCGACGAGTTCATCTGGGACCGGCCCATCCGCCGTGTGCTGGCGTTCGGTCGTGGCCAGCACTTCTGCATCGGCTATCACCTGGCCCGACTGGAAATCGATGTGTTGGTCCAGGAATGGCTACGGAGGGTGCCGGACTTCGCGATCCAAGGCGACGCCGCCACCCGGCATCCATCCAGTTTCCAGTGGGGATGGAACAACATCCCGGTGGAGGTCTGACGTGTGGTCCTACCGGATCATCGCCCCCTATCAGTTTGAGCGCACATCAATCGCCGACAAGACACCCGACGACCTGGCCGATGGCCAAGTGCTGCTGCGGTTTTTGGCCGCCGGGGTCTGCGGCAGCGACATGCCGGCCTTTCGTGGCGCCAAGGGCCGGCTGCCGGGCGACGACGGCGTTAGTGCCGCGGAGAAGGACGGATTCCCGATCCACGAGATCGCCGGCGAGGTAATCGCCAGCCGTCATCCCGAGCACCGCACGGGTGACCACGTAGTGGGCTGGGCCTCCGGTTTCGACGGCCTGATGGAGTACGTGATCAGCGACGGCAACGGGCTGGCGCCATACGATCCGGGACTCACCCCCGCGCAGGCCGTCGGCCTGCAACCGCTGGCGTGTGTCCTCTACGCCTGCGGGCAATTGCCGGACCTGGCCGGCCGTCACGTCGCGATCATCGGCCAGGGCTCGATCGGGCTGCTGTTCTCCTACGTGGCCAAGGCGGCCGGCGCCCGGCTCGTCACCGGGGTCGATCCCGTCGACCGCCGCAGCCTCGCAACGGCATTCGGAGTCGACAACGCGGTGCGTGCCACCAGCGACCGCTGGGTGAGCCAGCTGGCCGCCGCCGACCGCGCCGACGTGGTCATCGAGGCCGTCGGTCATCAGGTGGCCACCCTGGGGCACGCGATCGAGGCCACTGCGTTCGGCGGCACCGTGTTGTACTTCGGCGTCGCCGACGACGAGGCCTATCCGATCAGCATGCGCCTGATGTTGCGCAACAACCTGACGCTGAAATCCGGTGTGACACTTGACCGGCGCCGAGTATTGGAACTGGCCGGCAAGTTCGCCGTCGATCATCCAGAGCTGCTCAGCACATATCTCACTCACACCTTCGGCGTCGACGACGCGCAGGCCGCATTCGACTTGGCCTGCCGGCCCGACCCGGAACGCGTCAAGATCGCGATCGCCGGCTGATGTCTGAGAGCAGTCTGCAGCGTGCCCTGACCCGGGAGACGCCGATATGGGGCGGCTGGATCACCGGTCCCACACCGATCGGCCCGGAAGAATTCGCCAGGGCCGGTTACGATTACGTCGGCTTCGATGTTCAGCACGGCTACCTCGACGATGCCGACGTCGCGGGCATACTCCGTCGGCTGGAACACGTGCCCATCGCCACCGCGGTGCGACTGCCCAACGCCGACGCGGCACCGATCGGGCGAGTGCTCGACGCCGGCGCCGACGCCGTGATCATCGCGATGATCGAAACGGCCGACGAGGCCGCCGCGGCGGTGGCGGCCACCCGGTATCCGCCCGCTGGGGTGCGCAGCTTCGGCCCGCTGCGCGCCAGCCTGGGCTACGACAGCGCCGCGCTTGAGTCCCGGGTGAGCGTGTTCGCGATGATCGAAACCGCCGCCGCGCTGGACAACCTCCGCGACATCTGTGCCGTCGACGGCCTGGCCGGAATCTACGTCGGCCCGGCTGATCTGGCGCTCTCACTGGGCGCCGATGCCGTGCGGGCACTTAGGCATCCGGAGGTGCTGGAGGCGATCGGGCGAATCCAACGGGCGGCGGCCGACGCCGGGATCGTCGCCGCGATTCACGCCAGTGAGGGCAAGGCTGGCCGTGCCATGGCGCAGCTGGGCTTTCAGATGATCACGCTGGCGGCCGAATCGCAGGCGCTGCGGCGGGGAGCGGCGGAACACCTACGCGAGGCAACTGAAAAATGACAGACTCAGCCGCGATCCGCGAACTGATTGCCGCCTACGCGTTGGCACTTGACGCGGGCGATATCGAAGAGTGTGTGCAGCTATTCACCGCGAGTGCCCAATTCTTCGTCTATGGGCGGTCTTTCGACGGCCATGACGGTATTCGCCAGATGCTCCTGGATGCGCCGCGTGGGCTGCATTTGACCGGCGTCTCGCGAATCGATGTCCGCGGCGACACTGCCACCGCCCGATCGCAGGTGCTGTTCGTCAGGGCCGCCGACCTGCATCAGCGCCTGGCGTTGTATGACGACGAAGTCGTCACCGAGGGTGAGCAATGGCGCTTTCAGCGACGGCGGTGCCAATTCGTCACCAGCGGTGGCCTTTCCGACAGCCCGGAGGGTCCATGACATCTCGACGTGTCGCGTTGGTGACCGGAGCCGCCGGCGGTCAGGGCTGGGCCATCGCTAAACGGCTTCGCGCAGCGGCCTATTGCGTGGGCGCCTGCGATCGCCGTGGCGCAGAACTGTCGGCGATGGTCGACGAATTGAGCGACGACGAAGTGATCGCGATCGAGCTCGATGTCACTTCCGCGCCACAATGGGAAGCGGCCGTCGACCGGGTCGTCGACCGATTCGGGTCGCTGACGACTCTGGTCAATGCGGCCGGGATGCTGCACCGCGCCGCCCTGCCCGAGGAGACCATTGAGGACTTCGAAAGTGCCTGGCGGATCAACTGTCTGGGCCCGTTCCTGGGCATGCGGGCGGCGCTGGGCCGGCTACGCGAGGCAGAGCACGCGGTCATCGTCAACATCTGCAGCACGGGAGCGATCCGCCCCTTCCCGCAACACTGCGCGTACGGCTCGTCGAAGTGGGCGCTTCGGGGCCTGACCCAAACGGCGGCGGCGGAATTGGCACCGCTCCGCATCCGGGTCAACGCGGTCTTCCCCGGACCGATCGCCACCCCGATGTTGGATGACGCCACCCAGGCGCGGCTGGCCGCGGTGTCGAGCTTTGGCCGAATTGGCCAGCCTGGCGAGGTGGCCGACGCCGTGGCTTTCTTGGTCTCGGAGGAGGCGTCGTTCATCACCGGGTCGGAACTGGTCGTCGATGGTGGGCAATGCCTGCAGATCCGATGAGCACAAGTCTGTCGGTCGGTATCATCGGCGCCGGCCCGGGCGGCCTAGCGCTAGGAATGTTGCTGGCGCGTGCGGGGTTTCGTGACTTCGCCATCTTCGATCGGGAAGACGGCGTCGGCGGCACCTGGCGGATCAACACGTATCCCGGGCTGGCGTGCGACGTAAAGTCGCATCTCTACTCCTACTCGTTCGACTTGAACTCGCACTGGTCGCGGCTGTGGTCACCCCAGCCGGAGATCCTCGCCTACTTCGAGCGGTGTGCCGACAAGTACGGACTGCGGGCGCACCTGCAGCTGCACACCGAAATCGGCTCCGCCCGTTGGGAAAGCGATACGCAACGGTGGTGCCTGACCACCTCGGCCGGTGAAGAACACCGTTTCAATGTCGTCGTGTCCGCCGTCGGCCTGTTCACCCGGCCGGTGTTTCCCGACCTTGTCGAACAGGAGCCATTCACCGGAACGGTGATGCACTCGTCGCGGTGGGACCACTCGGTGCAGCTCGACGGTGCGCGGGTTGCCGTGCTGGGGACCGGATCGACGGCGTCGCAGTTGATTCCCGAACTGGCCAAGGTCGCCGGGAAAGTTTATTCGGTGCAACGGTCACCGACCTGGATACTGCCCAAGCCGGACCGGCACTACACGCCAAGGGAGCATTGGGCCTTTGCCCGCATCCCGTTCGCCAAGAGGCTGTACCGGACCCGGCTGTGGCTGCGCAGTGAAGCCAACATCTCGGTGATCGAGCACGGCAGCGAGAAGACCCAGGATTTCACCGCGATCGCGCTGAACATGCTCGAAAAGAACGTTGGCGATGAGGAATTGCGCCGCAAGCTGACGCCGGATCATCCGATGGGATGTAAGCGACTGGTGTTCTCGTCGGACTACCTGCCGGCGCTGACCCGGCCCAATGTCGAGGTGGTGGCCAGCCCGGCGCGATACCTGAGGGCCAGATCCCTGGTCACCGAGGACGGTACCGAGCTCGACGTCGACGTCGTGGTGTGCGCCACCGGCTACGCGGCGGCCGACTACCTGGGGCAGCTCGACGTCACCGGGGAGCACGGGACGACGCTGCGCGAGGTCTGGCAAGACGGCGCACAGGCATATCTCGGCATGGCGGTGCCCGGATTCCCGAACCTCTTCATGCTCTACGGGCCGAACACGAACGTCGGCTCCAACAGCGTGATCTTCATGCTCGAGGCGCAGGCGCGCTACATCGTGCGGGCGTTGAAGTACATGCGGCGCAAAGGCAGGACGTACGTCGCCGTGCGGCCCGCCGCGCTGGCCGAGTTTATCACCAAGATCGACCGGTGGATGACCGGCACCGTGTGGACCACGCAGTGCAGCAACTACTTTCGCGCGGCGAACGGGCGCGTGGTCACGCAGTGGCCACGCAGCGCGCGTAGCTTCTGGGGAATGACGCGCAGGTTCAAACCCGCTGACTTCAGCTTCTCGGGCGTGCCGGCCAAAGCCGCGTCTGCCGTCTCGGCCAGGCGCGGTCGATGACGGAACTCGACGGCGCCGCGCGGCTCGATCCCGTTCTGCGCGCCGTGGCGACGACGCGAACGGACTTTTCGGTCGAATCGATTCAGGCCAGTCGGGGGCCCTTCAACGAGCGTCGTCGGGAAACCGCCGAGCACACGGACACGTCGGGGGTAGACGTCAAAGAGGACACCGTGATATCCGAATCCGGCGGCATACCCGTTCGGATCTATCGTGGCGGCGGTTCACCGGCGCCTGCCGTCGTCTACTGCCACGCAGGCGGATTCGCGTTGGGTAACCTCGACACCGATCACCGGCAGTGCCTGGAGCTGGCGCGGCGCGCCCGCTGCACGGTGGTTTCCGTCGACTACCGGCTGGCGCCGGAACACCCCTATCCGGCCGCGCTCGGCGACGCTGCCGCAGTGCTGAATTGGGTGGCCGCCGACGCGACTGGACTGGGCGTCGACGCCGGGCGGCTGGCGGTCGCGGGCAGCAGCGCCGGGGCTGCCCTGGCCGCATGCATGGCGCACCGAGCCGCCGAAGGGTCGCTGCCGCCGGTCGTGTTCCAACTTTTGCATCAGCCGGTGCTCAACGACCGTGCGACCGCGTCGAAGACTGAGTTCCGCACCAGCCCCGCTTTCGACGGCGAGGCTGCGGAGCTGATGTGGCGTCACTACCTCGGCACCGAGTCCGGGTCGCCGGATGCCGTGCCCGCACGGCGAGACCGGGCAGAGGGTCTCGCGCCGGCTTTGATCACCTGCGCCGAGATCGATCCCTTCCGTGACGAGGCTGTCGACTACGCGCTGCGCCTGCTGCACTCCGGCGTCTCCGCCGAGCTGCACGTGTTTGCACGCACGTGCCACGGATTCGACTCGCTGTTGCCCGACTGGTTTGTTTCCGAGCGGCTGTTCAGCCTGCAAGGGCACGCTCTTGCCAACGCATTCGCGACCGCGACGTAGGACCTTTGCCTCTACTGTGAGCGTGCGAGCCAGCGGAACAATCTGCTGTTGTGAAGATCGTCGGCTTCGAGGTCATACCGTTTGAGACGTTCGTTGATCGAATATCGTTCGGCCAGTTGACTACCGACTACCGTGTAGTGCAGACGGTGACCAAAGTGCTCACCGACGAGGGGGCTGAGGGTTACTACTTCGGCGGCCATTTCCACGGAGACCAGGACGGCCTGCTCCCCGCAGACCGAGCGCTGATAGTGCAATTCCTAAGTCCGCTTCTTGCCGGCCACGATCCGCTTGACCGGGCAGAGATCTGGCGACAGCTGTGGGCCGCGAAGCTTCCTGAGAACGTATGCAGCGTCACCGATCTGGCCCTGTGGGATTTGGCTGGCGGAACGGCCGGGCTGCCGGTGCACAAACTGCTGGGCGGCGCTCGCGAGCGGGTCAAGGCCGATGCGAGCAGTTTCAACAATCTAGGAAGCCCTGACGAGTATGCGTCCCATGCCGCCGAGTGCCAGCGTCAGGGCTACCGGGCCTACAAGATTCATCCGCATCACTATTGGGATCCGGCGACACGCCAACCCGCGTTGCCGCGACCGTCCTACGTGGACTGGGACATTGAAGTGTGCCGGGCAGTTCGCTCGGCAGTCGGCGACGAGATGGTGCTGATGTTCGACCCGTGGGGCACCTACCGCACCTACTCCGATGCGCTGCGAGTCGGCCGGGAGCTGGAATGGTTGGGCTTCTACTGGTACGAGCACCCAATGCCCGAGTACGGAGTGGGATCGTACGTGAAACTGGCTCGCGCACTGGATATCCCGATCTGTTCACCTAAGATCGCGGAAGGTGGCATTTATACACGGGCAGACTGGATCCTGCGCAACGCATCCGACATCAGCCGCATCGACGTGTTGCGCGGAGGCATCACCGGGGTCATGAAGTTAGCCGGAATGTGCGAGGCGGTCGGCCTGCGGTGCGAGCTCCACATGAGCGGCTTTGGCAACCTGCAAGTCCTCGGCGCAACGAGCGACGACGTCTGCGAATACTACGAGCGGGGCCTGCTCGGGCCGGGAGTTCGTTACGACAGCGCCCCGCCCTATCTCGAGGCGCCGTGTGACCCGCTCAGCCAGGATGGATTCGTTGATCTACCGCTGGCACCCGGACTCGGCTACCAGATCCTTTGGGACTATATCGAAAGCCACCGCCTGCCCGACGTACCAGTGGAACCGGTAGCACCGCTGCACCCGAGGTAGCCGATGTGCTGAATTATGTTGGAATACAGCCATGGTCTCAGCTCCCGTGGTGCCGCCCGCACCAGATAGCCTCACCAGCAACGACTTCCCGGTGCTGTGGCCGGTCGGAACCCGCTGGGCCGACAACGACATGTTCGGCCACCTCAACAACGCGATCTACTACCAGCTGTTCGACACCGCGATCAACGCGTGGATCAACACCACCACCGGGGTCGACCCGCTCGGTACGCCTGCGCTCGGCATCGTCGCCGAGTCGGGTTGTCGGTACTTTTCCGAACTGCATTTTCCGGAGAGCCTTCTGGTGGGACTGGCAGTGACCCGGCTGGGGCGCAGCAGCGTCACCTATCGGCTCGGCGTGTTCCGGGAAGAGGCGCAGCCGATCACCGCGCTGGGGCATTGGGTGCATGTCTATGTCGATCGGACCAGCCGCAAGCCGGTCCTGATTCCCGATGCAATCCGGTCGCTGCTGTCGACGGCCTGCGTCGATCAATGAGCCTTTGCGCGCTTTCGGAGTCCGTCGCAAGCCCGGATATGCTTCGCGGATGCCAGCTCTGAGCAAGACGGTGGAGGTCGGTGCGGACGCCGCATCGATCCTGGCCATCGTGGCCGACTTCGAGGCGTACCCGCACTGGAATGAGCCGATCAAAGGCGTATGGGTGCTCGCCCGCTACGACGACGGGCGCCCCAGCCAGCTGCGGCTCGACACTGAAATTAACGGCATGCCGGGCACCTACATCCAGGCGGTGTACTACCCGGGCGAGAACCAGATTCAGACCGTCATGCAGCAAGGTGACCTGTTTGCCAAGCAGGAGCAATTGTTCAGCGTGGTGGAGACCGGACCGACGTGCTTGCTGACGGTGGACATCGACGTCGAGTCCACGCTGCCGGTGCCCGCGCCGATGGTGAAGATGCTGCTGAACAACGTGCTCGAGAGCCTCGCTGAAAGCCTGAAGAAGCGCGCCGAGGAGTTGGCCGCCAGCTAGGCGGCCTCAGCCGAAGATCCCGGCCTCGTCCAGCATGTCCGTCAACCGGCGCGCCGCGTCGGTGAATTGCCAGACGGTGTGCTCGACGACGGCGGCAGTGTCGCGTCGGCGCAGCGCGGCGACCAACTGCCGGTGGTGATCGACCGCCGCCTCGCCCCACTGCGGGTCGGCGGCGTAAATCAGCGCCGGCATGTAGCGCGCCGCATTCAATAGGAACCACGCCAACTTGATCCGCCCGCTTGCCTGGTTGAAGACGCGATGAAAAGCGAATTCGAGCGTCGCGATGGTTTCGGCATTGCCGGATCCAGGGCCGGATCCGACGGCCGCCGCCAGGGCATCGATGATGTGGTCGAGCTCCCCGATCTCGACGTCGGTGATGTGGTCGGTGGCCGACGCGGCCAGTTCCCGCGCGATCGTTGCCTGCAACCAGAAAATGTCGTTGACGTCCTGCCGGGTCAACGGCAAAACGAAATGCCCGCGGTGCGGCTCCAGCTGCACCATGCCCTCGCCGCGCAGCTTCAGCAGGGCCTCGCGCACCGGCGTGATGCTGACCCCGAGTTCGGCCGCGGTCTCGTCAAGGCGGATGTAGGTCCCCGGGCGCAATTTCCCGGACATGATCGCCGCCCGTAGGTGGCCCGCCACCTCGTCGGACAACTGCGCCCGGCGCAGTGGTCGCCGGCTACGCGGTCGCGCAGATATCGGTGCGTTCACATGGGCTGCCAGGACTTTTAGGGGCTTGTCTTTCGTGCCACTGAGGCCATAGTGTGACCCAGACAACACCATGTTTTATCAAATATCAACCTGGCGCAAGCGGTGCGGGAGTGAAGGGAAGAGTTAATTGACCGCGCAACTGGCCAGCCATCTGACACAGGTCGCTGAGCAACCGTATCTCGCTCGCCGGCAGAACTGGGTTAACCAGCTCGAGCGGCACGCGCTGATGCAACCTGGGGCTACGGCGCTGCGGTACTTGGGTCGCACAGTGACCTGGGCCGACCTGCTGCGTCGGGTTTCGGCGCTGGCCGATGCGTTGAGCCGCCGAGGGGTCGGCTTCGGGGACCGCGTCATGATCCTGATGCTCAACCGGCCCGAGTTCGTCGAATCGGTGCTGGCGGCCAACATGATCGGGGCGATCGCGGTCCCACTCAACTTCCGGCTCACCGCAGCCGAAATCGCCTTCCTGGTCGAGGACTGCGAAGCGCACGTCATGATCACCGAAGCGGTGCTGGCTCCGGTAGCCACCGGCGTCCGCAACGTCCAGCCGCTGCTGGAGACGATCATCGTGGCCGGCGGTGCATCCGCCGGCTCATCCGTGCACGAAATGCTTAGCTACGAAGACATGATCAACGAGCCCGGCAATCCGCCAGAGCCGGTGGACATCCCCAACGATGCGCCCGCCTTGATCATGTACACCTCGGGCACCACGGGCCGCCCCAAGGGCGCCGTGCTGACCCACACCAATCTGACCGGCCAAACTATGACCGGGCTCTACACCACCGGCGCCGACATCAACAACGACGTCGGCTTCATCGGTGTGCCGCTTTTCCACATCGCCGGAATCGGCAACATCCTGACCGGGTTGCTGCTCGGCGTGCCCACGGTGATCTATCCGCTCGGCGCGTTCGAACCCGGGCAGCTGCTCGACGTGCTGGCCGCCGAGAAGGTCACCGGCATCTTCCTGGTGCCGGCGCAGTGGCAGGCGGTCTGCGCCGAGCAACAGGCACGACCCCGTGACCTCAAGTTGCGGGTGATGTCGTGGGGGGCCGCCCCGGCGCCGGACGCGCTGCTGCGGGAGATGTCGGCGGTTTTTCCCGGAACCCAGATACTCGCCGCGTTCGGCCAAACGGAGATGTCGCCGGTCACCTGCATGCTCCTTGGCGACGACGCGATCCGCAAGCGCGGGTCCGTCGGCAAGGTGATTCCAACCGTCGCCGCCCGCGTGGTCGACGAGGACATGAACGACGTGCCCATCGGCGAGGTAGGCGAAATCGTCTATCGCGCACCGACATTGATGAGCGGCTACTGGAACAATCCGGAGGCCACCGCGGAGGCATTCGCGGGCGGCTGGTTCCACTCCGGAGACCTCGTTCGGATGGACGAGGACGGCTACGTCTGGGTGGTGGATCGCAAGAAGGACATGATCATCTCGGGCGGCGAGAACATTTACTGCGCCGAGGTGGAGAACGTGCTCGCCGACCATCCCGCCATTGTCGAGGTCGCCGTCATCGGCCGCTCCCACGAAAAGTGGGGCGAGGTGCCGATCGCGGTCGCCGCTGTAACGGACGAGGGGCTGCGGTTCGAACACCTGGTTGAGTTCCTTGCCGAGCGACTCGCGCGCTACAAGCACCCCAAGGCGCTCGAGATCGTCGACGCGTTGCCCCGCAACCCCGCGGGAAAGGTTCTCAAAACTGAATTACGTTTGCGCTACGGAGTCTCCATATCCTGAAAACCGTTATGTGTCAATAGCTTTTAACACATGAAAGGAGCACCGACGGTATCTCTAACGTTTGCCGGCTGTTGATGAGGGGTTAATTGTGCGGATGCGGTTCACACGGTTTCGGCCATCGGGTACATTCCTGTGGTCTCCGTTACTACTTGCCGGTAGGGAGCCGATGATCACACACTTGGGGCAAGGGGGGAAGTGGTGACGACGGATTCACGTCCGCACCTGGTCGGTTACTTCCGCGACCAGTTGCGGACACCGCTTACCCTCATCGGCGGGTTCTTCCGGATGTGCGTGCTGACCGGAAAAGCGTTGTTCCACTGGCCATTTCAATGGCGCGAGTTCATCCTGCAGTGCTGGTTCATCATGCGGGTCGCATTCCTGCCGACCATCATGGTCTCGATCCCGCTGACCGTGCTGCTGATCTTCACCCTCAACGTTCTGCTGGCCCAGTTCGGTGCCGCCGACCTGTCCGGCGCGGGCGCCGCCATCGGCGCCGTCACTCAGCTCGGCCCCTTGACCACGGTGCTGGTGGTGGCCGGCGCCGGATCGACCGCGATCTGCGCCGACTTGGGCGCTCGCACCATCCGCGAGGAGATCGACGCGATGGAGGTGCTCGGCATCGACCCGATCCACCGGCTGGTGGTGCCCCGGGTGATCGCCGCGACGCTGGTCGCCACGCTGCTCAACGGCCTGGTCATCACCGTCGGCCTGGTCGGCGGCTACCTCTTCGGTGTCTACCTGCAGAACGTGTCGGGCGGCGCGTACCTGGCGACCCTGACCACGATCACCGGCCTGCCCGAGGTCGTCATCGCGACCGTCAAAGCCGCGATATTCGGACTGATCGCCGGGCTGGTCGGCTGCTTCCGCGGGCTGACCGTGCGCGGCGGCTCCAAAGGTCTGGGCACCGCGGTCAACGAGACCGTGGTCCTGTGCGTCGTCGCGCTCTACGCGGTCAACGTGGTGCTGACCACCATCGGTGTTCGATTCGGAACGGGGCACTGACATGTCGACCGCCGCGGTCCTTCGCTCCCGCTTCCCGCGGGCCGCCGCCAACCTGAATCGGTATGGCGGTGCCGCCGGGCGCGGGCTCGACACCGCCGGCCAGATGACCTGGTTCGCGTTGCAAGCCATCGGGAACATCCCGCATGCGCTGAGCCGATACCGCAAGGAGACGCTGCGGCTGATCGCGCAGATCGGCATGGGCACCGGTGCCATGGCCGTCGTGGGTGGGACCGTCGCCATCGTCGGTTTCGTAACACTGTCCGGCAGCTCCCTGGTCGCCATCCAAGGTTTCGCGTCGCTGGGAAACATCGGTGTCGAGGCGTTCACCGGATTCTTCGCCGCACTGATCAACGTGCGCATCGCGGCCCCGGTCGTCACCGGGATCTCCATGGCGGCCACGGTCGGCGCCGGCGCCACCGCCGAGCTGGGGGCCATGCGGATCAGCGAAGAGATCGACGCCCTGGAAGTGATGGGCATCAAGTCGATCTCGTTCTTGGCAAGCACCCGGATCATCGCCGGAATGGTCGTGATCATTCCGCTCTACGCCCTGGCGATCATCATGTCGTTTCTGTCCCCGCAGATCACCACGACGGTGCTCTATGGGCAGTCGCACGGCACCTACGATCACTACTTCCGGACGTTCCTGCGACCCGACGACGTGTTCTGGTCGTTCCTGGAGGCCATCATCATCACGCTCGTCGTGATGGTCACCCACTGCTACTACGGGTACAACGCCGGTGGCGGACCCGTCGGCGTCGGTGAGGCCGTCGGCCGATCGATGCGGTTCTCGCTGGTCTCGGTGCAGGTTGTCGTGTTGTCCGCCGCGTTGGCGCTGTACGGCGTCAATCCCAACTTCGCGCTCACGGTGTAACCGCCATGACGACACCCGCAAAGCTCAACGCGCCACGGAACCCCCCGTACAAGCTGGCAGCCGTGGGGATGCTGGTGATAGCTGCGGTGGTTTTTTACTTGGTGTATGGGCAGTTCCGGGGGAATTTCACACCCAAGACCAAGTTGACCATGTATGCCGATCGGGCCGGTCTGGTGATGGATCCGGGCTCGAAAGTGACCTACAACGGGGTGCAGATCGGCTTGGTCGGCAACATCACGGAGACCATGCGTGACGGCAAGCCGGCGGCCAAGTTCACTCTGGACGTGTACCCGAGGTATCTCGCGCTGATTCCGCAGAACGTCGATGCCCAGATCAAGGCGACCACGGTCTTCGGCGGTAAATACGTCTCGTTGACCACACCCAAAGACGCCAACGGGAACAGCATCGCCAGGGGACACCTCAATCCGTCCACCACGATTGACGCGACGGCGGTCACCACCGAGATCAACACGCTGTTCCAGACCATCACCTCCATCTCGGAGAAGGTGGACCCGGTCAAGCTGAACCTGACGCTGAGCGCGGCAGCCCAGTCGCTGACCGGCCTGGGCGACAGGTTCGGGCAATCGATCGTCAACGGCAACGCGATCCTCGACGACGTCAACCCGCAGATGCCGCAGGCCCGCCACGACATCCAGCAGTTGGCGGGCCTCGGTGACACCTACGCGAACGCTGCCCCAGATTTGTTGGACTTCCTCAACAACGCGGTGGTCACGTCGCGCACCATCAACGCACAGCAGAAGGATTTGGACCAGGCGCTGTTGTCGGCGGCCGGATTCGGCAACACCGGCGCCGACATCTTCAAGCGGGGCGGGCCGTATCTGGCGCGCGGGTCGGAGGACCTGGTCCCCACTTCGCAGCTGCTGGACACCTACAGCCCGGAGCTGTTCTGCACGGTGCGTAACTACCACGACATCGAACCCAAAGCCCGAGAGTTCCTCGGCGGCAACGGCTACTCGCTCAACACCCATACCGAGCTGATGTCGGGGTTGGGCCTATTCCTCAACCCGGTCGCTGCGGTCGCCGCGATAGCCTCGCTGGTCGGCGGGCTGGCCGGAGTGATCGGTGGGGCACCGAATCCCTATATCTATCCGGAGAATCTGCCCCGGGTGAACGCTCGCGGCGGACCGGGGGGAGCGCCGGGTTGCTGGCAGCACATCACGCACGATCTATGGCCGGCGCCGGAGCTGGTGATGGACACCGGCAACAGCATTGCGCCGTACAACCACCTGGACACCGGTTCGCCCTACGCCATCGAGTATGTGTGGGGCCGTCAGGTGGGGGATAACACGATCAACCCATGAAAATCACCGGGACCATCATCCGACTCAGCATCTTCTCCGTGGTGCTGCTGCTGTTCACTGTCATGATCTTCGTGGTTTTCGGTCAGCTCCGATTCGACCGGACCACTGGCTACTCTGCGGAATTCAGCAACATCAGCGGGCTGCGGGCGGGCCAGTTCGTCCGGGCGTCGGGGGTGGAGATCGGCAAGGTCGACTCGGTGCACCTGATCGACAACGGCACCCGGGTGCGGGTGGACTTCAACGTCGATCGGTCGATACCGCTGTATCAGTCGACGACCGCGCAGATCCGTTACCTCGACCTGATCGGCAACCGCTACCTGGAGCTCAAGCGCGGTGAGGGCGAAGGCTACGACAAGGTGATGCCGGCGGGTGGGTTCATTCCGCTGGCGCGGACATCGCCGGCGCTGGACCTCGACGCGCTGATCGGTGGTTTCAAACCGCTGTTTCGGGCGCTGGACCCCGAGAAGGTCAACACCATCGCGACCGCCCTCGTCACCGTGTTCCAGGGTCAGGGCGGCACCATCAACGACATCCTCGACCACACCGCGCAGCTGACCTCACAGCTCGGCCAGCGTGACCAGGCGATCGGCGAGGTGGTCAAGAACCTGAACATCGTCCTGGACACCACGGTTCGGCACCGCCAGCAATTCGATCAGACCATCAACAACCTCGAGGTGCTGATCACCGGGCTGAAGAATCACGCCGACCCGCTGGCGGCCGGTACCGCGAACATCAGCAATGCCGCCGGAACGGTGGCCGATTTGCTGGCCGAAGACCGCGGCCTGCTGCATAAAACCCTGAACTATCTGGACGCGGTTCAGCAGCCGCTCATCGATCAGCAAGATCAGCTGAACGACTTCCTGAAAAAGGTGCCCACCGCGCTGAACCTGATCGGGCGGAACATCGGTTCCTACGGAGACTTCGTCAGCTTCTACGCCTGCGACATCTCACTCAAGATCAACGGGTTGCAGGCCGGCGGCCCCGTCCGCACGGTCCGGCTCTTCAACCAGCCGTCGGGTAGGTGCTCGCCGCAATGAGAACGCTGGAACCTCCGAATCGGCTGCGCATCGGACTGATGGGCATCCTGGTGATGCTGCTCGTCATCGGCGTGGGTCAAA
Organism: uncultured Actinomycetota bacterium; assembly: GCA_963820985.1. GTDB lineage: Bacteria > Actinomycetota > Actinomycetes > Mycobacteriales > Mycobacteriaceae > Mycobacterium. The sequence goes on along the minus strand of CAWGCI010000011.1, from coordinate 31,533 downwards.
GCTTCACCAGTGTTCCGATGATCTTCGCCAAGCCCAGCTATTACGGGCAGTTCACCGACTCCGGCGGCCTCAGCAAGGGCGACAAGGTGCGCATCGCCGGCATGGACGTCGGAAAGGTGGAGGGCCTGGAGATCGACGGCGACCGCATCGTGATCAAGTTCTCCCTCGGCACCAACAGCATCGGCACCGAGAGCCGGCTCGCGATCCGGACCGACACCATCCTGGGTAAGAAGGTCCTCGAGATCGAGGCGCGGGGCAATCAGCAGCTACGCCCCGGAGCCACATTGCCGCTGGGCCAAAGCACCACTCCCTATCAGATCTACGACGCCTTCTTCGACGTCACCAAAGCGGCCCAGGGCTGGAACATCGACACGGTCAAGCAGTCGCTGCACGTGTTGTCGGAGACAGTCGATCAGACCTACCCCCACCTGAGCGCAGCCCTGGACGGCGTGGCGAAGTTCTCCGACACGATCGGCAAGCGCGACGAGCAGATCACGCACCTGCTCGCCCAGGCCAACCAGGTGGCCGGCATCCTGGGTGACCGCAGCCAGCAGTTCGACCGGCTGTTGGTCAACGCGAAGACGCTGATCGCCGCCTTCAACGAGCGTGGCCAAGCCATCGACGCGTTACTGAGCAACGTCGCCGCGTTCTCGCAACAGGTCAAGTGGCTGATCAACGACAACCCGAACCTGAACCACGTTCTCGAGCAATTGCGCACGGTCAGCGACATCTTGGTGCAGCGCAAAGATGACTTGGCCAAGGGGCTCACCGAGGTCGGCGGCTTCCTGCCGTCGTTGAACGAGGCCATCGCGTCGGGACCGTACTTCAAGGTGGTCCTGCACAACCTGGCCCAGGGCCAGATCGTGCAGCCGTTCATCGATGCCGCGTTCCAGCGGCGTGGCCTCGACCCCGAGAACTTCTGGCGCGGTGCCGCGCTGCCGGCATACCGCTGGCCCGACCCGAATGGCACCCGCTTCCCCAACGGTGCACCGCCACCGGCGCCGAATGTGCTGGAGGGCACCCCGGACCATCCGGGACCGGCGGTCCCGCCCGGGTCGCCATGCTCCTACGCCCCGGCGAATCCCAATGGCAACGTCACCATCGGGGACGGCGGGCTGCCGCGGCCCTGGAATCCGCTGCCCTGCGCGGGCGCGACGGTCGGTCCGTTCGGCGGCCCCGCCTTCCCCGCGCCGATCGACGTTCAGATTTCGCCGCCGGACCCCAACGGTTTGCCGCCCACGCCGGGTGTCCCCGGCGCCGCGCTTCCGGGTGCCCCGCCGCCGAACGCTCCGGGCACACCCGTGCCGCTGCCCGACGCACCTCCCGGCGCGCGCCGCGAGCCGGTGCCACCGGCACCGTTCTCGCTGCCGCCGGGGTTCCCGCCGGGTCCGCCCGCTCCGCCCGGGCCTGGGCCGCAGCTGCCGGCCCCGTTCATCAATCCGGGCGGAGCAGGGGGGAGTGGCGTGACGGGAGGTAGCCAGAATTGAGCACCATCTTTGACATCCGCAACCTGCGGCTGCCGAGGCTGTCCCGCACGTCGGTGATCATCGGGTCGCTGGCCGTGATCCTGGCCCTGGTCGTCGGGTACGTCGGCATCCGGCTGTATCAGAAGCTGACGAACAACACCGTGGTCGCCTACTTCCCGGCGGCGAACGCGCTGTATGCGGGGGACAAGGTCCAGATCATGGGCTTGCGGGTGGGCACGATCGACAAGATCGAGCCGGTGGGCGACAAGATGAAGGTCACCCTCCACTACCTGAACAAATACAAGGTTCCCGCCAACGCCTCCGCGGTGATCCTCAACCCGACGCTGGTGGCCTCGCGGGCCATCCAGTTGGAGCCGCCCTACAAGGGTGGCCCGGTGATGGCCGACAACGCGGTGATCCCTGAAGAACGCACCCAAGTTCCGGTCGAGTGGGACCAGCTGCGCAACAGCATCACCAACATCATCTCCAAGCTGGGCCCCACCCCCGAGCAGCCCAAGGGTCCGTTCGGTGAGGTAATCGAGTCGTTCGCCGACGGGCTGGCGGGCAAGGGCAAGCAGATCAACACGACGCTGAACAGCCTGTCGCAGGCGTTGACCGCGCTGAACCAGGGCCGCGGCGACTTCTTCGCGGTGGTCCGCAGCCTGGCGCTGTTCGTCAACGCGCTACACCAGGACGACCAACAGTTCCTCGCGCTGAACCAAAACCTCGCGGACTTCAGCACGCGGCTCGCGCACTCCGACACCGACGTCGCCAACGCGGTGCAGCAGCTCGACGGACTGCTCACCACGATTCGCCCCTGGCTGAACCAGAACCGCGGGGTGCTGACGCACGACGTCAACAACCTTGCCGAACTGACCAACACGCTGCTTCAGCCCGATTCGCTGAATGGGATAGAGACTGCCCTGCACGTGCTGCCCACCGCCGCAGCGAACATCAACCAGATCTACCACCCGTCGCACGGCTCCGTAGTCGCCATTCCGGCGATCACCTTCTCGAACCCGATGCAGTTCATCTGCAGCTCGATCCAGGCCGGCAGCCGGCTCGGGTATCAAGAGTCCGCCGAACTCTGCGCGCAGTATCTGTCGCCGATCCTCGATGCGATCAAGTTCAACTACCTCCCGTTCGGCTTGAACTTGTTCAGCACCGCCGAGACACTGCCCAAGGAAATCGCGTACTCCGAGCCGCGGCTGCAGCCGCCCAACGGGTACAAGGACACCACCGTCCCGGGGATCTGGGTGCCCGATACACCGACGTCGCACCGCAACACCCAACCCGGCTGGATCGTCGCCCCGGGGATGCAAGGCCAGCAGGTCGGGCCGATCACGGCGGGCCTGATGACCCCCGAGTCGCTGTCCGAACTGATGGGTGGCCCCAACATCGAGCCCGTTCAGTCGAACCTGCAGACTCCGCCGGGATATCCGAACGCGTACAACGAGGTCCCGGTGCTGCCGGTCAACGGTTTGAACGCCCCGGTGCCGATCCAGCCGCCGCCACCGGGGCCGGAGGTGGTCCCCGGGCCGGTCGCACCGACGCCTGCGCCGGTGTCGGCGCCGGCACCCAATGCCGGCGGCCCGCCGCTGCCCGCTGAGGCAGGGGGTGGCCAGTGATCCGGGTGATCCGCCGAAAGAGCCGGCAGGCGCTGGTGCTGCTGGCGATTGCGCTGGTCGCAAGCTCGTGCGGCTGGCGTGGCATCTCCAACGTGGCGATTCCGGGCGGTCCCGGCGGGGGGTCGGGTTCCTACACCCTCTACGTTCAGGTGCCGGACACGCTGGCGATCAACGGCAACAGCAAGGTGATGGTCGCCGATGTCTATGTCGGCTCGATCAAGGCCATCAACCTGAAGAACTGGATCGCCACCCTGACGCTGGGGGTGTCAAAGAGCGTCAAGTTACCGAAGAACGCGCTCGCCAAGATCGGCCAGACGTCTCTGCTGGGTTCTCAGCACGTGGAACTGCTCTCGCCGCCGAACCCGTTGTCCGAGCAACTGAAGGACGGCGACACCATTCCGCTGAAGAACTCATCGGCGTATCCGACCACTGAGCAGACACTGGCCAGTCTCTCGATGATCTTGCACGGTGGCGGCATCCCCAACTTGGAAGCGCTGCAGAACGAGGTCTACAACATCGTCAACGGGCGAGGCGACCAGATCCGGGCTTTCCTCGGCAAGCTGGATACCTTCACCGACCAGCTCAACCAGCAACGCGATGACATCACCCACGCGATCGACTCGACCAACCGGCTGCTGTCCTACGTCGGTCAACGCAACGACGTCATCGACCGGGTGCTGACCGACATCCCGCCGCTGATCAAACATTTCGCCGACACCAAGAACCTGCTGATCAATGCCGTCGACGCGGTGGGCCAGCTCTCCAAGTACGCCGACCAGTACCTCTCGGAAGCACGCGGACCCCTGCACACCAACCTGCAGTCGCTGCAATGCCCGCTGCGTGAACTCGGCCGTGCCTCGCCGTACCTGATCGGCGCGCTGAAGCTGATCATCACCCAGCCGTACGACATCGACACGGTTCCGAAGATATTCCGCGGCGACTACCAGAACGTGTCGCTGACGCTGGACGTGACCTACAGCTCCATCGACAACGCGTTCCTCACCGGCACCGGGTTGTCCGGAGCCCTGCGCGCGCTCGAGCAGTCGTTCGGCCGTGACCCCGAAACGATGATTCCCGACGTCCGCTACACGCCGAACCCCAATGACGCGCCCGGCGGACCGCTGGTGGAAAGAGCGGAGCGCGGCCAATGCTGACTCCCTTCATCAGACGCCAACTGATCGCGTTCGCCATCCTGACCGTGGTCTCGATTTCCGTGCTGGGCTTGTACTACCTGCAGGTTCCCAGCCTGGTGGGCATCGGCCGGTACGACCTCAAGGCCGAGCTGCCGGCATCGGGAGGTCTGTACCCGACGGCCAACGTGACCTACCGCGGCATCACCATCGGCAAGGTCACCGACGTTGAGCCGACCGAACAGGGCGCCCGGGCCACGATGAGCATCGACAGCCACTACAAGATCCCGATCGATGCGACGGCCAACGTCCATTCGGTCTCGGCGGTCGGTGAGCAATATCTGGACCTGGTGTCGACCGGCAACCCCGGCAAGTACTTCTCAGGCGGCCAAACCATCGCGAAGGGCAGCGTTCCCAGTGAGATCGGGCCGGCGCTGGACACCGCCAACCGGGGCCTTGCGGCGTTGCCGGCGGACAAGATCCCCCAGCTGCTCGACGAGACAGCACAATCGGTCGGCGGGTTGGGTCCGGCGCTGCAACGGCTGGTCGACGCGACCCAGGCGATCGTCGGTGACTTCAAGAACCAGATCACCGACGTCAATGACATCATCCAGCATTCCGGACCGGTCCTGGACAGTCAGGTCAACTCCGGGAGCGCCATCGAGCGCTGGGCGCGCAACCTGAACACGTTGTCCGCGCAGACCGCGCAAAACGACCAGCACGTCAAGAGCATCCTGTCTCAGGCGGCGCCCACCGCCGATCAGCTCAACGAGGTCTTCAATGACGTCCGGGATTCGCTACCACAGACGCTGGCGAACCTCGAGGTGGTGTTCGACCTGCTCAAGCGCTACCACTCGGGCCTCGAGCAAGTTCTCGTGTTCCTGCCGCAGGGTGCTTCGATCGCGCAGACGTCGGCCGCGCCATTCCCGCATCAAGCCGCACTCGACCTGGCGTTGTCGATCAACCAGCCGCCGCCATGCTTGACGGGCTTCATTCCGGCATCGGAGTGGCGGTCTCCGGCCGACACCAGCCTGGCGCCTCTGCCCACCGGCACGTACTGCAAGATTCCGATGGATACGCCGGCCAACAGCGTGCGCGGATCGCGCAACATTCCGTGTGTTGATGTCCCGGGTAAGCGGGCGGCCTCGCCACGGGAGTGCCGCTCCGACAAACCGTATGTTCCGGCGGGGACCAACCCCTGGTTCGGTGAGCCGAACCAGATCCTGACCTGCCCGGCACCCGCGGCACGCTGCGACCAGTCGGTGCGCCCCGGCATGGTGATCCCGGCGCCGTCGGTGGACAACGGCTTGAACCCGGCACCGGCTGACAGGCTGCCGCCGGGCGGGTTGACGCCGCCCCCGGTCAGCGACCCGCTGCAACGACCCGGCTCGGGGAGCGTGCAGTGCAACGGACAGCAGCCCAACCCGTGTGTCTACACTCCTGGCGGGCCCCCGACTGCGGTATACAGTCCGCAGAGTGGTGAGCTGGTAGGGCCCGACGGAGTCAAATACTCCGTCCAGAACTCGACCAAAATAGGAGACGACGGATGGAAGGAGATGCTGGCGCCAGTCGCCGGCTGAACCACCACCGATGTCGATGATCCGACGTCTGCGTAACCGGCGGCCAGAGATTCTTGAGGAATCCGATGCCGCAACCGAGCAGACCAGTCCCACCACCGAGGTGACGGCCGAGGATTCGGCCACGAGTCCCGAGGCATCCGAGGCCGTGACCGAGGTGTCGCCAGCATCCGTGGTCGCGGAGGAATCCGAGGCGCGAGACCGAGGCGGTGGAGCCGGCCGTCGAGCGTGGGCCGTCGCGTCTCGGTCTCGGTTGGGCGGCCGGCATCGCCGCGGCCCTCGTCTTGTTCGCCGGCGGCGTCGGAACCGGCGGCTACCTCGCGCTGCGCGCGCATCACCAAAGCCAAGCGTTGGCGCGTAATAGCGCCGCGGCGCTGGAAGCCGCGAAGGTTTGTGTGGCGGCGACGCAGGCGCCGGACACGAGCGCGATGGCCGCCAGCGAACAGAAGATCATCGACTGCGGCACCGACGTGTACCGCAGCCAGGCCCTGCTGTACACCAGCATGCTGGTGCAGGCGTATCAGGCCGCGAACGTCCATGTTCAGGTGTCCGATGAGCGGGCGGCGGTCGAGCGCACCGACAGCGACGGTTCGATCGATGTGCTCGTCGCGCTCCGCGTCAAGGTGTCGAACGATCAGGCGCAGAACCAGGAATCCGGCTACCGGCTGCGGGTGAAAATGCAGCCGGTGGACGGGCAGTACAAGATCGCCAGACTCGACCAGGTGACGAAGTGACGGTGGTGGTCCCCAAAACTAGCACCGAGATTCCGACCACGGAGGTCATCCCAGAGCCATCGCAGAATAGCTTGGCGCCGTGGCATGTTCGCGTCGGCGCGTTCGCCGTGGACGTCCTGCCCGGTATCGCCGTGGTGGCCACAATGGCATTGGTCTCTTTCACCGTCCCACCGCGCGGCGTGTGGTGGTGGGTGAGCATTTCGCTTGCCGGTGTCGCCTTTCTGCTGGTGCTGGTCAACCGGTTGGTGCTGCCGACGGTCACCGGGTGGAGCCTGGGACGCGCTGTCTGTGGCATCGCGGTCATCGGCCGCGACGGCGAAACCCCCGGGCCGTGGCGGCTGATGCTTCGCGACCTGGCGCACCTGGTCGACACCATGTCGTTGTTCGTGGGATGGCTATGGCCGCTGTGGGATTCACGACGCCGGACTTTCTCGGACATGTTGCTGCGCACCGAGGTGCGACGTGTCGGACCAGAAGAGCGGCCGGGCAATGCACGGCGATGGACCGCGGCGGCGGTGCTGACGTGCGCGTGCGTATGCGTAGCGGGTGCCGGGCTCAGCTATGCGGTGGTGTACTCCCGCGATCGGGCGACCGATCAAGCGCGCCAGGAGATTTCGATACAAGGGCCGAAGATCGTCGCGCAGATGCTGACCTACGACCCGAAATCGCTGCCGGACGACTTCGCGCGCGCCCAATCGCTGGCCACCGACAGGTATCGGCCCAAATTGGTTGAGCAGCAGGAGATTGTGAAGAAGGGCCACCCCATCATCAACGAGTACTGGCCCAACGATGCCGCCATCCAATCGGTGACGCCCGATCGGGCGAGGATGCTGCTGTTCATGCATGGCCGCCGAGGCGAAGGGGGCGAGGAACGCTATATCACCGCAACCGTCCAGGTGAACTTCGCCAAAGGCTCAGACCAGCACTGGCGCGTTGACGACCTCACCGTGCTGGCCAAGCCGAAACCGCCCGGGAACGGAAAATGAGTCCCCGCCGCAAGTTTCGCCCCGGCGAGGAATCCCTCCTTGTCGCTAACACGGCCCAGCTGCGGCGGCACTGGGGATTACCGCTTGCGGCAACGGTTTCCGCGCTGCTCATGGCCGCGGCGGTCACGCTGTCCGCGCTGATGCTGGTCTCCCATCAAACCCGGGAGCGCACCGCGACAAAGGACCGCGAGGTGCTCAGCTATGTCAGATGGTTCATGGCGGATTTCACGTCCATCGACCCGTATCACGCCAACGACTACATAGACCGGATTTTGGCCCAGGCGACCGGCGATTTCGCCAAGCAGTTTCACGACAAGGCGAACGAGATCCTGCTGCAGGTCGCTCGTGCCGAGCCGACCAGCGGTACGGTCCTCGACGCCGGCGTGGAAAGGTGGAACGACGATGGCAGCGCCAGCGTGTTGGTGGCTACCGGGGTCACCTCAAAGTCGCCGGATGAAAAACAGGTATTCGAGAACACCAATCGTTGGACGGCAACCGCCAAGCAGGAAGGGAGTCAGTGGAAGATCAGCAACCTGCTGCAGGTGATCTGACCGTCGACCCGCCGGAGCAAGAGGACACCTTAGAAGAACAGTCCGCACAGCCCGAACAGCCCGACGGTGACGCCGAGGCGGCCGCCGAGGACGGTGCGACGCGGATCAGGCGACCGGCCGGCAAGCGGATCGCCATCGCCGTCGCAATCGCGGCCGTGCTGTTCGTCGGCTCTGCCGCGTTCGCGGGCGCGACCATGCAGCCCTACCTGTCCGACCGCGCCGTCGTCGCAACCAAACTGAAAGTGGCGCGCACCGCGGCCAACGCGATCACGACGCTGTGGACCTACACGCCCGAGAACATGGACACCCTGGCCGACCGGGCCGCGACGTATCTCAGCGGTGATTTCGCCGCCCAGTACCGCAAATTCGTCGACGCGATCGTGGCCCCCAACAAACAGGCCAAGATAACCAACAGCACCGAAGTCACCGGCGCGGCGGTGGAATCGCTGGAAGGTCCGAACGCCGTCGCCATCGTGTACACCAACACCACGTCCACCAGCCCGCTGACCAAGAACGTCCCGGCGCTGAAATACCTGTCCTACCGGCTGATCATGAAGCGCGACAACGGCCGCTGGCTGGTGACCAGGATGACGACCATCACCTCGCTGGACCTGACGCCCCACCTGTAGCGGGACCCCATGGCCGTTGCTTCGCCGGTGTCCGACCGGTTGACCGTGATCGCGCTGTTGTTGCTGACCTTCGCCACGGGGCTGGCCGACGCGATCAGCATCCTGGTTCTCGGCCACGTGTTCGTCGCCAACATGACGGGCAACGTGATCTTCCTCGGCTTCTGGCTCGCCCCGCGGACCAACATCGACCTGACCGCCGTCGTGGTGGCGCTCCCGACCTTTGTCTGCACGACCATCATCAGCGGGCGGTTGTCGCGGCATTTCCGTGAGCGGACGCGGCAATGGATCACCACCGTGCTGGCCACCGAAATCGTGTTGCTGCTCGCGCTGTCGATCCTGGCCGGCACCGGTGTGCTGCGCTACCACGACAACACCAAACTCGTCATGATCGGCCTACTTGCGGTGACGTTCGGGCTACAGCACTCCAGCGCCCGCCAGTTCGGGATTCAAGAACTCTCCACCACCGTGTTGACGTCGACGATTGTCAGCCTCGGTTTGGACAGTCAGCTGGCCGGCGGCACTGGTGAGCGCGAAAAGCTGCGCTTCAGCGTGGTTTTCACCATGTGCGCCGGCGCTTTTCTGGGCGCGACCATGTCGCGCTACGTTGTCGCGCCGGTATTCGTGTTGACGGCAACGGTGGTGGCGGTGAGTATGCTGATCTTCCGGTTTGGCCCGGCTAATTGAAGGCCAGCCAGCTGGGCAGCGCTCGCTCGTGCGAATCGCAGAGCACCTCTCGGGTGTCGCAGGATCCCCGCGGCGAGCCCGCGCCTGCCCACATGCCGCCGGTGTCGCGGCGCAGCACAATGGCCGACGACCCGCCGCCGTCGAGCAGGATCGCGGTGTCGCTACCCAGCCCGCGGAACAGGTCCTGAATGTTGTCCGGCGTATAGCTGCCGCCCTCGAAGATGTACATCTCGTCTTTCTGCTTGGCATAGGCCAGCGCCGTGCGCGCCGCGCTGGGCCCGCCGTCATGGAGCTGCCCGGTTCTGCCGGGGGACAACAGCCCGATCCCGGACACCGCGACGAACCGCTCGTTCTTGTTGAGCAGGTCCTGGACCACCGGGGTGGCGACATCGTAATCCTGGGTGCCCTTGGGCCGCAACACATATGGCGCGCCGCCGGCCGGCAGGATCATCGTCGTCAACGCGCTCCAGCTCTCGCCCCCGCCGGACAGGCCTTGCTTGCCGGGATAAGCGACCGTGCCCGTGACCGCCTCGTTGGCCCGGCCCTGGCCGTGGGTGTTGTCCACAAACGCGCCCAGCGGCGAAGTGCAGCCGGTGGAACGCCACGAGCCGCCCTTCTGCCCGCGTACGTCGAAGAAGTTCGCGTTGATCGCGATCGTCGGTTCCCCCATCCGCTGCCACGCCTGCAGCGGCGCGTAGACCTCCGAGGCCTGCATCAGCCCCTCACCCGTGCGGGCGCCGGGATTGCTCTCGCAGCGCGCCTGGTCACCCTGGTGGGTGTCGACCAACAGGTGCGGTGAAAGCCGTTCCGCCGCACTCCTGATGATCATCAGGTGCCCACCGCTGTTCCCCTCATACCAGCTGCCGCCGGCGTTGAGCATCGGCATGGGGTGACCGGCGCCGAAGTTGTAGACCAGGTATGAACCCTGGGTGGTGCTGATGGCACTCGCGAGCATCTCGCGGCCGTCGGCGGCGTGCGCGACCGGTTGGCCCGTGGTGATCGCGAGCGTCGCGCATACTGCGCCCGCAGAGCACCAAGCCGCCAGCCGACGCAAGCTGGCGATGGGGGGAAGCACGGCAGCCCTTTCAAGCCCGGATGTAGAAGCGACATGCACAGGATCAGTCACATTGGCCACTCTGTCAACAAAAGTAACGGTCGAGTGACGCTTCGGCCGCGCCGGAATTACGTTTGCTCGCTTGGGCTTTCGTCTTTGCTTTGGCGCGCTTGATGTTGCGCTTGGTGTTCGGCGGCGATGGCCAGTTCCATCGCCCCCTGAATCCGGTGGAATCCCTTGCGGTCATAGATGTTCGTGATGATGCCGCCCACCAACAGTCCGATCACCAGGCCGATCGCCGTCATCCACAACGCCTGGGACAAACCGGCATCCGCATGGCCGTTGAGATAGAGCAGCGACCGTACGCCCAGGAACACTTGATGCATCGGCTCGAACTCGGCCAGCCACCGGAAGAACGGGGGCACCGCTTCCAACGGGACGGTGGCGCCCGCCGACGGTAAGCCGAGGATCACGAAGACCAGCATGCTGAACAACAGGCCCATGGAGCCCAGCACCGCGATGAGCGAGCTGGACGTGATACCCACCGCGCTGATGGCGAACACGCCGTAGAGCCACAATTGCCAGCCGAGCGGGATGGGCATGCCGAGCCCGTGTGCGATCGCCAGGTAGATCGCCGACGTCAGCAACCCCAACATGATCATGATGGTCCACTTGACCACCAGCGTTTGCAGGCGCGAGATCCTGACCTGCTCGGCGAATCGATACACCGGGCCCCATTCGGCCGGTACATAGCCGAGCATCGAATCCACCAGCGTGCTGACCACGATGCTGCCGGTAAAGCCCGCCAGCAAGAGCAAGAGCGCGTAGTAGAACGCCGACAATCCGCTGCCGGCGCCGTTCGGCAAGGGGTTGTAGACGACCGATTTAACGTCAATGGGATTGGCCAGCACCGTCGCCGACGCTCCACTCACCGGCGCCCCACCGGTTTGCTCTGAGACCTGCGCCGAAAGTTCCTTGCCCACTTGGCCATTGGCGATCGTCATCGCTTTGGTCAGGGTCTGCCCGGCGATGCTGGACCCCAACGTGCCGGCTCGTTGGTTGGTGAAGATCGTGACCGAGGGCCGGTCGGCATGGGTGGGTGTAACCGCGCTTGCCCCGAAATCACCGAGATTGGACGAGAAGGTCGGCGGAATCAACAGCTCCCCATATACCTTGGCGTTGTCGAGTTGCCGCTTGGCCTCGTCATGCGTGAGCACCCGGATGTCGTAGGTGTTATTGTCCGCCTGACCGACCAGGCCTTCGACGAGTTTTGCGCCCCACGGCCCGGCGTCCTCGTTCACCACGGCGATCGGGAAGTGGCGCAGGTTGGTGATCGGGTTCAAGATGCCGCCCAAATACAGTGCGGCAAGCGCCGACATCAGGGCCAGCGTGGCAAGGATCGGGAACGCCCAGAAGCGCACGGTCCGTAGCGCTTTAATGCTCGCCTTCGGATTGGGCGCCGCGTGCCGCGGCTGCGATTCAGACATGCGGGCTCCTAATCTACTACTCGTGCCCACCCTATGTGGTTGTTCAAATCCTGATGGCCGGTATCAACCAGCTCGCGTGATAAGGCCCGCGGTCCACCCTGATCCCATGTCCGAGGTCGAGCTTGGCGCGCTGCTGGCGTTGCTGCACGGCGCTGCTGACCCGTTTCGAACCGTGCAAGCGACGTACCGCACCTGGCGCCATGATGAACGCGCGGGCGAAGCGTTCCGCGCCGACGCCGAACAGCGGAAGCGTCACGGCTCTTTCATGGTCGCCCGCGCCGTCGACGTTGGCGAACCTGCGCCCCCCGAAACCGAAGAGACGGTGCGCATCTGGCGCGATGGCGAGCGATTTCGCGAAGAGCATCACGGCGGCCACCGCGACGGCTACTACGGCGTCGCTGACGGTCCGCTGTGGTGGTTTTGGGATGAGCACATGGGCGCCAGGAGCAACCAGGACGATCCGAGCGTCGGCAGCGGCATCGGACAGGAGCTGCAGGTCATGCTCAATCCCACACCGCTGCTCAGCTCGCTGCGCTTTCGCGTGGTGGGGAGCTCCCAGGTTGCGGGCAGGGCCACCGTCACGGCTCACGCCACCCCCGCCCACAGGATCCGCGCCACGGGAGCTTCGTCCGCGAGCTGCACGAACTCGGCACCGGCGCCCATCACTACCAGCTCGAGGTTGACCGGGAACGCGGAGTGCTACTGGCCGTCACGGCGTTCCGCGACGAGCAGCCCTTCCACACGATCACCACGCTGGCGATCCGCTTCGACGAGCCGATCCCCGCCGAGACCTTTCAGTTCGCGCCACCGGAAGGCGAAGAGATCCAGCCGTTCCAAAGTCGTCGCCATAGTCTGCAGCACATCACGCTCACCGAAGCGCAGCGGCGCGCCCCGTTCACCGTTCTCATGCCAGACCGTGTGCCCGCCAGCTGGCAGGTGCACTGCATGTTCATTGAAGCGTCTCAGCGGCCGCCATCGCCGGCGCAGGTCTCGCTCAGTTACCGCTCCGACGACGGACATCAGAGCATCTCGATCTCGCAGAGGGCCGCGGCCGACCATCACTACGAGATCATGATCGACGAGGAGAATTGGCGAGAGGTGACCCACGATGGGACGTCGGTCAAGGTCAGACCAGCCGAATGGGGCCAGGCGCAGGCGCACCTCGAATGCGATGGAACGTTCGCATTCCTCGTCTCGGACAACCTCACCAGCGACCAACTCGCAACGATCGCTGCTGGCCTGAGGCCCGCACCGAGCACCGGCAGCATCTGACGACGAACGTTATCCACAGTTCGCGGTTTATCCACAGATCGGCGACCTGAGGTATCTGACTCGCACGTATGTTCGATAACGTTGGTGGCGTGGGTAGCTGGGTGAGCGCCGTAGAGGCACGAGAGCGGATCAGCGCTGCTCTCGACGCGATCGACGCCGCCCATGACGTGCTCCGTGAAACCCCGTCGGATCTTGTGGGCAGCGATTTCCGCGTGGACGTGGCCGCTCGGCTGGAGACGCAGGAGCGCACCAATCGCGGCCTGATGTACCGGGTGTTCGGGGAGATCGCCGATCCGCCCGACGAGACAGGGTTCGTGCCCGTGGTACGGGACAAGCTGTGGGCGCGCCTACGGATCACCCCTGCGGAAATCACGCGCCGATTCAAGCTGGCGGCCCGGATTCGCCCGCGACGGTCGCTGACCGGTCCGCCATTGCCCGCGGAGCTGCCTGCGTTGGCCGCAGCGGTGGAGGCCGGTGACGTCGGCGAGGACCACATTGCCGCGGTGTGCCGAGCGGTTGACGTGCTGCCCGCCAGCGTCTCCCCCACGGACGTGGCCAATGCCGAGCGCCGCCTGGTCGAGCATGCGGGCAACGTCGACGCCAAAGTCGTGGAGAAGCTTGGTCAACAGATCGCCGATTACCTCAATCCCGATGGTCTGTTCACCGACGAGGACCGGGCTCGGCGCCGCGGCCTGCACATGGGCCCACAGGGACCCGACGGTATGTCCCGCCTGAACGGGCTGATCGATACCGAGGCCCGCGCGTACTTCGAAGCCATCGAGGCCGCGGTGCGGCCCGGCCGCCATCAGCCGGATGGCGCGGACAACCAACCCGAGCAGCGCGACAGTCGCACGCCTGCACAGCGTTGCCACGACGCATTCAAGTTGGGCATGGAAAGCGCCATCGCCTCCGGGCGGCTCGGTGTTCACCGTGGCCATCCGGTGACGGTGATCGTTACCACCACACTGGCCGAACTGAACCAAGCGGCGCACGCCGCCATCGACCCCGCGGTCCCCATGCCCGCGCCGGCCAGGACCGGCGGTGGCTCTCGATTGCCGATGGCGGATCTAATTCGCATGGCCGCCAAAGCTATTCACTACCTGGCGGTGTTCGAAGACCACACCGAGCGCCCGCTATACCTGGGCCGGCAGAAACGCCTTGCCACCGCTGACCAGAGACTCATCTGCCACGCCCGCGATCGGGGCTGCACTCGCCCGAATTGTCTGGTGCCCGGTTATCGCAGCGAGGTTCACCATTCACCGGACTGGGCGCAGGGGGGTCGCACCGACGCGGACAAGTTGTTTTTCGCCTGCGGTTGCGATCACGGCGCGGCGAGCCGGGGCGAACAGGAGACCGTGGTCACCGACAGCGGACGGCTCGGATGGACCGACGGCAGCGGTCCTCCCCGGATCAATCACGCGCACCACCCCGACGAGCTCCTTCGGGGTGATCCTGACCCCTAGCCGCCAAGCTTTGCGTGCATCTCCCAGACCAGCACTTCGGCGGGTTCGACCGCGGTCAGCCTGCGGCCGTCGGCGTCGGTGAACCGGACCGCGTCTCCCTGTTCGAGGTGGTCGGCTCCTTCGAGGCTGAGCCGGCCGCGCGCGACGAACAGGTGCAGGTACGGTGCCGCGGGCAGCGTGACGGTGTCGCCGGGCTGCAACCGTGCGACGTGCAGCGCGGCGTTGCGGTTGTGCACAGCGATGGCGGCGTCGTGGGCGGGTATGCCCGAGGCGATGGTGACCAGGCCGCCACGCAACAGGTCCGCGTCGATCGCGGACTGCTGGTAGGACGGCGGTATCCCGGTCTCATCGGGGATCACCCACATCTGCACGAAATGCACCGGCGCGAAAGACGAATCGTTCTTCTCCGAATGCAGGATTCCGCTGCCCGCCGACATCCGTTGGGCCAGACCGGGATACACCACACCTTGGTTGCCGGCAGAATCCTGGTGTGCCAGTTCGCCTTCCAGCACCCAGGTCACGATCTCCATGTCGCGGTGTGGGTGGGTGTCAAATCCAGTGCCGGGCTCGACGATGTCGTCGTTGTTGACCAGTAGCAGCCCGTGGTGGGTGTTGTCCGGGTCGTAGTGGTCGCCGAATGAGAAGGAATGCCTGGACTGCAGCCAGGATGTCCTGGTGACGGCCCGCTCAGCGGCACGGCGGACGTCCACGTTGGCAGCCATGGGTTCAGGGTAGTGCCGCCAGCAGCTCCTGGGCGTGGTGCAGCGCGGCGGCGAGCGCTTTCAGCGTCAGCCCGGCCGAGCGGCCCAGGTGGATCTCGATCTGGTATTCCGGTTGGCCGTCCTGTCCGAAGATCGGCAGCACCACGAATTCCGTTGAGGCAAGCTCCGTTTCGAGCGCATCGGTGACCGACTGCAGTGTCACCATCGTCATCAGCGTGGTGAGCTGGCGGCTCACCTCCACGGTGGGTTCCAGCGACGCCAGCACGCTGGCCAGCCGGTGGTGTAGCGACTGATGGGTGTCGTCGAATCGCCAAGCGCCATAGCCGCGGGTGCGGATATCGGCGAGCACCCGTTGATGCTGCGCGATCTCGGTGCGGCTCAGCCGCGGCAGCACCCTTTGCAGCCAGGCCTGCACGAAATCGTCGTCGCGCCAAGCCATCGCCACCAGTCCGAAGGGTGGGTCGATGGGGAAGCGCTGCCCGACCGCGTGCTCGCCGTCGGCTGGGGCCTGGTCCTGCACCAGCTCGCGGCCGGGCTGGGGACGAAGATCGACCACATCGACGAGAGCAACGAACGCATCCCCGCCACCGAGTCGTTCGACACGCCCACCGGCCACATCGCGGTCGGGACGATCACGGCGATGCGCTCCACGCCGACCGGGTATGTCGGCGACAAGCCGACCTTCGTCGTCGACCACGTGACGCGCATGCGCGACGACATCGCCCCGGACTGGCCACAGCCGCATATCACGATCGAGCCGAAGGACCTCGGCTACGGGTTGGCGACCGGCCGCGGTCTCTACCGCGTCGAGATCGAGGGCTCGCCCAGCATGCGGTGCGAATTCGAGATGGACCACGACCACGACCTGGGCGCGCGCATGGCGGGCGCGTCGCGCATGGTCAACGCCATCCCCGCGGTGTGCGCGGCGCCGCCCGGTCTGCTGTCCGCTCTGGACCTGCCGTTGATCACCGGGGCCGGCCTGGTCCGCCCGGTAACCGGGCCGTCACCGGACAGCCGCCTGTTCTAGGAGCGGCCAAGGCGCGTCCACGCGGCGCCGACTGGACGCCCTGCTGTTTAGCCAGCACGCGCCTCCGCCGGCGAGCAGTCCGATCGCGATACCGACGTCGGGACGCTGCCCGAGCATCAGCCAGGACAGCACCGCGGCGACCGCCGGAATGACGGCGAACAGCATCGTCACCGCGGCCGCTCCGTGCACACTGATGGCGCGCACGTACAGGCTGACCGCGAGCGTGGCATTCAGCAGCACCACGCCGGTGATCGCAACGGTGGCTTTGACCGCGTCGTGCACGGCGTAGGGCGTGAGGATCGCGAGCACTGCCGCGGGAATCAGCGCCACGGCATTTTGCATCGCGCTCATCGCACGGAAGTCAACGCCCGCGCAATACCGCTGCTGGTACACGCCGCCGACCGAAAGACCAAGCAGCGCAATCGCAAGCAGCGCGATGACGGGGTCGATGCCGTGCGTGCTCATCAGCCGTCGCGCGCAGGCGGCCAGCACCGCGACGACTCCAAGGGCCAGGGCGGCAATCCGCGCCGAGCCGAGCGGCTCGCGGAGAAACGCCGCCGCCAGGATCGCGGTAATGACCGGATTCATCGCGATCACCACCGCGCACAGCACCGCGGGTGCGCTGAGCAGCACCGCCTCGTAGAGGCAGCAGAACTGCACGGCCTGGATGAGCAGGCCCGCGACTAGGACGTGACCGAACTGCGCGCCGCGTGGCCAGGCCGCCCTGGCCACGATGGCCCAGCCCGACAGGATGACAGTGGCGAGACCGAATCTCAGCACCAGGACGGCCATCGGGGTCATCGCCGTTACCGCGAGCGTTCCGACGGGATAACCGATCGCGTAAAAGAGCGTCACCGCCGAAGCGGTGGTCAATGGCATGCGCGGTTGGTCCATGCCCCATGTTCGCGAAGACGAACCCATGCCGTCCAACGATTATTGGCGATCAATACCGATCATAAATACTTATCGTCTAGTAGGTAGAACATCATTTCGGCGAGGATATTGATCGTTAACGCTGATCGAACTAAGGTGGCGCTATGGCCCAGGTGCTCGATATCGCGCCGCTGCGCAGCCTCGTCGCGGTCGCCGACTGTGGGGGGTTTCACAGGGCGGCGGCCGCGCTGCACCTGAGTCAGTCCGCGGTCAGCCAGCATCTACGCAAACTGGAGAGTGTGGTCGGCGCTCCGGTGGTTGAGCGCTCCGGCCGCGGCGTCTTGTTCACCGAAGTCGGCCGGAAGGCGTTGCGGCATGCCCGCAGGATTTTGGCCGCGCACGACACGGCCCTCGACGACCTCGGCGCCACCGAAAACAAGCTGCTGACTATCGGCGCCACCGAGCACGGCGCCGACGTGATGTTGCCCGCGCTGACCGGCGTGCTGCGTGAGCGGCTTCCCGACCGCCGGGCCCGCTTCCGGCTTGACCGCAACGTTTCGCTGGCCGACGCGTTGGACCGGGGGCTGGTGGACTTGGCGATCATGCTCGACGGGTCAGGGTTGGATCGCGCCAACTCATCGGGAGTCGTTCAGCTGAAATGGGTTTCGGCGCGGACACTCTCGGGTCGTCGGGGAGATCCGCTGCCGTTGGTGATCTTCGCTGAACCGTGCACGTTGCGCGAGCCGGCCTTCGCGATCCTCGAAAAACACGGGATCGCTTACGAGATCGCCGCCGAATGCGCCGATCTGGCGGGGCTTTACGCGGCGGTGCGCTCGGGGCTGGGGTTGGCGCTGCTGCCGATGATCGGAAAGCTCCCCGATGGTCTGTGCCCGGCCGAAGGACTGCCGGCGGCCAACTGCGCCACGGTATTGGTTCGCGGGCGCACCGGCATCGATCCGGATCTGCTGAGGACCGTCGATGCCGCGGTGCGCGACGTGCTGGCCTTAGAAAACTGAACGAAGCTGAACGGTCGCGGCGCAATACACTTTGCTGCGTGACCAGCTCCGATCCGCTTCCGATCCAGCGATTCTCGCATCTATGTGTCGGCGTCTCCGACATGGACATCTCGTTGGCCTTCTACACCGGCCTGCTCGGGATGGACGTGGTGTTCGACGTCGCGCTCGACGGCGCCGGCTTGGATGCGGTGACCGGGACGAGCGACGCCGCGGGGCGGATGGTCGGCGGGCTGATCGGCGGAACCATGGTCGAACTGCTCGACTTGGGTGAGGTGCCCGCAGTCCCCGACGGCCCCCACCGCGGCTACACCAACATGTCGTTCACCGTCGCCGACGTCGACGCCGCCTACCAACGCGTCGTCGGGCGCGGCGACGTGAATTGCGTGCCGCCCGTCGACATCGGCGGCGTGCGGATGATGTTCGTCTACGACCCCGACGGCACCCCGATCGAGTTCATCGAGCTGCCCGGCGGCGCGCAGACCACCGAGCAACTCTGGAGACCCGCCGGCTAGCTGTAGGGGTATGTCGCGGCGGCGAGCGCGAGGATCTCGGCGCGATCGGCCGGCAGGATGAACCCGGATTCAATCGCGCTGCCGAGCGCGACCGTGAAGCTTTCCAGGTACTCGGTGAGCCCGCCCGGGTAGAGCCGGCGCAAAGTGGCGGCGTCGAACGGTTCGCCGGAGCCGAAGATCGCGGCCATGATGCTTTCTGAGGCGCCTTCTGAGGGGATGACGCCGGAGGTCCGCGCGGTCGGGACATCCACCCAGGGCGTCCTGATGCCGCCCTGGGCCAGGCCGTTCCGATCCAGAATCGGTTGTGGCGCTTCGGTTTCGCGCACCTCGATGGGCGCGGCGCCGGGGGCGGGCTGGCCGGTTCCGACCCAATTGGTAAGCGCGGAGAGCGCGGCCTGCACCACGTAGTGATGTTGCGGCGCGAAGTTGATGTAGTGCCGGAGATGCTGACCCATCAGCATATTGGTCGGCTCGTAGGCCGCCACGATGTCATCGATCGGCGCCGAGCCGGTGTCGATCGGCGCGACTTGGATCGTGTAGTTGTCGGCATGAGCGGCCCCCGGAATCTCCCAGACCCGTAGCCACTCGTTGTCGGGTTGCCTGGCGAAGTAATAGCCCAGCGTCACATCACCGAAGAGGTCCGTCTCGGTGATGACGGTGATCAGCGGGACGCGCAGGTCCGGACGGATCCTCACTGCCAGTTCCGAGCCGGCCGACGATTCCAACTCATCGATCAAAGAACTCCCGTCCAACGGGGCGGCCGGCCCGAATCGGGAATGCACCAGGAAGCCGTCGTAAACCCGGGCGAGCGGATCGACGGCGTTGATGTAGGTGGTGAGGAACATCGCCGACTGCGACTCGCCAATGGCCACGACGTGCCGTGGGCGCAGTTCGCCGAGAAGGCCAGGAATGCCCGAGCCCGCGTTTCTGACGAGGGCGCCGATCTGGGAGAAGATGTCGAACGCGAAGGCGTCGCCCGGGTGATTCAGGCTTGCGTATCGTGACGGATCCTGGCTTTTCAGCGACATGTCGATCCCGAGCAGGCTCGCGCCGCCGTCCACTCCCACCTTCTGGGCCGAGACCGCGACGTAGGCATAGCCCGCCCGGACTATTTCGCGATGCGCCATCATCCAAACGGCCGGCGCGTCGATCCCGCCGCTCACATTGAGCCATTCGACCAGCACCGTGCCGTTGAACCGCGACCGATCGGCCGGCGTCAGCGCCACCACCCGAGTGGTGAAATCAGCGGTGCCCGAAGGTGTTACCCGCCACTGGCCGTCGGGACCCAGCTCTGTTTCGGGGCTGTAGGCGGACGCGGTTCCGGAGAGGAAGAACTCCTGGGCGACATATCCCACGCTGTCGATCTCGAAGGCGCCGAGCAGCAAATTGGGTTTCCCGGGTATGGCTTCGAGGACTGGCTCCGTCATTCGCTAGAGCTTAGGGGGCAACCCGAATTTCGCGAACAACGTGTCGTCGAGGAATGCCACCACGCGCGATACCCCGTCGTCGCGCATATCCAGCACGTGCAGCTGAAACGGCACGTGCACGTCGCCAGCGCGCATGTACATGGCCGCGGCGGGTTGCCCGTTGGCGATCAGTGGAAGCATGCGCATGTCGCCGGGAAGTTCGGCGGGGCACTGCTGGTGGATGAGGGTGATGATGGCCTGCGCACCCTGGTACCAGCCGGTGTACGGCGGCATTTCCCAGACTGCCTCGCTGGTGAACAGCTCCACCAGCCGGTCGATGTCGTAGGTCTCGAACGCTGCGATGTAGCGGGCCAGCCTGTCCTGCGCGTCCGGCGAATCGGGGTCCGACAGCCGATCGTCGGCGGCGGGCCCGACGGCCTCCAGCTGGGACCGGGCCCGCTGCAGCAGGCTGTTGACGGCGATCGTGGAGGTCCCGATCGCGTCGGCCACCTCGGCCGACTTGAACTGCAGCACGTCCCGCAGCAGCAACACCGCGCGCTGGCGGGGCGAGAGGTGCTGCAGCGCGGCGACAAACGCCAACCGCACCGACTCACGGGACCCGGCGATGACCGCGGGGTCGGCCGCATCGTCCGTCAGGTCGGGCAGCGGCTCCAGCCACGGCACCTCGCGGCGTTCCACCAGCTCGGCCGTCGGGTCCGAACTGGACGTCCCCAGCCCGGTCGGCAGCGGCCGGCGCTGGCGACCCTCCAGCGCGCTCAGACAGGTGTTGGTAGCGATGCGGTGCAGCCAGGTCCGTAACGACGACTTGCCCTCGAAGCGGTCGTAGGCCTTCCAGGCCCGCAGAAACGTCTCCTGCACCAGGTCTTCCGCATCGTGCAGCGACCCCGTCATCCGGTAACAGTGCGCGAGCAACTCACGGCGGTAAGGCTCGGCATGTGCCGAGAAATCCCCGCCGGTTGCACCGGCGGGATCGGCAAGCACGCTCACCCGCACGAGCCTACGCAGACTCTCTGACATTCCTGTTCGGGGAGCCACTACGCTGCCCGTAATGACAACCCGCACTGAACGGCATTTCGACGGCGTCGGCGGTGTGCGCATCGTCTACGACGTCTGGACGCCGGACATCCCGCCGCGAGCGGTGGTGGTGCTGTCGCACGGTCTCGGTGAGTACGCCCGTCGCTACGACCACGTCGCGCAGCGATTCGGCGAGGATGGGCTGGTCACCTACGCGCTGGACCACCGTGGCCACGGCCGCTCGGACGGCAAGCGGATGCTGGTGCGGGACATCTCGGAGTTCACCGGCGACTTCGACACCCTGGTCGGGATCGCCCGACGCGAGCATCCCGCCCTCAAATGCGTCGTGCTGGGGCACAGCATGGGTGGCGGGATCGTGTTCGCCTACGGCGTCGAACGCCCGGACAACTACGACCTGATGGTGTTGTCGGCGCCGGCGGTCGCGGCCCAGGAACTGGTGAACCCGCTGATGGCGTTCGCCGCTAAAGGGCTCGGCGTTCTGCTGCCCGGGGTGCCGGTGCAGGAACTCGACGTCGACGCCATCTCGCGCGACCCCGCGGTAGTCGAGGCATACAAGAGCGACCCGCTGGTGTACCACGGCCGGGTCCCGTTCGGGATCGGCCGGGCGCTGCTGCAGGTCGGCGAGACCATGCCGCAGCGGGCACCGGCATTGCACGCGCCGCTTCTGGTGGTCCACGGTTCCGACGACCGGCTGATCCCACTCGGCGGCAGCCGGCGCCTGATCGGCTGCGTGGGTTCGACCGACGTCGAGCTCAAGGTCTACCCCGGGCTGTACCACGAAGTCTTCAACGAGCCGGAACGCGACCAAGTGCTCGACGATGTCGTCTCCTGGATCACTAAACGGCTATAACGCGGGATGTCGTACGGCTCTAGTAGTTTGGCGACATGACCGACGACAAAATGCTGGCGCGCATCGCCGCGCTGCTACGTCAGGCCGAAGGCACCGAAAACGCCCACGAGGCCGACGCCTTCATGACCGCCGCGCAAAGGCTCGCGACGGCCGCATCCATCGACCTGGCGGTGGCCCGCTCGCACGCCGCCAGCCGTTCGGCTGCGCAGGCCCCCACGCAGCGCACCATCACCATCGGCTCGCCGGGGACCCGTGGGCTGCGGACGTATGTGCAGCTGTTCGTGGTCATCGCGGCCGCCAATGACGTGCGCTGCGATGTCGCGTCGAATTCGACGTTCGTCTACGCGTACGGGTTCGCGGAGGACATCGACGCCAGTCACGCGTTGTACGCCAGCCTGGTTGTCCAGATGGTGCGGGCCTCGGACACCTACCTGGCCTCCGGCGCGCACCGG
The DNA here is from genome assembly GCA_963820985.1 of uncultured Actinomycetota bacterium. Lineage (GTDB taxonomy): Bacteria > Actinomycetota > Actinomycetes > Mycobacteriales > Mycobacteriaceae > Mycobacterium. The sequence continues at coordinate 8,958 of CAWGCI010000011.1, read as the reverse complement.
CCCACGCCGACGATCACGGCCCGCCTCAACTTCCAGCTGGCGTTCGGATCCCGCGTCGGGCAGCGGCTGGCCGAGGCCCGCGAGCAGACCCGGCGCGAGGCCACCAAGGACCGTCGCCGTCCACCGGGGACCGCTATTGCCTTGCGGGACAAGGACGTCGAGCTGCGCGACCACTACCGCAGCGCGTCGAAGGCACGCGGCACCTGGCAGGCCAGCAGAGCCACGGCAGGGTACTCATCGGCGGCCCGGCGGGCAGGCGACCGGGCCGGCAAGCGGGCGCGCCTGGGTAACAGCCCCGAGCTGCCGGGGGCGCGCACCGCTCTGCGCCGGTGACCGGCGGGGACCATGCGCCTCGGGACTTCCAGCGCGCCAAGGTTTACGCCGCCGAGGAGTTCGTCCGGACGATGTTCGACCGCGTCGCCGAACACGGATCACCCACCGTCGAGTTCTTCGGGACGCAGCTGACGTTGCCGCCGGAGGGGCGCTTCGGATCGGTTGCGTCGGTACAGCGCTACGTCGACGACGTGCTCGCGTTGCCCGCGGTGCGGCAACAGTGGCCGGAGGTGTCGCCGCCGCGAGTGCGGGTGCGGCGAGCCGCCACTGCCGCGCACTACGAAAACCATGATGGCGCAGGCGTTATCGCGGTTCCCGATCGTGATACCGCGGACTGGGCGATGCGCGAGTTGGTGGTGCTCCATGAGGTGGCGCATCACCTGTGTGGAGCGCAGCCGGCGCACGGCGTGGACTTCGTCGCGACAATGTGCACGCTGACCGAGCTGGTGATGGGACCCGAACTCGGGCACGTGCTGCGCGTCGTGTACGCGAAAGAGGGTGTGCGCTGGGCGCGATGACGGCATAGTGGAAAACCGTGATGACACGAGTACCGCTGGCCGTCGCAATTGTCGCGCTGAGTGCCCTGACCCCCTTAGCCGCCGGCTGCGGAGGTGGCGCCCCTTCGACATCCGGGACATCCAGCACCGGTACGGTCGGCGCGACCACCACCACGTCTGCCGCACCGGCGCCCGCTTCGCTGAACGGCTCGAGCGTCTCGCTGACCGCGAACTACCCAACGGCCGACGAAGTATTCACCAACACCGTCACGGGCACCGTGCCCGTCAGCTGGCCGAAGGGAACGCTGTACAGCACGCGCAACAAGCTCGTGCAGGTGAACGTTAGCTTCGGCGTCACGGGAACCCAGGTGACCGAGACGTTTCTGGCAAATACGCGGCTGGGGACAGGCACCTTCAACGGTCCGGTTTACAAGTTCACCGGGGCGCCTGCGATCGCCAAGGTGACGGTCGACCCACAGAGCGATCCGTCCGTCGCGCCAACCAGCATCGCGTTCACGGGTGACTCGATCAGCGTGAATGATTCGGGGCTGACCGTCAGCAACGGCGCCAAGCAGATTCTGGACGTCACGTTCGCGCTGCCGTGAGTCCCGACGCGCGCGCTCGCGAAGTCGAGGAGTCGATGACCGACGACGAGCGCTTCTCGCTGCTCGTCGGGGTGATGGGGGCCGGCGAATCGTGGCCACTGCACGATGAGCGCATCCCGCCCGGTGTTCCGATGAGCGCCGGGTACGTGCCCGGCGTGCCCAGGCTCGGTGTCCCGGCGCTGCAGATGAGCGATGCCGGGCTCGGCGTCACCAATCCCGGCTTCCGTCCGGGGGATACCGCGACGGCCCTCCCGTCCACGTTGGCACTGGGCGGCAGCTTCAACCCGGCGCTGGCGCGTGCCGCGGGCGAGGCGATCGGCCGGGAGGCGCGGAGCCGCGGGTTCAACGTCCAGCTGGCGCCCGCGATGAACCTGGCACGCGATCCGCGCAATGGCCGTAACTTCGAATACCTCTCGGAAGACCCGCTTTTGACCGCCACGATGGCCGCGGAAACGATCAACGGAATACAGGGCCAGGGCGTGATCTCGACGGTCAAGCACTACTCGCTGAACTGCAACGAGACCAATCGGCATTGGCTGGATGCGGTCATCGATCCCGACGCGCACCGCGAGTCCGACCTGCTGGCCTTCGAGATCGCCATCGAGCGCGCGCAGCCCGGCGCCGTGATGGCGGCCTACAACAAGGTCAACGGCGACTACGCCTCGGCGAACAACGCCTTGATCAACGATGTGCTCAAAGGTGATTGGGGATACCGCGGTTGGGTCATGTCCGATTGGGGCGGCACACCGAGCTGGGAGTGCGCGCTCGGCGGCCTCGACCAAGAGTGCGGTGCGCAGATCGACGCTATCCTGTGGCAGTCCGAGGCGTTCACCGACCGACTGCGGGCCGCCTACACCGACGGCAAGTTCCCTAAAGAGCGCCTGTCGGACATGGTCCGGCGGATCCTTCGTTCGATGTTCGCCATCGGAATCGACCGGTGGGACGCGGCCGCTGCGCCGGACATGTTTAAGCACAACGAGATTGCGCTGCAGATAGCGCGCCAGGGGATTGTGCTGCTGCAGAATCGCGGGGCGCTGCCGCTCGATCGCCATGCGGCCGCACGGATCGCCGTCATCGGCGGTTATGCGCATATCGGTGTTCCGATCGGCTGTGGGTCCAGCGCCGTCGTCCCGCCGGGCGGCTTCGCCGACGTGATCCCGATCGGAGGGGCCGGCCTGACGGCCGGGTTACGAAACCTGTCCCTGCTGCCGTCGCGGCCGCTCGACGAGCTGCGAAAACAATTGCCGAACGCGCAGATCGAGTTCGACCCCGGCATCAGCCCGGCGGAGGCGGTGCTCGCGGCGCGGCGGGCGGACATCGCGATCGTGTTAGCGATCCGCGTCGAAGGGGAGGGTTTTGACAGCGCCGACCTGTCGCTGCCGTGGGGCCAGGACGCGGTGATCGCCGCCGTCGCCGCGGCCAACCCGAACACCGTCGTGGTGCTCGAGACCGGCAACCCGGCGTCCATGCCCTGGCGAGACTCGGTGAACGCCATCGTGCAAGCGTGGTATCCGGGCCAGGCCGGCGGCCAGGCGATCGCGGAAATCATTGCCGGCCAGGTGAATCCGTCGGGGCGGTTGACGGTCACCTTCCCGGTGGATCTCGGTCAGACACCGCGCCCGGAGCTACCCGACCTTGGCGCCCCGTTTGGGACAGCGAGCACGATCCGCTACACCGAAGGCGCCGAGGTCGGCTACCGGTGGTTTGCCCACACAAGCCAAACGCCGATGTTCGCGTTCGGTCATGGGTTGTCCTACACGGACTTTGATTACGGCGACTTGGTGGTGGCTGGCGGTGACAGTGTTGTGGCCAGCTTCAGCGTCACCAACATCGGTGACTGCCGGGGGGCGGATGTCCCGCAGCTGTACTTGACCGCCGCGCCCGGCGAGCAACGGTTACGGCTGCTGGGATTCGAGCGGGTCGAGCTCGAACCCGCCGAGACCCGCCGCGTCACCATCGGGGCGGATCCCCGCCTGCTCGCCCGCTACGACGGCAGCGCGCGAAGCTGGCGCATTAGCCCGGGCCGCCACACGGTTGCGGTGGGCGCTTCGGCGGTAGCCCGGCGGTTAACGGCTGAGGTCGAGCTGACCGGGCGCTCGTTCTGATCGCGCTCAATCACTTCGACGCGCATACAGTCTTTTTGACTGCCTGTCTCTCCGTTTTGAGCTTCACCTTGCCGATTGGAGCCGGTGTTGTCGTCCCATCTAAACGCCTCACCTGAGGGTTTAGCTTCGGCGTCGGCTGGCTTGAGTGGGGTCGGGGAGGCAATCAGCAAGGCGACGTCGGCGGCGGCACCGCCGACGACGTCGATCGTGCCTGCGGCCGCGGATGAGGTGTCGGCGGCGATTACGCGGCTGTTCGGCAGGTATGGCCAGGAGTTTCAGGCGCTGAGCGCGCAGACTGCGGCGTTTCACGCCCGCTTTGTGCGGTTGTTGGCCTCGGGTGGGGCGGCGTATGCCGCGGCCGAGGCGGCGAATGCGGACCCATCGGGGGGCGGCGTCGGTGCCGGTGGATCCGGTGGGAACGCCGTCGGTACGGGCCGTAACCCGGGTGCCGGCGGGATTATCGGTGGCGGGAACGGCGGTGCCGGCGGCTTTATCAACTTCTGCGGCAACGGTGGAGGCCCGGGCGGCACCGTCGGGTGACAACCGACGGCGACGCCTCGTGGCCGTTTACTTGACTGGTGTCAATTCGTCGCCGCAGGTGCAGCGGTACGGCTCGGCTGCGCCGGAGCAGTGGCAGGCAACCTCGATGCGAACGCGACATCCGCAGCCCTCGTGGCCGCATGTCAGCAAGGTGCCTTCTGCATAGTTCGCCATTTTTCTCATCCTCGTGTGTAGGCGGATCATTCCAGGCTCAGCTTATACCCCATACGGGTATCTGGTAAAGGTTCAAAGCTAACGTGGTCGTCATGACCGACAAACCAACCCCGCAAGATGTCGACGCGTTCCTGGACAGCGCGCTTATTGGCAAGGATCCGGCGCTGTCGGCGGCTCTGGAAGCAAGCGATGCCGCCGGACTACCGCAGATCGCCGTCTCGTTCCAGCAGGGTAAGTTCCTGTCGCTGCTGGCCGGTGCAATTCAGGCGCGCCGCATCCTCGAGATCGGCACGCTGGGTGGCTTCAGCACCATTTGGCTGGCGCGGGGCGCGGGTCCGCAGGGGCGGGTGGTGACGCTGGAGTACGAGCCCAAGCACGCCGAGGTCGCGCGGGCCAACCTGCAGCGCGCCGGTGTGGGCGATCGGGTGGAGATCAAGGTCGGTGCCGCCTTGGACACGTTGCCGACGGTGACCGAGGGCCCCTTCGACCTGGTGTTCATCGACGCCGACAAGGACAACTACGTCGCCTACCTGGAATGGGCGATTCGGTTGGCCCGTCCCGGCGCAGTCATTGTGGCGGACAATGTGATTCGGGACGGTCGGGTGCTCACGGCGACGTCAGGGGATGCTGCGGCCTACGCGGTGCGGCAGACGCTGCGGATGATGGGCGAAGACCCACGGCTGGATGCCGCCGCGATCCAGACCGTCGGGGCCAAGCACTGGGACGGCTTCGCCTTCGCGACGGTGCGTTAGCCGCAGACCGCACCGCCGGACGCCGATCCGACCAGCTTGACGTACTTGGCCAGCACGCCGGTCTTGTAGCGCGGCGGGGGAGGCGTGAAACCCTCTCGCCGAGAATCGAATTCGCCGGCATCGCCCAATACGTCCAGCGTGGCGCTCGCGACGTCGAGCCGGATCCGGTCGCCGTCGCGCAGGAACGCGATCGGTCCGCCGTCGACCGCCTCCGGGGCGATGTGCCCCACGCACAGCCCGGTGGTCCCGCCGGAGAACCGGCCGTCGGTCAGCAGCAACACGTCTTTACCGAGTCCCGCGCCTTTGATCGCACCGGTGATGGCGAGCATTTCGCGCATTCCGGGACCGCCCTTGGGGCCCTCGTAGCGGATCACGACGGCGTCACCCTTGGTGATGGTGCCGTCCTCGAGGGCGTCCAGCGCGGCCCGTTCGCCGTCGAAAACCCTTGCGGTGCCTTCGAACACGTCGGAGTCGAAGCCGGCCGTCTTGACCACCGCGCCGTCGGGCGCCAGCGATCCGCGCAGGATAGTGATGCCTCCGGTCGGGTGGATCGGGTTGTCCAGCGCGCGCAGCACCTTGCCGTCCGGGTCGGGCGGGGCGATCGCGGCGAGGTTCTCGGCGAGGGTCTGGCCGGTCACCGTCAGGCAATCACCGTGCAGCAGGCCCGCATCCAGCAGTGCCTTCATGATCACCGGGACACCGCCGATGTGGTCGACGTGAGACATCACATGGCGGCCGAACGGCTTGACGTCGGCCAGGTGCGGCACCTTCGATCCGATCCGGCTGAAGTCGTCCAGCGACAGCGGGACGTCGGCCTCGTTGGCGATGGCCAGCAGGTGCAGCACCGCGTTGGTCGAGCCGCCGAACGCCATCACCACCGCGATCGCGTTCTCGAAGGCTTCCCTGGTGAGGATGTCGCGGGCGGTGATGCCGCGGCGCAGCAGTTCGATGACCGCCTGACCGCTGCGGCGGGCGAACCCGTCGCGGCGCCGGTCGGTCGCCGGCGGCGCCGCGCTGCCCGGCAGCGACATGCCCAGCGCCTCGGCGGCGCTGGCCATGGTGTTGGCGGTGTACATGCCGCCGCACGCCCCCTCTCCGGGGCAGATCGCGCGCTCGATGGCGTCGACGTCTTCGCGCGGCATCAAGCCCCGCGCGCAAGCACCGACGGCCTCGAACGCGTCGATGATCGTGACCTCGCGCTCGCTGCCGTCGGAGAGCTTGGCCACCCCCGGCAAGATCGAGCCCGCATACAGGAACACCGAGGCCAGGTCCAGGCGGGCGGCGGCCATCAGCATCCCGGGCAGCGACTTGTCGCAGCCGGCCAGCAACACCGAGCCGTCCAGCCGTTCGGCCTGCATCACGGTCTCCACGCTGTCGGCGATCACCTCGCGCGACACCAACGAAAAGTGCATGCCCTCGTGACCCATCGAGATGCCGTCGGACACCGAGATCGTCCCGAACTCGAGCGGGTAGCCGCCGGCCGCGAACACGCCGTCCTTGACGGCCTTGGCCAGCCGGTCCAGCGACAGGTTGCACGGCGTGATCTCGTTCCAGGACGAGGCGACACCGATCTGCGCCTTGGCGAAGTCCTCGTCTGCCATGCCTACCGCGCGCAACATGCCACGGGCGGCGGCCTTCTCCAGACCGTCGGTCACGTCGCGACTGCGGGGTTTGATGTCAGGGGCCATCGTGCAAGTATGCGCGGCGCGATCAAGTCAAATATTCGTGGGTTATACCCCGTTGGGGTATGAAGTACCATGAATGCATGACGACCCCACACGGATACACGCAGCAGAAGGACAATTACGCCAAGCGGCTGCGACGCATCGAGGGCCAGGTCCGGGGTATCGCGCGGATGATCGACGAGGACAAGTACTGCATCGACGTCCTCACCCAGATCAGCGCGGCCCACAATGCGTTGCGTTCGGTGGCGCTGAACCTGCTGGACGAGCACCTGAGTCACTGCGTCACCCGCGCGGTGGCCGAGGGCGGCGGCGACGCGGAGGACAAGCTGGCCGAGGCCTCGGCCGCCATCGCACGGCTTGTTCGCTCCTGACAGCTCGGATTCTTCAAGGCGTGTTGACACGGCGCGGTGCTTAAAACGCGCCGGTGCAGTGCGTACGGTTAGGGTCAGTGTGATCGCGTCAGGAACACCAGCGTCACCCAGCCGATATCGCATCCCACGCCATGACCGCCGAAACCCGAGCCGCCCCGATTGGCACACGACCGTGGACGCCACGGATCGCCGTGCAACTCGCTGTGCTGGCCGCGGCGGCTTTCATCTATGTCACCGCCGAACTCTTGCCGGTGGGGGCGCTGTCGGCGATCTCGCGCAACCTGAACGTCAGCGTGGTTCTGGTGGGCACCCTGCTGTCCTGGTATGCCCTGGTGGCGGCGCTGACGACCATTCCGCTGGTGCGCTGGACCGCGCACGTGCCGCGCCGGCGGGTGCTGGTCGCCAGCCTGGCCTGCCTGACCGTGTCGCAACTCATCTCGGCGCTGGCGCCTAACTTCGCGGTGTTGGCCGCCGGTCGGGTGCTCTGCGCGGTCACCCACGGGCTGCTGTGGTCGGTCATCGCCCCGATCGCGACCCGGCTGGTGCCACCCAGCCACGCCGGGCGCGCGACGACTGCGATCTTTTTCGGAACCAGCCTGGCCCTGGTGCTCGGCAGCCCGCTGACGGCGGCGATGAGCCTGATGTGGGGCTGGCGGCTGGCGGTGGTGTGCGTCACCGTCGCGGCGGCCATCGTCACCGTGGCCGCGCGGACCATGCTGCCGGAGCTGGTGCTCACCACCGATCAGCTCGCCTACGTCGGTCCGCGGTCGCGCCATCACCGGAATCGGCGGCTGATCATCGTCAGTGTGATCACCATGATCGGCGTCACCGGCCATTTCGTCTCGTACACGTACATCGCGGTGATCATCCGCGACGTCGTCGGTGTGCGCGGACCGAACCTGGCCTGGTTGCTGGCGGCTTACGGCTTCGCGGGAGTGCTGGCGGTGCCGCTGGTGGCGCGCCCGCTGGATCGCCGGCCCCGGGGCGCCATCCTGTCCTGCACGGCCGGGCTCACGGCCGCGTTCCTGCTGCTGACGCTGCTCGCGTTCGGCGGACAGCTCACCGCGGCGACGGCACTGGTAGGCACGGGCGCGATCGTGCTGTGGGGTGCCACCGCGACCGGGGTGACGCCGATGCTGCAATCGGCGGCGATGCGCAGCGGGGCCGACGACCCCGACGGCGCGTCCGGCGTGTACGTGACCGCGTTTCAAGTGGGCATCATGGCCGGTTCGCTGGCCGGCGGGCTTTTGTATGAGCGCAGCGTGGCGACGATGCTGACCGCCTCGGCGGGCTTGGTGGGTATCGCGCTGGTCGGTATGGCGGCCAACCGGCAGACGTTCGACGTCGCTGAGGCGGGCTCATGCGAGTGACTGGAGGCTTCGTCGCCGCCTTCGTGTTGAGCTTGGTGCTGGGCGCGGGGACCGCGGCGGCGGATCCGGAGGAGCCGCCCGGCGATCCCAACGTCGCGGCACCAGCTGATCCGCCGGCCCCGTTGGCTGCGCCGCCGTGGCTGATGCCACCGCCGCCGGCGGATCCGTTAGCACCGCCGCCGCCCGACCGAGTAGCGATACCGGTGCCAGCGGGGGCAGCTGCCGGGCAGGACCCGACGCCGTTCACCGGCGCACCCGTATTCCGGCCGCCGACGTTCAACCCGCTCAACGGTTCGATGGTCGGGGTGGCCAAGCCGATCATCATCAACTTCCAGGTGCCGATCGCCGACCAGCCGATGGCCGAACGGGCCATCCACGTTTCGTCGGTCCCGCCGGTGCCGGGGAAGTTCTACTGGATGAGCCCGACCCAGGTGCGTTGGCGCCCGTTGCAGTTCTGGCCGGCCAACACGGTGGTGAACATCGATGCCGCCGGCACCAAGTCGAGCTTTCGGACCGGTGAGTCGCT
>CAWGCI010000010.1:0-56310 GCA_963820985.1 uncultured Actinomycetota bacterium | reverse complement strand
CTGCGCTGCGCGAGGCCGGCGCACCCGACGCCGTGGGAATCAGCGTCGATATGACCGATGCGCAGTCCATCGCCGACGGATTCGCCGCGGTGGCCGAGCGCTGGGGTCGACTCAATTGCCTGGTCCACACGATCGGGCCGGGCGACGGCTATTTCGAGCAGATGGACGACGCGGCGTGGGACGATACGTTCGCGCTCGGCACGATGTCGGCGGTGCGAGCGATCCGCGCCTCGTTGCCGCTACTGCGCACGGCGGAATGGGCCCGCATCGTGACCTTCTCCGCACACTCGATTCAGCGGCAGAACCCGCGGATCGTCGCCTACACCGCATCGAAGGCCGCCTTGGCCAGCATCACCAAGAACTTATCCAAAAGCCTTGCCGCCGATGGCATCCTGGTGAATTGCGTCTGCCCTGGAACGATCGTCACGGCCAGCTTCACCGAAAACCTCAAAGACATCCTCGCCGCCGACGGCCTGGACGCCACCAATCCCGTCGACGTTATGACTTGGATTGACAATAATTTTCATCAACCCTGCGACCTCGGTCGTGCCGGACTGCCCGAAGAGGTCGCCTCTCTCACCGCGTACTTGGCGTCCCGTCGCAACGGCTATGTCACCGGGGCCACGGTCAACGTGGACGGCGGCTCGGATTTCGTCTAGCCCTCCCAGGCTCGCCCTCGGTTTCCAGCAGCGCCTGGCGCAATCTGTCAAGCGTGTCCGGTTGCGGCTCGGCCCACATGCCGCGCCCGGCGGCCTCCAACAGCCGTTCGGCCATGCCGTGCAGCGCCCACGGGTTGGATTCGGCCATGAATTTTCGGTTCTCCGGGTCCAAAACGTAACGCTCGGTGAGTTGTTCGTACATCCAATCGGCCATCACCCCGGCGGTGGCGTCGTAACCGAACAGATAGTCGACGGTTGCTGCCATCTCGAATGCGCCCTTGTAGCCGTGCCGGCGCATCGCGGCCATCCAGCGGGGATTGACCACTCGGGCGCGAAACACCCGGGTGGTCTCCTCGGACAGCGTGCGGGTGCGGATCGCGTCGGGCCTGGTGTTGTCGCCGATGTAGGCCGCGGGCGCCTGGCCGGTGAGCGCCCGCACCGTGGCCACCATCCCGCCGTGATATTGGAAATAGTCGTCGGAGTCGGCGATGTCGTGTTCGCGGGTGTCGGTGTTCTTGGCGGCCACCGCGATGCGCCGGTACTGCCGGTTCATGTCGTCGACCGCCTCGCGTCCGTCCAGGCCGCGCCCGTAGGCGAATCCGCCCCAGGCGGTGTAAACCTGCGCGAGGTCGGCGTCGTCGCGCCAGTTGCGGCTGTCGATCAGCTGCAGCAGCCCGGCCCCATAGGTGCCCGGCTTGGAGCCGAAAATCCTTGTGGTGGAACGCCTCGCGTCGCCGTGCTGGGCCAGGTCGGCTTGGGCATGCGCGCGCACGTAGTTCTCGCCGGCGGGCTCGTCGAGCTCGGCGACCAGTCGCACCGCGTCGTCGAGCATGGTCACCACATGCGGGAAGGCGTCGCGGAAAAACCCGGAGATCCGTACCGTCACATCGATCCGCGGCCGCCCCAGCTCGGCCGGCGGGATCGGCGTCAGGCCGACGACTCGCCGAGACGCGTCGTCCCAGACGGGCCGAACCCCCAGCAGTGCAAGCACTTCGGCGATGTCGTCGCCGGCGGTGCGCATTGCGGAGGTGCCCCAGACCGAAAGGCCAACCGACTGTGGCCACTGCCCATGGTCGTTGCGGTAGCGCTCCAGCAGCGAGTCCGCTAGTGCCACACCGGCTTCCCACGCCAGCCGCGACGGTATCGCCTTGGGGTCGACGGAGTAGAAGTTGCGTCCGGTGGGCAGCACGTTGACCAGGCCGCGCAGTGGGGACCCGGAAGGGCCGGCCGGGATGAAATGGCCGTCCAGGGCTTTCAGTACCTGCTCGATTTCGGATGCCGTGCCGGCAAGCCGCGGCACCACCTCGGTGGCCGCGAACCGCAACACCGCCGCGACGTCGGCGTTGTCGGTGAGCCGGTCGGCGGTGTGCGGATCCCAGCCGCTGGCCTGTAGCGCCGCGAGCAAGTGGCGGGCGGTGGCCTCGGCCTGGTCCACCGAGGACCGCTCGTCGCTGCCGTCCTCGGCCAAACCAAGCGCCTGCCGCAGGCCGGGCAGGACGTGCTCGCCGCCGAACAGCTGGCGGGCCCGCAGGATGGCCAGCACCAGGTCGAGTTCGGCTTCCCCCGTTGGCTTTTGGCCGAGGATGTGCAAGCCGTCGCGAATCTGGAGATCCTTGATCTCGCACAACCAGCCGTCGATGTGCAGGATCATGTCGTCGAACGAGTCCTCTTCCGGTCGCTCGGTCAATCCCAGGTCGTGGTCCATCTTGGCGGCGCGGATCAGCGTCCAGATCTGCTGGCGGATGGCGGGCAGCTTCGCGGGATCCAGCGCGGCGACATTGGCGTGCTCGTCGAGCAGCTGCTCCAAACGCGCGATGTCACCGTAGGTTTCGGCGCGCGCCATCGGCGGGATCAGATGGTCGACGAGAACCGCGTGTGCTCGCCGCTTGGCCTGGGTGCCCTCGCCGGGGTCGTTGACCAGGAACGGATAGATCAGCGGCAGGTTGGCCAGCGCGGCGTCGGATCCGCAGGACGCCGACATGCCCAGCGTCTTGCCCGGCAGCCATTCCAGGTTGCCGTGCTTGCCCAGGTGCACGACGGCGTGCGCTCCGAATCCAGCATCCAGCCAGTGGTAGGCGGCCAGGTAGTGGTGGCTGGGCGGTAGGTCCGGGTCGTGGTAGATGGCTACCGGGTTATCGCCGAAGCCGCGGGGCGGCTGGACCATCAGCACCAGGTTGCCGGCTTGCATTGCGGCGATGACGATCTCGCCGTCGGGATCATGGGTGCGGTCGACGAACAGCTCTCCCGGCGGCGGCCCCCAGTGCTGTTGTACGGCGTCGGTGAAGTCGTCGGGCAGGGTGGCGAACCACGCGCGGTAATCCTTGGCGGCCACCCGAATGGGGTTGCCCGCCAGTTGACCGTCGGTGAGCCAGTCGGGGTCTTGTCCACCGCGTTCGATCAGGGCGTGGATCAGTGCGTCGCCGTCGGCGCTCTCGACACCAGGAAGGTCGCCCACCTGATACCCGTGCTCGCGCATGGCCCGTAGCAGCGCGACGGCGCTGGCCGGGGTGTCCAGGCCCACCGCGTTGCCGATGCGGGCGTGCTTGGTGGGATACGCCGAGAACACCACGGCCACCCGCTTGTCGGCCGGTTCGAGGTGCCGCAGCTGCGCATGCCGGATCGCCAGCCCCGCGACCCGCGCGCAACGCTCCGTGTCGGCGACATAGGAGATCAACCCGTCGTCGTCAATCTCTTTGAACGAGAAAGGGACTGTGATGATGCGGCCGTCGAACTCGGGTACGGCGACCTGACTGGCAACGTCGAGCGGGCTGAGTCCATCGTCGTTGTCACTCCACTGGGTGCGCGAACTGGTCAGACACAAGCCCTGCAGGATTGGGATGTCCAGGGCCGCAAGGTGTTCGACGTTCCAGCTGTCGTCGTCGCCCCCAGCCGCCGCCGTCGCTGGTTTGAGGCCCCCGGCGGCCAGCACGGTGACCACCATGGCGTCGGCGTCGCCGAGCTGCCCCAGCAGCTCCGGTTCGGCGGTACGCAGCGACGCGCAGTACATAGGCAGCGGCCGACCGCCCGCGTCCTCGATCGCGCGGCACAGCGACTCGACGTAGTCGGTGTTGCCGGCCAGATGCTGCGCGCGGTAGTAGAGCACGGCGATCGTCGGGCCGGTTGCGCCGGCGTCTGGTCGCTCCAGCACGCCCCAGGTCGGCGTCACCACCGGCGGAGAGAATCCGAAGCCCGTCATCAACACGGTGTCCGACAGGAAGGCGTGCAGCTGGCGCAGGTTGTCGACGCCGCCGTGCGCCAGATAGATGTGCGCCTGGACGGCGATGCCCGCGGCCACGCTGGAGAGGCCCGTCAGCTCGGCGTCGGCGGCTTGCTCGCCGCTGACCAGCACGGTCGGGATTCCGCTGGCGATCACCGTGTCGATGCCGCTCTGCCAGGCCCGGTAGCCGCCCAGGATGCGCACCGCCACCATCGAGGCGCCGGCGAGCAGGTCGGGCAGTTCGGTCTCAGACAGGCGCGACGGGTTCGCCCACCGATAGTTCTTGCCGCTGGATCGGGCGCTGATCAGGTCCGTGTCGGATGTCGACAGCAGCAGGATGGTCGGCTCAGGCACCTGTCATTCGTACCGCATCGGCGGCCTACGCTATGAACCGTGCCCGTCGCAGCAAAGGTCTCCGGAAAAACAATCGCCGTCACTGGTGGGGCGCGCGGAATCGGCCTTGCCATCGCAACTGCCTTGCACAGTCTGGGCGCCAAGGTCGCCATCGGGGATATCGACGAACCCGCCGCCAAGGATGCGGGTAGCCGGTTAGGGCTCGAGTTTGGTGGCGCCTTGGATGTGACGAACCGCCGATCGTTCACCGCGTTCCTCGACAACGTCGAAGACCAACTCGGCCCGATCGACGTATTGGTGAACAACGCCGGCCTTATCGCGGTCGGTAGCGCGGTCGACGAGGACGACGCGGTCTCGAAGCGGGTGCTTGATGTCAACATCTGGGGCGTAATGCTGGGTACCAAGCTGGGCGCACAACGAATGTTGGCCCGCGGTCGTGGTCACGTCATCAACATCGGGTCGGTGGGCAGCCTGGTACCAGGCGCCGGCCTCGCAACCTATGGCGCGACGAAGCATGCCGTGCTCGGGTACACCGAGACCGTTCGCATGGAAAACCGTGGACGCGGCGTGCACTTCTCGGTGATCATGCCGACCTTGACGAACACCGAGATGATTGCCGGTTTCGGACGCGCGAGGGGCTTCAAGAACGCCGAGCCGGAGGACGTGGCCCGGGCCGTAATCAGCGTGATCGCCAAACCGAAACCACGCGTTTTCGTTCCCCGTTCGATCGGCATCGCCATCACGGCGCAGCGTTTCATGCCGCAACGCGTATCGGAGGCGATGGGACGCGCGATGGGGACGGATCGCGTTTGCACCAGCGATCTCCGAACCGATATGCGCAGCGCTTATGCCCGGCGCACGGGGACATCCTGAATTTGTGTCCGGCGTGTTTCGCGCAGATGTCAAAATCATTGCACCGCAGGTCATCTCGGACAAAGTCATATCAAACTCATACAGCGCCGCCGGCGCCGACTTGATAGCTTGAGGGTTCAGCGGCCTGTCGGAGGTGACGTGAGGATCCTATACATGGCCGCGCCGATATTCTCCGTCGCCGCCATGCTCGCCCCGGCGGTGGCTCATGCCGACTCCCTGGATGACTACGTCAGCCGCAATGGCAAGGCGGTGTGCGCGGCCCTCGACAAGGCCCAGACCGGGGGCGACATTTTCCGGCTCTCGCTCACCATCGCGCATGACGGCGGTTTCAGTATCAAGGACGCCGCGAACGTCATCGGACGATCTGCCGTCGCCGACTGCCCGTGGGACGAGTCGAAAGTAAAACAAGCGGGCGGCTCGGCGCCCAACTGATCACCACCGATTTCTGCCCCTAAGCTCCGATCCATGAGATTGGACGACGGCGCCCTCAAACGACTTCTGGTCGGCACCGTGCTAGCCACCCTCCTGCTCGGGGCGCAAGACGGCGGCAAACCATGGCATGCAGCATGCTGGGTTATCGTCGGAGCGATTCTCGCCACGCTGACCGAGGCATATGGCACGCACCTTTCCAGCCACCGCGACGAGCGGGTTCGCGACTACCTCAGAGGCCTCGCGCGCAGCATCGTTTACGAATCGATATTCATTGTTGCCGCTCTGCCGACGGTGCTCTTCCTCGTGCTGGCCGCAACAGTGCATTGGCACGACGATTACCAAAACCGCAATGGCAGTTGGACTGTCGGCTACACGACGATCGGCCTCAACATGAACGTGGTGTTGCTGTTCATCCTGGGGATTGTCGCGGCTCGCCAAGGCGGCTTCGGTCTGCGGTGGATACTTGTGTTCGGTGTATTCAATGCCTGCCTGGGTCTGACCATCGTCAACGTCGACCTCGAACTGCGGTAGCGGCCTCTTGAGTCAGGCGGTGCGCACGTCGAAGTCGGCAAGCTCGGGTTGACTTAAGAGCTCGTGATGGGTGTCCGGCGTCCAAGGAAACAGCTCCGGTAGACCATCCTTGCCGAGGTACCAACTGCTGCAGCCGGTAACCCAGATCGTCTGTGGCATTGCGGCTTTCATGCTCTCGTTGTATTCCTTGGTGGCCGCTTCGGTCGGCGCGGCCGCGAGCACCGCACCGTCGCGAAGTTGGTTGATCCACCACATCGCATAGTTGGCCTGGTCCTCGGCGATCGGTATGAGCGACTGGTTGCCGATCGGCGAATGCGGACCCATGAGCATGAACAGATTGGGAAAGCCCGGCACCGCGACCGACCGGTAGGCCATCGGACCGTCGGCCCACGCCTCTTCCAGGCTGAGCCCGGCTTCCCCGATCACCGCCAGCGGACGCACGTAGGCTCGAGCGTCAAACCCGGTGGCATAGACCAGGAGGTCCAGTTCGTGCAGGGTGCCGTCGGCGGTGACGATGCCGCGGGGCTCGATGTGGTCGATCGGGTCGGTGATCACCTCCACCTCGGGCTGCCGGACGGAGCGATAGTAGTGGCCGGCGAAGATCAGCCGCTTGCACATCGGCAGGTCCTTCGGGGTGAGCTTTGCCCGCAATTGCGGGTCGCGCACCGAGAGCCGCAGGTTCCACCGGCACAACGCGGTGAACCACCTGCGCTGAAAGCCGGGGCGGATGGGCGCGGAGCCGAACATGAACCGCACGTACCACCCCCAAAAGCGGTAGGGCAGCCCGTTCAGCTTCGGCCAGCGCCGCAACGCCGCCCGGGTCAGCGCTGAGTAGCGCAGGTTGGGCATCGGGCAGATCCACTGCGCGGTGCGCTGGAAGACCTTCAGCTGCCGGACGTTGCCGCCAAGGTCGGCGGTGATCTGCACGCCGGTGGAGCCCGTCCCGATCAATCCGATCCGCTTGTCCGGCAGGGAGATCGAGTGGTCCCAGCGCGATGAATGGAACGCGGGGCCGGCGAAGGTCTCCAGCCCGGCGATCTCCGGATAACGCGGCACCCGCAGAACTCCGGTCGCGGTGATCAGCACGTCGAACGTTTCCTCGCCATCGGCGGTGGTGAGCCGCCAGCTGCCCTCGTCGTATCGGCGCCTGGTGACGTCGGTGCCGAAGCGGATGTGCGGACGCATGCCGCGTTCCTCGGCCACCTGCCGGAAATAGGCCTGTATCTCGGCCCCGGCGGCAGCACGCGCGACCATCCGGGTTGGGCCGAAACGAGTAGGAGTAGTAGCGCGACGGGACATCGCAGGTAAGCCCGGGATACGTGTTGTCGCGCCAGGTGCCGCCGACGTCGTCAGCCTTTTCGAAGATGGTGAACGAGCTGATGCCGGCGTCCTGCAGCTTGATCGCCATGCACAGGCCGGACATCCCGGCGCCGATTATCGCGACCTTCAGTGCTCGCTTGGCTGTCATGACAACCCACCTGACCTCTCGCTGTTCTGCACGCTACGCCGTGCGGCCCGGCGTAGCGTGCACGGTCGCCGTTAGCTGGCCGAACTCGCTTCGAGCCTTTGCCGTGCGTCATCGCGCTTGTGCGGCGCCTCAATTCCGTTCCTTGTTGCTTTGCGCGGCGAGCGGGTGCGCAGGACACGACCCAGAATGGACGGACGCAACAACCGAACCGGTGGGTCGACCATTGCCGTGATCCTCATGAACTGCTCGGCCACGACGGAGTCGACCTCGGTGGCGGTCAGCACCCGCTCCAAGAACACGTTGGTGAGGCGCATCGAGATCGGCCGCGATCCCACCACTTCGGGAAGGGCCAGGTCGGAACCAACGGCGGTCTGCCAGGCCACCTGGACGTTCTTGGCGCAGGAGCGGAAGAAGCGCCGAGACAGGCCGCGGTCGCCGCGGCGCAGGCACTCACGCAGCACCGTCGCCTCGATCGCCGCGACCGTCATGCCCTGCCCATAGATGGGGTTGAAGCTGCAGACCGCGTCTCCCATCACGAGCAGACCAGCGGGCGTGCGGCGCATCTTGTCGTAGCGGCGCCAGCGGTTCGACGGGACGCGATGATGAACCACCTCGTCAAGCGGCTCGGCCGTGCGAATCGCCTCCAGCAGATGCGCAGGAACGAAATCTGCTGCGAACTCCAGCATGTCAGCGCGCCGGTGCGGTGGCTCGGCCCCCGCCATGGTTCCGAAAGCTAGCATCCAGGTGTCGTTTTCGTTCCTGACAAGTCCGAACATCTTGGGCCGTCCCGGCTCGGGGAACAGACCGATCAGGTGCTCCTTGACGGCGCCTGGCTTGATGCGCACCGATTGACACGCGTAGGCCAGCTGCACCGTCAGTTCATCCTCCGGGGGGCGGCCATAACCGAGTTCCTCGAGGAAGACGGGCGTCCGCGAACCCCGGCCGGTCGCGTCGACGACGAGATCGGCGGGCAACGTCGCCGCGCGGTCGGCGGCGCGGTCCACCACTTTGGCCCCGGTGACGCGGTCATGATTCGGAGTCGCCGTCAGCCCGACCACGTCATGGCCTTCGAGAAACGTCACGTTGGCGATCGCCATCACGCGCCGGCGGACATTCCATTCGAGCAGCGGACGGCTTGGAAACAAGACCGCCGGCGCATTGGGTGCCCGACCGGAGCGCACAGTTTGATGTCCGCCGGCGGACACCCACAGCTTTGACAGGTCCCCGTCGTCCCAGCTCTCGACGCCCTTGGCTTTGAGTTCGTCCACGAATCCAGGGAAGAGCTCGTCGAGGATCTGGGTGCACCGCGCGAGGACGGCGTGGATCAACCTGCCTTGCGGGACGCCTCGCCGGTTCACCGCATCGGCGGGCAGGATGTCTCGCTCGACCACCGTCACCCGGTCGTAGAAGTCGGCCAACACACGAGCAGCCAACAGGCCGCCCATGCTGGCGCCGAGTACCACAGCATGACCGCCGCGCTTGTCCATAAAGCACCCCTAACCTCGGTGAACATGACTGGCCGCAGTCTCCCGCGCGGCAGCGGTGGGCTAATAGCGTAGGCGGCTACCTCATTTTCTTTGCTGGCGTATCTCACGGAGCCGTACCGTGGGCAAATGCCCCGAGCCCGCGACGCCGATGCCTGCCCGGGTGCACTGCAGGTGCACCAAGCGGCCGATGGCGCAATGGCGCGGATCCGGTTGCCCGGCGGCATGATCACCGCCGCGCAGCTGGCCACACTGGCCGACGTCTCGAGCCGGTTGGGCTCGGGCACTTTGGAGCTGACGGCCCGCGGCAACGTGCAGCTGCGCGGGATCACCGATGTGACGGCGGTTGGCGACGCGATCGCCGCCGCCGGGCTACTGCCGTCGGCGACGCACGAAAGGGTCCGCAACATCGTCGCGTCGCCACTGTCGGGCCGGGTTGGCGGGCGCGTCGACGTGCGGGAGTGGGTCGGTGAGCTGGACGCGGCGATCTGCGCCGAACCCCGGCTCGCCGAGCTGGGCGGACGGTTCTGGTTCAGCGTTGACGACGGCCGCGCCGACGTGTCCGGGCTGGGTGCCGACGCCGGCGTGCACTGGCTCGACGATGACGGCGCGCTGCTGCTGGCCGGGCGGGACACCGGCGTTCGCGTGGCAGTTGGCGACGTCGCCGACACGCTGGTCGGCGTTGCGGTGCGCTTCCTGGAAATTCGTGGAAAAGCCTGGCGGGTAAATGAATTGGATGACCTTCGTGACCTGGTACCGGGCGCCGAATTGAGTGTCGGATCATTCCCGCCCGTCACCCCGCCGGTCAGTAAGGCGCCGGTCGGCTGGATACTCCAGAGCGACCGGCGCCTCGCGCTGGGCGCCGCGGTTCCGCTCGGGGTGCTGCCCGCGCGTGTTGCGGAGTATCTGGCCGCTATTGAGGCCCCGCTGGTGATCACTCCGTGGCGATCGGTGCTGGTGTGCGACCTCGACGAGGCCGTGGCCGACGTCGCGTTGCGGGTGCTGGCGCCGCTGGGCCTGGTGTTCGACGAGGACTCCCCCTGGCTGACCGTCAGCGCCTGCACGGGTAGCCCCGGATGCGCGCATTCGGTCGCCGATGTGCGGGCCGATGCGGAACGGGCGCTGCGCGAGGAACCCGAGGGGCACCGCCACTTCGTCGGGTGCGAACGCGCCTGCGGCAGTCCGCTGTCCGGCGAAGTGCTGGTGGCCACCGGCGACGGGTACCGGCTGCTGCGCAAATCGACGCCGTAGGGTGAGCGAGTGCTCGACTACCTACGCGACGCCGACGAGATCTACCGTCAGTCGTTCGCGACCATCCGGGCCGAAGCCGACCTGACCCGATTCCCCGCCGACGTCGCGCGGGTGGTGGTCCGGTTGATCCATACCTGCGGGCAGGTCGACGTCGCCGAGCACGTCGCCTTCGCCGACGACGTGGTCACCCGAACCCGCGCCGCCCTGCGCGGCGGTGCCCCGGTGCTGTGCGATTCGTCGATGGTGGCCGCCGGGATCACCACCGCGCGGTTGCCCGCCGATAACCAGGTCGTGTCACTGGTGACCGATCCGCGGGCGGCAGAGCTGGCGGCTCGTCGGCGTACCACCCGCTCGGCGGCCGCCGTGGAGCTGTGGGCCGACCGGTTGGCCGGCGCGGTGCTGGCAATCGGCAATGCGCCCACCGCCCTGTTCCGCCTGCTGGAACTGGTGGACGCGGGGGTTGCGGCGCCCGTCGCGGTGCTGGGCGGCCCGGTCGGATTCGTCGGCTCGGCGCAGTCCAAGCAGGAGCTCATCGACAGACCGCGCGGCATGTCCTATCTGGTGGTCACCGGCCGCCGCGGCGGCAGCGCCATGGCCGCCGCCGCCGTCAATGCGATTGCGGCCGAACGAGAATGACGAAGCGGGGCACGCTCTGGGGAGTCGGGCTGGGGCCCGGCGACCCGGAGTTGGTGACCGTGAAGGCCGCCCGCGTGATCGGCGAGGCCGACGTGGTCGCCTATCACAGCGCCCGACACGGTCGCAGCATCGCCCGCGGAATCGCCGAACCCTACCTGCGGCCCGGTCAGATCGAGGAACACCTGATCTACCCGGTGACCGTCGAAACGACCGATCATCCGGGCGGCTACGCCGGTGCGCTCGAGGACTTCTACGTCGACGCCACCCGGCGCATCGCCGCGCACCTCGATGCCGGACGCAACGTTGCCCTGCTGGCCGAGGGCGACCCGCTGTTCTACAGCTCTTACATGCATCTGCACACCCGGCTAACGCAGCGATTCGACGCCGTGATCGTGCCGGGCGTGACGTCGGTGAGCGCCGCGTCGGCGGCCATCGCGACACCGCTGGTGGCCGGGGACGAGGTGCTGTCGGTGTTGCCGGGCACGCTGCCGGTCGCCGAACTGACCCGCCGGCTCGCCGACGCCGACGCGGCTGTGGTGCTCAAGCTGGGCCGTTCATATCGCAATGTCCGCGAAGCACTTTCGGCGTCCGGCCAGCTTGACGACGCGTTCTATGTGGAGCGCGCCAGCACCCCGGGTCAACGCATATTGCCCGCCGCAGACGTCGACGAGGCCCGCGTGCCGTACTTCTCGCTGGCCATGCTGCCGGGCGGCCGGCGATCGCCGAAGCCGACGGCCGGCACGGTCGCGGTGGTAGGCCTAGGGCCCGGCGACCGTGACTGGATAACACCGCAGAGCCGACGCGAGCTGGCCGCCGCGACCGATCTGATCGGCTACGGCGGCTACCTGGATCGCGTCCCGGCCCGCGATGGTCAACGGCGTCATCCCAGCGACAACACCGACGAACCCGCGCGTGCGCGGCTGGCCTGCGCGCTGGCCGAACAGGGGCACGCTGTCGCGGTGGTCTCCTCCGGCGATCCGGGCGTGTTCGCGATGGCCACCGCCGTTCTCGAAGAGGCCAAACAGTGGCCGGATGTGCAGATCCGGGTGATTCCGGCGATGACCGCCGCCCAGGCCGTCGCCAGCCGGGTCGGCGCCCCGCTGGGTCACGACTACGCGGTGATCTCGTTGTCGGACCGGCTCAAGCCCTGGGATGTGATCGCCAATCGCCTCGCCGCCGCGGCCGCTGCCGATTTGGTGCTGGCCATCTACAACCCGGCCTCCAAGACCCGGACCTGGCAGGTGGGCGCGATGCGCGACCTGCTGCTGGCCCATCGCGAACCCGGTACACCGGTGGTGATCGGCCGCAACGTGTCGGGACCGGACGAAGACGTCAGCGTCGTGCGGTTGGCCGACCTGAACCCCGCCGATGTCGACATGCGCTGCCTGCTGATCGTCGGATCTTCGCAAACCCAGTGGCACACAGGCGATTTCGGGGATCGCGTGTTCACGCCTCGGCGCTATCCGGGCTAGCCACCGAGGGCGGGCCTGCGCGACGCACTTCGCAGCATCGGCGACCAGGGCGTCGCTGGGTTCGGCGTCGTAGCCGCCGCCGGCGCGATCGGACATGATCGCCACGACGTAGGGAACACCGGCGGGCGACCGCACGACCGCGACATCGTTGGCTCGTCCGTAGTCACCGGATCCGGTCTTGTCAAACACTTTCCAGTCAACGGGGAATCCGGCCCGGATCCGCTTGGCCCCGGTGGTGTTGCGCGCCATCCAATCTGTGAGCATGGCCCGCTTGTCGGGAGGCAAGGCATCGCCGAGGATAAGCTTTTGGTACACAACGCTTATCGCGCGCGGAGTCGTGGTGTCCCGCTCGTCATCGGGCGCGTCCCGGTTCAGCTCCGGTTCCGTTTGATCCAAACGGCTTACCGTGTCGCCCAGGCCACGCAGGTACCCGGTGAACGCCGCGGTTCCGCCGAGGTCGGTCAGCAATAGATTGGCGGCAGTGCCGTCGCTGTAGCGCATGGCCGCATCACACAACTGCCCGATGCTCATTCCGGTCTGAATGTGTTGTTCGGTGATCGGCGACGTCGACCGGATGTCGGCACCGGAGTAGGTGATCACGGTCTCCAAGTGGGTGAGCGGATTGTTGTGTAGCACCGCGGCGACCAGTGGCGCCTTGAATGTGGAGCAGAACGCGAATCGCTCGTCGGCGCGGTATGCGGCCACCGCAGTTGGGTCGGCCCCCAGCACAGCCACTCCCAACCGAGCCCCGTAGTTGCGCTCGAGCTCGGCGAAGCGCCCGGCCAGGTCCGGTCCGGCTGCGGCGCGGGCGCAACCGATCAGCGGAACCAGCGTGGCTGTGGCCAGCAGCAGCT
Source organism: uncultured Actinomycetota bacterium (assembly GCA_963820985.1). GTDB lineage: Bacteria > Actinomycetota > Actinomycetes > Mycobacteriales > Mycobacteriaceae > Mycobacterium. Next base: position 43,079 of record CAWGCI010000010.1, on the reverse strand, counting down.
GGCGGCGGCCGAAGCCAGTCACGCGGGACAGCGTGCCACAATGCAGGGATGCGGTGCGAAGTTGCGCGAGAGGCGCTATCGGCGCGCCTGGACGGCGAGCGTGCGCAGGTGCTCGCACAGCAGGTCGATGCCCATCTGGAATCCTGTGGCCGGTGCCGCACGTGGCTGATCGGCGCGGCTACGCAGACTCGCCGGTTCGCCTCGATCCAGCCAGGGCACGGACCGGACCTGGCCGACAAGATCATGGCGACTCTCAACGAGGGGTCCACCGCGCGGCAACGCTGGATGCGGGCGCTGCGGTCGCGCTACCGGCGCTGGGGTCTGGTTGCGATCGGTGTGTTCCAAGTGGCGATCGCGGCGGCTCAAATCGGCGGATTCGATTTCGGCATGGTGTCCCACACGCACGGGGCGACGTCGGGCGAGCATTTGATGCACGAGTCCACGGCATGGTTGCTGGCGTTGGGGCTGGCCATGATCGCCGCCGGCTTCTGGCCCGTCGCAGCAATCGGTGTCGCGGCGATCGTCGGCGCGTATTCGGTGGCACTCGTGGGCTACGAGGTGGTTGACGTCTTCGAGGGCGAGGAGACCGCGGCGCGCATCGCCAGTCACGTGCCCCTGCTGGTGGGCTTTACGTTCGCGCTGCTGGTGGCGCGGGAACGAATCGGGGGCCGCAGGCCACGGTCCGCTGACACCTCCGTCACCTCGGATGAACACGCCGACGTCCCCGACCAGCCCACCGAGCGGCGGCGCGGGCACCTGTGGCCCATCAACGCCACCTCTACGACAACCCGTCGTAGACCCCCAATGCCCGCGGGACTAAGGTGGGTTGCCATGACCGCGTCAAGCGATGACGAGGCCGTTACCGCATTGGCGCTGGCGGCTGCACGCGGGAACGAACGGGCGCTCGAGGCGTTCATCAAGGCCACCCAGCATGACGTGTGGCGGTTTGTCGCCTATCTGTCGGATGCGGGCAACGCGGACGACCTGACTCAAGAGACCTTCTTGCGGGCAATCGGCGCCATCGAGCGGTTCGCCGGACGATCCAGCGCACGAACCTGGCTGCTGGCCATCGCACGCCGCGTCGTCGCCGACCACATCCGCCATGCCCAATCACGGCCCCGCACCGCAATTGGCGCCTACCCCGAACACCTGCCTTACGGCGACCGCCACGCCCGCGGATTCGAAGACCTCGTCGAAGTGACCACGATGATCGCCGGGCTTAACACCGAGCAGCGGGAAGCCCTGCTGCTCACCCAGCTTTTGGGGCTGCCCTACGCCGACGCCGCGGCGGTATGTGGTTGCCCGGTGGGCACCATCCGTTCTCGCGTCGCCCGCGCCCGGGATGCGCTGCTGGCCGACACGGAACGCGACGCACGCGACGACCTGACCGGTTAGCCGATTTCGGCGACCCAGTCGGCGGCCTGCTGCACGGTACCCACCACCGTCACCCCTTCCGGCAGCGGCGGGCGCGCCACCATCACCACCGGAATCCCAAGCGCCACGGCAGCATCCAGCTTTGCCCGGGTCATGTCGCCGCCGCTGTTCTTGGTAACCAGCGCGTCGATGCGATGCTGGGTCAGCAGCGCGAATTCATCGTCGTAACGGTACGGTCCGCGCGACAGCACCAACTGGTGACGACGCGGCAATAAGGCACTGTCCGGCTCGGTGACCGCGCGGATCAAGAACCACGCATCGCTGTCGGCGAAGGCGTTGACGCCCGAGCGTCCGGTGGTGAGAAAGACCCGCGAAAAACCTTGTTCGGCAACCGTTTCTGCCGCGCCGGTGTCCGATGCGACGACGATGGCGGCGCCCGTATCCCACGGGGGGCGGGCCAGGATCAGATGCGGCATTGCCAGTTCGAGACATATTTGTGCGGCATGCGCGGTCATGGTGGCCGCGAATGGGTGGGTCGCGTCGACGACGGCGTCGATGTGTTCGTCCCGCAGCCAGCGCCGCAGTCCGTCGGCGCCGCCGAACCCGCCGATGCGCACCGGGCCGACCGGCCGGGCCGGGTCGGGCACCCGGCCAGCCAGCGAGCTGGTGATGTCGACGTGCGGGTGCAGCCGCGCGGCCAATTGTCGGCCTTCCGCGGTGCCACCGAGCAGCAGCACCCGCATCAGTGGGCCGGCCTGCTGCGCCGTGCGACCGAGTACAGGTAGCTGTCGGTGAAGCCCTCGGCGGCCAGCACCTCGCCGACGACGATGACGGCGGTCTTGGTGATGCCGGCGTCGTGCATCTGGCCCGCGATGCTGGAAAGCGTGCCGCGCAGCACGGTCTGCTGTGGCCAGCTCGCGAAAGCCACTACCGCAGCCGGTGTTTCGGGCTGGTAGCCGCCGACCAGCAGCTGGGGCACGATGTTATCGATCTGCGCCGCGGCCAGATGCAGGACGAGGGTAGCCCCGGACCGTGCCAGGTTCGCCAAGTCTTCGCCGGGCGGCATGGGCGTCGACAGGGTGGCCACTCTGGTCAGTGTTACGGTCTGGGCCACTCCGGGCACGGTCAGCTCGCGTCGCAGGGCTGCGGCGGCCGCGGCGAAAGCCGGTACGCCAGGGACGATCTCGTAGCCGACGCCCAGCGCGTCGAGTCGGCGGCACTGCTCGGCCAGCGCGCTGTACAGCGACGGGTCGCCGGAGTGCAGCCGCGCCACGTCGTGGCCGGCGGCGTCGGCGTCGGCCAGCTCGGTGATGATCTGCTCGAGAGTCAACGGACCGGTGTCGACGATTTTGGCGCCGGGCGGACAATATGCCAGCAGCTCGTCGGGCATGATCGACCCCGCGTAGAGGCACACCTGACAGCTTTCGAGGAGCCGCTGCCCGCGGACGGTGATCAGGTCGGCGGCGCCCGGACCCGCGCCGATGAAATACACCGTCACTTTGTGAACGCCCACTCGGTGACGGGCATCTGCGGGCGCCAACCGGTGAAGCCGCCGAGTGGTTCTCCATGGTAGTGCTGGAATCGCCGCAGCTCACCGCCATGGTGTGAATAAGCCTGTGCCAGTAAGGCTTCCGATTCCACGGTGACCGCGTTGGCGACCAGGCGTCCACCGGCGGACAGATTGTCGAGGCAAGCGTCGAGGAGTCCGGGCTTGGTGAGGCCGCCGCCGATGAAGATCGCCGACGGCGCTTCGGCGCCGTCGAATTCGTCGGGGGCTTCGCCGCGCACGTCGATGCCGATACCGAATGCTGCGGCGTTGTATTCGACGTTGCGGCGGCGCTGTTCGTCGCGCTCGAAGGCCACCGCGGTGCAGCTTCGCCAGCTGCGGCACCACTCGACGGCGATACTGCCCGAGCCCGCGCCGACGTCCCATAACCGCTGCCCGGGCCGCGGCGCCAGCGCCGCCAAAGTCACCGCCCGGATCCCGTGTTTGGTGATCTGCCCGTCGTGCAGGAAGGCCTGATCCGGCACTGACGAGGAGCGTTCGTCGGGCAGATAGCGCACGGCGACCACGTTGAGATCGTCGATCTCAAGGGGCTTATCGCCGGCCCACTCCTGCGCGGTGCCGTCGCGGCGACGCTCCCCTGGGCCGCCGAGCTGTTCGAGCACGCTGAATTCCGAATTGCCGCGGCCGTACACGTTGAGTAGGACCGCGAGCGCCTTCGGTGTGGACCGGTCGCTGGACAGCACGATCGCCTGGCCGCCGCGGCGTACCGCGGTGGCCGGCGGCGCGGTGACCAGGCTGATCACCTCGGTGTCGTGGATGTTCCACCCCATCCGCGCACACGCCAGCGTCACCGCCGAGACGTGCGGCAGCACGGTGACCCGGTCGGGCCCATACAAGCGGATCAGCGTGCCGCCGATGCCGTGCATCAGCGGATCGCCGCTGGCCACCACATGTACGTCCTCGCCGCCGTGCCCGTCGAGCAGGCCACGCAGCGCCGGCAGCATGGGCGACGGCCACTGCCGACGGGGCGCAAGCACCGTGTCATCGAGCAGGTCCAGTTGTCGCTTGGACCCGTAAATCACTGTGGCCCTGTGTAATTCGCGGCATGATGCCTCGGAGAGCCCCGGCATTCCGTCGGCGCCGATGCCGACCACGATGATCAACGCGGCATCCTGCGCCAGACGGACTGAGGCAATAGCCGCACGGCAGTCCACAACCGCAATCCCCGCGGGATCCAGACGATGCGCCGACCCTTGGCCAGCGCCCGCGCGGTGGCGGCGGCGACCTGATCCGGGGTGCTGGACAGTGGTGCGGGCGTCATGCCCTCTGTCATACGCCCGATGACGAATCCCGGCCGCACTATCAGCAATCGCACTCCGGTGCCGTGCAGGGCGTCGGCCAACCCGCTGGCGAAGCCGTCCAGGCCGGCCTTGGCGGAGCCGTAGACGTAGTTCGCGCGGCGCACCCGCACCCCGGCCACCGAGGAGAACACCACCAGCGATCCCCGTCCCGCGCTGCGCATGGCGGTGGCCAGGTGGGTAAGCATGCTGACCTGGGCGACGTAGTCGGTGTGCACGACGGCCACCGCGTGCGCGGCGTCGACCTCGGCGCGGGCCTGGTCGCCGAGGATCCCGAAGGCCAGCGCCGCGGTGCCGATGGGGCCGTAATCGTCGATGATCGAGGCGACCAGCGGGCCGTGCGAGGCCAGGTCGTCGGCATCGAACTCCCTCGTGTGCACCGCCGCGGCCCCGGCCGCCTTCAGCGTGGCCACCTGCTCGTCAAGACGGTCGGCATTCCGGGCGGCCAGGACCAGTGTCGACCCAGGGGCCAGGCGCCGCGCGAGTTCAATGCCGATCTCGCTGCGGCCGCCCAGAATTAGTACCGGACCTGCGCCCGTGTCGTCCACGGCTGCGATTATCGCCTGCGCTAGCGTGAGGGGTGATGCCGCACACCACCACCCGACTAACCGACGACGCGCAGGCGTTTCTCTCCGAACGCCATCTGGCGATGCTGACCACGCTGCGGGCCGACAATTCACCGCATGTGGTGGCCGTTGGTTTCACCTTCGATCCCAAGACTCATATCGCGCGGGTCATCACCACCGGCGGCTCTCAGAAGGCAGTCAACGCCGACCGCGGCGGGGTGGCCGTGCTGAGCCAGGTCGACGGCGCCCGGTGGCTGTCGCTGGAAGGCCGATCCAAGGTGAACAGTCAGATCGACGCCGTGCGCGACGCCGAGTTGCGCTACGCCCAGCGCTACCGCACCCCACGCCCGAACCCGCGCCGGGTGGTCATCGAGATCCAGGTGGAGCGGGTACTCGGGTCGTCGGATCTGCTTGATCGCAGCAGCAGCGAGTAGCTTTCGATCTCAGCGTCTCCTCAGTTTGGGTGCCGTAGTCATGAACCGAGACATCGGCGAAGCCACCACCCGAGACCGAAAGGTCGGTACCTGATGAATGACGTGACGAAACAGACGTTAACCAAGGTGCCGGCGGTCACCCTGGGCTTTTGGGTCATCAAGGTGTTGGCGACCACGTTGGGCGAGACGGGCGGCGACACCGTCACGATGACGCTGGATTGGGGTTACGTCGCCGGAGTTGTGCTTTTCGGGGTCACACTGGTGGCACTGGTCGCCGCGCAGATCGTGGCCAAGCGTTTCCATGCGACTTTGTACTGGGCAACGATCGTGGCCTCGACGACGTTCGGCACAGTGTTGGCCGATTTCGCTGACCGATCACTAGGGATCGGCTACACCGGCGGTTCGCTTCTGCTTTTGGGTTGCCTCGTGGCGACCTTGGGGCTTTGGCGTTGGTCGCAGGGCACGGTATCGGTGAGCACCGTTTCCACGCCGAAAGTAGAGGCGTTCTACTGGGCGACCATCACGTTTTCCCAAACGCTGGGCACAGCTCTCGGCGACTGGCTCGCCGACACTCGCGGATTCGGTTACGAACGCGGCGCGTTGGTGTTCGCGGCGGCTCTCCTTGTGGTCGTGGCCCTGTATTACTGGACCGCGGTGTCGCGGGTCACCTTGTTCTGGGTGGCATTCATCCTGACGCGGCCGCTGGGCGCGACCGTGGGGGATTTCCTCGATAAGCCCGTCGCCGATGGTGGCCTGGCCTTGAGCCGCCCGCTGGCCTCGGCGGTCCTCGCGGCGATCATTATCGCTTTGCTAGTTTTGCTGCCGCAACGCCCCGGACATCACCCCGGCCAGCCGGAAGGCAGTCGAGCGGCAGGCGCGGAATCAACGCCATGAGAGTCCTGCTCGTCGAGGACGAGCCACGATTGTCTGCGACTCTGTGCAGGGGACTGAAGGCGGAGGGTTTCGTCGTCGTCGCTGCCAGTACGGGCGTCGACGGCCTACACGAGGCGATCGCACACGACTTCGATGTCGTGGTTCTCGACATCATGCTCCCCGGCCACAGCGGGTATGAGGTGCTGCGTCGAATGCGGTCGCAGGACGTATGGACACCGGTGCTGATGCTGACTGCCAAGGACGGCGAATACGACGAGACCGATGCGTTCGATCTCGGAGCGGATGACTATCTGACGAAACCGTTTTCGTTTCGGGTGCTCGTGGCGCGACTGCGTGCTTTGGTGCGTCGTGGCGCGCCGGAGCGGCCGGTGGTGTTGACCGCTGGATCGCTGTCACTGGATCCGGCTCGGCACACGGTCCAACGTGGTTCGACCCCAATCACTTTGACTCCCCGTGAGTATGGGCTGCTGGAATTTCTTATGCGCAACAAGGACATCGTGGTGACGAAGGCCGAGATCTTGAACAACGTGTGGGATGCGCACTATCAGGGTCCGGACAACGTCGTTGAGGTTTACGTCGGCTATCTCCGGCGCAAGATCGATGTTCCCTTCGGCACCAACACCATCGAGACGATCCGCGGTGCCGGCTACCGGTTGTTGTGCTGAGGCCAGTTTTGCGGCAGGGCCACGGTAATTTTCGTACCTCCGCCGGGTCGGTCGTCAATGGTTACTGTGCCGCCATGCGCGGCCACGACCTCGGCGACGATCGCTAGCCCTAGGCCGGATCCGCCGCTGCTGCGGGCGCGGTCTGAGTCCAGCCGCACGAACCGCTCGAAGACCCGGGCTCGCTCGGCCGGAGGAATGCCGCGGCCATCATCACTCACCGTGATGATGGCGTCACCATCGCGACTGCCGACGTGGATCTCCACCCGCGATTTCGCATGGCGCACAGCGTTATCCACGATATTACGAATCACCCGCGACACAGCAGCCGGGTCACCGATAAAACACACCGCAGAGACTTCGGTGTGGATCGCGCATCCGGCGTCACGCCTCGCGCGATTCACCTCGACCTCCGCAAGATCGCCGAGAAGCACCTGTTCTTTGCGCAACATCAAACTTTGCTCGTCGGCGCGGGCCAACAAAAGCAGATCTTCGATCAGCAGGCGCATGCGTTGCGCCTCCGGAAGCAGGGTGTTGATCGCCAAGTCTGCATCGAGCAGCTCAGGATGAGCCTCGGCGGCCTCCAGCCCGGAGATGATGGTGGCCAGCGGGCTGCGCAGTTCGTGAGAGGCGTCGCCGAGGAACCGTTGTTGCGTGCGGTGGCCGGCTTCGATGCGCGACAGCATTTCGTTCATGGTGACCGCCAGCGCGGCAATCTCGTCGCGACTGCTGGGTACGGGCACCCGTTCGGCTAGGTCGGAGGTGGAGATTTCGGCCACCCGGCTGCGAATCGCGTCCACCGATTTCAGTGAGCGGCGGACGAGCCCGTAGGTTGCCGCTGCTGCCACCGCGATGATGATCGGGGCGCCGGCCGCCAACAACAGCGCGACGGTCCATGCGGTCGCCTCGACCGCTTCGCTGCCCCCTCCGACGAGCACCGTGTATTCACCGGATGAAGTGTTGACCCGTTGACCGCTGACCCGCATGTCGTCATTGGGCACCGCATCGTCGGACATGCCGCGCCGCAAATTGAGGTCAAACTGGTTTACCGGAACTAATGGTGTGTTAGGCACAGCCCCGGCCCGCGCTATTACCTTGCCATCGGGGGCGATGAGCTGGATTGCGACGACGCGCTGGTTGATGGTCAAAAGGGCGCTGTCGAGGCCGTCAGGCGAGCCGGACTGCAGGGCCTCCACGATGTGGCGAACCCTGCCAGCGGTGGCGTCATCGACACCCCCCAACAACCACTGGTACAGCACCGCGACGAATCCGGCGCTCGCTAGAGCAAGTGCAACCAATACGACGATCGCCGATACCGCTGCTGAGCGAGCGGAGATCCCCAAGTTAGGCAGGCGCACGGAACCTACGATCCTGCTCCGTCGAAGCGGCCGTGCGGCAGACACCCCCATAGTTTGATTCTGCAGCCCTGAGGATTGCCTGAGAACCCTGGCAGCGCCGTAACGGCGCGGCCGGTGTGCGCGACGTACATCAAGGTCAGGGAGCTTCTCAGCAGCTTCTCAGCGGCCCGCTCATACGCTGGCGCTCCGATGTCGGGACTAGACGCTTCGCTACTAGTGAGGGGAAATAGTGAACTACCAGACTGATTCGATCTCCCGGCCCGAGTCTCTTCAACCGACCGCCGTTGTCGACGGTGTCACTGCCGCTGTCGATACCCTGACCCCGCCGCGCCTGCGCGGCTGGATCCACCTCTACTGCGCTGTCGCGGCCTTTTTCGCGGGCAGCGCGCTGGTGGTCATGTCGTGGGCGGCGGTGTCCAAGCAGGCCGGCTTGGCGACGTTGGCGTATGCCCTGGCTATCGTGGCAATGTTTGCTGTCAGCGCCATCTATCATCGCGTTCATTGGGAGTCGGCGGGCGCCAGGAAATGGATGCGCCGGCTCGACCACTCGCTGATCTTCGTGTTCATCGCCGGCACTTACACACCGTTTGCCACCCTGGCCATGCCGCGCGCGACCGGGCATACCGTCCTGACGATCGTATGGGGCGGCGCGCTGGCCGGAATCGCGGTGACGTTGTTTTGGCCGTCGGCCCCGCGGTGGGTGGGCGTGACGCTTTATCTGCTGCTGGGCTGGGTAGCGGTCTGGTACGGCGGAATGATTGTGCACGACGTCGGAGTGACCGCGGCGATCCTGCTCGCTGTGCGGCGGCGCGCTGTACAGCATTGGTGCGCTGTTCTACGGGCTGCGCTGGCCCGACCCGTGGCCGACGACGTTCGGTTTTCACGAGTTGTTCCACGCTTGCACCGCGGTTGCGGCCATCTGCCAATACATCGCCATATGGTTCGCGGTCTTCTAGTCGGACGCAAAAAGCGAGTAACGGAGCCAGATCAGGTCGAAACCGATCTTGTGGTGCGAGCTATTGTTCGCTCCGACCTTCGTACTCGGTGCCTGAAATGTCATCCCAGAACTTTGGTGAGACATCTTGGATCCGATCTTCTGGAGCTACGGAGTCTATTTTTTGTTCGAACTCATCAAATAGTTTTTGTGCGCGCGCCAATTCCTCTTCTGTCGGCGGAGTAACGCCTGCCTCTTCGGGCGTAGAAAAGGTCTTGCCAGCAATTCTCTTACTCACTGAAAACTCCCATCGTCCATTGGTTCCCTGGGTCCCTCACCTGGTCTAGCGTTCGACCATGCGGATAACTGTCCTGCCCGTTAGCGGATCTAGTGCCTTACTAACGATATAGAACTTAGTACCAGGGCGAAACAGTATTTCTTGCTCGCCCGGGAACATCGACAGGGACGAAATATCTCGGCCTGTGCTGGACAAAATCCTAAACTCTACGTTCCCAGCGAACGTTGGTGACCGTGCGACTGCCGTGTTCGTCGTCGTACTTAGGAAAGCGTCCTCTGTAATGATTTCACCAGGTCGATATTGATCAAGAACCTCAGGCGGAAGGTTTGTCCCACGAATTACTGGGCCTTGATAAGCGGGAAGTTTCTCCAACGCATTATTTAGCACGTCAATACGAGCGTGGTGAGATGCGTCCAATGCATCGCTCCTCAACGCCCTGTTTAGGTCCTCGTAGCCAGAGCCAGTGTAGTCGGCAAGCGCCAACCGATCATCCCAGGTCAGTGGGTCTATCGCGGTCGGACGGTAGCCACCGTCGGAAAGGCCGTCATGATCTGAGCCCGCATCGCTATGTCCGTGAGGTGTCCCGTCGCGGGATGATGGCTGCCCGTGAGGGCGACCACTTTGCGGACTGCCGTCACCGGACCTATGCCCGCCACCACCGCGCGGTGGCCGTTCATGCGGCTGACTACCCGTGGGCCTGCCGTCGCCAGGCCCATGCCCTCCATCGCCATGTGGCGCTGATAGTTGGGGTAGCCGGTTGCCCGACGCCGTGAGATCGGGGGCTGGTGCGGTGGGCGTCGCCGGTGCGAAAAGCCGCACCGAATCACGCGGACCACCCGCCGGCACCGCCACCGGATCATGGCGACCCGCCAGCCCAGGACCCGGACCACCTCCGGGCCCGGGCACCGGGTCGTGCGGACCGACCGGCGTGCCCGGCGGCTCCGAAGGCTCCCACCCGGGTGGAGTGGTTGGTGGGTCGAATGGATTCTTCCCCCCAGCTGTCGCCGGCGCAGCGGCTGGCGGATCGAATGGCGGCTTGCTCGACATCGCGGAATCCATGCGAGCCGTGGGCTCGACGGGCGCATCCAACGGCTTCGGGTCTGGCAATCCCACCGGACGACCACCGAGCGGAGGGTCGGTCTTGGGCAGCTCTCCCCCGAGGCTTTCGAAATCCTTGGTTAGGCCGCTGCCCGCCCTGCCGATGTCGGCCAGGGCACCGCCGGCGCCGGCCGCTTCTCCCACCTCGCCAGCCACCCGCCCAGCACGCCCCACCGTGCCGGCAGCATCCGCCGCCTCGGCGGCGGCCCGTGTTCCCGCCGCGGCCCCTTCCACCCCGGCGCCGGCTTCCCCCGCTCCCGGAACGAAAAGGGTCGCGACGTCGAAGAGGTTTTCCCCGAACCCCAATCCCGGCCGATCGCTGCGCCAATCCTCAGCGTGCACAAGGCCTTTGACAAGACCTAGGTCATTTTTGAGCGCGCCGCCCGGATCAAATACGGCGTACACGGGATTGGCTTTGACGACCGTCTCAACCAGGCCGCCCCAAGTGGACGCCGCGCCTTTCGGGTCGTAGAGGAACCGCGTCGGGTCTAGCTGGTCGACGGTCTGTACGAGCCCGACCGCTCCCTTGAAAACTCCCTCTTCAATATTGCCGTAGGTGTCGAAAACAGTTGCCACTTGATTGCCGACGGCCTGGCCCAGGAAATGCGTGAACTCGCCGCGCATGTATTTCTCCATGTCGCCCACCCAGCCATCGATGATCTGCATGCCCTCCTTCATGACCCGCGCTTTGGCCTCGGCATCGCTTGTCATCTGGTGCAGTAAGGCGTTGATGTCCGAGGCGATCTTTTTGATCTCCTCGAGCGCGTCGCCGTCAAAGAACGACTCCACCTCATGCCACAGGCCCGACACTGTCCCCAACCGGTGTAAGAGATCGCGAATCGCATTCTGCGTGTGGGCCACTTTGTCGGCGAAAGCGTCCAGCTTGGTGGCCAACTTCCCGCACTGCGCGCCCAAGTCGGCCAGGTGGCTGCCCATCGTGGACAGGACGGGCTGAATCAACGCTCCTTCCGGAATCTGCTGGCCGTCGACGGTTGACTTAGGCATGTTCAGCGCGCCCTGCCCCCCGGCGAGCGCCCCACCGAAGGCACGCCACTTGCCCGCGGCCGCGCGCATCGCCGCAACATCACCGTTGGGCCACAGACCGTCGATAAACGCCTCCACCAGCGCCCACAGCAGTGGAGCGGCCACCCCGGGACCGAGCGTGCCCGGCGGACCGGGGGCCGCGCTCCTCACCGGTTCGCCCGGGGCGGGCAGCACACCGCCGCCCCCGCCGAGCGTCGAAGCCGCCTCGGCCTTCGAATAATTCGACGCGCAAAGCTGGATCTTGGCTCCGTTGAAGCGCAGCGCATTGATCGCGGCCGCCGCTGCCTTCAGCAGCGCCTCCGCGGCATCCTGATAGGCCAGACCGAACACCTCGCCGGCCGCGTCCTGGCCAGTGTTGGCCGAAAATCCCGCCGTCAACGCACCCACTGCCGCAGCCAGATCATCGCCAACGGCAATCACGGCCGCACCAGCGGCCGACAACGCCGCTGGATCAACCGCCAAGGGGGCCACGCGCGGAATTCTCACCTAATTCGTCGCCTGCCGGTATTCACCCCAATCGCCCAGCAAAGCCTGCAAAGCCAACCGCCACCCCGGAGGACCGGCATCGGATTGACCCGCAATTGCGAAGTAGCTAACCTCACGAGCTATAGCGGGGGGCGGGGCGATGCAACTCCAGTACATAAGCATCGCGCGGCTCATCATCGATGCCGGCGGCGATCCCTGGGCGATCAACGACAGCCTGCGGGCCGGCCGCCCCGCTCACATATCCGATCTGGCGCAGGCGTTTTATGACGCGAGTCAGTCCACCACGGAGTCCAATGCCGCCTTCGAGGAAGCCCGTCGGCGCTTCGCGGCGTCCTGGACTCGGGAGAACGGCCAGCACCCGATCAACGACGCCGCCGAAGTGCAGCGCGTAACCAAGTCGCTGGGCCTGCAGGCCGCGCAACTGCCCAAAATCGCTGTCGACTTGGAAAACATCGCCGCGGCCCTGGCCGAAGCGCAACGAGAATCCGGCTGGTACATCTCGGCGCTCGACGAAGACCTGGCAGATATCGACGACGAGATCGGCGAGGCGGTTGATGACGGCGACGAGGACGACGCCAACGATCTCTACGAGGACGCCGTCGGTGAGACCAATGCGGTGCTATACCAGGTCACCCAGATTCGCGACGCCTACTCGGCGGGTTTGCAGACCGCGTTGGCCGTGCTGCGCGCCGACGGAGGCGATCCGGTAGAGATCAAAGGCGCGGACGAGCTGTTGATCCCCCCGCCGGATACGAATCCGGTGCAAGTCAAACAATGGTGGGACTCGCTCAGCGAGGAGCAGAAACGCCTGCTGCTCGATCAGCACCCGCAGGAATTGGGCAACCTCAACGGAATTCCCGCCGACATCCGAGGACACGTCAACGTGGACGTGATGAACGACGACCTGCACCGGGTCGAGGACGGCGCGAGACAGGTCGGGCTGTCCCCCCAAGCGCTGCGAGACAACGCGCTTCACGACGCGAATAACGACGTGTTCACCAACCCGGAAAAGTACGGCCTCACAGCCACCGACATCACCCGATACCAGAATGCCGTGAAGACCAACGAGGGACTCGACCATGACAGGGGCGACCCCAAAAACCCACGGCCCGTGATGCTTTGGGCATACGACCCGCTCGCCTTCAACGGGAAGGGCAGGGCGGCGATCGCGATCGGCAATCCCGACAAATCCCGGAACACGGCCGTCATCGTTCCGGGCACCAACAGCAGCGTGAAGGGCGGCTGGCTGTTCGACGGGCACAACGACGCCATCAACCTCTACGGCCAGTCGTTGAAGGCCGATCCGAACAACCCCACCGCGGTGATCGCCTGGATGGGCTATGACGCACCGGAATTCGACTTCCAGGCCCCCGAACAGGCTCTCGCCGACCCGACGAAACTGCAGCAGGTGGGCAGCCCATGGCTGGCGCGTGAGGGCGGTGCGCTGCTGGCCGCCGACGTCAACGGCCTGGCGGTCAACGATTCCCCTACCGCACGTCGAGATTCGAACACCGGTCACGGTCGATCCGGAATGGGATCGGCAAGGAGATGCGGTCACGGGGGACCATGATTTCAAGTAAGTGCTCAAGGAGGTGGTTTCGCCGATGATTGACGCTGAAGCGGCGTCGAGATTGAAGCCATGCACACCGTTGCCGGTGTCGTGTGCCTGAGCTAAAAGTCGCTGCGCTCACTGCCGCGCTCATCGCGGTAACCGTCGTCTTAGGAGGATGTTCGAAGATGAATCCGTTCGGACACGACCCGGATCGTCCCGCAAACCCGCTGTCCGACGAGCAGACCAAGGCCCAGGTACTCGACCCGGCCAGGCAAATCGCAACGACCGCCAACTTGCCAAACGTCTCAGGAGTCTTCGGCTGGGAATCGTGTAACGACCAGGGCGACCCACCCTTTCGCGGCCGAGTGGACATGTCGTTCGACGTCCCCGCCGGGGCCGACCGCACCGCCTATTTCGAGCAGATCGCCGCGACGATGATTGGCCACGGCTGGTCGAACGGCCCACCGCCGGGCAAGCGCCCCTTCGGCCGGGTCATCCACACGGGCGGCGTCATGGCGATCATCGGCAAGAGCAGCGGGACGGTCAAGGACGGTTCGGTCGAACTTTCCGGCGAGTGCCGCAACATGGGTGACCACCGCCACGACGGCACCTGGTATGACGTCACCGACCAGTTGCTGCACGGGTGAATTGACCGCTCAACTCGTCGTTATTAGCGTCAACACGATGTTCGTCGACACTGGATTGCTGCACTCGGGGGCCAACGAGTCGCACCGCGCGGGTGGGCACGCCCAACAGGGGGCCGACCGCCTTTCGCGCGGCCCCCTGATGTCGGGGATGTTCGGTGAGTTCGCCGCGGCCGAGGAGTTTCACGACGCGGTCCGCGCGGCACACACTCAGCACGTGAAAACCTTGCAGGCCCACCAGGAGGCGCTCACCACGATCGGCAGCAACGCGCACCTCGCCGCCAGCGGCTTCACCGATATGGATGCGCGCAACGCCGCGGCGGAGCGGGCGGTGCGCTAAGGCACGGGCACCACGATGAGCTCGTGCGGCCGGTTGTTGACCGACAGCGCCCCGTCCTCGGTCACAATGACGATGTCCTCGACCCGGGCGCCCCAGCGGCCCGGGAAGTAGATACCGGGCTCGATTGAAAACGCCATGCCCGCAACTAAAGTCAGGTCATTGCCGGCGACGATGTAGGGCTCCTCATGCACCGACAACCCGATCCCGTGCCCGGTGCGGTGCACGAAATGCTCCCCCAGGCCGGCCTCGACAAGCACATCGCGAGCGGCGGCATCGACCTGCTCGGCGGTCACGCCCGGACGGACCGCGTCGAAGGCCGCGCGCTGGGCCCGTTGCAATGTCGAATAGTGTTGTGCAACATCGCGACTGGGTTTGCCGATGCTGTAGGTGCGGGTGGAGTCGGAGTGGTATCCGGGTTCGTAGCTGCCACCGATGTCGACGACGACGATGTCACCAACCTGCAATTCGCGGTCCGAGTAGCCATGGTGCGGGTCGGCTCCGTGTGGTCCGGAGCCGACGATGACGAACGCCACATCCGAATGTCCTTCGGCGACAATCGCTTCGGCAATATCGGCGGCGACGTCGGCCTCGGTCCGGCCCGGTGTCAAAAACTCCGGCACCCGGGCATGCACCCGGTCGATGGCCGCGCCGGCCTTGCGCAGCGCATCGATCTCGTCGGGTTGCTTGACCATCCGCAGCCCGCGCATCACGTCGGTGGCCAGCACCGGCAGCGCGCCGAGCACACCGGCCAGCGGCGATAGGTGCAACGCCGGCATGGAATCGGTGACGGCCGCCGCGGCGGGGGCACCGCCCAACGCGTCCCCAACCAACCGGTAGGGGTCGTCGCCGTCGACCCAATCCCGCACCGTCAAGCCCAGTTCCGTAATGGCCGACTCGTTGAGCGAGGCCAGCTCCAGCCGCGGCACCACGATTGTCGGCTCACCGGTTGCCGGCACCACCAACGCGGTGAGGCGCTCGAAGGTCTGCGCGCGCGAACCCACGAGGTAGCGCAGGTCATAGCCCGGGGTGATCACCAGACCGGCGAGACCCGCGTCGGCGGTCGCCGCAGCCGCCGCGGTCAGCCGGTGGGCATATACCCCTGTGTCGAATCGGCGAGAATCCATCGCTGGCAGGATAACCCGCATGCCCGCATCCCGAGTCTCGAGTGGGCGACCCGCTGCGCCCGGCTCCGCCGCGCTTGCGATCGCCACTGGACTCGACGAGTGGCGACCCGCTGCGCCCGGCTCCGCCGCGCTTGCGATCGCCACTGGCATTGCTCGACGGCGCCAGCATGTGGTTCCGCTCCTACTTCGGGGTGCCGTCGTCGATCACCGCGCCCGACGGCCGGCCGGTCAACGCCGTGCGCGGATTCATCGACTCGATGGCCGTGGTGATCACCCAACAAAAGCCCAGCCGGCTGGCGGTGTGCCTCGATCTGGACTGGCGGCCGCAGTTCCGCGTCGACCTGATCCCGTCTTACAAGGCGCACCGCGTCGCGGTGGAAGATCCCGCGGATGAGCCCGACGTCGAGGAAGTGCCCGATGACCTGACGCCGCAGGTCGACATGATCATGGAGCTGCTGGACGCGTTCGGGATTCCCACGGCCGGCGCACCGGGCTTCGAGGCCGACGACGTGCTGGGCACGCTGGCGGCAACCGAAAAGGACGACCCGGTCGTCGTGGTCAGCGGCGACCGCGACCTGCTGCAGGTGGTGACCGACGATCCCGTCCCGGTGCGGGTGCTCTACCTGGGCCGCGGGCTGTCCAAGGCCACGATGTTCGGCCCGGCCGAGGTCGCCGAGCACTATGGCGTTCCGGCCGATCGGGCCGGGCCGGCCTACGCCGAACTCGCGCTGCTGCGCGGCGATCCGTCCGACGGCCTGCCGGGTGTGCCGGGCGTCGGCGAGAAGACGGCGTCCACCCTGCTGGCTCAGCACGGCTCGCTGGAGCAGATCCTGGCCGCCGCACACGACCCGAAATCCAAGATGGCCAAGGGATTACGGGCGAAACTGCTGGGCGCGACCGACTACATCGACGCCGCGGGCCGGGTGGTCCGGGTCGCCACCGACGCGCCCGTCACGCTTTCGACGCCCACCGACGCGCTACCACTGGCCGCCGCCCACCCGAAACGCACCGCCGAGCTGGCGACGGCGCTGGGCGTCGGGTCGTCGATCGCGCGGTTGCAGAAGGCGCTCGACACGCTGCCCGCGTGAACTACTGCGGGCGGCCGACCTCGTAGGTGCCCTTGTTGTCCTGGAAGGTAACCGTCACGTGCTTTTGCGCGCCGTCGATGCTGACGGTGCAGTCGAAGGTGCCGCCCTTTTTCACGGTCGGGTCTGAACCGCCGTTGCACTTGACGTCTTTGACGTTCTTCGCGCCGTAGCCATTGGTCTCGTCGGTGAGGACCTGCTGCACGCCGGCTTGAGCCTTGTTCACGTCCAGCTTGGTGGTGACGAAAAATCCTGGCCACAGGAAACCGAGCACGAGAACGGCGCCGATCACGACCACACCGATTGCCGCCGCGATGCCGCCGATCAGCGCACCCGAACGCTTCTTCCCCGGTTGTTGTTCGTAGGGCTGGTACTGCTGCGGGTACTGGCCGGGCTGCGCGTACTGACCGGGCTGACCGTATTGGCTTGGCTGGGCGTATTGGCCGTACTGCCCGGGCTGACCGTACTGGTCGGGCTGGCCGTATTGAGCGGGCGTGCCGTACTGGGTGGGCTGGGAAGCAAACTGATCCGACTGCCCGTAGCCGGGCGTTGTTGGCGGGTATTGCTGTTGGTACGGCTGCTCGGCCGGCTGTTGGTACTGCGGATACGCGGGTGGCGTGTACGCGGGGGCTTGCCACGTCGCTTCCTGGGGCGGCTGCTGGTGTTGCCAGGGTGATCCCGTCGGTGCCATCTGGGTCGGCTGGTCCGCGGACTGCTGATCGGCGTCATGGCTGGGCGGTTGCCACGACTGATTCGGATCTGACCCCTGCGGTCCGCTCATCATTTCTCTCGTTTCTTCTGCGTCCTGAAAGTCCCGGGTGTAACCGTAGCTCCGGCTCAGCCTACCCAACGTCAACAGCGACAACGCCGCGCCGAACGTCATTGATAGCGCGCTTGGCGGTAGCCCGCAGCTCAGGGTCGGGGACGGCATTGCGGACTTGGTCCAACAGGTCGAGCACTTGTCGGCACCAGCGCACGAAATCCCCCGCCAATAACGGAGAACCACTGCCGCCCGTGTCGGCCGCGTCCAACGCCGCGGCCAGATCACCGGTGCGGGCCCACCGGTAGATGGTGCTGGCGAACCCGTCGTCGGGTTCACGACTCGGGGCGATTCGGTGCCGTTGCTCGTCGGCGCGCAGCGTGGCCGACAGCCTCGCCGTCTGCCGCAGCGCCTGCTGTAGCCGCGGGGTGGGCGCCTCGGCGGCGAACGGGGCGCTGGGGCCGTCACCGCCCCGCGTCTCGTACACCACTGCCGAGACCACCGCCGCCAACTCCGCGGGACGCAAGCCTGCCCACGCGCCGGTGCGCAGGCACTCCGCGACCAGCAGGTCGCTCTCGCTGTAGATCCTGGCCAACAACCGTCCGTCATCGGTGACCTTCGGGTCGGCGGCCGAACCTCCGATGAAGTCGCGTTCGGTGAGCAGCCCGACGATCCGATCGAAGGTGCGGGCCAGCGAATTGGTGGCGGCGGCGACCTTCTGCTGCAGCTGCGCGTTGTCGCGTTCGATGCGTAGGTAGCGCTCTGTCTGGCGGATCTGGTCCTCGAGTTCGGGCAGATTATGGGCGGGGTGGCGACGCAGCTCCGCCCGCAACGATGCCAGTTCGGGATCGTGGAACGCGCCGTCCTCCGTGCCGCTACGGGCGCGGCGTCCAGCAGGAACCGACAGCCCCTCCCACCCTTCCATGGCCGACAGCAGCGCCGAGGCCAGGTCACGCCGGACCCTCGGCTGGCGATGCTCGACTCGCTTGGGCAATGTCATCGAGCCCACCGGCGCCGACGCCCCCGAATAATCCGCCGACGAAATCCGACCCGCCCATCGGTGTTCGGTGAGTACCAGCGGCCGCGGGTCCTCGCCGTCGCGGGCCGACTCCAAAACCACCGCCAGCCCGCCGCGACGGCCGTGAGTGATGTTGATGATGTCGCCTCGGCGCAGCGCGGCCAGCGCGTCGCTGGCCGCCTGTCGTCGTTGCAGCCGCGACGCGCGGGCCTGCGTGCGCTCCATCTCGGAAATCCGGGCCCGCAGCCGCCCATAGTCCAAGATTGGGGCGTCGTGGCCACCCAGTTCGGCAGCGATCTCGTCGAGCATCTCCTTGCCCCGCTCGATGCCACGAACCAGCCCGACGACGGATCCGTCGGCCTGGTACTGGGCGAACGACTGCTCGAGCAGCTGGTGTGCCTGCTCGGGGCCCAGCTGGTGCACCAGGTTGATCGTCATGTTGTACGACGGCGCGAACGAACTGCGCAGCGGGAAGGTCCGGGTGGAGGCCAGCCCGGCCACCTCGGACGGCTCGATGTCTGGGTGCCACAGCACGACGGCGTGGCCTTCGACGTCGATGCCGCGCCGGCCGGCGCGGCCAGTCAGCTGGGTGTACTCCCCCGGCGTCAGCTGAACATGCTGCTCGCCGTTGAACTTGACCAGTCGCTCGAGCACCACCGTGCGGGCGGGCATGTTGATGCCGAGTGCCAGGGTTTCGGTGGCGAATACCGCCTTGACCAGGCCGGCGGTGAATAACTCTTCGACCGTGTGCCGAAACGCGGGCAGCATGCCGGCGTGGTGGGCCGCCAGACCGCGCAGCAGCCCTTCGCGCCACTCGTAGTAGCCCAGCACGGCCAGGTCGGCGTCGGCGAGGTCGCCGCAACGGTGCTCGATCACCTCGACGATCCGCGCGCGCTCCTCCTCGGTGGTCAGCCGCAGCGGCGACCGCAGGCACTGCTGCACCGCGGCGTCACAGCCCGCCCGGGAGAACACGAACGTGATCGCCGGCAGCAGGCCTTCGGAGTCCAGCTTCGCGATGACGTCGGGTCGCGCCGCCGGGCGGTAAAACCGCGGCCGGCCTTGACCCCCGCGGCCCTGCCCCCCTCTTCCCGCCCCCCGGCGGGGGCTACGCCAATCCGACATCCGGTCGGCCTCGCGGCGATGCGCGATGTAGCGCAGCAGTTCTGGGTCGACGCGCGATTTGTCGGCTGTGCTGTCGTAATCGAACAGGTCGAAGAGGCGCTTGCCCACCAACACGTGCTGCCACAACGGCACCGGCCGGTGCTCGTCGACCACCACGGTCGTGTCGCCGCGCACGGTCTGGATCCAGCCGCCGAACTCTTCGGCATTGCTCACCGTCGCCGAGAGGCTGACCACCCGCACCTCGTCGGGAAGATGCAGGATGACCTCTTCCCACACCGGGCCCCGCATCCGGTCCGCCAGGAAATGCACCTCGTCCATCACCACATACGAAAGCCCTTGTAGCGCAGGCGAATCAGCGTAGAGCATGTTGCGCAGCACTTCGGTGGTCATCACCACGACGGGGGCATCGCCGTTGACCGACACGTCACCGGTGAGCAGCCCGATCTTCTCGCGGCCGTAGCGCGCGGTGAGGTCGGTGTGCTTTTGGTTGCTCAGGGCCTTCAGCGGCGTGGTGTAAAAGCATTTGCCGCCCGACGCCAGTGCCAGGTGCACCGCGAATTCGCCGACCACCGTCTTGCCCGCGCCGGTCGGCGCGCAGACCAGCACGCCGTGGCCGCGTTCGAGTGCCGCGCAGGCCCGCTGCTGGAAGTCGTCGAGCGAGAAGGGCAGCTCCGCGGTGAACCGGGCCAGCTCGGCCAGCTCAGGTGATGTCGTCATGGGTCCCGGCAATTATCGGCTCGGGAGATTCGATGACCGATGCCTCGTCGTCGGGAATCAGCGCTTCGCGCTTGGCTTTTCGCTTGTCGTGCAGCCGAGAGATCTGGATGGCGAACTCGAGCAGCACAGTCAGCGCCAGGCCCAGCGCCGTCATCGAAAACGGGTCCGATCCGGGCGTGAAGATCGCCGCGAACAGGAACATCGCGAAGATCAGCCCGCGCCGCCAGGCCTTGAGCCGTTCATAGGTCAGCACACCGACCATGTTGAGCATCACGATCAGCAGCGGGAATTCGAAGCTGACTCCGAAAACCACCAGCAGATTGATCAGGAAGCCGAAATACCGGTCGCCGGACAGCGCGGTGACCTGCACGTTGTTGCCGACGGTCAACAAGAAACCCAGCGCCTTGGACAGCACCAGGTAGGCCAGCAGGGCGCCGGCGATGAACAGGACCGCCGCCGGGATGACGAATGCCACCGCGAAGCGGCGTTCCTTCTTGTACAGCCCGGGCGTGACGAACGCCCAGAGTTGGTAGAACCACACCGGACAGGCCAGCACAACCCCGGCCGCCATCCCGACCTTGAGCCGCAGCATGAATTGGTCGAACGGGGCGGTGGCCAGCAACCGGCACTGCTTGTCGGCGCTGATATCCGCGCGCGCCGACTGCGGCAGCGCGCAGTACGGATGCCGCAACCACTCGCCGAGGCTTTCCAGCCCGAATATCGAATGCGAGTACCAGACAAACCCGAAAATCGTGGTAACCAGGATCGCGCCCAGGGCGATCAGCAGCCGGGCGCGCAGCTCCGTCAGGTGATCGACCAGCGACATCGTCGCGTCGGGATTGGTGCGACCGCGCCTCTGGCGTGGGTCGAGTCGTTTGAATAGACGACCGCCGCGCACTGAAGATCTAGAACCGTTCACGACGTTCGGTCAGCGGCGCCCGACGGTGCTAAGCGGGCCGTGCCTCGGTGTGACCCTGCTCGTTGGCCGCCGGGTCGATGCGCTGCGACTGCACGGGCGTGGGAGTCGCGGCGGGGGTTTCAATGGCGTCGGCTTTGTTCTCGGACTGCATTTCCCGCATCTCGGACTTGAAGATGCGCATCGACTTGCCCAGCGAGCGCGCCGCATCGGGTAGCCGCTTAGCGCCGAACAGAACGACCACTACGACCGCGATGATCAGCCAGTGCCACGGTTGAAGACTGCCCACTTTTGTTACCTCCAGACGTCCACCCGATGCTACCGCAGCAGAGCAAAAGGCCGGTGTCCTCGCACTACGGCGTGGTGGACCCGGCAGCCACCTGGTAGGACTCCAGGGCGGCCGCGGCAGCATCCCGTACACGAAGCGCGAGCGAAGCGGGTTCAAGCGCCCGCACCGCGGCCCCGAAGCCCAGCACCAAACGCGTCATCCAGTCTTCAGAGGCGTAGGTCATGACCGCCTCGCACGACCCGTCCGGCAGCTCGAGCACCTCCCGCAGGGGGTAGTACTCGAACATCCAGGACGCCGAGGGCGCTATCCGCAGCCTCGCCGACGGCAGTGCGGGATCCCCGTCGAACAACGACGTGTCGGGCGGCGCCTGCAGCGCGGGTTCGGGTGGGGCGGCCGGCTCGTCGAGCTCGGTGGCGTCCACGATCCGGTCGAAGCGGAACAGCCGAACGCCTTCGGATTCGCGTGACCAGGCCTCGAGGTAGCTGTGCCCACCGACCAGCAGGACCCGGATCGGGTCGACGATGCGGCTGGTCAGGGTGTCGTGTGAGGCGGCGTAGTAGTCGATGGCCACTGCCTTTTTGTCACGGACCGCGGCGCGTACCGCGGCTGCGGCGCGACTCTCCAGGGGTGCCGGTTCATCGAGGGCCGACACGGTGCCGTCGTGCCCGGCCGCGCCGGCGGCGGCCGCGACCTTGGCGATCGCGCTGCGCGCCGCCTCCGGATCGACCACTCCCGGGATGTCGGCCAGTGCCCGAAGCGCCACCAGCAGGCCGGTGGCCTCCGGCGACGTCAGCTGGAGGGGCCGGTCGATCCCGGCCGAGAACGTCACCTCGATGGTGTCGCCGGAGAACTCGAAGTCGATGAGGTCGCCGGGGCCGTAGCCAGGCAGGCCGCACATCCACAGCTGGTTGAGGTCCGCCTCAAGCTGCCTACTCGTCACCCCCAGCTCGGCGGCGGCCTCGGCGCGGGTGATCCGCGGATTGGCCTGGAAGTACGGCACCATGTTGAGCAGCCGCACCAGGCGATCGGATACGGAAGTCATGCGGGCACCTCCCCCGCCTGGGCGCGTAATCGGATCACCACGTCGTCGCGCAGGGACTGGGGTTCCAGCACAATGGCGTCGGCCCCGTAGCCGGCGATCTCACGCGCCAGTCCGTCGGCGGACCCGATGTCGAGCTCGATCACGTCCCCGTCGCGCCCGGCGAGTTGCCGCGTCCCGACGGGCCGCCCGGCGCGGCGCAGCGCGGTGGCCCGCCCGTCGGCGACCCAAACCACGGCCTGGCCACCCGCGGGCGTCTCGCTGACCGTGTCGGCCACGATCTTGCGCAGGTCGACGTGGTCGGGCACGGTGACCGCGCCTTCGGGGCCGATCGGCGTGACGTCGGCGCCGATCCGGGAGAGCCGGAACGTGCGAGTGGCGTTACGGTCGCGGTCGTGGCCCACCAAATACCAGCGGCCCTTCTCGGTGACCACTCCCCACGGTTCGACGGTGCGGGTGGTGTAGGGCTCCGCCCGCGACGGCCGATGCGGGAACTGCACCGCCTGGCGGGAACCGATGGCGGACAACAGGATTCCCAGGACGTCCTCCGACCCGCGCAGACCCGGCACACCGGCCGCCGACGCGATGGCCACCTGCGCCCCCATATCCAAGGGATCGACGTCCACCCCGGCGGCTCGCAGTTTGAGCAGCGCACCCTGGGTCGCGGTGATCAGCTCGGGCGATTGCCACAGCCCGGTGGCGACGGCTACCGCGGCGGCCTCGTCCGGGGTGAGCTCGACGGGGCGTAATGAGTAGGCGTCGCGATTGATTCGGTAGCCCTCGTTGGGGTCGAGCGCCGATACCTTGCCAACCTCCAGCGGGATGCCCAGGTCGCGTAACTCGTTCTTGTCGCGCTCGAACATGCGGGAGAACGCCTCGGCGTTGGGGCTGTCCGAATAACCAGCGACGCTGGATCTGATCTTTTCGGCGGTGATGAAGCCGCGAGTGGACAGCAGGGCGATGACGAGATTGACCAGCCGTTCAACTTTCGAGGTCGCCATTTGCTCCAGGTTAGATGGGCCGGCTCCGGCGCGTACACCGACAGGCTGACGCAACACGCGTCACATGCGTCGCTGTCTGGAAGGGTGCGGGCGCTTTTAGAAACCGATATCGCATGCGCTATCGCGGTCGACCGGGTTACATGCTCGCGATCAGCCGCTTGACCCGCTCGTCGACCGCCCGGAACGGGTCTTTGCACAGCACCGTGCGCTGGGCCTGATCGTTGAGTTTGAGATGCACCCAGTCGACGGTGAAGTCACGACCCGCCGCCTGGGCGGCGCTGATGAACTCACCACGCAGCCGCGCGCGGGTGGTCTGCGGTGGTTTTTCGACGGCCTCCGCAATGTCTTCGTCGGTGGTGACGCGCGCCGCCAGGCCCTTGCGCTGCAGCAGGTCGAACACGCCGCGCCCGCGCTTGATGTCGTGGTAGGCCAGATCCAGTTGGGCGATCTTCGGGTCGGACAGCTCCATGTTGTAGCGGTCCTGGTAGCGCTGGAACAGCTTGCGCTTGATCACCCAGTCGATCTCGGTGTCCACCTTGGCGAAATCCTGGCTCTCGACGGCGTCGAGCTGGCGGCCCCACAGGTCGACGACCTGCTCGATCTGCGCGTTGGGCTCCCGGATCTGCAGGTGCTCGACGGCGCGGGTGTAGTACTCGCGCTGAATGTCCAGGGCGCTGGCCTGACGGCCACCGGCCAGCCGCACCGGCCGACGGCCGGAGGTGTCATGGCTGACCTCCCGGATGGCGCGGATCGGGTTGTCCAGCGAGAAATCACGAAACGCCACGCCCGCTTCGATCATCTCGAGCACCAGCGCCGCGGTGCCCACCTTGAGCATCGTGGTGGTCTCGCACATGTTGGAGTCGCCGACGATGACGTGCAGCCGCCGGTACTTTTCGGCGTCGGCGTGCGGCTCGTCGCGGGTGTTGATGATCGGCCGGCTGCGGGTGGTGGCCGAGGAGACGCCCTCCCAGATGTGCTCGGCGCGTTGCGAAAGGCAGAACGTCGCGGCCTTGGGCGTCTGCAGCACCTTGCCGGCCCCGCAGATCAGCTGGCGGGTGACCAGGAACGGCAGCAGCACATCGGAGATCCGGGAGAACTCGCCGGCGCGCACGATCAGGTAGTTCTCGTGGCAGCCGTAGGAGTTCCCCGCGGAGTCGGTGTTGTTCTTGAACAGGTAGATGTCGCCGCCGATGCCCTCGTCGGCCAGCCGCTGCTCGGCGTCGACGAGCAAATCCTCCAGCACCCATTCGCCGGCTCGGTCGTGGGTGACCAGCTGCACCAGGCTGTCGCATTCGGCGGTGGCGTACTCGGGATGGCTGCCGACGTCCAGGTAGAGGCGCGCGCCATTACGCAGGAAAACGTTCGAGCTACGCCCCCAAGACACCACCCGCCGGAACAGGTAGCGCGCCACCTCGTCCGGGCTGAGCCGACGGTGGCCGTGGAACGTGCAGGTGACACCGAACTCGGTCTCGATGCCCATGATTCGTCGCTGCACGTAATCGAGGGTACTGGTTGTCGGAGCGTGACGGTGAAGAGCCGCGCCTATGGATAGTTAGCGGCGTTTAATCCGATGATTCGCCGTCGGATTCGGAGCCCAGGTGTGTCTCCAAGACCGAGCGGCTGATCCGCCGGAACGCGCGGCGCGGACGGTTGGCATCCAGGATGGCTACCTCCAGGCTGGCCACACCGAGGCTGGGCTGGTCGTTGCCCGAGTTCTCCGCACTGCCCGCCCGCAGCGCGTCGACCGCGATCCGCAACGCGTCGGGCAGGTCGGCGTTCTCGGCGTAGGACTCCTTGAGCGCGTTGGCGATCGGCTCGGTGGTGCCGCCCATGACGACAAAATGCGGCTCGTCGGCGATCGACCCGTCGTAGAGGACCCGGTAGAGCTCAGGCGGCTTGGTCTCGCCGTAGTGCGCGACCTCGGCGACGCACAACTCAACCTCGTAGGGCTTGGCCTGTTCGGTGAAGATGGAGCCCAGCGTCTGCGCGTAGACATAGGCCAGCTGCCGGCCGGTGACGTCGCGGCGGTCATACGCGTAGCCGCGGGTGTCGGCGAACTGGATCCCGCCGCGGCGCAGATTGTCGAATTCGTTGAATTTGCCCGCGGCCGCAAAGCCCACGCGGTCGTAGAGTTCGCTGATTTTCTGCAGGGACCGCGACGGGTTTTCCGCGACGAACAGCACACCACCGGCGTAGGCCAGCGCCACCACGCTGCGGCCGCGCGCGATGCCCTTGCGCGCGAGCTCGCTGCGCTCGCGCATCGCCTGCTCGGGCGAGATGAAATACGGGAAGCTCACTTCTCACCGCCATCGGGGCCGAAAGTTTCAGCGCGCGAACGGCTTTCGATGACCCCGCGGGCCAGTTCGGCCATCCGGCTCTCCGCCACTTCGGCCGCGCCCTCGGCGCCGATGGTGACCGCCGTGGGGTAGATGCCCCGGACCAGATCCGGACCGCCGGTGGCCGAATCGTCGTCGGCGGCGTCGTACAGCGCCTCCACGGCCACCCGCAGCGCGCTATCGGCATCGGTGACTTGCGAATACAGCTTCTTGATCGAGGACTTGGCGAAGATCGACCCCGACCCCACCGACTGGTAGCCCTCCTCCTCGATGTTCCAGCCGCCGGCGGCGTCGAACGAAACGATGCGGCCCGCGCTCTCGGGGTCAGCGGCATGGATGTCGTAGCCGGCCAGCAGCGGCAGCGCGACCAACCCCTGCATCGCGGCGGCCAGGTTGCCGCGCACCATGATCGCGAGCCGGTTCACCTTGCCGGCGAACGTCAGCGGCACGCCTTCGAGCTTCTCGTAGTGCTCGAGTTCGACCGCGTATAGACGGGCGAATTCGACGGCGATCGCTGCCGTCCCGGCGATGCCGGTGGCGGTGTAGTCGTCGGTGATGTAGACCTTGCGCACATCACGCCCGGCGATCATGTTGCCCTGCGTCGAGCGCCGATCGCCGGCGATGACCACGCCACCGGGATACTTCAGCGCGACGATGGTGGTGCCGTGCGGCAGCTGCCCGGCGGCACCGCCAGCCGGAACGCCGCCGCTGAGGCTCGCCGGTAGCAGCTCCGGCGCCTGGCGACGGAGAAAGTCAGCGAACGAGGACAGGTCTATAGCGGAAGAGTTAAGCGACAGGCGATCGGAGAACTGCCAGGTCACTGTCCGCCCTTTTGGACGTAAGCGCGGACGAAGTCCTCGGCGTTCTCCTCCAGGACGTCGTCGATCTCGTCGAGCAGATCGTCGGTGTCTTCGGCCAGCTTCTCGCGACGCTCCTGGCCCGCGGCGGTCGTGCCGGTGACGTCGTCGTCTTCGCCACCACCACCGCCACGTTTGGTTTGCTCCTGCGCCATCGCCGCCTCCTGCTCCGTGATACGCCGCGGCGCTTCTCGCGCACGCAAGCTTTTCTCTACCCTACCGGTCAACACCGACGTTTCCCGGGTTAACGGCCCTTAGCTGGTGAGTTGTTCCACCAATTCAGCGGCGCTGTCCACCGAGTCCAACAACGCTCCCACGTGCGCCTTACTGCCCCGCAGCGGCTCCAGCGTCGGGATCCGAACCAGCGAATCGCCGCCCAGGTCGAAGATCACCGAGTCCCAGCTGGCCGCGGCGATGTCCGCGCCGAACCGGCGCAGGCATTCGCCCCGGAAGTAGGCGCGCGTGTCCGTCGGCGGGTTGTCCACCGCTTCGATCACCTGGTGTTCGGTGACCAGCCGCTTCATCGAGCCGCGCGCGACCAGCCGGTTGTACAGGCCCTTGTCCAACCGCACATCGGAATACTGCAGGTCAACGAGGTGGAGCCGGGGCGCCGACCAGCTCAGGTTCTCCCGCTGCCGGAAACCTTCCAGCAGCCGCAGCTTGGCCGGCCAATCCAGTAGCTCGGCGCAGTCCATCGGGTCACGCTCAAGCTGGTCGAGCACGTGCGCCCAGGTCTCGACGATGTCGGCCGCCCGCGGGTCCGGGTCGCGGCCGTCGACCAGCTTGGCCACCCGGTCGAGGTAGATCCGTTGCAGCGCAAGCCCGGTCAGCTCGCGGCCGTCGACCAGCGCCACCGCGACCCGCAGCGACGGATCCCGGCTGATCGCATGGACCGCGTGCACCGGCCGTGCCAGCGCCAGGTCGCTCAGGTCGATGCCGTGCGCCGGGCCTTCTTCGATCAGGTCGAGCACAAGTGCGGTGGCGCCGAGCTTGAGGTAGGTCGACGTCTCGGCCAGGTTCGCGTCGCCGATGATCACGTGCAGCCGGCGGTAGCGGTCGGCGTCGGCATGCGGTTCGTCGCGGGTGTTGATGATGCCGCGCTTCAGCGTGGTCTCCAGCCCGACTTCCACCTCGATGTAGTCGGAGCGCTGGGAAAGCTGGAAACCGGGCTCGTCGCCGGAGGCTCCGATGCCGACCCGCCCGGAGCCGGTCACCACCTGCCGGGACACCAAAAATGGGGTCAGCCCGGCGATGATGGCCGAGAACGGCGTCTGGCGGCTCATCAGGTAGTTCTCGTGCGACCCGTAGGAGGCGCCCTTGCCGTCGACGTTGTTCTTGTACAGCTGCAGTTTCGCGGCTCCCGGCACGCTGGCGACGTGTCGGGCGGCGGCCTCCATGACGCGCTCGCCGGCTTTGTCCCAGATCACCGCGTCCAGCGGGTCGGTGCACTCGGGCGCGGAATATTCCGGGTGCGCGTGGTCGACGTACAGCCGCGCGCCGTTGGTCAAAATCATGTTCGCCGCGCCGACCTCATCGGCATCGACCACCGGCGGCGGCCCGGCCGAGCGGCTCAGATCGAAGCCCCGCGCGTCGCGCAGCGGCGATTCCACCTCGTAGTCCCAGCGGGTGCGCTTCGCGCGCTGGATGCCCGCGGCGGCGGCATACGCCAGCACCGCTTGGGTCGAGGTCAGGATCGGGTTGGCCGTCGGGTCCGACGGCGACGAGATGCCGTACTCGACCTCCGTCCCGATAATCCGTTGCATAGCTTAAAGACTACGGGCCGGGGCTGGACGATTTAGGGTGACCCGTGTGAGTCGCCAAGCATCGGTGAGTGCCGAGGCTGAAAGCTGGTTCTTGCAGCGCGGCCTGCCGGCGGTGCTGACCACACGAGGCCGGTGGCGACGGTTGTGGTCGCGGTCGGCGTCAGTTCTTGCGGCCTACGCGACATTCCAGAGCTGCGGGATCCCGATTTTTCTGCTCGTCGGCGCCCACAACATTCAGGTCGAGGGGCAGCCGACAACCACCGAATGGGTGGTGATCGGGATCGTCGCCGCCGCGCTTCCGCTGTCTCTCCTCGTCGGCTGGCTGGTGCCCCGCATAACGCGCAACCGGGTCCGCGCGGCGGTGGGGATGGCCGCGGCCGTGGTCATCCTGGTTGCCGGCTACTTCGGCTCGGACCTGACATCGCTGGTGCAGTCGGCCATCATCACCGTCGTCGTGCTGGCCTTGACCGGCCTGGGCGTCGGATCGGTGCTCGGCTGGGCGGTGCGCATGACGTTGTCACACCTCGCCAGCGTCGGCGCGCTGGCGGTACGGGCCCTGCCCGTGGTCCTGCTGACGGCGCTGGTGTTCTTCAACACCTATGTGTGGCTCATGGCGGCGACGATCAACGGCGCGCGGCTGGTGCTCGCAATGGTGTTCCTGACGGGCATCGCAGCGGTCTTCGTCATATCCGCGTCCGTGGAGCGGGTCAGACCGATGCTGCGGTCGACCGAGGTGTCGCCCGCCGACGACGAAAGGCTTGCTGACACGCCGTTTGCCGCAATGCCGGATTTGAGGGCCGATCCAAACAGTTCGGCCACTCCCCGGCTGACCAGGATCGAACGGTCCAATGTGGTGTTCGTATTGGCCACCTCGCAGCTCGTGCAGATTTCGGTGGTAGCGGCGGTCACGGCCGGTATCTACCTGATTCTCGGTCTGATCGTCCTCACGCCAGAGCTGCTCAAGGAATGGACCCACGTCAGCAAGTCCGAGGCGGTCGTGCTGGGCTGGACGCTGCCCGTGCCGGATTCGCTGATCCACATGAGCCTCTTCCTGGGCGCGTTGACGTTCATGTACGTCAGTGCCCGCGCGATCGGCGACGGCGACTATCGCTCAACGTTTCTCGACCCGCGCGTCGACGACCTACACGTCGCCCTGATCGCGCGCAACCGCTACCGCAACGCCACGATCGCGTAAACACTCCGAAATGTTGACGCCCGTGATGGCGGTCCGTAACTTACCCTGGTGCCCACCCCTCAACCCACGATGAAGTGCGAGAACAAATGACCGACCTGTCCGGAAAACGCTATGGCGAAGTGCTTCTCGTGACCCCCGGCGAGGCCGGCCCGCAGGCCAACGTCTACAACAGCTTCCCGCTCAACGACTGCCCCGCCGAGCTATGGTCCGCGCTGGACCCGCAGGCCATCGCCACCGAAAACGGTGCAGCCGCGGCTCTGCTCAACGGCCCGCGCTACTGGCTGATGAACTCCATCGAAAAGGAGCAGCAGGGCCCCCAGATCAGGAAGACCTTCGGCGGAATCGAAATGATCCTGCAGGCCACGGTCCTGCTGTCGTCGATGAACCCGGTCCTACAGCGTCAACAAGGTCACCCGGCACACGGTGTTCGTCTTCAACGCCGGCGAAGAGGTCTACGAACTCCAGGACCCCCACGGCCACCGGTGGGTGATGCAGACCTGGAGTCAGGTGGTGGACCCCAACCTCACGCGGGCGGACCTGCCCGAAGCTGGCCGACCGGCTCAACCTCCCCGACGGATGGTCCTACCGGAGACAGGTGCTCACCGAGGAGTTGCGCGTGGACACCACGTCGCGCGCCGCCCAAGTCACCCAGGACGACCTGACCAACAGCTATTCGCTGGTGACCGTCTGACCCTTACAGGTACTGGCCCAGGTTGGACTCGGTGTCGATGGCCCGCGACGCGCTCGACGACTTGCCGGTGACCAGGGTGCGGATGTAGACGATCCGCTCACCCTTCTTGCCCGAAATCCGTGCCCAGTCATCGGGATTCGTGGTGTTGGGCAGGTCCTCGTTCTCGGCGAACTCGTCGACGATCGAGTCCAGCAGGTGCTGGATACGCAGGCCCGGCTGGCCCGTGTCCAGCACCGACTTGATCGCGTTCTTCTTCGCTCGGTCGACGACGTTCTGGATCATTGCCCCGGAGTTGAAGTCCTTGAAGTACATGACTTCCTTGTCACCGTTGGCGTAGGTGACCTCCAGGAACCGATTGTCGTCGATCTCGGCGTACATCCGCTCGACGACCTTTTCGATCATCGCGGCGATGCACGCCGACCGGTCGCCGTCGAACTCGGCGAGATCATCGGCGTGCAACGGAAGCGTCTCGACCAAGTACTTCGAGTAGATGTCTTGCGCCGCTTCGGCATCGGGCCGCTCGATCTTGATCTTCACGTCGAGACGTCCGGGCCGCAGGATCGCGGGGTCGATCATGTCCTCGCGGTTGGAAGCGCCGATCACGATGACGTTCTCCAGACCCTCCACGCCGTCGATCTCGCTCAGCAGCTGCGGGACGACCGTCGTCTCGACGTCCGAGGAGACCCCGGTGCCGCGGGTGCGGAAGATCGAGTCCATCTCGTCGAAGAACACGATCACCGGCGTGCCCTCGGAGGCCTTCTCGCGGGCCCGCTGGAAGATCAGCCGGATGTGGCGTTCGGTCTCGCCGACGAACTTGTTGAGCAGCTCGGGGCCCTTGATGTTGAGGAAGTAGGACTTAGCCTCGCGGGCGTCGTCGCCGCGAACCTCGGCCATCTTCTTGGCCAGCGAATTGGCCACCGCCTTGGCGATCAGCGTCTTACCGCAGCCGGGCGGGCCGTAGAGCAGCACGCCCTTGGGCGGACGCAGCGCGTACTCCCGATACAGATCCTTATGCAGGAACGGCAGCTCCACGGCGTCGCGGATCTGCTCGATCTGGCGGGTCAGGCCACCGATGTCCAGGTAGCTGACGTCGGGCACCTCCTCCAGCACCAGGTCCTCGACCTCGGCCTTGGGGATGCGCTCGAAGGCGTAGCCGGCCTTGGTGTCGACCAGTAAAGAGTCACCAGGCCGCAACTTGCGCGGCCGGGTGTCGTCGTTGAGGGCGTCGGGATGCCCTTCGGGCAGATCCTCGGCGACCAGAGGGTCGGCCAGCCAAACGATGCGTTCCTCGTCGGCATGCCCGACGACCAGGGCCCGGTGGCCGTCGGCGAGCACCTCGCGCAACGTGGAGATCTCGCCGACCGATTCGAACCTGCCGGCCTCGACGACGGTGAGGGCTTCGTTGAGCCGAACCGTCTGGCCCTTCCGCAGGGCGTCGACTTCGATGTTCGGGGAGCACGTCAGGCGCATCTTGCGGCCCGACGTGAACACGTCGACCGTCTCGTCGTCGTGGGCGGACAGCAGGACGCCGTAGCCACTGGGCGGTTGTCCCAGCCGGTCGACTTCTTCACGCAGCGCCAATAGTTGTTGGCGCGCTTCTTTAAGAGTTTCCATTAATTTGGAATTGCGGGCCGCAAGCGAGTCAATGCGGGCTTCGAGCTGATGCACATCGCGGGCAGAGCGCGCACTCCCGTGCGAACCAACCGCATGCTCGAGTTGCTCGCGCAGGGCCGCTGCCTCACGGCGTAGTTGTTCTAGTTCGGCAGCATCGTCGCTGGACATCTCGGTTTCACGTGGGATCCGGAATGGTTCAGAACGCTCTGACTCACCCATGTTGCGCTCCTTTCCCGCTTCGAAATGACGCGGTGGATACTCCAACGCTACCGGCGATTCCCCCGTTACGTGTGCAGTCAAACCCCGTGAAAAAGTTACGAATATGGTCACGCTGGTAACCTCGGCATCAAATCCGGTCGAGCGAAAGGACGGCGGTGACGATAAAACCCCTCGCCACGGGCGTCTCAGCCGTCGCCATCGTTGCCGAAGCCGCCGCAAGTGTGACTTCCGTTGCACCCGTTGGCCCGTTCGGCGTGCCCCCCGATCAGACGCCGCCCCCCACCGGCTGAATGCACCGGAATCCCGCCAACTTCGTCGGAGCCCTCAGCGCCGTCTCCATCGTCATAGCCGCGGCGGTGCTCGGCCTTTCGGGATGTTCGTCGCACGAGTCCAAGCCATCGTCTTCGGACGCCCAGTCGTCCGCGTCACCCACGTCGAGTCCACTGGCTGCTCCCCCGGCCGCTCCGCTGCCCCCGCCCGAAGCCCTCACCGACGTGCTGGGCCGGCTCGCCGACCCCAACGTTCCGGGCACCAACAAGCTCAACCTCGTCGAGGGTGCGACGCCCGAGAGTGCCGGCACCATCGACAAGTTCACGAACGCGTTGCGGGACAACGGCTACCAGCCGATGAGCTTCGTGGCCGACAACATCGCATGGTCGGACACGAATCCGGCTGACGTGATGGCCACCATCACCGTCAAGACCGCCCGCGCGAACAACGCCGTGTTCAGCTTCCCGATGGAGTTCACCCCCTTCCAGGGGGGCTGGCAGCTGTCCAAGCGAACCGCGCAAATGCTGTTGGCGCTGGGCAACTCGCCCAGTCCGAGCACTCCGCCGCCGAGCACTCCGCCGCCGGCCTCGGCACCGGAACCGGCTCCGGCGCCGGCACCACCCCCTCGATGACTGGCGGGATGTGGATCGGCTGGCTCGAGTTCGACGTGTTGCTGGGCGACGTGCGATCACTCAAACAGAAGCGGTCGGTGATCCGTCCGGTGGTCGCCGAGCTGCAGCGCAAGTTCAGCGTGTCGGCCGCCGAGACCGGTTCGCACGAGCTGTACCGCCGGGCGGGCATCGGTGTGGCGGTCGTGTCCGGTGACCGCAGCCATATCGTCGACGTTCTCGACGCGGCCGAACGTCTGGTCGCCGCGCATCCGGAGTTTGAGTTGCTATCTGCGCGTCGGGGCCTGCACCGCAGCGACGACTGACGCCGAGGTGCTTGCTGTGCTCGTAATCGGCGCTTCCGAGTTGATAATCCACCCTGGCACTACCCAGAACAACGCAAAGATCATGCTGGCGACGATCGCCAGGACCCCCAGCACGACGCCGGTGACGGCGACATCTCCGTTGCTGGCTTGACCATGCTTGACCTGTGCACGCGCGATCAGACCCAATATCGCGGCAAGGACACCGAGCACGAGACCACCGCCAACCGTCGCACTGGCCAACAGGGCGGCGAGGCCGACGACCAAGGACGCGACACCGAGGCCGTTGCTGGGCTTGCCGGCCGGCGCACCCGAATTCGGCTGCGGTCCCAGCACTTGATCCGGGCCGGACACCGGCCGACCTGACGCTGAGTCCCACCGCGCGGCCATGGCTACCACCCCAAAAGATCTCTCGATCGCCAGATGTCCGTTCGGGCGCGGCGCACCAGGTGTGGCGGACAACGTCTCAACTGTAATCGCTTCTGGTCGCTGAGATCGGGCGAGAGCCAATGTGTCGGTGTGTTCAAGCTAATCGTCGCGTCCCGGGCGCTTGCGGCCCAGGGGTGCGGGGGCGACGGCGCCCGGGGCCAGCCTGCGCGTCGTGATCAGGAACGCGGTGTGCCCCCGCATCGAATGCTGCGGCCGAACGGCCAGGCCGACCACGTTCCAGCCGCGCTGCAGCGTCTCCCACGCCCGCGGCTCGGTCCAGCACTGCTGCGCCCGCAGCGCCTCCACCGCCCTGGACAGCTGGGTGACGGTGGCCACGTAGATCACCAACACGCCGCCGGCGGTCACCAGCCGCGACACCGCGTCCAGCACCTCCCACGGCGCCAGCATGTCCAGCACCGCCCGGTCTATGGACCCGTCGGGCAGTTCGGAGTCGGCGACGTCGCTGATGATCAGTTGCCAGTTGTCCGGTGACCCGCCGTGGAAGACCGAGACGTTGCGGCGGGCGTGCTCGGCGTGGTCGGCGCGCTGTTCGTAGGAGATCACCCGTCCCTGCGGCCCGACGGCGCGCAGCAGCGAGCAGGTCAGCGCGCCGGATCCGGCGCCGGCCTCCAGCACGCAGGCACCCGGGAAAATGTCGCCCTCGTACAAGATCTGGGCGGCATCCTTGGGGTAGATCACCTGCGGCCCGCGGGGCATCGACATCAGGTAATCGACCAGCAACGGGCGCAACACCAGAAAAAGTGCACCGTTGCTGGATTTGATGACGCTGCCCTGCTCCAACCCGATCACCGCATCGTGGGCGATCGAGCCGCGATGGGTGTGAAACTCGCTGCCAGGGGTCAGTTCGATCGTGTAATGGCGGCCCTTGGCGTCGGTGAGCTGGACACGCTCGCCGACGGTGAACGGACCGGTTGCTGGCACGCCATCTAGCGTGCCAGCCGACGCGCCGTGAGCGGTGCTCGGGGTTGTCGGCGCGCCGCCCTAGAGTGCGGTTATGACGGACCAGCCGGACACACCCCAGGTCCGTCCCGCTTCGAGACCAGCACTGTCGCCGTCGCGGGCCGCGGACTTCAAGCAGTGTCCGCTGCTGTACCGGTTCCGGGCGATCGATCGGCTGCCCGAGGCGCCGTCGCCGGCGCAGCTGCGTGGATCGCTGGTACATGCGGCGCTCGAGCAGCTCTACGGTCTGCCGGCGACGCAGCGCGGCCCCGACACCGCACACTCGCTCGTGGAACCCGCGTGGGACCGGATGATCGCCGAGGAGCCCGCGCTGGCCGCCGAGCTGGATCCCGAGCAGCGCACCCAATTGCTCGAGGAAGCCCGCGCGTTGCTGTCCGGCTATTACCGACTCGAAGACCCGACCCGGTTCGACCCGGACAGCTGCGAACAACGCGTCGAGGTGGAACTGGCCGACGGAACACTGCTGCGCGGCTTCATCGACCGCATCGACGTCGCCGCCACCGGCGAGCTGCGGGTGGTCGACTACAAGACCGGCAAGGCGCCGCCGGCCGCGCGGGCGCGGCCAACTTCAAGGCCGAGTTCAAGGCGATGTTCCAGATGAAGTTCTACGCGGTGGCACTGCTGCGTTCACGCGGTGTGCTCGCCGCGCGCCTGCGGCTCATCTACCTGGCCGACGGGCAGATGCTGGATTACACCCCGGACCGCGACGAGCTGCTGCGCTTCGAAAAGACGCTGATCGCCATCTGGCGCGCAATCCAATCCGCAAGTCAGACAGGCGATTTCCGTCCCAGCCCGTCGCGGTTATGTGAATGGTGCCCGCATCAGCAGCACTGTCCGAGCTTCGGCGGGACGCCACCGCCCTACCCCGGGTGGCCCGAGCATTTGCTGGCCGGCTAGTCGAGCGGCGACATCTCCTGCAGCATCGTAGGAATGAGCTCGCTGACCGTGGGGTGGATGTGCATGGTGCGCGACAGCGTGGTGTAGGGCGCCTTGGCCGACATGACGTCCAGAATGCAGTGAATGGACTCGTCGCCGCCCACCCCGAAGATGGCCGCCCCCAGGATCTCCTGCGTGTCGGCGTCCACCACGACCTTCATAAAGCCTTGCGTCTCACCCTTTTCCACGGCTCTGCCGACCCTGGTCATCGGCCGCTTGCCGACCAGCGCCTTGCGGCCCGACGCGCGGACCTGGTCGACGGTCATGCCGGCGCGTCCCAGCGGCGGATCGATATACAGCGCATAGGTGGTGATGCGATCGCTCACCCGCCGCGGGTCATCGTCGAGCAGGTTGGCGGCGACTATCTCGAAGTCGTTGTACGACGTGTGCGTGAAGGCGCCCTTGCCGTTGCAGTCACCCATCGCCCAAATGTGGTCGACGTTGGTCTTGAGCGCGTCGTCGACGGCGATGTAGCCGCGCGCGTCGGTCTGCACCCCCGCCGCCGGAAGACCCAGATCGTCGGTGTTAGGTTGCCGGCCCACCGCCATCAGCAGATGGCTGCCCTGAATCGGTGCAGCACCGGCGCGGGGTGTCAGTTCAAAGCCTTTATCCCGCTTGGTGATCCGGATGTCTTCTGCGCCGAGGACGACGTCGATCCCTTCGGCCTCCAGGACCTCTTTGATGGTGGCGGAGACGTCCTCATCCTCGCGGGCGGCCAGCCGCGGGCCCCGTTCGACGACGGTCACCCGCGCCCCGAAGCGGCGGTACATCTGGGCGAACTCCAGCGCGATGTAGCTTCCCCCGACGATAACGAGATGGGATGGCACCGTGTCGAGTTCGAGGACCGACACGTTCGTGAGGAACTCGACATCGGAAAGCCCTGGAATGTTCGGCACCACCGCGCGACCGCCCACATTGAGGAAGATCCGGTCGCCTTGCAACAGCTGGTCGTCGACCCGCAGCGTGTGCGGGTCCTCGAAGCGGGCGTGACCGCGAACGACGGTGCAGCCGTCCATGCCTTCCAACCAACTTTCGACACCCTTGCGGTCGGCCAGCATGATGCCGTCCTTGCGGGCCTTGACTTTCGCCATGTCCACACTGACCGGTCCGGTCCCGATGCCGTATTCTGCGCCGCGCCGCGCCAGTTGCGCGGCGTGCGCGCTGGCGACGAGCGTCTTGGTCGGGATGCATCCGGTGTTGACGCAGGTGCCGCCGACGTGTTTGCGCTCCACTATCGCCACGCGCTGCCCGGCGGCGGTCAGCCGGCCCGCCAGCGGTGGCCCGGCCTGGCCGGCGCCGACGATGATCGCGTCGAAATGCGCTGTCACGCTGTCACAGAGCGGCCGTCGCCGCAACGACGGCGAACCCACCCAAGACCGCGACCGCATCCTCGAGCAGCGCGATCGGCAGGTCCTTACCGCCGGTCGCGGCCACCAGTCGCGTGCGCGCCTGATAGCCCCCCAGGGTGCCGAGCACCGCACCGACGACGCCGGCACCCAGTCCACCCCACTTGTAGCCCCACACGGTGCCGATGACCGCGCCGGCAAAGGCCCCCATGACTATTCGGGCCGCGAACACCGGCGGCGCGGTGCGCGGCGGCGTCTTGGGAAGTTTGTCGTTGACCAGTTCGCCCACCGCCAGCAGGCTCAGGACGACGAGCGTGATCTTGCTGCCCATCCAGGATGCCCACGTGTGGTCCAGGTTGAACCAGGTGAGCACGGCGGCCCAGGCGACCACGGCAGGAGCCGTCAACGAGCGCAATCCGGCGACGACGCCGATCAGCAAGGCCATGAGCAGGACGAGCAAATGATGTGTCACGGCGACCCTCCTGGGTACTACGCGCAATCGGTCCCTGCCGGACGCTAACACAGTCGCGGCGCCCTGACACCTGTCGAGCAGTCAGAATCGGCAGAACCGGATATCGGAAGCCAGAATCGCTTTGGCCCCGATGGCGGCGAGCTCATCCATGATTTCGTTGACGCCCCGGCGGGGCACCAGCGCGCGGACCGCGACCCAGTCCGGGTCGGCGAGCGGAGCGATAGTCGGTGACTCCAGTCCCGGCGTGATCGACGTGGCTTTGTCCAGCACCGAGCGTGGGCAGTCGTAATCCAGCATCAGATACTGCTGGCCGAACACCACACCCTGAACGCGCGCGACGAGTTGGTCACCCGCCGCACTTTGCTGACGGTGGCCGGCCTCGGCGCATTCGATCAACACCGCCTCCGAATCACACAGCGGCTCACCGAATGCCACGAGATCATGCATGCCCAGGGTGCGACCGGACCCCACCACGTCGGCGATGGCGTCGGCCACCCCGAGTTGCACCGAGATCTCCACGGCTCCGTCCAACCGGATGACCGTTGCGTCAAAACCCCTGGCGGCCAGATCTTTTCGAACCAGATTCGGGTACGCGGTGGCAATGCGCTTTCCGGCCAGATCGGCTGTCGTCCACTCTTGCCCGGCGGGGCCGGCGTAGCGGAAACTGGACGACCCGAACCCCAACGCCAGCCGCTCCCGCACGGGTGCATCGGAGTCGAGCACCAGGTCGCGTCCGGTGATGCCGAAGTCGAGCTCGCCCGAACCGACGTAGATGGCAATGTCCTTGGGCCGCAAAAAGAAGAACTCGACATGATTGACCGGGTCGATGACGGTGAGGTCTTTGGGGTCGGTACGACGCCGGTAGCCGGCCTCCGCGAGAATCTCGCTGGCCGGCTCGCTCAGCGTGCCCTTGTTGGGAACCGCAACGCGCAGCATGCTCACAACTTCCGGTAGACGTCGTCGAGCGACAGGCCGCGCGAGATCATCAGCACCTGCGTCCAGTACAGCAACTGACTGATTTCCTCCGCCAACGCCTCGTCGGGTTCGTGTTCGGCGGCCAGCCACACCTCGCCGGCCTCCTCCAGAATCTTCTTGCCCAGAGCGTGAACCCCGCCATCCAGCGCGGCGACCGTGGCGCTGCCGGCCGGCCGGGTGCGCGCACGATCGCCGAGTTCGGCGAACAGCTCTTCGAAGGTCTTCACGGCCAGCGATTGTTTCACGTGCGGGCGAGCAAAGTCACGGCGGTTTCTCAGTGGCGACGTACGGTGAGGCATGCAGTTCTCTGAAATCGCAATCAGCGTCGACGGCCCCCGCGGCGAGATCACGCTGCAACCGGCCAGCGAAGCTGAATCCGCTCAGCACCACCACTCTGAACGAATTAGTCTCAGCTGCAAGATATCTCGATACGATGGCGGAGGTGAAAGTTGTGGTGGTGGCCGGCAACGGTCGAGCCTTCAGCGCCGGCGCGGACCTCGCGTCGTTCACGGCAGCCGAATCATCCGCCGCCGCAGCACGTGATTCCGCCGACGCCGGGCGCCGGATGGCCGAGGCCATCGAAGCGATGCGGGCGGTGACCATCGCCAGGATCCACGGCCATTGCGTCGGGGGCGGGGTCGTGCTGGCCTCAGCGTGCGACTTGCGCATCGCCGCTGACGACACGCGCTTCTCAATTCCCGAAGTCGACCTGGGCATTCCGCTCGCCTGGGGCGGAATTCCCCGGCTGGTGCGGGAGATCGGCCCGGCGAGGACCAAGGAACTGGTGATGACCTGTCGCCCCTTCGGTGCCGCCGAAGCGCTTGCAGCGGGCTTTCTGAACCGCGCGGTTCCCGCCTCCGACCTCGCCGCCGCGGTCGACGAGCTGGCCGAACAGCTGGCCGGCAAGTCGGGACTCACGCTTACTGCCACCAAGCGGCACACCAATGCAGTCACCGAATCCATGGTCAGCACTGTGCGGGCGTGGAATGACGCCGACTCGCTGGTCACCGCGTTGCGCGATCCTGAGTCGCGCGCCGCGGGCGCGGCCTACCTCAAGGGATTAGGGCGCTAGACGTTGAAGTACTTGGCCTCGGGGTGGTGCAGCACGAAGGCGTCGATGGACTGCTCGCGGTGCAGCTGCAGCTCCTCAGACAGCGTCACGCCGATGCGTTCATGAACCAGATGCGCGGACTCAGCGCCGAGTTACTGATGCTCGATCGATGAATCTCAGCCGCCGGACGGCTCGCCGGAACCTACTCTGTTGGCCATGCTTGCTGCGCATCTGCGGAATGTGAACTCGCTGGCGGACGGCGGCTCGGCAACCCAGGCTGCAACCGGAGACCTGCCGTCCTGGTTGGTCGAGCTCGGCCCGTTGGGATTGAGCGCCATCATCGGCGGCGTCGTGGTGGCGGCGGTGAATCACTTTCTTACGAGGCGGCGAGAGCGCGGCGGGTGGCTCCGAGAGCTCCAGGTCGAAGCCAGCGAGAAGTTCCGCGCAAAGGCGGCGGCGCTGAATAACCACGTCGCAGGCGGGGCGGTGGACAAGGCAATTCAGGCCCCGCACTTCGAGGGCCTCGACACGGCGATCGAGGGGATACAGCCGCTAATCGAGGCATTGGTTGATGAGTGCCAGGAGATGACCTTGATCGCCGAGCGGCGGACCGTGCTGTTGGCGGCGAAGGTGATGCACATCTTTCCAACGCTTGCGTGGCAGGCAGCAATCCTGCCGGGCACGAATTGCGAAGCCGCCCGTAAACAGCGGGAAACAGCAATTACGGCGATGGCCGCGCTGAATATCGACATGAGCGCGGTGATGCGTGCGGACATTGGCCTTGAAGATATTCGACCACCGCAGTCACCGCGGCCAAACTGCTGGCGGCGCATCGGAAATAGGCTGCGTGCCCTGACATCGTGAAAATCGCTCGACCACCTGCTTCGCTACACATCTATGTACGAACCGCTCGCCTTTAGCCCGGTGGACCGTGGTATCGCCGGTGTGAAGCCGCTCGATGTGCTGCAGAGCTGGCAGGTTCGACGCCTGCAAACAGATGTCATCCCTAACAACACCGAAGGATATCGAATGGACCAGATTATGCAGGCGGTCCCGCACGCCTCCGGGGCCATCACACAGATTCTGACATGCAACGGGATGTTGGCTAAGAAGGCAAACGGCCCTTGGTCTTTCGGTGTCGTCCGTTACCAATCGCCCTCCGCGGAAGCTGCGATCCTCAAGGATGCCGTCCGACTGGTCACCGGTCACCGTCATGCATTCCCGACGAGCAACCTGGACGGCTGGCTCGACGCCGATGACTCCATTGTCTACCGATGGGGCACCACCATCATCAATCCCCCGCAGCCCGCACAATCACCACCCCCACCGGGTGACTGACTCCTGACGCGCAACAGCGACCAAAACCGCAGGTGACTCTATGGCAGGGAGACCCTGGCAACGGACCCCCGGCAACAGAGGCCAACGGCGCCACCAGCAACCCGGGAAACGACACCACCAGCCCAACGAAACAAGCTCCACAAAACCCGCCCCAACCAGCACCAACACACCAAACACCGTGCTGGGGCGCTGCGGTGGGCAGCGTTTGGTGGCTAATCAGGCTGTTCCGCTTGGCGGATGATGACAGCAGACCCCGGGCGCGGATTGGGCAGCCGAGATTTGTCGTACCCGGCTGCGATGATGAGGTTATGTCTTTGACCGCATCGTTGGGCTCTGCGGCAACGCGCCCCGACCAGCGCCTTGAGGTGCTGCTCGAGGAGTTGGCGGAGTTGGCCGGTCAGCGCAACGCGATTGATGGGCGCATCGTGGAGATCGTCGCCGAGCTGGATCGCGACGAGCTCTGCGGCGCCACGGGCGCACGCTCGGTCGCGGCGTTGGTGGCCTGGAAGATCGGCTCGTCATCGGCAAACGCCCACACGATCACCACCGTCGCGCACCGGCTTGAGGCGTTTCCGCGCTGCGCCCAAGGCATGCGGGAGGGTCGGCTGTCGCTGGATCAGGTCGGCGTCATCGCGGCGCGGGCCGGGGAGGGATCTGATGAGCATTACGCCCAGTTGGCGCGCTGCGCCACGGTCAACCAACTGCGCAGCGCGGTCAAGCTCGAACCGCGACCCGAACCCGATTCTCGGCCGGAACCGCAGACCTCGATCACCAAGACCTCAAACGAGCATTCCGCCTGTTGGCGGATCACACTTGCGCACCCCGA
This sequence comes from uncultured Actinomycetota bacterium, assembly GCA_963820985.1. Taxonomy (GTDB): domain Bacteria; phylum Actinomycetota; class Actinomycetes; order Mycobacteriales; family Mycobacteriaceae; genus Mycobacterium. The sequence goes on along the minus strand of CAWGCI010000010.1, from coordinate 1,229 downwards.
CGCGGCGAAGTTCGACGCGGCGCTGGCGTCTCATCGTGATGCGCTGATCGCCGAATGGAAGCACGATCGCGCCAATAGCGAAGGCGCATCCGAGATTGCGTCGCCCATGCCGGGCACCCTCGATGCGTTTATGCGCCTGGTCGAGGCCGGATGGGATGCCGAGGCGACCCGCCGGCCACACGGGCATCACACCACTGTGGTGGTGCACCTCGACGTCAAGCAGCGCGCCGCCGCGCTGCATCTGGGTCCGCTGCTCACCGATGCCCAACGCCGATACCTGACCTGTGATGCCACCTGTGAAGTCTGGTTCGAACGTGACGGCGAGGTCATCGGCGCCGGCCGAGCGACCCGCCAGATCAACCGGCGGCTTCGCCGCGCACTCGAGCACCGCCAGCCCACCTGCGCGGTTCCCGGCTGTGGTGCGACCCGCGGCCTGCACGCACACCACATCCGGCACTGGGAAGACGGCGGCCCCACCGAGTTGGCCAACCTGGTACTGCTATGCCCCTATCACCACCGACTGCACCACCGGGGCCTGATCACCATCACCGGACCCGCAGCCGATCTCACCGTCACCGACAGCTGCGGGCGACCACTGAGCGCAGGATCACTCGCGCGGCCGCCCAACCTTGCCCCTCCCGCCGTCGCGCCGTACCCCGGACCCACCGGCGAGCGCTCCCACTGGTGGTACTACGAACCCTTTCAGCCCCAACCACCACCAGCAAACAACTAAGCTGCTCAGCAGCATAATATCGAAGCTGAAACAGGTTGAGGCATAAAGAATTTCGCTTGCGCTATCCCCTGCTATCGAACCTTGTTAATCAAGACCGACAACCAGGCCCGCACCACCGCCGACCCGATACCCAGTGCCCTCAACACGATCCCCCGCTGCCTGCGCACCAATTTGAGCCAAATCGGGTCAACCAACGCAGGGCTCAGTCCTCCGGGTTGTAGCCGAGGTTGGGGCCGAGCCAGCGCTCGGCTTCCTGCAGGGTCCAGCCCTTGCGCTTCGCGTAGTCGGCGACCTGGTCCTGGGCCATCCGGCCGACCACGAAGTACTGCGACTGCGGGTGCGAGAAATACCAGCCGCTGACGGCAGCACCGGGCCACATCGCCATCGACTCGGTCAACTCGATGCCGGTCCGCTCCTGGACGTCCATCAACTTCCAGAGCGTCACCTTCTCGGTGTGCTCCGGGCAGGCCGGGTAGCCGGGGGCAGGGCGGATTCC
>CAWGCI010000009.1:0-415090 GCA_963820985.1 uncultured Actinomycetota bacterium | reverse complement strand
CGCTGCTTCGAACGTTGGGGCAGCGTTGAATTCGTGCTGAGCTAACTGTCCGCAGGGAGTGATCGGACGCACAGCCTGTTCACGCAAGTTATGCTATACCGGGTAGGGTATAGTGAGGTATAGGCTCTAGCTCGGCAGCGGGTGTACCCGAAAGCCCTCTAAAAGAGGGCCTAACGGCCCTGTTCTGCTGAGCGGCGCCGGCGTGAAACTGCATTACCAACAGAATCAGCCACCGAACGGAACCACAATGCTCACCTTCGTCAAGCGGGCTTGGATACCGCTCGTCGTGGTGGTGGCAGTTGCGGCCGGTGCTACAGCCGTCGATCGGCTCCGCGGCGTTTTCGGCTCCGACGAGATCTTTTCGTCGACGCGTCAGTAGCGCAGAAGCAATCGTGCCCTTCAATCCCAAGAGTGTGACGTACGAGGTCTTCGGACCGGGCGACACCGCGGGCAGCGTGAGTTACCTGAACAAGAACGCGGTAGCCAGAACAAGCGAACTTCACAAGCCTGCCGTGGACCTTCACGCTCACGACGACGATCCCCGCCGTCATCGCCAACGTGGTAGCCCAAGGCAATAGCGACAGCATTGGCTGTCGCATCATCGTCAACGGCGATGTTCGCGACGAACAATCTTCCAGCGGACACCATGCCCAGACCTTCTGCTTGGTGAAGGCCGCATGAAGGTCAAGGAGGACGACGACGCCGTCCGCTGTTCATGCGGATGGTCCGTACCTTTGCGGTGCCGATCATCGTGGCGTGGCTACTTCTGACGATCGCCGTGAACGTCCTCGTGCCGTGGATAGAGTTTGTCGCGCGATCGCATGCCGTGACGATGTCACCGCAAGATGCGCCGGCAATGATCGCCGCGAAGCGCATCGGTGCGAAGTTCCAGGAGTCCGATTCGGACAACATCGTCATGGTTGTCCTGGCAAGCAATAAAGAACTCGGCGACGAAGCGCACACCTATTACGACGGCTTGGTCAAAAAGCTGGGTGCCGACACCAAACACGTACAGCACGTCCAGAACGTGTGGGGAGACCGCATCACCGCCGCCGGTTCTCAGAGCGGGGACGGCAAAGCCGCATATGTCCAACTCAACGTAGCCGGCAACCAGGGCAGCACCCTGGGAAACCAGTCCGTCGATGCGGTCCGCAAGATCGTCGACTCGTCACCACCGCCGAGCGGAATCAAGGCCTACGTCACCGGCCCGGGAGCGCTCACGACGGACATGAACGAGGCCGCTGACAAAAGCATGTTCAAGATGATGGGCGTGACGGGCTTCGTCATCATGATCATGCTTGCCATCGTCTATCGCTCCGTCAGCACTGTGCTTCTGGTTCTCTTCATGGTCTTCATCGAGATGCTCACGGCCAGGGGGGTCGTCGCGATTCTCGGGAATTACAACCTACTGGGCTTTTCGACGTTCGTCGTCGCCATGTTGTCGTCTCTGGCCATTGCGGCCGGAACCGACTACGCGATATTCCTCATCGGACGCTATCAAGAGGCGCGTCAGGCCGGTCAGGACCGGGAAGCGGCCTACTACACGATGTTCCGCGGCACCTATCATGTCATCTTGGGGTCCGGGCTGACGATTGCCGGAGCAGTGTTCTGCCTGCACTTCGCGCGGCTGTCCTATTTCAAGGCTCTGGGCATTCCCTCCGCGTTGGGGTTGCTCGTCGTGATCGCCGGGGCGCTGACCGTGGCGCCGGCTGTCGTCGCCGTGGCCAGCCGGTTTGGTCTGCTCGATCCGAAACGGATGATCAAGACGCGGGGGTGGCGACGCATCGGAACCGCCACCGTCCGCTGGCCCGGGCCGGTCTTTGTGGCATCGCTACTCATTGCCCTCGTCGGCTTGCTCGTCGTACCCAGCATGAACATCAGCTACAACGACCGCTTCTATATCCCGTCGAACCTGCCATCGAACGTCGGATACGCTGCGGCAGAAGAACATTTCAGTGCCGCCAGACTCAATCCCGACATCCTCATGGTCGAGGGCGATCACGATATGCGGAACTCGAGCGACATGATCATCCTGGACCGGATCGCCAAGAATGTCTTTCGCACACCGGGCATCGCGAGGGTCCAAAGCATTACCAGGCCCTTGGGCGGCCCTATCGAACACAGCTCGATCCCATTCCAGGTCAGCATGCAGTCGCTTCCGATCCAACAGAACTTGCAGTTCATGAAGGACCGGATGGCCGACATGCTCAAGATGAGCGACGATCTCGGCGCCATGATCGGCTCGATGCAACGTATGTATGGCTTGATGGGCCAGATGACCAACACGACTCATCACATGGTCGGCGACATGGGTGACATGAAGGCCACGCTGGACCAGATGAGGGACCATTTGGCGGACTTCGATGATTTCGCGAGGCCGTTCCGCGGCTACTTGTACTGGGAACAACACTGCTTCGACATTCCCGTCTGCTGGGCCACGAGGTCGGTGTTCGAGGCGATCGACGGGGTGGACAAGTTCAGCGAGAACATGAGCGCGCTGCTCAACGACATGAACAACATCGATGCGGTGCTGCCGCAAATGCTCGCGCAGTTCCCGCCGATCATCGCGGTCGCGAAATCCATGCAGGGGACCCTGCTGACCTTGCACAGCAGTTTCTCCGGACTGGTCACTCAGATGTCCAGGATGACCGACACGGCGAGCGCGATGGGCCAGGCCTTCGACTCCTCGCAAGGCCGACGACTACTTCTACTTGCCGCCGGAAGCGTTCGACAACGCCGACTTCCAGCGCGGCCTGAAACTCTTCCTGTCGCCGGACGGTAAGGCAGCGCGGTTCATCATCACCCATGACGCCGACCCGGCAACTCCCACAGGAATCTCGGCGGTCAAGCCGGAGCTCAATGCCGCGCATGACGCCGTCAAGGGAACGCCGCTGGCCAACGCCAAGTTCTACCTCACCGGGACGGCGGCGGTGTACAACGACATCCAGACCGGCTCGAGATTCGACCTCCTGATCGTCGGAATAGCGGCGCTGACACTGATATTCGTCGTCATGGTGATCATCACACGAGCTCTGGTCGCTTCACTTGTGATCGTCGGCACGGTGCTGCTATCGCTGGGCGCCGCCTTCGGCCTGTCCGTGTTGGTCTGGCAACACATTTTGGGCCTCGAGCTGAACTGGATCGCCCCGGTGTTTGGGTTGATCATTCTGCTGGCTGTCGGATCCGACTACAACCTGCTGCTCGTCTCGCGGTTCCAGGAGGAAATCGGCGCGGGACTGCGGACCGGCATCATTCGCTCGATGGGCGAAACCGGCGGTGTGGTCACCGCAGCAGGCCTGGTCTTCGCCTTCACCATGATGTCCATGGCGGCCAGTGACCTGCGGTCGATTGGCCAGGCCGGCACCACGATCGGCCTCGGTCTGCTGTTCGACACCCTGGTCGTGCGATCACTGATGACGCCGTCGATCGCGGCCCTGCTCGGGCGGTGGTTCTGGTGGCCGCAGAAGGTGCGGCCGCGCCCGGCCAGCTACATGCTCCGGCCTTTCGGACCGCGTCGCCTGGTTCGCTCCCTTCTGCTGGGTGAGGACACTGATGCGGCAACTGCCAAGCGCCAGAAGTCGTTCGATGACGATCAGGCTGCAGGCACTGCAACGCCGGTCGCTATCCGATAAACTTGATTGCCGTTGCCGCGAGCTGACAGCCAACCTGACCGAGTCGTGGGTCAGCTGTGTCCGTGGATGATCCGCAGCATCTTGAGGTTGATACGGACGAAACGCCAGAACTGCACGAGGAGGTTCTGACGCATCCGTAGCGTCGTGCCGGTGGGCAGCGGGGCGTCGGCGATGCGCTCGGCGGTCTGCAGATTCACTTCCGAGTAAATGCTTTCGTCCTCCATCGGAACACCTTTCACTCGGGGATTAACCACCAGAACGGGCGGGCCTTCGCCTTGTAAATGAAGAGGTAGTGCAACATCAGCTTGATCCAGTGGCCGGCCAGGCCGAGCTCACCGGAGGTGCCGGCGATGTCACGACCGGTCTGCGGGTACTTCGCCGGGTCGGGGACAACCGGGAACATCGTCATGGCGGCAGCCGAACCCTCACGGAAACCGGTGCCGGCCGACGCGACGCACGCGGCGCCCATGCTCGCCATCGAGGCGCGATGCGTACGAGCTGTCGAGCCCTTGGTGATTCGGTCGCGGATGGTCTCGGCGACCGTCTTGGCCATAATGCCCGACGGCATGCCGGTGCGCGGCGGGCTGGGTGTGATCACCGTTCCGTTAGCACTCTTGCGCGGCCGGGATATCGGGTGTGGGGGCGCGAACGCGATTCCCGGCGCGAAGATGTTCGGATACGCAGGGGACTCGTAGGTGTGCGGCCAGTCCTCGGCAGACCACTCGTCGTAGGGCTTGCCCGAGTAGTCGGCGTCCACCTTCAGGAAGCCTGACGGCGCGAACAGAACGGACGTAATGTCGTTGCCGTCCTTGTCGCATGCCGCGAGGGTGGCTCCCTTGAACGGCGGCAGCAGCATTGCGAAGTCGAAGTCCAGGTCATGCTCTTTGCCGTCGAGTTGTTCGTAGCGCAGCTTGCCTTCCATCACCTCGTGCACCGCGGCCTGCGTGATGGCCTTGACACCGCGTTCGCGGAATAGCGACTCGGTCCACAGCCGGCTGGACTGCACGAAGCCCTTGTCGACGAAACTCATTCCGCCGACGCCGAAGTCGCCAAGTTCGTACTCATTGGTGAGGTAGACGATATCGGCGAGGTCACGCACGCCGGCGGCGCGCAGCGCGTGCTCAACGTTGAAGGTGTACTCGAACGCCGCGCCCTCGCAGGTGCACGTGCCGTGTCCGACGCCGATGACGAGGCGCTGCTTCTCGCCGGCCTTCAGCTTGGTGACGACCCGGTCGAGCGCCTTGGCTGCGTCGACGGCGTGGGCCGCGGTGCACACCGAGTATGAGTGACCGGCAGGGCCGAGTCCGGGCGTGGCCGCGAAGTTCAGTAGCGGGCCGGTGGCATTGATGAGGTAGTCATAAGTAAGGTTGCCGGTCTGGCCGGCGTGCTCCTCATCGGTGTAGGTGAAGTCCACTGACGGCGCCGACTGCTCGCCCGTGCCCTCGGGGCGGATCGCCGTGGCGAGCCCCTGATGGAAGATGATGCCCTTGCGCTGGTAGATCGGCTTGAGTGGGATGAGCACCTTGGCCGCGTCCATCCGGCCGACGCCGACCCAGATGTTCGACGGGATCCAGTTCCAGTCGGCGTTGGGAGAAACCACCACGACTTCGTGCGTGCGGGCTAGCCATCGGCGCAGGTGTAGCGCGGCGGTGTGGCCCGCGATACCGGCACCGAGTATGACGACTCGTGCCATTGATGCTCCTTCGTCAAATCTGGGCGACTTGATTAATCGTCGGCGAGGGTCATATACCCATAGGGATATGGGGACCGACACCAAGCGCTCCGAGCCCAGAATGCTCTCGGCGGCAAGCCCATCGCTAGGGCCGATGGACTCTACTGCCGGTGGTATGTTTGCAAGAGCGTGTCAAGCGTGGCGCGCTTCTCGCGGGCGGCTACCGTGCCCCTGCGGTTTGGCCCAGCGCGCTGATTGCGGCCTGCAGTTTGGCGGCAGCTTCGTCGGCGACTGCGTGTAGCGCCGGCTGGTCGGCGACTTTGATCATCAGTTGTGGGTCCATTGCCTCGACCAGCACCGCGTCGCCGTGGCTGTCTGGATCGGCTCGCACCACGACGTTGCATGGCAACAACTGTCCGATCTGGCGGTCCACATCCAAAGCCCGGTGTGCCAGCGTTGGGTTGCAGGCACCCAGAATCAGGTAATCCTCCATGTCCGCGCCGAGCTTTTGCTTTAGTGTGGATTTGACATCGATCCTGGTCAGCACGCCGAAACCCTGATCTGCAAGAGCTCGAGTGGTCCGTTCAACCGCGTCCTCGAACGTGGTGTTCAGCTTGGTATTCAGGCCCATGGTCATGGCTACTCCTTCTTGTGTTCTTGCGCTTCAATCCTGCATCCCTACCTGCCCTACGGGTAGATCCTGCGTTGCCGACCGACAATCATTCGCAGATTGGTCGCGAAAGCGGGAATACCCCCATGGGTATTGCTATTGTAATGCATATGAGCGAAGACAACCACTACCACCACGTACTCGACGACCTCAACCCGCAGCATCGCGCCCTCCGCAAGATGATCCCGGACGTGTACCGGGGTTTTGCCGAGATGAGCAACGGTGCGCTGACCTCAGGGGCTTTGGACAAAAAGCTCAAGGAGCTGATCGCGATGGCGATCGGGGTCGTAGCCGGATGCGACGGCTGCATCGCCTCCCACGCCCAGGGGGCGGCTCGTGCCGGCGCCTCCAAAGAGGAGGCCGCCGAAGCCATTGGTGTCAGCATTCTCATGCACGGTGGGCCGGCCACCATCTACGGTGCTCGTGCCTACGACGCGTTCTGCGAATTCGCCGACGCGGCCGCGGAAACCGCGGGTGGGTCGCCCCAATGATTGCGCTACGGCCGCGTGGATTCGCGGCCTCGGTCAATAACCCGCTAAACCGGAAGGAACAAACAATGACCGTCAAAACGCTGACCGCCGCAGATTTCGAGGACACGATTGTCGAAAGCCCGATCGTGCTGGTCGATTTGTGGGCCCCGTGGTGCGGGCCGTGCCGGGCCTTCGCACCGGTCTTCGAACGGTCCGCGCAGAACCACCCGGATATCGTGCACGCCAAGGTAAACACCGATGCCGAGCGCGAACTAGCCGCGACCGTCGGCATCCGCTCGGTTCCGACCATCATGGCGTTCCGCGAGGGGATCCTTGTGTACAGCCAGCCCGGGGCGATGTCACCAGCGGTGTTGGACGACTTGATCGGCAAGATCAAGGGTCTCGACATGACGAAGGTGCGGGCCAAGATCGCTGAGCGCAAAGCCGCCGCAAAAGCATAGTGGCCCAGCCGCTTCGCCCTACGAATAGTGAGCAATTGTGTGCTACCCCGTACGCTGCCGCCACTGCGGCAAGATCACCTGGGCGGGCTGTGGCCAGCACGCCGAGAGCGTCATGAAATCCTTGCCCGCCAGCCAACGATGCACGTGCAGAAGCGGCATAACGCATGTAAAGGAGGAGTCGACATGCTGAACGACACCGCGAACGACTACACCGCACAGCAGAAAATTGACCTGGCGCGGTGGTTGATCGCAGAAAACACTTTCCACACCAACTACGTTCGCGCAGCAATGCATCGAAGGCAGATGGACCTCACGGCCCAACTCCACGAGGCCCAGCAGAACTGCGAGAATCTGGCTGCTGCAAACACTGAACTGCAGGAGCGCGTCACGGCAGTCACCGAGGCCTACGCGATGCTGTTCGGCGACGCGATGAACCTCGCGGAGCTCAAACAGCACGCGTCAACGGCGTTCCACAACAGCGATCCGCATTGGTGCGCGCAGGCCGCGGCCGCGATGTGCAGGTCCGCGTGAATCGATGAAACCCGAAGGACGGTCACGCAACGGGCTCGTGGCCCGCTCCCACGTGACCGGCTAGCACCCAACCCAGTCCGATAAATGAGAGTTGAACAACATGACCACCGTTACCGAAGCAGCCGCCGCGACAACACCTATGCCGCGTATCGGCGACCCAGCCCCCGCGTTCACTGCCCTGAGTACCCAGGGCGAAATTAACTTCCCCGGCGACTACGCCGGCAAATGGGTGATTCTCTTCTCACATCCAGCCGACTTCACCCCGGTCTGTACAACCGAACTCATGACCTTTGCCTCGATGCAACGCCAATTCGCGGCCTACAACACCGAACTGGTGGGTCTGTCGGTCGACGGGCTCTACAGCCACATCGCCTGGCTACGTACGATCAAGGACAAGATCGCTTTCCGTGGCCTCAAAGACGTCGAAATCACCTATCCGGTAATCGAAGACGTCTCGATGGATGTCGCCAAGCGATATGGAATGATCATGCCCGGCGAAGACTCGACCAAGGCGGTGCGAGCGGTTTTCGTCATCGACCCCAAGGGCACGATCCGTGCCGTGATCTATTACCCACTAAGCCTTGGGCGCAACTTCGACGAATTGCTACGTGTCGTCAAGGCACTGCAGACTGCAGACCATTTCGGCGTCGCAACTCCGGCGGACTGGCAGCCGGGCGAACCGGTAATCCTGCCTGCTCCGGGCTCCTGTGGTACCGCACAGGAGCGCGTGGACGGACGCGATGAGAACACGCGGTGCGAAGACTGGTTCTTTTGCACCAAAGAGCTCACGGTCGACGAAGTCGAGTCCGCGATTCGGATTGGGTAGGACGAGAGGGCACGGACATCGCGCGCTTCCGTAGGCCGGAGCCCTCCTGAGTCAGGTGGTAAGGATCGTGGCGGCGGCGGTGCCGGGTGCGCCGTAAACCTGCGCGAAGCCGACCCGCGGGGTTCCGGGGACCTGGCGGTCGCCGCATTGGCCGCGCAACTGGCGCACCAGTTCGTGCACCTGCCGCAGCCCGGACGCCCCGATCGGTTCGCCGTTGGCGATCAGCCCGCCGTCGGTGTTGACCGGCATCGCGCCGGTGATCTCGGTGGCGCCGTCGGCCAGCAGCTTTTCCTGTTCGCCGTCGGCACAGAAGCCGCACTCGGCCATGTGGATCACCTCGGCGCCCGCGTCGGTGTCCTGCAGCTGAATCACGTCGACGTCTTCCGGTGCCACACCGGCCTTTTCGAATGCGGCCCGGGCGGCGTAGACCGTCGGGGACACGTCCTCGTCGACCGGCGCGTAGGTGGTGTTCACCTCGTAGGCGCCGTAGCGGCGGGTGCGGACCTCGACCGCGCGAACGTACACGGGTTTGTCGGTGAACCGCTTGGCGATGTCGGCGCGGCACATGATGGCCGCGGCGGCTCCCTCGTCGGGGGCGCAGAACATGTACTGCGTCAGCGGGTAGTTCAGTATCGGCGAATTGAGGATGGCTTCCTCGGACATCGGCTTGCGCCGAAAAGCGTTGGGGTTCAACGCCCCGTTGCGGAAGTTCTTCGCCGCCACCTTGGCCAGCGTGCCGGCGGAGACGCCGTGGTCGTGCAGGTAGCGGTTGGCCTTCATGCCGAAGAACTGGGTGGTGAGGTACTGCCCGTTCTCGGCGTACCAGCTGGGCATCCCGACCAGCGCCGGGTCCTCGGTGAAGGCGCCGCGCGGGTGCTTGTCCATGCCGACGGCGATACCGATGTCGTAGTCGCCCAACCGGATGCCGTCCGCGCACGCCTTGGTGGCGCTGGCCGCCGTCGCGCAGGCGTTGAACACGTCGGTGAACGGAATTCCGGTGAGCCCCACCATGCCGACGATCGCGTCCGGGTTGGCCACCGTCCAACTGCCGCCGACCGCGAATTGGATGTCCTTCCACGCCACGCCGGCGTCGGCGAGCGCCAGCCCGATGGCGTCGGCGGCCATCTCCATGGCGGATTTGCCCTCGAAGCGGCCGAACGGATGCAGACCCACCCCGATGATGGCGACATCATTCATAAGCGCCACTCCTCGTCATCGCTCCGCTCTGCATCGTCGCCGGCGCGGTTCACGCTATGGCTCCCGCTTCCTTGAGTGCTTCGATGCGATCCCAGTCCATGCCGATCTCCATGAGCACCAGCTCGGTGTGCTCCGACGCCTGCGGGGCGCGGGTGGTCACCAACGGCTCGTGGTTGAACTGGACCGGTCCACGAACGACTTTGAACGGTGCTCCGCCGCTGGCGAGCTCGACTTCGGCGATCATGTCGTTGGCGATGGCCTGCTCGTCGTTGGCCAGGTCGAGAAGGCTCTGGAACGGCGCCCATTGACCCTTCATCGTCTTCAGGTGCTGACGCCAGTAGTCAAAGGGCTTGGTGACGAAGGCCTTTGCGATCAGTTCGGCGGCCGCGGCGGCGTTTTGTATCAGCGGCAGCACCTCGGAGAAGCGGGGATCGTCGGCGGCCTCGGGGATGCCGAGGTGCTCGAAGGTGTCGCGGATCAAGCCGGTCGGGCTGATGATGCACAGGTTGATCGTGCCGCCGTCGGAGGTCAGGTAGTTGCCCATGAAGGGGTTCACCGACATCGCGGCAGCGGAGCCCGGCATGAATGTGCGCATGACTTCTCCGGTCTCCATGCCTTGCGTCATGCTCGCGCCCGCCGCCCACCACGCGGTGCTCAGCAACGACACGTCGAGCTCGACGGCTTCGCCGGTGCGCTCGCGATGCAGCAGTGCGGCTGAAATTCCGCCGGCGATGAACATGCCGCCGATCGAATCGCCGAACGCCGGAATGCCCTGTCCGAGTGCGCCGCCCAATTCTTCCGGGGTGAGCGCGTATCCCACGCCGCTGCGCGTCCAGAACGCCGTCCCGTCATAGCCGCCGATGTCGCGCTCGGCCCCCTTGTCGCCGTATGCCGAACCCCGGGCGTAGACGATGTTCGGGTTCACCGCGCGAATGTGCTCCACATCGAACTTGTGTCTTTGCCGCTGCGCGGGCATGTAATTGGTCAGGAATACGTCGGAGGTCTTGGCCAGCTCGTAGATCACTTCCTGGCCGCCCGGCGTCGAAACGTCGACCCCGACGCTGCGCTTGCCCCGGTTGGGGTGCTCCATCAGCGGATGCCGGTCCGGGTTGACCTGGATGCCACCCATGTTGAGAAAGCCCCGCTGGGTGTCACCACGCACCGGGTGCTCGATCTTGAGGACGTCGGCGCCCCAGTCGGCGAGGATGGCTCCCGCCGCCGGCACGAACGTGAACTGTGCGAGCTCCAGGACCCGAAAGCCCTCCATTACCTTGATCATTTCCCGGACCCTACTTGGCGCCGAACGTCACCGGAAGCGCATTCGGCGAACGGACCCGACGATCGCGTCGGGGTTGGCGACCGTCCAGCTGCCTCCGGTGGCCGCCTCGATGTCACCCCACTGCACACCGGCGTCCGCCACGGCGGCACTGATGGCGTTTACGCCCATCTCCATCGCGGATTTTCCCTCGAATCGGCCGAAGGGATGGAGGCCCGCCCCGATGATCGCTACGTCGTTCCCGGTCATTCGCTGTCGTTCCCTGCCGTTCTCTGTCATTGCCACGCTGCTGTCAGGATCGCTTGTCTATAGTACTGTAAGCATTACCGTTGAGCATGCCGGATGGGTTTAGCGATGCGTAGTCGGTCGACGCAGCCCCTGGCGCTGAGAGGGCAGGGATGACCACGTTCGAGTTGGCTGTCGATGGCGCGGTCGAGGATCTGCGTGGTGAGTTGAGTGGGTTGCTGACGCGTCAGCGCCAAGCGTTCGTCGGGCAGGGGCCACCCGACCGGAAGGTGCGGCTAAACCGGATCGATCGGCTGCTTGCGCTGGTTCTGGACAACACCGACGCCTTCGTCGAAGCGATGGGCGCCGACTTCGGTACCCGATCCCGAGCGGCATCGCTTTTCACCGAGCTCGTCGGCATGATCCCGGTGATCGAACACACCAGAAGCCATGTGGGGCAGTGGATGAAGCCCACCAAGCTGATGCGTGCCGCGGGAATGCTCGGGCTGAAGGCCCGAGTCGAGCCCACGCCACTGGGAGTGGTGGGCATCATCGGGCCGTGGAACTTTCCGCTGAACCTCGTCGTGCTGCCCGCCGCGGCGGCGTTCGCGGCGGGCAACCGGGTCATGATCAAAATGTCGGAGATCACCGGCCGGACGGCCGCGCTGATGGAAGAACTCGCGCCGCGCTACTTCGACCCGACCGAACTCGCGGTGGTGACCGGCGGGCGCGACGTGGCGGCCACCTTCTCCGCCCTGCCATTCGACCACTTGTTCTTCACCGGATCGCCCGACGTCGGCGCCCTGGTTCAGGGTGCCGCGGCGCGGAACCTGGTCCCCGTGACGCTGGAACTCGGCGGCAAAAACCCGGTTGTGGTCGCACCCGACGCCGACATCGACAGGGCGGCGGCCCGCATCGCGTCGGCCCGCATGGTCAACGGCGGCCAGGTCTGTGTGTGCCCGGACTACGTGTTGGTGCCGGAAAGTCGCCTCGATGCTTTCGTCGACGGAGTACGGACCGAACTGCGGCGCATGTTCCCGTCTATCGCTTCCAACCCGGATTACTGCTCGTGCGTCGACGAACGGAATTTCAACCGGGTGTTGGGCTTGCTGGACGAAGCTCGCGCAAAGGGCGCAACGGTCGAACCCGTAGCGCCGGCCGGGGAATCGCTGCCGGATCAGGCATTGCGCAAGATCGCGCCGACGATCGTGCGCGGCATCAACGAGGAGATGCGGATCGCCCGCGAAGAGATCTTCGGGCCGGTGCTGGTCGTCATGGGCTACTCGACCCTGCAGGAGGTAACCGACTACATCAATGACCGGCCGTCACCCTTGGTCGCGTACTGGTACGGACCAGACGGTGACGACTTCCGGCGCTTCGTTCGCAGTACCCGCAGCGGTGGGGTGGCCCGCAACGACTTCGCCGCCCAGATGATCCCGTCGGCCGCACCGTTCGGTGGCGTGGGCCGCAGCGGGATGGGGGCTTATCACGGCAAGGCAGGCTTCGATGCCTTCACCCACTACCGGACAGTGGTCGGGTCTGACCTGCCCTTCAGCATCACGGGGACGGCGGCTCCACCTTTCCGCACGTCCATGAAGCTGTATGCGGCCACACAGCTTTGGCTGGCGCGCAACAGGACTCGTCGTCGTAACGCGAGAACCCGGCGGGCACAGGGATTGGGGTCGAGTTCATGACTACTGCCGTGGTGGTCTTCGACCCGTTCTCCGAGGAATTCTTCAACAACCCGTATCAGACCTACCGCCGGATGCGCGAGGAAGCTCCCGTTTATTACAGTCAGGAGCACGACTTCTACGCTCTGACGCGCCATCAGGACGTGGCGGCGGCCTTCAAGGACTACGAGACCTACTCGTCGGCCTACGGGGTGGACCTCGCCCAAGTGCGCAAGGATCATGTCACCGAGCACGGATCGATCATCGCCATGGACCCGCCCGCGCACCGCCGCATGCGTGGGCTGCTGAACAAGGTGTTTACCCCGCGCGCGATCGAGGCGCTGCGGCCTCTGGTGGCGCAGCTGGTCGACAAGCACCTGTCGGCGGTGGATCCGGACGGATTCGACTTCGTGCAGGACTTCTCGGCACTATTTCCCGCCGACCTGATGACGACCCTGCAGGGCGTGCCGGAGCAGGACCGCCAACAGATCCGGCTGTGGATCGACGACCTGCTGCACCGCGCCCCCGGTCAGGTCGAGATGAGCGAAGCCGGGACGAAGTCCGCCGTCGACATGGCCATCTACTACTACCGGCTGACCAAGCACCGCCGCGAGAACCTGGGTGACGACCTCCTCAGCAAGCTGATCGAAGCCGAGATCGAGCGCGACAACGGTGACATGACGCCGCTGACCAACATCGAAATCACGGAATTCGCCACGCTATTGGGCGGGGCCGGTGCCGAGACCGTGACGAAACTGCTTGGCAATGCCGCGGTGGTTTTCGCCAGGAATCCCGACCAATGGCGCAAGCTGCTGGACGATCGCGACAAGATCCCGCTCGCTGTCGAGGAATTGCTGCGCTACGAGGCGCCCTCGCAGTACAACGTGCGGCGTTCGACGCGTGAGATCACGCTGCACGGCGTGACGATTCCGGCGGGCAAACCGGTGTTCTTGGTGGGTGCTTCGGCCAACCGGGATCCGTTGGCGTGGACCGATCCTGACACCTTCGACATGGACCGCGACCGCACGCAGGCGCAGAATCTCGGGCTCGGCTACGGCATCCACAGCTGCCTGGGCGCCGCTTTGGCGCGCTCTGGAGAGCACGATAGCGCTGGACCGGATGCTGGACTTTATGCCGCGTTACGAGGTTGATTTTGCCGGCTGCAAACGGGTCAATATGCAGAACGTCGCGGGCTGGAGCAACGTTCCGGTCCGGGTGTTGCCCTAGCCCCTGGGTCTCGGCGCCAGATTAGGGTGCTGTGTATGGTCGTGCCCTCCGCCGAGGCCCGGCTCGCCGACAATGTCAACCGGTCACCTTGGATATTTGCGTGACGAAACTGCGGCTGCGTCAACAACTCCGGCATCGTTGATACCGCCACGTCGTGGCGCACCGTCGCGGATTGTTCGTCGACGTGGAACCGGCCTCCGTACGCGACGAACTCCGCACCCGGGCCGGGCGTCAACTGTGCGGACATGTATCCGTCGGCCGTGTAGAGGATAAGTCCGGTGGGGTGCTCGCCGTACGGAGACCACTGCGCACCGGTGTCGGCATCGCGGGAAACGAAAGAGTGCAGCAGCCAGCCGCCCAGCAGCGCTTCCCGCAATTCGGTCATGGCTCAGATCTTCCGTTCGCTCACGGACCAAGTGTCTCGTCCGGCCCCTATATGGCCAGGCTGATTGACCATACCGAATCATTTACAGTAGCGTCCACGTTTATGTCTGGTGGGCGCGACTGGGACGACCGGCGGTCCGGTCTGCCGCTCTGGCGATGACCAGCGCATCGACCGCCGGCATCACGATCGACGGTGGCATCCCCATGGAGCTCGCGCGCGTGCCGGAGGCGGCTGCCCACCTCGAGTTGCGTGGGTACGACGGGGGCTGGACGGGTGAGATCAGCCACGATCCCTTCCTGCCCATGTTGCTCGCGGCCGAACACACGTCGACGATCGAGCTGGGCACCAGCATCGCGGTGGCCTTCGCGCGCAATCCGATGACCGTCGCCAACGTCGCATGGGATCTGCAGTCGTATTCGGGGGGACGGTTCATCCTTGGCCTGGGCACTCAGGTGCAGGCCCATATCGAGAAGCGCTTCAGCATGCCCTGGAGCCGCCCGGTCTCGCGGATGCGCGAGTTCATCCTGGCGCTGCGGGCACTATGGGACTGCTGGCAGGGTGGCTCCCGGCTGAATTTCCAAGGTGACTTCTATACGCACAAACTGATGACGCCGATGTTCATGCCCGAGCCGCTAGCGTGTTCGGTGCCAAAGGTATTCGTGGCGGCCGTCGGTGAAGCGATGACGCAGCTGTGTGGTGAAATCGCCGACGGTGTGATCGCGCACGCGTTCACCACCCGCCGGTATATGGACGAGGTGACCATCCCGGCGCTGTTGCGCGGGACGCAGCAGTCGGGCCGTCGGCGCGGTGACGTCGCAGTGTCGTGTCCGGTCTTCGTGGTGACGGGAAGAACGGAAGCCGAGCGGGCTGCCGCCGCGGCCGCCACGAAAAAGCAGATCGCGTTCTACGGGTCAACACCGGCCTACCGCAACGTGCTCGATCTGCACGGCTGGGGCGATCTGCATACCGAGTTGCACCGCCTGTCCCGCCAGGGTGACTGGGAAGCCATGGGCGCGTTGATCGATGACGACGTGCTGGCGACCTTTGCCGTGGTTGCACCCGTCGACGAAGTCGCCGCCGCGGTACGCGCGCGCTGCGATGGCGTGGTGGACCGTGTATTGCCGGCTTTTCCGCCGGGCCTCCCCGGTCGCGTGGTCGCGGAGGTGCTCGAGAGGGTGCGAGAGGAAGTCAGTTCGGCGGCGCGACGCTAGAAAGGTTGGACGTGGACAGGGTCATTGGCAGGACGGTTGTGGTCACCGGCGGCGCCCGGGGCATCGGGTTCGCCACCGCGCAGGCACTGCTGGCTCGTGGTGCACGGGTGGTGATCGGCGACCGCGATCAGACCGCTCTCGACGCGGCGATTACCGAATTGGGCCGTGCCGGTGTGCTTTCGGGTCATCTGCTCGACGTCTCCGACCGGGATTCATTCGCCGCGTTTCTGGACACGGCCAGGGTGGACGGCGGCGGGCGTATCGACGTGTTGATCAACAATGCCGGCGTGATGCCCGTGGGTTCGTTCGTTGACCAGTCGCAGCGGGCGATTCGATCCTCTATCGAAGTCAACCTCTACGGGGTGCTTAACGGTTGTCAGCTGGTGTTGCCCGAGATGGTGGCCCGGCGCAGCGGTCACATCGTCAACATCGCGTCGATGGCCGGGGTGATGGCGCTTCCCGGGCAAGTCGTCTACTCCGCCACCAAATACGGTGTCGTTGGCCTGAGCGTGGCCATGGCCGACGAGTTCGCCTCCCGCGGTGTAGAAGTCACGGTAGTGATGCCGCCCTTCACGCAGACCGACCTGATCGCCGGGACCAACTCGTCCGGGGTGGGCAAACCGATTGCGCCACAGGTGGTGGCCGCCGCCATCGTCGGAGCATTGGACAAGCCGCGCACCCAGGTGGCCGTGCCGCAACCGACTCGTTTGGTCGGTCCGATCGTGTCGATGCTTGGGCCGCGCGCACGACGCTGGTTCAACAGAAGAATAGGCGCCGATAGTTTGTTTCTCGATGACATCGACAAGGATGCGCGGCGATTCTACGAGAAGCGCGCCCAATCGGCGCTTGGTGTGGTGGAGCAGTAGAAGCCCGGTTCAACCGTTGGCCTGAGCATCAATTTCCGTCGATGCAGGACCCGGATTCAGACCTCGGAATGCTTGTCCGCCAAGTAGTCTCGCGCTCACCCGTGCTTGTCGCTCAGAGGCGGGCAGAAAGTCGAGTACCTCGGGAGGCGGGACGCATGTGGCTGATGTGATCACGGCGACGTAGTCGGGTCTCACGGCTGGTGGGGTAGCAGGCGGACCATCAGGCCATTGGCCTCGCTGAGCAGGGTGCCGTCGCTGGCGGTCATGGTCGCGGCGATGAAGACCTTCCTGCCGTCGATATCGGTGATGCGGCCGTGCGTGCTCAGCGACTCATCGATCGGGGTGATGTGGCGGTAGTCGACATGCAGGTATGCGGTGCGGGTCGGCCGAATCTCCGCACTGGTCACCACCATCCCGAACAGCCAGTCATACAGCAGCGGGATCATGCCGCCGTGCACCGCTATTCAGTTGTGACGCCCTATGCGGTAGGGTGCTGGTTCGCGTTGGGTCTCGGTGGGGTGGTATTGCCGTCTGAGAGGGCTGTGGAGCGACGGACGGGTCAGGGTGTGGTGGGTGTTCCTTGGTGTCGGCACGGCGGGCGAATCAACCTCGGCGGGGATCGCGCTTAGATTGCGAGGACCATTGGCCCTAGGAAATGCCACGGGACAAGCGCACACTTCCGGCGCAGGTGTATAAAACGGCGAGCTGAAGGGGATGTGTGGCGATGTGTGGCCGGGGCTGGGGTGGTAACGGCTGGGGCTGGGGCGGCGGCGTGATGACCATCGTGATGGCGCTGTTTCTGTTGGCGGTGATCGTCGTGGTTGCTGTTGCGATCGGCTATCTGGCTCGTCGAGGCGGCAGCCAATACAACAGGGTCAGTTCCGCGGCGACCGGACCAGAAGATACGTTGGCGCACCGCTTCGCTCGCGGTGAGATCGATGATGACGAATACCGGCGGCGCATCGCGCTATTGCGTGAACATCGCGAGCACGTCTGACCCCGATGGCTAGGTTCACGCGACGGGCGGCGATCGCTGGCCTCGGTGCGATTGGAGCCGGCAGCGTCCTGGGCCTGGGGTATGTCCTTCGCAGCCTGTTTGAACCGCCCCCGGCTATCCGCCTCACCGACGGATGCGGTTTCATGGGCGCCGGTCACATGGACATGAGCCGCTACATGGAGATGTTCATGCGGCACAACGAAATCAACCGTGTTGTTGAGGACATTCCCGGCGGCGTGCGCACCACCACCGAATCGAAGGCCCCAGACCTCACCGCCCAACTACAGGCGCATGTCTCAAGTATGTACGCCCACCTCGATCAGGGAACCGAGGTCGTCTGTATGAGCCAAAGCCTGCCGACTCTTTTCCGTCAGGCCAGCGGCTACCGCCGCAAGCTGACGTTCACCCCTGCGGGTGTGATCGCCGAGGAGACCGCCGACGATCCCGCCCTCACCGACGTCATCCGTGCACACGCGCGGGAAGTGACCGGGTTCGTGCAGGAGGGGATGCCCGCCATGATGCAACAGATGATGGGTCCGGGCGGGAGGATGGGCGGAATGGGCTGCGGCGGGATGATGGGGCCTCGCTGACCGGGACAGGGGCGTAACGCAAGCGGTATCCCCCGCCGTGTCGCCGAGACACCCGCCGCGCCCAGGTGTGGGTGGTCACCGGGACGCGGCGGGTGCGGTGCGCCGACTTGGTAGGAATCCCAACCGCCCGGACGAGAGGCGGCGGGCAAGCACCCAGGCGAGCGGCTGACCGGCGTCATGCGATGCACCGGCCAGGCTAGGTTGGGGTGGTAGCCCCAATGCGGGCGCTGAGCCCGCACGTCGTCTCGGGCGCGTTCGTCACGTCGTCCTCCATGTCTGCAGCAGGTCATCGGTGGTGGTGATGGTTGCCAGCAGTGACAGCGTGTTGGCGATGACGGCGGCGCCGTAGTCGGTGGGGATGCCGGCTACGGCATCGCTGGGCACGATCACCCGATACGCGGCGTTGACCGCGTCCATGACGAAGTTTGGGATCGCGATGTTCAGTGAAACGCCGACCACGACGACGGTGGACACGCCCAGGTTCCGCAGCACCGCGTCGAGGTCGGTGCCCCCCATCGGTCCGACGCCGTGCCACCTGCTCAACACCAGATCCGTTGGCTCGGGACCTAACTCGGGTAACAACGCCGCCCCGGGCGTGCCGGGGGTGATGTCGACGTCGCCGCGTCCGATGGCGAAAATCTTTGCGTTGTGGTTGGAACCAAGCCCGTCGGGTCGTCGCTGCACCAGGCAGTGCACGATGCGCACCCCGGCCGCCCTGCGCGACCGGCAACAGTCGCACGATATTCGGCAACGCGACGCGGCGTGCTTCCTCGGCGAGCAGCGCCAAGCCCAGCGTCCGGACCCATCACCGCGCCCTGACATTCCTGGGTGACGATCGCGGTGTGTCCGGGCGCCGCGAGGTCGGCGAGTTGGGGCCTCATGCCGGGACGTCGTAGAACTGTGCGGCCCATTTGCGGAGGGCCATATAGCCTTTCGCGTCGACCTTGGACAGCGGAGGATGTTCGACGTACTTCTGGTAGCGCCAGATCTGTAGATCGTCGAAGACGGTGGACAGGAAGTTCTTTTCGATGACCTCGCGCAGCTTTGCCCTGCGGTACGGGGGAGTCGTCGCCGGGGATTCGGGGCCACCAGATCGAATAGAACAGGTCGGAACACTCGTCGTCGACGGGCGTGCAGGTGAAGATCAGCCGATGGTTCTGCGCTCCCTCGAAGACGCTGATCGCCCCACCCAGACCGAAAAGGTGGCTGTGGAATCGCAGTGCCATATCTTCGGGATTGTCGCTATTGGCGTCCGGCCAGCCCGCGGTGAATTGCCATTCGTGCTCGACGATCTTCCAGTCCAGCACCCTGGGTGTGACCGTGGCGTGGTGCACGTACTCGAAATGGGCACTATCGGGGGCATTCTCCGCCACGATCTGCGGATGCACCGGTTCGCGCTCCGTGCGACGGGAGAACTCCGGATACGGCGCGGTAGTAGGCCGCCGGATCGGTCTCGAACTGCGGGAACTTGAGGAAGATGTCGGGCATCTCCCACTGTGGCTCCTTGCCGTCCGGGCTGATGCCAGACGAACACGCAGTCGTACTGCTCGCGGACGGGAAACACCCGCAGCGTCAGTGCGCGGTTGGGCCGGTCGGGTTGGTAGGGGATGTAGCGATTCGTGCCGTCGGGGCCCCAGCGCCAGCCGTGGAACGGGCACTGGACGCAATCGCCGACCACGGTGCCGCCGTGGCCGATGTGGGCGCCGAGGTGCTTGCAGTGCCCTTCCAGAACATGCAGCTCACCCGACTCGTCGCGGTAGGCGACCAGATCCTCGCCGAAGTATCGAAGAGGCCGGACCTCGCCGACCGGGAACTCGGGTGACCACCCGACCATGAACCAGCCGGTGACCTTCCAGGTGAACGGAACCTTCACGCCGGCGCCTCCCACTGGTTTCGGTGGTTTCGCTGATACTAAGTTCATTACAGTATAGATTTCAGCAGGTCGACGGAAGTCCAGGGTGCGGCAAGGAGCTGCTTATGAGTGCACAGGACGTTCGGGGGAGGACCGGTCCCGTGCCGGCTAATCCTGAATCGGGCCCGCGCTTCGACGTGCTCGTCGTCGGCGCCGGGTTTTCCGGCCTGTACATGCTGCATCGGCTGCGCCAGCTTGGATTGCGGGCCCGGGTACTGGAGATGGCCGAAAACGTCGGCGGCACCTGGCTGTTCAACCGGTACCCGGGCGCGCGTTGTGACATCGAGAGCATCGAGTACTCGTACAGCTTCTCCGAAGCGATTCAGCAGGAATGGGTTTGGACGGAGTCGATGCCGGCTCAACCCGAGATCGAGGCCTACCTGAACTTCGTCGCCGACCGACTGGATCTTCGCCGCGACATCCAGTTCGACACCAAGGTCGTCGCGATGGCCTTCGACGAGGAAGCCGCGCAGTGGGTGGTGCGAACCGAGACGGGCGAATCATTTGTCGCGCCGTTCGTCGTCGCCGCGTCGGGCATCCTGTCGGTGCCGCTGGAACCCGACATTCCCGGAATGGACGTCCTTCGCCGGAACGTCGTTGTTCACCAGTCGCTGGCCGAAGGAGGACGTCGATCTGGCCGGCAAGCGGGTCGGTGTCATCGGTACTGGCTCGACCGGTATTCAGCTCATCCCGGTCGTGGCGCAGGAGGCCTTGCAGCTCTACGTGTTCCAGCGTTCGGCGGCATACACCCTGCCGTGGCAGGTACACCGATTCGAGCCCGGCGAACTGGACGAGATGAAGGCCAGCTACGCCGAAATCCGGGCGGCCCAACGCGCCCACCCGATCGGCGCTGCGCGGCTGAGCGCCTTCTCGGTGCTGCTCGGGATGCTCAGCAAGCCGCCGCTGAAATCGGCGTCGCGCGAGGAGCAATTGCGCGCCATCGAGGAAAACGGCATCTTGGGCGCGCTGAATTGGAGCGACGTCTTCTTCGACATCGAAGCCAACCGGATGGCCGCCCAGCTCTACGGCGAGGCGGTGGCCCGCATCGTCAAGGATCCGCAGACCGCCGCGGCCTTGGTGCCCGAGTATCCCTTCGCGTGCAAGCGACCGATCATCGACCAGGGCTACTACGAGACGTTCAACCGCGACAACGTCACGCTCGTCGACCTGCGCAAGTCGCCGATTCGCGAGGTGACGCCGACGGGCATCCGCACCGAGCAGGGCTGCTACGAACTCGACGTGATCATCTATGCCACCGGGTTCGACGCCATGACCGGTGCGCTGAGTCGCATCGATGTCCGTGGTCGCGACGGGCTGTCGCTCGGCGACTTCTGGGCCGGCCAAGGCGCCGCTGTCCTATCTCGGGCTGGCGGTCGCCGGCTTCCCGAACCTGTTCACGATCCAGGGTCCGGGCAGCCCGAGCGCGGCCACCAACTTCGTCGCCGCACTGGAGCAGCATGTGGAGTGGATCGGCGACTGCATCGTCGCACCTGCGCGCCAACGGGATTCGCACCATAGAGGCGCTGGCGACCGCGCAGCAGGAGTGGATCGATCACACCACCGAGCTCGTCGCGCCGACGGTGCTTGTTCACCCGACCTGCAACTCTTGGTACAACGGCGGCAATGTTCCCGGCAAGAAGCGGATGTACATGGGCTATGTCGGCGGGATTCCCGAATACCGACGCCGCTGCGACGAGATCGCGGCCGCCGGCTACACCGGTTTCAAGCTCGCGTAGCTGGGTTAACGGAGGGCAATGGCATGTCTTTGGTGACACGGACGACGGAGGTCGGGCGTGATTTCGCAATGGTACTGCCGCGGACCGTGTCTGGTCTTAAAGAGTCGACCGGCTGGAACCCGGTGTCGCCGCGCGGTGCGCGACAGTTCGGCGAGGTCATGCTGGACGAGCTTGTGCTGTGCGGCTTTTCGTTGCTGGGCGGCGACCTGACCGAAAGGGTGCGGCCACTGACGGAGTGCGAACCGGCGGCCGAAGAATTGTCGGAGCTGGGCATCGACGGTGCGCATGCCGACCCGAAACCGTTGCGCCCAACGTCGATACAACGGCGACGGATCGCCGGGCTGGCCTATGAGCGGGTGACGTTCGAGCACGATCCGGCGCTGCCCAAGACGCTGGCGGCCGAAGGCCTGGGCGGCCCGGCGCGCGCGGTGGTGCACGTGTGCCGGCATACCGACGGCCCGCGGCCATGGCTGGTCTGGGTTCACGGTGCCGGCCAGGGCGGCACCGAGGACCTGGTGTTGTCCCGGATCGGCCGGATACACCACAAGCTGGGCTTCAACGTCGCGATGCCGGTGCAGCCCGGCCATGGATGCCGGCGCCGCGAATGGCCGGCCTATCCGGACATGGATCCGCTGGGCAACGTGGCGGGCATGATGCGCTCGGTGTCCGAGGTGCGTGCCGTGGTGCGTTGGGTGCAGCCGCAGGCCACCGCCGTTGTGGTGTCGGGGATTTCGATGGGCACCCCGGTGGCCGCCCTGGTCTCACACCTAGAGCGAGACATCGACGCGGTGGGTCTGTACACGCCGATCCTGGGGCTCAACGGGATGATCGCGCGGCACCTGAATCGCTTTGGGCGGGGCAGGGACGGACTCCCGGAGTTGCTGACATCGCCGGTCGTTTCACAACTGACCTCGGTGATCGACCCGCTGGCGGTCGACCCGGCGCCCCCGCCGGAGCGCCGGCTGATCGTCGGGGCATGGCACGACCGAATGGCCATGCGCGAGCCCACGACTGCGCTGCAGGAGCGCTGGGGCGGCCAACTTTACTGGTACGACGGCAGCCACGTCGGCCACATCTTCTCGCGCCGCGTGCAGCGGGTGTCCGAGCGATTCCTGCGCGTGGTGGCCCGCGCGTCGGCCTCATGACTGCCACTCGGACGGCCCGCGAGGTCGTCGAGCTGTACAACCTGGTGGTGTGGAACAAGCGCGACTTCGCGCTGGCCGAGGAGTTGATCGGCGACACGGTCACCCGGCATGAGGTGGGTCAGGCGACAGTGCTCACGCACGAGCAGGCAGTCAACCGCATCATCGATCACTGGGCCATGTTCGACGCCATCCGATTCGACCTGAACCTGGTGGTTGCCGGTGACGATGGCGAACACGTCGCCATCGTCTACCAGACTCCGATGACGCTCAAGGATGGCACCGAAGTTGAGATCGGCAGCATGGAGATCTTCCGCGTCGTCGCCGGCAAGATCACCGAGGTCTGGAACTGCGGCTACCAGCAAGGAGTTTGGAATTGAGCGATCGCGCGCTTGACGAATTGGGTTACTACCTGCTGGCGGGGGCCGGCGGTGAGGGACCGGCAACCTTGATGGACGAGGCTCGCCGCGGCGAGGAGCTGGGCTTCGGCACGGCGTTCATCTCCGAGCGCTGGAACGTCAAGGAAGCGTCGTCGCTCGTTGGGGCCGCGTGCGCGGTGACCAACCGGATGCAGATCGCCACCGCCGCAACCAATCACAACACCCGCCACCCGTTGATCACCGGATCGTGGGCGACCACCATGCACCGGCTGTCCGGCGGCCGGTTCACGCTGGGTATCGGCCGCGGCATCGCCGCGATCTACGGGGCGTTCGGCATACCGGCGGTCACGACCGCGCAGATGGAGGACTGGGCCCAGGTCATGCGCCGGCTGTTCCACGGCGAGCTGATCTTCAACCACGACGGCCCGATGGGCAAGTATCCCATCCTGTTTCTCGACCCGGACTTCAACGAGGACATCCGGCTGGCGCTGGTTGCCTTCGGACCGAACACGCTCGCGCTGGGCGGCAGGGCGTTCGACGACGTGATACTGCACACCTACTTCACTCCGGAAACGTTGCAGCGCTGCGTCAAAACCGTCAAATCCGCCGCGGAAAAGGCGGGCCGCGATCCGGACAGCGTGCGCGTGTGGTCGTGTTTCGCCACGGTCGGCGACCACCTCCCGGAACAATTGCGGCTGAAGAAGACCGTCGCGCGTCTGGCCACCTATCTGCAGGGGTACGGTGATCTGCTGGTAAGCACCAACGGCTGGGATCCCGCTGTGCTGCAACGATTCCGGGAAGACTCGGTGGTGACGTCGATCGCCGGCGGAATCGACCACAAGGCCACACCCGAGCAGATCGAGCACATTGCGACACTGATTCCCGACGAGTGGCTGGAGCCTTCGGCCACCGGGTCGGCGCAACAGTGCGTCGATCGCATCCGTGCCGAATTCGGTTACGGGGCCGACGCGGTGATCATGCACGGCGCGACGCCCGATGAGCTCGAGCCGATCGTCGCCGCCTATCGCGCCGGCGGTTTCTAGGTCGCGAACGTGCGCAGTTGTACACGCTCTATCGGCGTGTCACCGTAGCAATCGCGCACGCTCACGGTTGTCGTTGCCGGTTCTCCTTGAGGTAAGCAGAGCTGCGGATCACGAACCACGTGGCCAGTGGGCGAACGAGGCGGACGAAGTGCCGCTTCGCGCCGAAGTCATTTCTCATGTCTTCCAGCTGCGCGTCGAGGCCTCGTTGCTGGTACTGGAGCAGCTGCTGGCTCTCCGCGGTATCCACCCAGTCGCCGAAATAGCGAGGAGGCTGCCGTTCGCACGAATGCATCGATGGGGATCGGGCCGATCCCCATCGCACCCATCAGAGCGCTGACGAAGTCGTAGTAGGTCATGCGGCAGGTTTCGCCGCCGGCTATGTTCAGGATCTTTCCGATCGACTCCTCACACGCCACGGCGCGAGCGAATGCGGTTCCGGCGTCGGCGGGATGGAGGAATTCGAATCTCGCGTCGGGGCTGATCTCGAACATGATGCTGGGGTCCTGCGCCTGCAGGTGCAGTGGCGTGACCGCCGAAAGCCGCAGGATGCTCCACCGCAGCCCGGACTGCCGGATCGCTTGCTCGCATTCGACCTTGTGGCGCCCGTATTCGTCGGTGGGGGAGACGGGCGTGTCGACGCGCAGCGGTGGCTCGCGATCCTGGACGTCGCCGAAGATGCCCTGCGACGACGCGAACACCAGCCGTTTAGCCGTCGGTGAGGCCTCCATCTGCGCGATCAAATCGCGTGTGGCGTCGAGGTTTACCCGGCGAGCCAACTCGGGCGCCTTGTCCGAGTAAGGCGGAATGATGGCCGCGAGATGGATCACTGCGTCCACGCCGTCCAGCGCATGCCGCAGAGATTCCGGATTGGTGATGTCGCCCCAGACGAAGCACGCCCGTCCGTCGAAGCTGGATGCGAGGTTGCGTGCCCTGCGTGACTCCAGGTCGAAGGCGACGACGTCGTGGCCCTCTTCAAGCAACGCCGTCAAAGTGGCCACGCCGATACTGCCCAGCGCACCCGTCAACAACACTTTCATGTGTCTTATCCTCTCCGAGGTATCGGTGCACTGAGTTCCCGCAGGGCGGACGAGGAACAATTCATCCATCTGCGGGCTCAACTCGGCCAGGGTCGCCGCGCTGGCATAACTGGCGGAGCCGAAGACGCGCTCGAGCGTATCGGTGGACCGCGGCGCCGACGGAAAGGCACAGGCAGGCAACACCTTCCATGCGGAGCTCTTCGAGGGCTTTGGCGGCGTCGGCTTCGGCGTAACGGCCTTCGTAGCCATCGTCGTAGGGGAAGCCATCGGAAAGGACGACGCAGCAGCCGATTTGGTGTGCCGGCCTGCGGTTTTGAGGATTTCACCCGCACCTCGGATGCCGGCGCCGAGGCGCGTGTAGCCCGATGGCTGCAGCTGGTTCAGCCGGGCTCGCTGCATGGCGCCGAAGCGATTTCCGAATCCTTTGATCGACGGCAGATGCACGGCGTGCCGGCCTTGCGACCGAAAGGCATAGACGGCAACGCGGTCACCGAGCTCTTCGAGCGTGACCGCCAACGTGGCGGCCGCCCGTCGCTGGTGATCGTGTACGGCCAGGCCGTCCGGATCCGTCTCGGTGGCCGATCCCGAGGCGTCGAGCAAGACGAGGACGCCGAGATTGCGAGCAAGTTTGCGCCGTTCCAGGTAGACGTGTTCTGGCGGCGAGTAGCCGGAGCGCAAGTCGACGAAAAGGTTGATGAGCGCCTCGATGTCGAGTTCGTCGCCGTCGGGACGGCCGCGCAGCACCTTGGGGCCGAGGCCGACGCGAGACAAGCGACGGCGCAGCACTTCGTCGTGCGGAACAGCCTGCGGCGCCGGCAATGTCGGCGGGGGCCGTCAGCGGGAAGTCGATGACCCGGCACCAATCCGGCCGGTAGCGGTTGTTGTGTTCGTCCCACTCCGGATAGAGCGCGCCGCCAACGCCCGCGGTAGCGCCGGGATTGCGGTCATCGGTGAAACGGATCCTGCGTGGGCAGCAGGACGGGCGTTCGGTCCGACCGCGTGCGCCCGCCGGATCGCGCGAACCTGCATCTCTGCGCCGGCAGCGCTGTCACCGGGGGAGCGTGAGCTGCCGAGCATCTTGCGGAAAAAGTCCGACACAGTGCGTGAGTTAAAGAGCGGACTCTCAAACAGTTTGAGGATCTTGCTCTCCCTGGCCGGCTCCGCGTCGCCGTCGTCGTCAGCCTCGGGCAGGTCGACGGGATCGAACTGCAGACGCAGCTCTTTGTCGGTGGCCTGCGAGCCCGGTCCGGCCGAAGGCGCCAGCAATCGGGAGGGTCGGATAACCCCGAACCAGTCGGGTGGGTCGGCGATTTCCGCTGCGGCTCTTGGCCATCTCGAGTGACTCGTCGGCGGTCGCGGTGCGCGGTGCGCCGTCGGGGCGAAGCGCGGCGGCGAGTGGGATCTGTCCGGCGAGTTCGGCAAGCACGCGGTGACCTTCGAGCGCGAGGTAGCGGCGCGCGATCGAGGGACGTGCCCGTAACGCCTTCACCAATCGCCGATCCAGACTCCCCGCGCCCAGCAGGGCGCTCTGGATCAGCATCTCGCGGCGCTGCTCGGCGAGCGGGACGGCCCGCCGAGACGAATATGACCTTGCCGTCCGTGTGAGCGGCCTCGCCTGCCGATGCCTCGGCGACGTCGACGGACCTGCCGGCAATGTAGGTGGCGAGGAGTCGAAACCGGTTAGGGTCCTTCGGATTTGAGGCGGTCACGTCCGGGGCAGGACGGCGTCGACGAGTTCGCCGAGGGCGCGAACGACGTCCGGATCGTCTGTGAGCGCCTCGACGACGGCCGACTGGACGGCACTGCGCAGGCTCAGCCCTTCAGCGACCAGGCCGCCGGCGAGGATCAACATCCGGGTGGAGGATACCTCGCGCAGTGGTGAACCAGTCCAGGTTCCGGATCGCGTCACCGAGCTGTGACCAGAGCGCGGGCGGTCTCGAAGTCGATCCCGGCTTCGTAGGCAACCACTTCCGTCTCGATCTCGACGGGTGGGAAGTCGAGCGTCGATGGCGACGAAGCGCTGACGGGTCGACTCCTTGATGTTCTTCAGCACGCTCTGGTAGCCGGGATTGTAGGAAATCACCAGCTGGAAGCCCGGGTGCCGCCTTCAATGTGGTGGCCGAGCCGATCGACCGGAAGCTCACGGCGGTGATCGGCGAGCGGATGGATGACCACGGTGGTGTCCTGGCGGGCCTCCACCACCTCGTCCAGATAGCAGATGGCGCCGTCGCGCACGGCCCGGGTCAGCGGCCCGTCCACCCAGACCGTCTCTCCGCCCTTGAGCAGAAACCGGCCCACCAGATCCGCCGACGTCATGTCCTCGTGGCCCGCAACGGTGATCAGATCGCGACCGAGCTCGTGGGCCATCGCCTCCACGAAGCGGGTCTTCCCACATCCCGTGGGACCCTTCAGCAGCACCGGCAGACCGCGGCGGGCCGCCGCCCGAAAGACTGTCCACCTCCTCGCCGACCGCTCGGTAGAACGGCGCCTCCGCAGCGGAGTCGACAGTGGCGGGTGGACCGGTCAACAAATCACTTCCCCCTTCGAAGGGAACGATCGTCGGAAGCTTGACGCCGTCCGGAAGCACAAGCTTGCCATCGGGATTGATGTAGCCGGAGTGTTTTGCCGGAACCGGGAGTGCGGGATCGGGGCAGAGTCGGTCGGTCCCGTCGCCGCAGATGCCCATGAGTGAAGTACGACCGCTTCTCGATGTCGGCGGGCCAGGGGTCGGCGATGCATGGCGAACCACTGCGCCGGAATGTTGTAGAACACGAAGAAGAACATGCTGCACGCGGCGAAGATCGCCAGGAAGCGGGTGAGTTGCTGCTTCGCGAACCCGCCCTGGACGCGTTCCAGTCCGCGTTCGACGAATGTCCGGCCGCGATCGTCGGTGAAGTAGCGCAAAGCAGCACAGCCCCGCCTGCACGCCGCCCCACATCAGCCCTTCGTAGACCGGCCACTGGTAGTAGGTGCCGGCATTGATCGGACAAGGACTTGATCGCGCCGGGGTAGATGTAGAGCCCCATCGGCATCAGGAACAAGCCCTCCATGACCAAGTCGAAGAAGAACGTCCAGACGATCAGGACGCCGATCAGACCGGCGTTGCTGATGTTCGGCCAGCGCGACTTCGCTCGGCGCATGACCCAGCAGCCGAGAATCGTGCACAGCAGAACTCCGTACGAGTAACCGGGCGCATTCATCAGCAGCGGTTCGGCCATCATGCGGCCCGGTTCCCCGTACGACACCCAACCCGGGATGTCCTGTACCCATGAGCCCCGGTTGAACATCCAGCTGTTGTAGGTGCTCCACGTGTTGAAGTAGTTCAGCAGCGGGTCCTGAAAGAACAGCAGGCCGCACGCCACCAGCAGCATGCCGTCGAGCGTGATTCGCCGTTCCCGCCGCCAGGGCCGGACGATGAAGTAATAGATGCCGACCGGCAGGCCGAGCACGATGACGGCCGTCCAGGTAAGCAGGACCACCTTCATCAGCGTCGGCGGATCGCTGGGCCCCGCGGGCACCCGCTTGAAATAGGGACCGGTCATCCATCGGATCCAGACGTAGAGCTGGAAAGCCAGGATGGCGCCGCCGGCGATGGCCCAGGCCCGCACGGGCTTGCTCGCCGACTCAGGCCGGGTACCGAGCCTGGCGCACTCTGTCGAGCGATTCGGTCACAAAAGGTGCGCTCTTCTTCTCCGACAGTTCGCTCATGGGCCTGTCTCCTTCCGGCATGCGTGAATATACCAACTGGTATCTCAATAACAAGAGTGTTTCTCAGATTCCGTGGCACAATCGCTCGCATGGCTGAGCGGTGGACGCGGGAGCGGCGTGTCGAACACACGCGTTCGCTTCTCCTGGATGCGGCGGAGGTCGTGTTCGCCGAAAAGGGTTTCACGCCAGCAACTGTCGACGACATCGCAGACACGGCGGGCTACACCAAAGGCGCGATCTACAAGCACTTCGCCACCAAGGAAGACCTGTTCTTGGCGGTGAGCGACCGGTACTGGCGTCGCTACTTCGACAATTTCGCCGAAGTGCTGTCGGGAGCCAAGGAGCTGGGAGCGCGCGAACTCGACGACATTGCCCAGCGGTGGCGCCAACTCAGTTATGACCGCGGTGCAGCGCACGCCGCGCTGGGCCTCGAGTTCACTTTGTATTTGCGCCGCAATCCCGAGGCGCGCGAACGTGTGGCGGCCAAAAGGGCAGAGGTCGTCGAGGCGCTGGGCAAGTTCGTCGCCGCGGGCGTCGACCGGCTCGGCGGAACCCTGTTGGTGCCGCCGTTGACGTTCGCGCACATCCTCGTTGCCACAAGCGATTCCGTCATGTTGGGCAGCCAGCTCGACGACGTCGACCTCTACCGGCCGATCTTGGAAATGTACGTATCGGTAATCAAACTGCCCTGAACTTAACCGGTTCGCCGCGCTCGTGGGCGCTTGACCGCGAGCAGACTTCAAGGCAGCCTTGGGCGCCACGTTGGACATCACCATCTGTAAGAACGGCTCGTAGAGATCCTTGCCATCCAGGTGCGCGCCGATGGTGACACCCTCATGGGTGGCAATCAGAACACGCGCCAAGGCATCGGCTGGGATCGTCAGTGTGCCGCCCAGGCGCGCGATATTGCTGGCGATGTAATCGGCGAGCGACCGGATCGTCTCTTCGCGCTTGTGCGCCAGCCGTTCCCGTGCCCCGGGGTTGCGTAGCAAAAATAGTGAGAACTCGTATCCCAGCGCCGCGCTGTCCGGTCCGGCGATGGTCAGTTCACGCCACCGCTCGGCGAATTGCGCGACGTTGAGATCCTCGAGGCTCTCGAAGGCGCCGATGATGTCTTCGAAGCCGTTGAGAAACCGGAGCAGGTGACGTTCGATGGCGGCCAGGAATAATTCTTCTTTGGTGCCGAAGTGCGAGTAGATCGCCCCGCGGGTATATCCGGCTGCCTCTGCGATGTCTTCCAGCGCCGCCCCGCCGAACCCGCGCTTGGCAAACACTTCCTCGGCGGCGTCCAGCAACACACCGCGGGTGTGTTCGAGGCGCCTCTGCCGTGTCCATCGTTCTGCCACGGATGTCATCTTCCCAGTTACGGCAAGATCACCGTGCGGCTCACCGGTTCCGCGGCGGCCTGCCGGCTACGAAGAGCGCGTTGCAAAGAGGCCAGCAGCGCGTCCCGGGTCTCGCGGGGATCGATGAGTTCGTCGAATCCCATCCCTTCGGCCGACCGGAAGGAGGCTTGCAGCTCGGCGTCGCGCAGCTTGGCGGACAGGTCCTCACCGGC
Source organism: uncultured Actinomycetota bacterium (assembly GCA_963820985.1). Classification (GTDB taxonomy): domain Bacteria; phylum Actinomycetota; class Actinomycetes; order Mycobacteriales; family Mycobacteriaceae; genus Mycobacterium. The sequence goes on along the minus strand of CAWGCI010000009.1, from coordinate 384,668 downwards.
GTGCGACGCGCGACTGAGCGCCGCGGCGCTCATGGCTCCCATCGTGGCGCCGGGGTAGGCGAAGGTGGCGCTCTGGTGGTCGAACCCGAGCAGCGACATGACCATGGAGCCGAAGCCATACGCCTTGCGCAGCGTGACGTGCAGCTTGATCGTCGTGGCGGCGGTCTGGGCGGCGAACATCCTTGCGCCGCTGCGAAGTACGCCCTCGCGTTCGGAGCGGCTGCCGGGCAGCATCCCGGGGTTGTCTGCCAAAAAGACGATCGGCAAGTGAAAGGAGTCGGCCACCAAGATGAAATGCGCCGCTTTGTCGGCGGCGGCGGAGTCAATGGACCCGGCCAGCACCTGTGGTTGGTTGGCCACGATTGCGACGGGATGCCCGCCAAGATGCGCCAGTGCGCAGATGATCGCCCTGCCGTACTGCGGCTGCACTTCGAACCAGTCGGGACGGTCGAAGACCACGTCGAGCACCGCACGCATGTCATAGACGCGGCGGTTGTCGCGCGACACGATGTCCAGCAGCTCCGGCGTCGGACGCGGTTCGGTCAGTGTGTCGGCCGGTTGCGACGGTGGGTAGGACCACGCGCTTGGCGGAAAATACGACAAATAGCGGCGAATATCGTCGAGCGCGGCTTCGTCGTCGTCGGCGAGGTTGTGGACCACCCCGCTGAGCGGCGCGACGCCCGGTCCGCCCAGATCCTCCTTCGAGATCTCCTCGCCGGTGGATTCTTTGACGACGGGCGGTCCGGCGGTGAAGATCGCACCGTGGGCGCTCATGATCCGGAAGTCGCACACCGGGGCGACCAGGGCGCCGTGCCCGGCCGAGGGGCCGAGCACCGCGCCGACGGTCGGGACCCGGCCGGAGCACTGCGTCTGGGCGAGCAGGTCGGTCGGGGTACGCCCGTAATGCCCACCGGTCGGACGAAAGCCGGCGCCGTCGAGCAGCATCACCAGCGGGATCCTGTCGCGCAGCGCCAGTTCGGCGATCCGGAAGCGCTTGGAGTTGCCTCCGGGCCCGATGCTGCCGGCCAAGGTGGTGAAGTCCTCGGCGCCCACCATCACCGGCACACCGTTGATGAGACCGGAGCCGGTGACGATCGCGTCGGCGGCGACCTCGCCGCCGACCATGGTGCCGATTTCGCGGAAGGTGCCCGGATCGAGCAGTCGCGCTATGCGCGCGCGGGCGTCGAGCTTTCCCTTGCCGCGATGCTTGTCGAGGCGCTCCGGCCCGCCCATGGCCAACGCGTGGCGACGACGACGGTCCAAATCGTCGAGCGTCTCCTCCCAGTCCTGGCCTTTAGTCATCGTTGCGTCCTACCTCGCCGAAGGGCGGTCGGTACATACTGAAGTGCTTACTGTAGCGTCTGCGACAGACGGAGCACGATTGGGGCGAACCAATGATCCGGTTGACCGAAGACGAAGCATGGGCGGAAATCGCGGGCGCGCACACTGGAATCCTGACCACGCTGCGCCGCGACGGAATGCCGATCGCCTTGCCGGTGTGGTTCGTGGCCGAGGATCGCACGGTCGCGATGCGGACACCGGCCGCCACCAAGAAGCTCGCCCGCGTCCGCAACGATCCGCGGGCCTCGTTTCTGGTCGAATCGGGGGAACGCTGGGTCGACCTGCGCGCCGTCCATCTCACCGGCCGGGTCGAATTCGTCTCCGACGAGCCGGCGACAGGCCGCATCGAGGAGGCCATCGACACGAAATACGCCGCGTTTCGCCCGCCGTCTGCCGGCCTTCCCGCGGCGACGCAGAAGCGGTACGCCAGCTCGGTCTATCTGCGGTTCGTTCCGGAGGGCAGGATCCTGACGTGGGATAACGCCCGGATCGCGGGGCGGCGGTCGTGATAGCTTCCCTTCCATGACGCCGGTGTCGGACCTCAAGATCGATGGCGGCATCCCCCTTCGGCTGGAGCGGGCGGCCGACGGGGCCGCGGCCCTGGAACGAGACGGGTATGACGGCGGCTGGACGGCCGAAACCAGTCATGACCCGTTTCTGCCGCTGCTGTTGGCCGCCGAGCACACGTCGCGACTCGAGCTCGGCACCAACATCGCGGTGGCGTTCGCGCGCAATCCGATGATCGTCGCCAACGTCGGCTGGGACCTGCAGGCGTACTCGAAGGGACGGTTCATCCTTGGTCTGGGAACCCAGATCCAGCCGCATATCGAGAAGCGGTTCAGCATGCCGTGGAGCCATCCGGCGCGCCGGATGCGCGAATTCGTCGCCGCGCTACACGCGATCTGGTCGGCGTGGACGGACGGCACCAAGCTGCGTTTCGAGGGTGAGTTCTATACCCACAAGATCATGACCCCGATGTTCACGCCCGAGCCGCACCCCTATCCCGCGCCGAAAATCTTCCTGGCCGCCGTCGGCGAAGCGATGACCGAGATGTGCGGCGAGGTCGCCGACGGCCACCTCGGTCACCCGATGGTCTCGAAGCGCTATCTCGATGAGGTGACAATGCCGGCGCTGCTGCGTGGCATGGCGCGAGCCGGCAATGATCGCAACGATTTCCAGGTGTCCGGCGAGGTGATGGTGGCGACGGGGCAGAGCGACGCCGAGCTGGCGACCGCAACCGCGGCCACCCGCAAACAGATCGCCTTCTACGGCTCAACACCGGCCTACAGCAAGGTGCTTGAGCTACACGGCTGGGGTGACCTGCACACCGAACTGAACCGTCTCTCCAAGGAAGGCGAGTGGGACGCCATGGGCTCGCTCATCGATGACGACATGCTGAACGCTTTCGCCGTCGTCGGTCCCGTCGACACCATTGCCGCCGCGCCTGCGAAAGCGCTGCGACGGAGTGCTCGACCGGGTGCTGCCGATCTTCTATTCCGCATCGCAGGATTGTGTTACCGCCGCACTGAAGGAGTTTCGCCAATGAGCGCACCGACGGTCGATGACGCCGCCAAGGTATTCGCAGATCCGTTGGCTTACACCGATGAGCCGCGATTGCACGCGGCGCTGACTCACCTACGCCGCAACGCTCCGGTGTCGTGGGTCGAGGTGCCGGACTACCGCCCGTTCTGGGCGATCACCAAGTACGCCGACATCATGGACATCGAACGCGAGAACATGCTGTTCACCAACTGGCCGCGCCCGGTGCTGGCGACCGTCGAGGGCGATGAGATGCAGACCGCCGCGGGTGTTCGCACGCTGATTCATATGGACGATCCGCAGCATCGGGTAGTGCGCGCGATCGGTGCGGATTGGTTTCGGCCCAAGGCGATGCGGGCGCTGAAGATGCGCGTCGACGAGCTCGCCAAGATCTACGTCGACAAGATGATGGCCGCCGGTCCCGAGTGCGACTTCGTTCAGCAGGTCGCGGTCAATTACCCGCTCTACGTGATCATGTCGCTGCTGGGCATACCGGAGGCCGACTTCCCACGCATGCTCAAGCTGACCCAGGAGTTGTTCGGCAGCAGCGACAGCGAGTTCAAGCGCGGCAACTCCGAGGAGGACCAGTTGCCGGCGCTGCTGGATATGTTCCAGTACTTCAACGGTGTGACCGCGTCGCGCCGCGAGCATCCGACCGAGGATCTCGCCTCGGCGATCGCCAATGCCCGCATCGACGGCGAGCCGCTGTCGGACCTCGACACCGTGTCCTACTACCTCATCGTGGCCACGGCCGGCCACGACACCACCAGCTCCACCATCTCCGGCGGCATGCACGCGCTCATCGACAATCCGGACCAATTGGCGCTGCTGCGCGACGATCTCGACCTCATGCCGCGGGCCACCGAGGAGATGATCCGCTGGGTCACTCCGGTCAAGCATTTCATGCGCACCGCCGCCGAGAACACCACCGTACGCGGAACACCCATCGCCGCAGGCGAATCCGTGCTGCTGTCGTATGCGTCGGCCAACCGCGACGAGGACGTCTTCGACGACCCCTTCCGCTTCGACGTCCGGCGCGAGCCCAACAAACATGTGGCCTTCGGCTACGGCGTGCACTTCTGCATGGGTGCCGCGCTGGCTCGCATGGAGGTCAGCAGCTTCTTCTCTGAGCTGCTTCCGAGGCTGAAATCCATTGAACTGAGCGGTGATCCGCAACTCGTCGCCACGACGTTCGTGGGCGGCCTCAAGCACCTGCCGGTTCGCTACTCGTTCGCGTGAGCCACGGACGGCATCGATATGACAGGTAAGACGATTGTCATCACCGGCGCCAGTGACGGTATAGGCGCCGCGGCGGCGCCGCCGGTTACGCCAGAACGGCGACAATGTCGTCGTGATCGGCCGCTCACAGACCAAGACCGCCGCGGTGGCCGCCGAATTGGACGCCGACCATTTCGTGGTCGATTTCGCCGACCTGTCGCAGGTGCGAGCCTTGGCAGAGAAACTCCGTTCGCAGTACCCGCGCATCGACGTGCTGCTCAACAACGCCGGCGGCATGAGCACCAAGATCTGCATGACACCCGACGGCTATGAACAGACGTATCAGGTCAACTACCTGGCGCCGTTTCTGCTGACCACCCAGTTGATGGATGTGCTCCTCGAGTCCCGCGCCACCATCGTCAACACGACCAGCTCCTCGCACAGGCTGGTTTTCCGCGCCACCGTCGATGACATCGAGAACACGGCCACGCGCCGGCCCAGCACCGCCTACGCCTTGACGAAGCTGGCAATCGTGTTGTTCACCAGGGAATTACACCGCCGCCACCATGCCGGCGGGCTCTCTGTCGCGACGGTTCACCCCGGCTATGTCTCCTCCAACTTCGGACACGCATCGGGATCGCGGTTCCTCGTTTGGATGCAACGGAACACGCCGATCGAGCTATTCACTTCGACCACTGACGAGGGAGCCGAGCAACTGGTGTGGCTCGCGTCAAGCACACCCGGTGTCGATTGGACGCCCGGCGAGTACTACTCGCAGCGCAAGATCGCCAAAGCCAGCCGATTGGCCAACAATCCGCGCCTTGCCGCAGAGTTGTGGGAGCGGACGCTGGCCAAGGTCAGGGGAGACGCGTGCTAGGCGTACACCACTCGGCGATCTGCACCGCCGATGTGGAACGATCGCTTCGATTCTGGCGCGACGGCCTAGGCTTGTGCCAGCTGTTCGACCACACCTTCACCGGAGATTGGCCAGAACTGTTCGGCGCCAAGGGCGATCGACTGCGGTCGATCTTTTTGGGCGATCCGCAATCGCCCGACAGCGGGATCGTCGAATTGGTGCAGTTGGCGGGTACCGATGAAGCGCCTGCCCGCGCACCCGGCACCCCGGTACGGATTCTTTCTGCTCTCCCTGCAGCGCGACGTCGACGAGACGCTTTCCGGCTTGGCCGCATTGGGTTTCGCCGACGGCGTGCGGCGCATCACCATGCCGGCCCCGGGCGGCAAGACGGTCGCGATGGCGGTCATCACCGCCCCGGACGGCGTGCTGGTCGAGCTGATCGGTCCCGCGACATGAGCGCGATCGTTTACCGGCGGTGCGTCCGGGATCGGGCGTCGAGGTCGCCGGGCGGCTGCGCGACGCGGGCCACGACGTCGTCGTGTGGGACCTGGCTGACGCCGCCGATATCGCTTGCGATGTCAGTGATCCCGACGCGGTCTCGGCGGCGATGGAACGGACGGTGCGCGAGCACGGTGCACCCACCCGGATCGTGACCTGCGCCGGAATCGGCGCGTCGGGCCTGCTGCTGGAACAGCAGCCCGCGCAATGGGAACGGGTGCTGGCGGTCAACCTCACCGGCACCTGGCTGACCATCCGCGCCGGGGCGCAAGCCATGATCGACGCCGGCGTGGGCGGTTCGATCGTGGCTGTTTCCAGCATCAGCGGCACCCTCGCCGACCGCGATATGGGCGCCTACTGCGTGTCCAAGGCCGGAGTGGACATGCTGGTCAAGATCGCCGCCGCGGAGTGGGGATGCCACGACATCCGGGTGAACGCCGTCGGGCCCGGTGTCACCCGAACGCCGATGCTGGTGGACGCCCAACGGCTTCCCGGCTGGGTGGACGGCCTGACCGAGCGCACCCCGCTGGGTCGGCTGGGTGAAGCCGCCGACGTGGCCGGCGCCATCGTCGGAGTCCTCGAGCTGCCATGGGTGACCGGGCAGATCGTGCACGCCGACGGCGGCCTGGCGCTGCACAGCCCGATCGACGCGTACGGTCAGATGCAGCGGGTGATGGGGAAGAAAGACGGGTTCAGCTGAGCCCGAAATCGATGATGCCCCGGATGATTTGACCGTTGCGCAGGTCGTCGTAGGCGTCGTTGATCTCGTCGAGGCGATAACGTCTGGTGATCATCTCGTCGAGCTGGAGCTGCCCGGTCATGAATAGCCTGGCAAGCCGGGAGATGTCGGCCCTCGGGTTGCACGAGCCGAAGACGGTGCCCGCCAGGGACTTGTTCATCAGGATGAAGTCCTGCAGGTCGATGTTGACGGACCGGGTCAATTGCGAGGACATGCCGGTGAGCACACAGGTCCCGCCCTTGCGGGTGAGCTGCACCGCATCGCGGACGTCGTCGGGGGTGATCAACGACGGCGAGACCACCACAGCGTCGGCCATCACCCCGTACGTCAGATCGCGCACCAGATCCAGCGCCTCGGCGGCCGTCGCGGCGCTGTGGGTGGCGCCGAACTGCAATGCCGACTTCTGTTTGAACTCCACCGGATCGACGGCGACGATCTGCGCGGCGCCCCCGATCCGGGCGCCCTGGATGGCGCCCGTTCCGATTCCGCCGACGCCGATCACGACGACGGTATCGCCGGCGCGCATGCCCGAGCGGTTGGCGACCGATCCGTAGCCGGTCGGAATGGCGCACGACAGCAGCGCGCTCGGGGCCAGCGGCAGATGCGGCTCGATCTTCACCAGTGAATTCGTCGAAACCACAGTGTGTTTGGCGAACGCGCCCACCTTCGCCAGATGGCCGAGCGGCTTGCCGTCGGCGGTGTGATGGCGGAATGTCCCGTCGGTCGGCATTCCCGGGGTCAGAACGGTCGCCCCTTCATCGCAGATGTATTCCATTCCGGTTGCGCACCAGCGGCATTGGCCGCACACGGCGACGAACGACATCACCACATGGTCGCCCGGCGCGAAATCGGTGACCCCTTCGCCGACTTCACGCACGACGCCGGAACCCTCGTGACCGCCGATGGTCGGGAACATGGTCGGCAGCCCGAGGGACCGCATCACCTCGTTGGGCGCCGACAGATCACCTTTGAGGATGTGGTCGTCGGAGTGGCACAACCCGGCGGCGGCCATCTCGACCAGGACCTCGCCGGCGCGGGGCGGATCCAGTTCGAATTCTTCGACAGACCAGGGCCCGCCGACGTCGTGCAGGATCGCCGCGCGACTTTTCATGCGGCCGGTGAACGTGACGGGAAGTTTGTTGGGCGAGCGGAAGATGAGCCCGACGATCTTGGATTCCTCGCCGGTTCCGTCGTCCGGCGCGAATTTCAGGTCCTTGACGCGGTCGAACAGGCTATTCAGCATCACCCGTGTTTCCAGCCGGGCCAGGTGCATGCCCAGACACATGTGAATGCCGCCCGCGAAAGCGATGTGGGCCTGCCGCGGCCGGTGGATGTCGAACGTGTTGGCGTCGGGCCAACGGCTTTCGTCGCGGTTGGCCGAGCCCATGCACATGTCGACCTGTGCGTCGGCCGGGATTGTCTTGCCGCCGATTTCGATTTCCTCGGTGGTGGTCCGCATGACCATGGTCAGCGGGGTCTCCACCCGTAGCCCCTCCTCGATCGCGGCCGGTATCAACGACCGGTCCTGCTGGACCATTGCCAACTGCTCGGGGTGGGTCAGCAGCAGGTACAACAAGTTGCCCGAGGAGCGGTAGGTGGTTTCCAGCCCGGCGGGCAGCAGCAGGCGCAGGAACGCGATGATGGCCTCGTCGGTGAGCTTCTCGCCGTCGATCTCGGCGGCGACCAGGTCGCCGATGATGTCGTCGGTGAGCTTGCGGCGCCGCTGCTCGACCTGGTCCAGGAAGTAGCCGTGCAGCTCGGTCGCCGCGGTCAACCCCGCCATGATGTCGGTCGGGATCGAGATGAGGTCGAGGGACAACCGCCGGAACATGTCGAGATCCTCTGGGGGCAGTCCGAGCAGCACCGAGATGATCCGTGTCGGAAACTCGAACGTCAGCGCCTTCACCAGGTCGGCGTGACCGTCGTTTTTGATCTCGTCGATCAGCTGGTCACAGACCGGCCCGATGACCGACGGCTCCCAGCGTTCCAGCGCCGTGGCGCGGAAGGCCTTGGCCACCAGGCTGCGGTGGTCGTGGTGCTCCTTGCCGCCCATCGCCAGGATGGTGTGGCCCATGACCAATCCGATGGTCTTGTCGTAGGTCGCCGAGGTGAAGATGCGGTCGTCGCGGAAGCGCCTGGAACACGGCGTCGTAACCGAACAACACCCACTCGTCGCTGGGCCGCAGTTCCTCCGGCATCTGCGCCGGTGTCCAGAAGGAGCCGTGCCAGACCGGATCCGTGCGCCGCATGTATTCGAAAAACGGGTAGGGGCTGGTCTCGCCGGTGGGGTCGAGGGTGACGGGCTGGTCGTCAGGTTCGGTGCGCAGCGTCATTGCCGCTCCTTCTGGGCACTGGGGGAATGTCGCTATCATAGTATAAATAGCAACGAAGCCCAATGGGTTGTGGAGGTTACCGTAACGGGCACAGTATGGAGTGCATTGACTGCTCGTAAGGAGGCGGTGATTCTCAAGTGCTTCAACGCCGATTCGTCTGCACACTTGACGAGCTGCCGCCGGGCGGGATGAAGCTGGTCGACGTCGGGAAGTTCGGCGTGGGCGTGTACAACGTGCGCGGTGCGCTGTACGCGATCGTCAATTACTGCTCGCACCAGGGCGCCCCGCTGTGTCAGGGCCTGATCGGCGGCACCAACGAATCCGACCCCGACGGGCCGGACCGGCTGCGTCGGGTCCGGGACGGGCAGATCGTGCGATGCCCTTGGCACAACTGGGAATTCGATGTCACCACGGGTCAAAACGTCGCCGATCCGCGCCGCCGTGTCCGTACCTACGAGGTGGATGTCAGCGACGGGGAGGTGTACCTGACCGCATGATTATCGACACCAATGTGCAGCCGCATTTCCGCAACAACGCCGAGATCCGGCGATATCTCCCCGATGCGCACCAGCTGCGGGCGATCCCCGACGTCGAGCAGCAGTGGTACCAGGCGCCCGGCGGCGACTACCGGCAGGACCTCTACGGCGAGCACTACCCGGGGTCGGAGCCCGAGACCGTCAGTCGGCACCTGTTCGAAGACGTGGGAGTCGATTACGCGATCCTGAACCCGCTGACCCGCGGCAACATCGCCGACTACCTGCTGAACAGCAGAATCTGTGCCGCCGTCAACGACTGGCTGCTCGACCGGTGGCTCGAGCCCGACACCGGCAACCGCTTTCGCGGCACCATCCGGGTGAATCCCGAAGACCCCAAGGGCGCGGTCAGCGAGATCGAGCGGCTCGCCGGTCACCCCAAGCTGGTGCAGGTCGGCGTCCCGATGCAGTCACGTGAGCCCTACGGCAAGCCGATGTTCGAGCCCATCTGGGAGGCGGCCGCCGCCCACGGGCTGCCGGTCGCGGTACACATCAACGGCGGCAACGGCGTCGACCATCCGCCGACATTCGCCGGGCACGCGCACACCTACCCGGGATATGCGGCATTCATGCCGCTGAACTACTTCGTCCACCTGGCCACGCTGATCGTCGAGGGCATGTTCGGCCGGCACCCGGGCCTGAAGTTCGTCTTCGCCGACGGCGGCTACGACATCCTCACCCCGTTGATGTGGCGGCTGGACACCTTCTGGCTGTCGATGCGCGACCAGACGCCGTGGGTGGACCGCTATCCCAGCGAGTACCTGCCCGGCCATGTCCGGTTTTGCTCGTCGGCATTCGACGGGCCGGTCGAGGTGGGCAAGATGCGGCGCTGGATGGACTTCACCGGCAAGTCCGACCTGGTGATGTACGGATCGAGTTATCCGCATTGGTCCACATCGTCGCCGGATGTGCTCGCCGAGGGGCTCGATGCCGCCCAACGCGACAAGGTGTTGTGGCAAAACGCCAGTGAGCTCTATGGGCTGAAGGAGAGTGTGCGATGACCACCATTGAGCGGGTCGACTCGACGGATCGCAGCGGGTCAAGAAGACGACATAGCGGTCACCATCGTCGACACCGACGTGCATCCGCTGCCCGTCTCGACCGAGGTGCTCAAGTCCTACGCGCCCGCCGAATGGGTGGACAAGATCTGGCCGACCGGTAATGCGGTCGCCCCGGTGCCGCATTTCTACGACACCCCGGACTCGTTCAAGACGTCGTCGCTGCGGATGGACGCGGCGCCGCCCAATGGCGGGGTGGCCGGCAGCGACCCGGATTTTGCCGCCAAACAGTTGCTTCTCGACGCCGGTGTGAGCATCGCGTCGCTGGAGCCCATGTGCGACGCCCAGCTGCCGCAGGCCGAGCATGTGCTCAAGTCGACCTACAACGACTGGCTCGCCGACGTGTGGCTCGACAAACACAACGCGCACGGCCGCTGGCGCGGCTCGATCAGCGTCAGCGCGCAGACCCCGGAGCAAGCGGCGCGTGAAGTCGAACGGTGGGCCGGGCATCCCTATATGGCCCAGGTGCTGATGACACCGCAGACCCGCGGAATCCCGTTCGGCAACCCACATTTCGACCCGCTCTACGAGGCCGCGTCGCGAAACGGGCTCCCGGTCGCCACGCATCTGATGGGTCAGACGCCGTTCGAGTTGATCCCGCTGTACCCGGTCGGGAACCCCGCGCACTGGCACGATTTCTTCGCGTCCTGGCCGCTGCTGTACGTGTCGCACTTGATGAGCCTGGTGTTCGACGGTGCCTTCGACCGGCATCCCGAGCTGCGGGTGGTTTTCATCGAAGGCGGCTTCACGTGGGCGATGCCGGTGATGTCGCGGATGGACCGGATCTGGGAAGCCCGCCGCGGCGACCTGCCGCACGTGCGTCGCCGTCCGTCGGACTATGTGCGCGAACACGTCCGGTTCACCACCCAGCCGCTGGAAGACGCCGACACCGTGCGGTTCCGCGAGTACCTGGAAATGATGGACCTGGGCGACAACCTGATGTTCTCGACGGACTATCCGCACTGGAGCTACGACTCGCCCACGTACGCGATCAACCGGTTCCCGCCCGACCAGCGGGAGCGCATCATGCGCGGTAACGCGACGGCTCTCTACGGCCTACCGCCGACCGTCAAGGCCCTTCCCGGAGAACGGCCCGCGGTCGGTGACGTCATAGGCTAATCTCTCGGGATGTCACGACGCGCACGCGCGCGTGATGAGCCTGGGAGTAAGAGGGTATGACACAAACGAATCTGACTCGGCCACAAGGCCTTAGCCGCATCGATCCGGCGCTGCGAGACGCCGCGGCCGAGCTGGGCATCGTCGAATTCCTTGTCGAAACACTGCCCGCCGAGCGGGAACACGCCAATCGCGTGGCCGCCGAGCGGGCCGCGGCGGTGAACACCACCGGGGTCGTCGTCGAATCGCGAACGATCCCCGGTCCGGACGGCCGGCCAGCTGGACCTTCGGTCTGTATCGCGGACCCACCGACGTCGCGGCGCCGCTGCTGCTGTACGCCCACGGCGGCGCCTTCGTGACCGGGAACCTGGACACCGATCACCCGCATTGCGTGGACCTGGCCCGGGACGCCAACTGCCTGGTGGTGTCGGTCGACTACCGGCTGGCGCCCGAAGACCCGTGTCCGGCGGCCCTGGACGACGTCGAGGCCGCACTTCGCTACGTCGTGGAGAACAAGCGGAACTGAACCTCGACGCCGGCCGCGTCGTGGTGATGGGCCGCGACGCGGGCGCCGCACTGGTCGCGTGCCTGGCCCAACGGATGTTCGACAACGAAGGTCCACCGATCCTGATGCAGATCCTGCACCAGCCGATGCTCGATTCCGACGCCACGCCGTCACGACGAGAATTTCAGCGGACGCCAGGACTCAACGGCCTGGCCGTCAGCCGGGCGTGGGGCCATTACCTGGGCCACGCCACGGCCAACGGTCACCATGTCCCCGCGCACCGCGCCAACCTGGAGGGCCTGCCTCCCACGTTCATCAGTTGCGCCGAGATCGATCCGTGCCGCGACGAAGCCATCGACTACGCAAACCGGCTTGCTGCACGCGTACGTCCACACCGAATTGCACGTTGTCGCCGCCACCTTCAACGGCTTCGACTCGGTGGTACCGGATTGGATTGTCTCCGAAGAGAACCGGGCTTTGCACGCTCAATCGCTGCGGCGCGGATTCGCCATGTAGCGATCAGATCGGGTCGAACTTGACGATCAGCCAATTGCCGTTGATGCGAGCCATTCTCACCAGCACACTGCTGGCCGACATCGCCGGATCGGGGCTGTCTTTGCTTGTGGTCGTCTGGTCGACGTAAAGCAGAACGACGGCCGAATCGGGCCGCAGCTCAGACAGCGCGGCGGCCACCACACGGGCGGTGGTCTTCAGCGACTTCTGTTTAGCCGCCGGAGCCACGATCCGCTGGGTGAAATCGTTGTAATAGGACAGGAAATCCCCCGACAGGTGTGACCTTGCGGTGGCGAAATCCTTGTCGAGCGATTCGGGTGAGTAGGACAGCAACGCGACCGTGCCGTCGGACGCGGACCTGACCACCGTCGCGGCGACGCCGGGGTCGGTTTGTTGGCTGGGCCGATACTGCTTGAAGTACAGCGACACCGTCAGGCCAGCAGAGACCAGCGTGAGCAGGACCAGAACGGCGGGAACGAGTTCCACACCGAACAACCTGCGGCGTGGCGCGCGTCGCGGTTCGGTTGCGGCTTTGTTTGCAGCCGAGTCGGTTTCGCTGTCGCGCGCATCCGTCACGGCACGAACTCGACGTTCGACATCTTGTACTGTCCGCCGTCGTCGGCCACGGTGACTTTGAGCCGCCACGTCCGTGGCTCGTCCTTGGCGTCTGGCTTGTTGGTGACGCGTGATGTCGCGCTGACCAATACCTTCGCGGAATGCTCGTCCATGGATTCGACTGCCGCGCCGTTCACCGTTCCTTCGGTGATTGCTTTTGACTCCTGCACCACCCTGCGTGAAATCGGCGGCTCGCTGTTGGAACTGGTCCTTGAATTGCGCCTGTGGAGCTGTCGATCACCCGCTGGACGTCTTCCTTGGCTCTGTTGAAGTCCAGCGAGGTCAGGTTGATGACGCCTTGCCTGGCCCCGGCGACGAACGCCGCGGTGCGCTGCTGTTGCCGCGTGGCCTCCTGGTGTTTCCACAGCATGTATCCGCTGGCCCCGGCAAAGCCGAGGATGAGAATGATCGCGACCGGTCTGGCAAGCATCGACGACATCCGCGACCGGCGTCCGCGACCGGCGCCCAGGCTCAGCGGCATCCTCGACGGTTTCGTCCAGGTCTAGCGCCTCACGTCGCAGCCGCGCGGCGCGCGCTCGGGCACGCGCGGCGGCCGCCAGTGCTTCGGCTTCGGCGGCCTCTGCTTCGGCTTCTGCGACCAACGCCATCGCTTCGGCCTTGGATTTAGGCGTCATTATCGATTGCACTCCGGTATCACTTACTGTATCGGCCATTGCTACCATCGGAGTCGCCAGCCAACTCCGACGAAGACCGATCAGGCGGATGATAATTCAGAACCCCCCGGCGCCATGACCGCTGTCGACTCTCCCGAAAAGATACTCTTCGCCTCAACCACTCAATCTTTTCTGCAAAAAGAGGCGCCACTGCGCTATGTCCGGGAGTTGCACGCCGCGGGTGCGTCCTTCGACCCGGCGTGGTGGCGGAGGGCCGCCGAACTCGGGTGGACAAGTCTGCTCGTTCCGGAAGAGCTGGGCGGCGGCAGCGTTTCGGAAAGCGGCCTTGCGGATCTGGCCATGGTCGCCGAACAGCTCGGCAAGACGGTGGCACCCGGACCGCTGTATCCGGTCAGCCGTGGTCCTGTCGGGACTGGTCGACTGCACCGACCCGCAAGCGCACGTCGACACCATCGAATCGCTGATGTCGGGTGAAACGGTGGCGTCGTGGGCGGTTTGCGAGCCGGGCCGCGGCTGGGCGCCGCACGAGCCGTCGGTGACCGCGACGCCCACCGACTCCGGCTACCGCATCGACGGCATCAAAGACCGTGTCGAGGCGGGCGCGCAGAGTCAGGTGCTGCTGGTGGTGGCGCGAAGCGGTGACGAGGTACGCCAATTCCTGGTTCCGACGGACGCGGCCGGCGTCCGGGTCGTGGCACAGCAGTCCATCGATCTGGTCAAGCACTATGCGCGGGTGCACTTCGACGGTGTGGTCGTGGAGCCGTCCGCGGCGGTCGGCACGCCCGGCCGAGACCGCGGCGCTGATCGACCGGCAGAGCCAGATCGCGCAGGTGCTGCAGTGCGCCGAGGTGGTCGGCATCCTGCAAACGGTGTTCGACTTCACTGTCCAGTGGGCGCTCGATCGGTACACATTCGGCCGGCCCCTGGCGTCCTACCAAGCGCTCAAGCACCGGTTCGCCGATATGAAGATGTGGCTGGAAGCCTGCCGCGCGACGACGGCCGCGGCGGTCTCCGATGTCGCCGCTCGCTCGGCGGGAGCGGGCCTGTCGGCCAGCATCGCCAAGTCCTATGTGGGTGAGATGGCGGGCCAGATCATTCAGGCTTGCGTGCAGATGCACGGTGGCATCGGCGTCACATGGGAACACGACCTACACCTGTATCTGCGGCGGGTTACGTTGTACCGCTCCATGTTTGGCACTCCGGAGGAACACAACCTGCGCGTCTTCGAGGCGGAGAAAGCCAGCCGAGGCGCATGACCGAATCGGTTGCCGAGTTCGCCGCCCGAGCCCGAACGTGGTTGGCGGACAACATGCCTGCCATCGATCCCGAGTCCCCGCCAGCCGCCCCACGCGACGAGCCAGGTCCGTGGCAACGAGCCCGAGAACTGCAAAAGCGGCTCTATGAAGGCGGATTCGCGGGAATCTGTTTTCCCCGCGAGTATGGCGGCCTGGGCCTGGACTACGAATACCAGAAGGCGTTCGACGAGGAATCCCTCAACTACGAGATGCCGCTGATCCTCAACGTCCCGACGTTCGCCATCTGCTGCGCCACACTGCTCGACACGGGCAGTGAGGACCAGAAAAAGCAGCACATCGCGGCCGCCCTGCGGGGCGACGAGGTGCTGGTGCAGCTGTTGTCGGAACCCAGCGGCGGATCGGATCTGGCCGGGGTGATCACTCGGGCCGACCGGCAGGGCGACCGGTGGGTGATCAACGGCGCCAAGACATGGAGCACCAGCGCGTTCGCCGCCGACTACGGCTTGTGTCTGGCCCGCACCAATTGGGATGTGCCCAAACACGATGGCCTGACCATGTTTCTGGTGCCCATCGCTCATCCGGGAATCACGTTGCGGCGCATCACGCACGTGAACGGTGGCTCCGAGTTCTGCGAGGAGTTTCTGGACGGTGTCGACGTCGGCGACGACGCCGTGGTCGGCGAGGTCGACGGCGGCTGGGCGGTGGCGTCGCGGCAGCTGTACCACGAGCGCCGGGCGGTCGGGCAGGGCTCGGAATTCGCCAGCGGCTCCGGCAGCGAGGGCGGCCACACCACGCCGGTCGACTACGCCGACCTGGCGGCGAAGACCGGACAGGCCGACAGCGAGCGCGTGCGCCAGCTGGCCGGTCGCGCACTGACGCACCGCGTGGTCGCCGAGCAGCTGATCGATCACGTGTACCGCAATGTCAGGGACGGCATACTGCCGCCGGCCGCCGGGACGCTGATCAGGCTGTTTCACGCCGACACCGTGATGCTGGAAATGGACACAGCGATGGCGATCGCGGGAGCGGCCGGCGTCGTGGGGGAGTACGGCGAGGGCCTGCAGACCGGGCTGCGATACCTGGCGCGACAGTCGATCGCCATCGGCGGCGGCACGACCGAGATGGCCCGCAACGTGATCGGCGAACGGGTCCTGAACTTCCCGCGGGAGTACGCCGCCGACCGGGGGGTGCCGTTCAATCAGGTGCGGCACGGCCGGAGTGGGCTGACCCTATTCTTCGGCGAAGATGTCCTCGGCGTCGCCGCTGGCACTCGCCGCTCGCCTCGCGAGTCTCGCCGGTGACGACCGGTATCTGGACCAGCGACAAGACGTGGTGTGCGGGGCTGCCGGGCGGAGCAACCAGCACACAGTCGCCGCCCTGACTGCGCGCCCGGTCGCGGGCGGCGGCCAGTGCGCTGACCCCCGCCGACCCGAGGTGGGTGACTGCGCTGAGATCGATCGTCAAAGGTGCTATGCCGGAACGGCTTTCGACGGCGATCTGGCGGTCCAGGGCAGGCGCAGTGTTTGAATCGATATCACCGCTGACGACGATACGGCCGGCGGCAGCCGACCATCGAGACGAATTCGGAGTCGATTGCCCGTTGATACGTTGAGCGGCTGACTACGGTGTCGGCGACGAAGTTGGCGGGCCGCGACAGACGATGTGTCAGCGTCGCCGTCGTGCCATCGGGTCCAGACGTCACGCGCGAATGGGACACCAAGGCTTCGGCCATCGCAAGTCCGCGTCCGCGGCCCTGCTCACCTTCCCGGTAGTCCTTCCACTGGCCGCGGTCGGTCACCGAGGCGCGCAGGTTGCCATCGCCGCCCAGCGATGCCTCGACGACCACACCGTCGGAAACCTCGGTGCTGTAACCATGTTCGACCGCGTTCTCGACGAACTCGGACATCGCGTGCACGACATCGGAGATGTCGGAGGCGTCGGCGCCGATCTCCGTCAACCATTCGCGAAGCCCGGCGCGGACCTTGCGTGCGGCGTGCAGCGTCGCATCCAATGTCATGTGCAGCGGTGGTGATGGTGTACGCCGTTGCACCGCAAGCAAAGTGACGTCGTCGTTATAACCGGTCGACCGCAGCAGCAGTTCGAGTGTTTCGGAACAGATGCGATCGATGAATCGCGTCGGGGAGTCGATGATGAAGCCGCTGGCACCGCTGGCGACATTCGCAGCCAGATCGGCGAATTCCGCGGTGCTGGCGCCCAGCGGACGGCCCGGTCGCTCGATCAGGCCGTCGGTGTAGAGCAGGATCGAGTCGCCCACGTCGAGCATTTCGCTACGCATCGGAAAACCGACGCCGCTTCCCAGCGGACCCGCGCCGGACGGCTCCACATACCGCGAGCTCGCGTCGGCGGCCACCAGCAGCGGCGGCGGGTGTCCGGCGGTGCAGTACTGGAATTCACCCGTCGCGAAGTCGAGCGAGCCGACGCACAGCGTGGCCGACTTGGATCCGGGCACGTGTTCGTGGAAGCGGTCCACCGCCTCGAGCGCTTCCACGATGGTGTGCCCCGCCGCGATCTGCATCCGCACGGCGGTCCGCAATTGCGACATCACCGCCGCGGCCTCGACACCATGACCGACGACGTCGCCGACGATGAGCACCAGCCGATCTCCGAGGGCCATCGCATCGAACCAGTCGCCGCCGGCCGCGGTGTCCTCCGCGGCCACCAGGTACTCCGCCGCGACGTCGACGCCGGGAAGGACGGGCACAGACGGGGCCAGTAACGCCTGCTGCATGACGGTGGCGGAATCGCGGGCGTTGCGGTACCGCTCGGACAGTTCCTCGACGCGCGCCTCGGCGGCCAGCCGTGCCTGCACCCGGCTCGTCACGTCGTCGAAGATGATCTGCACACCCTCGATCGACCCGTCCGTGCGGCGACGCGGCGTCACGACGAAGTCGAAGTATCGCTCCTGCAGTCCCGAACCGTCGGCGTCAACCTGCAGCCGCCACTCTGCTCCGGTTTGTGGCTCACCGGTTTCGTACACCCGGTCGAACATGTGGTAAATCTGCTGGCTCTCCAGCTCGGGAAAGACTTCGCGTGCGGTGAGCCCTACAGCGTTGAACGTCGAATTGAAGGCACGATAGGCGGCGTTGACCGCGATGAACCGGTGATCGGGCCCTTCCAGGCCCACTACCAACGCGGGGACGTTCTCGAAGATGCGCCGGACGTCTTCGGCTTTGCCCACGGTCTCGTCCCAGTCCATTTCGGCCGCCATCTGGCCGTCCCTCCTAGGACTTTTGCACGGACCCCACTACGGACCTCGGTCAAAAACAACACAGCTGCGCTGCGACTTCGCCGAAGCGCATCCTCCAGATTATCAATCCGGGGTCAGGTACTACCCGCAGTAATTTGCGGGCGCGTCACTGTGCTCACGTCCGTGACAGGTGTAGCGGTGTTATCGCCGGAGGTGGCGAGATTCCCGAACGGGGATCAGGCTGAAACGGGCTTGGAGACCTTCATCAGCTTCATCAAGTTGCCGCCCATGATCTTGGCGACGTCCTCTTCATCGAAGTCGGTCAGCTCGTCGACGAAGGTGATGGGGTCCTTCAGGCCCTCGGGGTGCGGCCAGTCGGATCCGAACAGCACCCGGTCGGTGCCCACCATCTTGACGATCTCGCTGAACCGGTCCTCCCAGAACGGGGTGATGTACACGCAGCGCTTGAACGCCTCGATCGGGTCCTCGCTGAACGACTGCGGCATCTTCTTGTAGACGCCCTTGAGGCCCTTGAACAGGTCCGGCACCCAGTCGGCGCCGTTTTCGATGGACAGGATCCGCAGCTCGGGGTTGCGGGATAAGCGCGCCGTGGCAGACCAGCGCACCCATCGCGTCCAGGATCGGCCGATGGCCCATCGCAAAGCTGCGGAAGGCGGTCGGCTTGAACGGCAGGAACTCGTCGCCGGGCTCCCACACGTTCGCGAACTCGGAGTAGCCGCTGTCCGAGGCGTGCATCGAGACCGGGATGTCGGCCTTGATGCAGGCCTGCCAGAACGGGTCGAACTCCTCGAGGCCGAACGACCGGCTGCCCTTGTAGCCGGGTACCGGTGCCGGGCGGACCAGCACGGTGCGGGCGCCGCGCTCCAAGACACCATTCGAGTTCTTCGAGCGCGCGTTCGACGATCGGCAGGGTGATCACCGGTGTGGCGAAGATGCGGTCCTGGTAGTTGAACGACCATTGCTCGTACATCCACTCGTTGAGCGCGTGGATGACGTCGTGGGTCATCTCCGGGTCGTCCTTCATGCGCTCTTCGACCAGGCTGGCCAGCGTCGGGAACATCAGCGCGTAGTCGATGCCGAGCTCGTCCATGACCTCCAGCCGCGCACCGGGCTCCCGGAAGGCGGGGATGGCCTTCATCGGCTCGCCCAGGATCTCGCGGTAGGTCTTGCCTTGCGCGCCGTTGCGGAAGTAGTCCTCCTGGGCGCCGGGACGAGCCACTACCTCGAACGTCGGGTTGGGGATGTACTCGCTGATGTGGCCGCGTACGACGATCTTGGTGCGGCCACGGACCTGCACGTAGTCGATGACGTTCTTGCGCTTGTCTGGCAGGAACTTGGTCAGCGCTTCCTGCGGTTCGTACATGTGGTTGTCGGCGTCGAAGACGGGGAAGGAAAGCTCGCGTGACGGCATGGCGATCTCCTTGGGAAAGTCTGGATTCTCGGTAGGTGGTAATGACGTTACCACTTCTGCGCAACAAGGTGTACCGGCGGCTGGGGCGCCCTGGACCGTTTAGCCGTCCGGCCAGGTGGGCAGCTTCGGTGTCGTTCCGTTGATCACCGCGAAGTTGACGGTCGCCGTCGCGAGGAGCTCGTCCTCGCCGTCGCCGTAGATGTCGATCTGCATGACCATCGCCCGCTTGCCGGACCGCAGCATCCGGGGCACCGCGAAGGCCGAGCCCTGCCGGATCGGCCGGAGGTAGCGGACGAACAGGTCGGCGGTCGTCATGGTGGTGCCCGGCTGCAGATAATTCAGCCCGAACTGTCCGCCTGCCACGTCGACCAACGTGGCGATCAAGCCGCCCTGAAGCGCGCCGGAGGTGTTGACCACCTGAGGGCTGACCGGCATCGTCATCGCGAACTCGCCATTGCGGGTGCCGGCACGCATCCCGATCAGAGCGAACAATTCGGCCAGCGAGGGCGCGGCCGCGTCGTCCTCGGTATCGCGGATGCCGAGGGCGCGGCTGCAGAAGTCATACAGCTGGCCGTCGTCGACCGGTGTTCCGTTCAATTCCGTGCCCAGCCAATGCAATCGCTGCGCGCCCATCACCGTCTGCATCACGATGGCGGCCGCCGCACCCACATCCAGTCCAGGGTTGAACACGCCCTCGGTGATGCCCTGCCCCACGATGTCGCGAATCAGTTGATGCAGGGGGGAGAGCACTCGGGCATATTCGCGAGGACGGGTCTCGGCCAAATGCTGGTTGTACAGGGTCAGCGCACGATTGAGGCTGTCTTGGGTGCTTGATTCCGGTTGTTGGCTGATGCGGTCAATCAAGAACTTCAGCGCAGCGGTGCTGTCCAACCCGGTGATCTCGGCGCGCCAGATCTGCACCGACTGCGCGATAGTCCGGTCGAACAGCGCGAGCAACAGTTCGTCCTTGCCGGAGAAATGTTGGTAGAAGGCCCGCAGCGAGGTCTTGGAGCGTGCGACGACCTCCTGCACCGTGAAGTCGGTGCGACCGGTTTCGCCGAGTATCTCGACCGCCGTCTTGATAAAGCGGTCGGCACGCGTCACTTCGCCTTCCTCGCTGGGTCCGGCCATAGGCGGAATCTCCTCTTCGGGCTGCGCTGTGCACGCTTTGAGAATGAGGTTACCGCGTCCAAGGCGATATCCGCGAAGCCAGAACGATAGCGCCTCGACGGGCGGTGCGTGGCCCATCTTCATGAGATGGTGGCACCGAATCCGCGAAGAACGCTCTAGCCCGTCTCCGCCGCACCGTCATGCATGGGGGCAGAAATTTCCAAGAATTTGCTGGCAGTTGTCTCTATTGATCAGGCCCGGTGGTGCCGGTGGGGGCGGTGGTGGTGGATTATCGCCGTCCCAGATATTTTGCGCGACGTTGCCCGAGCCGGCTCTTGGCATACTCGATCACCTGCTGTTCGGTCAGCGCTTCAACGCCGTCGAGGTCGGGGAGTTGCACCACGGCGTGCACCCGTCGGCCCCACTGCGGTCTGAGAGTCCGATCGCCACCACATCGGCAATGCCGGGGTGGCCTGCCGATGCGAACTCGACCTCTACCGGAAAAACATTGGCGCCGCCGCTGATGATCGTGTCGACGCGGCGGTCGACGATGTAGAGGTAGCCGTCGGCGTCGGCGTCGGCGTCGGTGTCGGGTGGGGGCGGCCCCTGCACACGGCCGGTGAAATAGGCACAAGCCCGGATACAGCAGGGGACCGCGCCTGGCTGGCGGCTGGAGCAAGTCGAGTAGTGGTCGAGTAGTGAACTACTCGTGTCCACGCGCGTGCTGGTGAAACGATAACCTCACCCGGCCGGTCTGGCGGGGATCACCAGTCGAGGTGGCCTCATGAAGAACCTCACCACCCTTTGCCTTCGCCCAATACTGCGACTTCTGCCCCTGAGCACGCGCAACGGCGGTCACCGCGGACTGCCTGGCGTTGTAGCGGCTCGCCGAATACTGAGCACACCACTTGACCGCGGTTCCATCGTCTCTTTCTGCGCTGTGTGCATTGAAGCTGGCCGCGCAACAGAAGCCACCCACCAAACGAGGGACTACCTGCGCGGCTGCGACAAACACATCCAAGAACTTGAACAACACGGGCGCGCCGCGGTACGCCGACAACGGCGAGCGGTGGTACGCCGACAACTGAGCGCAGAACCACATGGGTATAAGGCTCGTGGAGCATCGCCCGCGCGTGGAACGACGGGCGACCGACCGGCTTTCTTGCACGACCAAAGCGCTGGTTCGGGCAACGGGAGTGCTGGCCCTGGCGATGGTCGCGTTGGTAGTCGTAACGTCACCGCAGCTAAGTGATGGGCGTGGCTGGTACGAAGAGGTCGAGGCAGCCGACGAGCCGGCCAGCTGGACAAGCAAAACCTAGGTGACACGATGAGCACAACCGTTCACCGCTGCACAGGCTTCGGACCTCCCCTGTTATATCTGCCCGGCAGACGCTGCCTGGACTGGACTCCGCTGGTGTTGACCGTGATATCGCATCTTCGGAACAAATCTGGATGCCCTGTTTAAGTTTCGCGCCAAGCGAGACGTACTAAGTGGACGAGCTGCTCGCGGTCGTCGATGCCGAGCTTGGCGAAGATGCGATAAACGTGCCCCTCCACCGTCCGCACCGAGACAACCAGCCGATCGGCGATCTGACGGTTAGACAAACCAGCCGCGACCAAGTTCGCGATCTCACGTTCACGGGCCGTGATCGGCAACGGCGAGGCCGCTCCGTTGACCGCCGGTGTTCGTATTCCACCCTGCTTTCCCAACTTGTCCGCGCGGGTCGAAGACTTTATCTGCTTCCCAAGCTGGCGTGTGCGCGCGTGTTCGCGCGCCGCCTGCGCTGCCGCATCGGCGGCGAGCGCCAACGCGCCCATGTCGGCGAACCGGTCGGCCGCGGCGTCGAGCAAATCGCCATCGTGATCGGCCAGGCCGCGAGCGTGCTCCGCGATCGCTTCGGCCAACGAAGTTTTCAGTATCTTGGCCAGCTCCGCCAGCCGCTCGGTTTGCGAACGGTCATCGAACCGGACGGCGGTGTGCAGCGCGCGCATCTCGACGGCGTACATCCCGGATTGTCGCGCGATCTCTGCGGCACGCACCGCATGTGTTTGCGCGACCATAGTCTGGCCGGCGGCGGCCTGTTCCCAGGCCCGGGCCAGCTCGAGTTCCGGCAAAAACACCGCGACCTGCGGTCCGTAGGCGTCCTCCGACCTGCGCAGCGCGGCACCGGCGGCCGCACTGTCTCCGCGCGCACCTTCGGCCTGCGCGGACCAGGCGGTCACCAGCATCAACCAGCCCGGCGGAAAACCACGCGACATCGCCGATATTGAATCCCGAAAAGCCGCACACGCGGACCCCAGCGAACCGCGGGCAAGCTGCACCAATCCGAGCATGGCGTGTAGGAAGGCGTCTTGAGCAGGCCACACCCTCGTCGTCGTAGCGTAGCGTTCCCACACCCGTTCGGCCGCCGGATTGTCGCCGGCGGACGTCAATCCCACGACTTCGGCCAAACCCATGGCGAACCGGTACGGTCCCGGTCGATCGAACACGGCTGCCCGCCCCGCATCCGCTACGCACTGGACTTCGCCAAACCGGCCGGTGAGGGCCAACGCCCAACATGTCCATGTGGTCGCCCACATCCCCACCACCGGTTGCACATCGGACGTACACACGGCTAACCCGAGGTCGAGTGCCGTTCGGACGTCACCGGAAAAGAACGCAAACGCCGCTTCCATCGCCGTGACTTGTGGGAGCAGTTCCTCAGATTCAACACGCGCCCTCACGTCGGCGAGTGCCGCCCGAGCCGGCTCGACCCGCCTGCAGCTGAAGAAGAGATTCGCGGCACGCAGACAGCCCCACCGCACGATCAGCCACTCATCGGCACCATCGGGGTCGACGTCATTGAGCACTGCCTCGACCTCGTCGCCTCGTCCCTGCCAACCGAGCGCATCAGCAAGCACGATCGCCGCGGTAACGCCGGCGCCGCGCTCAAACGCGAATCGGGCCAGCTCCTCACCGGAAGCGATGTCCGACATGGTCACCGCGCTCGCCGCTGCGTCGACGATCACGTCGAGATCCGCCGACAGGTCGCTTCGCGTCATCAACTGCGCCAGCTGTATCCGGATGCGCGCGTCAGACAACCCCGACCGTTCCTCCTGTGTCCGCATCTGCTTCTGAAGCTGTTGTGCCAGTAAGCTATTGAGTTGCCGCGAACGCACCACGCCGGCGTGTCGGAGTGCAGCTCTACCGAAGATGGGGTGACACAGCCGCGCCACCGTGTTGGATCCGTCGGCAACCAGCTGGATTACGCCACGGCGCTCAAGGCATCCCACCACGTCGGCATCGCAAAGCCCACGCAGAATCTCCCAGTCCAGCACCTCCGCGGCCGCCAAGATCTCGACCGCCTCCAATTCGTCCGGGGTCAACGATTGCAAGCGAAATTCAAGCAGATCGTAGAGTTGGTGGTCGGCACGCAGCGCACCTCGAAGTTGCCAACGCCCATCCGTGCACACCAACGCACCGCTCTCTCGACCCGCGTCCAGCAAGCCGCGTAGCAGCAGCGGGCTGCCCGCGGTCTGGCCGTGCAACTCGTTGATCAGCCTGGCATCGACGACGCCGCCGAGAACGGCGCGGGCGAGCGCCTCGGTCTGCTCCCGGGTAAATGGGTCAACGCGCAGACTCAGTAACAACCGCTCTTTCAAAAGCGCCGTTACCGCGTCGGGCACTGGGTCGCCGGACCGGATCGTCACAATCAATCGTGCAGTGCCGCTGGCCGCAAGTTGGTGCACCAACGTCGACGACAACGGGTCGAGCAATTGCGCGTCATCGACGACGACGACTAGGTTCTGTTCCCGCTCCAGGCTTCTTTGCGCGGTCGCAAGCATCGCGGCTGGTTCCTGCGGCGCGTCGACCGTAACAGACCGATAGAACGCGCCCAACGGCACCGTGGAGCCGGTTCGGGTGCCCAGCACATACCGCACCGTCGCCCCGGCCGACTCGAGTGTGTCGGCAAGTGCGCGAGCCAGCGCCGATTTGCCAACCCCGCTATCGCCGACTAATGCGACGCCGTGGAATTCCGCGTCATCCTCAAGTGCCGCCAACGCTTGGCGCAGCTCGCTATCGCGGGCCACTATCGGCCACCCGCCCCACGTTTGCACCAGACGTCGAACCTCCGAAGATCTTTTCGCGCGAGGCTACTCGAGTCCGTCGACGGTTCGTGTCGGATTTCCATTTTCCCGAGCGAAATTTTAGATACCATCGGGATTAATTCGACGAAGGTATAACTAAATCATTCTTGTTGCAGGGTTTTTCGGCGTGCTCAGACTGGCTGACCACGACCCTGGATCTGCTGGCTGCTTTTTCGACGAGTTCGACGGGTTCGAAACCGGGTTGGTTTGTTGGAGTTCCTGCCAGGTTGAAGTATACGCTGCTTCGTTTGCCGTCGCTCAGCTTTTGGGCGTTGCTCGACGATCCCTGTTGCCGTCGGGTTTTTGGGCACTGAAGGCTCTACCGTTTAGTGTCCGTTGATCGCCGTTCCAAGCTGCGCTGCACGCGAGTCGGGTTCGCGAGAGTGGTCTCACAACCAGGTCCTCATTGTCTTTAGCGCTTACCTTGACCGAAGCTCGTTGCCTACTGTGACCTTTGAGATTCCTGCCAGTAGGTGATCGGGCAATTACGAACGCTTCCTTCTGCTTCGGGGCATTGCCAGGGTGATGGCTACCGATTAGCGAGTCCGTCGTTGACCCGTTGCGCCGGCGCTGTGCACCAGCTTCTACAAACGCGTCCTAGAGGGTCCGCCGATCCGGTCGCGCTCGATCCAACTACCGTCAGCCGCCGCGAGCCGCGATCATCGCCGAACGATTGACCTTGGTTGCCGCGGTGCGGGGAATCGCATCGACGAACTCGACGGTCTTTGGGGCCTTGTAGGGGGCAAGCCGGCTCTTGGCGTACTCGATCACCTGCTGTTCGGTCAGCGATTCAACGCCGTCGAGGTCGGCGAGTTGCACCACGGCGTGCACCCGTCGGCCCCACTGCGGGTCTGAGAGTCCGATCACCACCACATCGGCGATGCCGGGGTGGCCTGCCAATGCGGACTCGACCTCCGCCGGAAAGACGTTCGCGCCGCCGGTGATGATCATGTCGACGCGGCGATCGACGATGTAGAGGTAGCCATCCTCGTCGAGGTGGCCGATGTCGCCGGCAGAACGGAACCCGTCCTCGGTCGACGGCAGCGGCGGCGCCCCACCCAGGTAGCGGTACCCGGCGCTCATCGGCGCGCGCAGGTAGACGTCGCCATGCTCGCCGGGGCCCAGCGGTCTTTTCTCGGCGTCAAGGATCCGGATCTCGGTGTCGCGGAAGCCGCGGCCGACGCTGCCGGGATGCGTCAGCCACTCGTCGCCGCGCAACGCGGTGAGCCCGAGATTTTCGGTCATGCCGTAGGCAGTCAGGATCTGCTCGGGGCTCAGTAGCTCGAACCAGGTGTGCAGCAGCGGTGGCGGCATCACTGCGGCGCCCTGCAGGATGAACACGACGCTGGACAGGTCTCGCTGCCGAACGTCGGGCCGGGCGGCTATGCGTGCCAACATCGTGGGCGTGGCCGTGAAGTTGGTGATCTGATGGCGTTCGATTACATCCAAAGCCATTACTGCGTCGAACTTTTCGAGTATCACCAGGTGGTCGCCGGCGAGCAGCATCAGGAAGGTGGCGAAGCCGTTGGTGTGATAAATCGGCGCGGGCACCATGATGGTCTGCGGCTGCTCTACCGGTGTCCAGTTGGCCAGAAATGGTTCGCCGTGCTGAGGAGTCCACAGCGACGGCGCCAGGTTGAGGATCACTTTGGGCACGCCGGTCGACCCGCTGCTACAGATTCCGTTTGCGGTCGGGGAAATGGCTGTGGGCAAAGGGCTTTCGGCTTCGCCGGTGGCGCGCGCGTCCAACTCCCAACGGCTCTTGTCGTCGACGATCACGGCGGGGTCGATCACCGCGCGCACCCTGTTTCGCTCCCATTCGGGCAGATCCCAGTGCATCGGGATGGGGACGGCGCCGATCTTCCAGCACCCCAGCGTGGCCAGCACCAGGTGTTGTGAATTCGGGATTGCCAGTGCGACATAGGAACCCGTTTCCGCACCGCTGGCGGCCAGTGCGCGCCCCCACTGGTTGGCGCGGGCGTCGAGTTCGCCAAAGGTCAACGAGGTCGCGGTGCCGTCCAGGGCGACAACGGTCACAGCCTTGTCGTCCCGACGCTGTTCGGCGAGCTCTTGCAGCTTGGTCCCGAAGGGGATTCCGTCTTCGAACGGGTTGGGCGGCGCCGCCGCGGCGACGGGCTCGGTCGTGCTCACGCCGATACCGGCCCGCTGAACAGCGTCTCCAGAGAGCCGTCTGGCACGCCGGGCATCAGGCGCAGCGCGAGTCCTTCGGCGCCCAGGGGCAACCGGATCAGCGGCTGGGTGTGCCGGTCGAGCACGCTGACGTCGGACTCATCGCAGAATCCCAGCGCGCCAAGCAACTGGTGAGAGGTGCGCAATACCTGCCGTGCGGTATCGGTGGCCTTGAGTCGAAGCACGAGGGCGTCAGCCGAAAGGACCTGCAAAGGAGCTGATTCGGGACGGCAAATCGTGTACTTCGCGAGTTCATGGAGTCCGCGCACCCCGACGGCGGCCTCCGCGGCGGCGAACCGGACGGCCTGAAAGTCGGCGAGCGGCTTGCCGAACTGAATCCGAGCGCGCACATGTTCGGTGACGATCCGCAACGACTGCTGCATTGCTCCCAGAATCCGCCATGATCCCAGCACGAGATGAAGATTAACGTCGACGGCCGGGACGGTTCCCTCGGGTGCGCTCAGGGTCGCCGGGACCAGAAACGGCCCCAATTTGGCGCCCGTCCGCGACGTCGGCTGCAACCGGTACCGATTGCCGTCCAAGTCCGCGGCGATCCAGTCACCGGCCAAATCGCCGTGATCGATGCGTGGGGCTTCGGGATTGACCAGGGCCAGCCGCGCGCCGTCGATCGCGAGCAGCTCCTCCACCAGTGGATAGGGCAGCGCGGTAGCGCCGGCGGCCTGGCAAAGCACCGCGGCGGCCAGCGCGTCGTCGGCTGACGACCGGACGTCGAGCTCAAACGCGCCGAGCTCATCCAGGGCGGCGCGCGCCGAGTCACGGATACCGTCGTCGGTCTCGGCACGCAGTGCGGCTGGTGGTCCGCCCAACCGGGCGAGCCGCTGGGCGGCGACGGCGGCGAAGTCGCTAATGTCTTGTGGCAAATCGGTTTTCACCGGTGCTCTCCCAATACGTCTCGTGCCACCAGCATTTTCTGCACCTCGATTGTGCCGGATGCCACGGTGGACGCCTGTGCGTAACGCCAATGGTCTTCGATTGCCCCGTGCAGCGGGGCGGAGGCGCCGCTGTCCAGCGCGGTCGGGCCGAGCACGTCGAAAAGGAGCTCGGCGACCTGCTGATCGCACGTCGTGGTGGCAATGCGGGCGGCGCTGGCCGCCGCACCCGCCGCCGCATCGTCCTGCAGCGACACCGCGCGGTAGGCCAGCAGCCGAGCGACCCGTAGGTCGACGAGCGCCCGCACCCAACGGGTACGAAGCGATTCGGGCAGCTTGTCCCAGTCGTCGCCGAGCTGGGTGCGCAGCCGATCAAGCAGTGACTCGCAGCGTGCGTAGCGTGCGATGCCCACCCGTTCGAATGCCAGCGCTTCGCGCATCACCCGCCACCCGTCGCCGACCTCGCCCAGGACGTCACCGGGGACCGCCTGCACGTCATCCAAGAACATCTCGTTGAGGTGGTGTGGACCCAGCATCGACGGGATGGGCCGGACGGTGAAGCCGGGCCGGTCCATCGGGATGAGAAACAGTGTGAGCCGCTTAGGCTTTGGAGCGTCTGGATCGGTGCACGCCGCCAGGACGCACCAGGAGGCCATCAGCGCGTACGACGTCCACACCTTTTGGCCGGTGATACGCCAACCCTCGCCATCCGGCACCGCACGGGTGCGCAGCGACGCGAGGTCGGTTCCCGCTTCCGGCTCCGAGAAGCCTTGGCACCAGATCACGTCACCGGAGGCGATGGCAGCGAGGTGCTTGGCCTTTTGTTCGGCTGTCCCGTAACGCATCAGCGCCGGGCCGACCCAGTTGATGCCCATGTACTGCGGACCGCGGGGTTCGTGTTGGGCCCACATTTCCTCGCGCAGTACCGTCTGCGTCCAGACGGAACCACCGCCGCCACCATGCTCTTTCGGCCAGGCCAGCGCCAGCAGCCCCTCGGCGGCCAACAGTTTGCAGAACGTCTCGGTGGTGGCGAGGTCCTGCGGGTTCTCGGTGCAGGCCCCAAGGAAGTCTGCCGGGATGTGGTTGGATACCAGCTCGCGCAAGTGGTTTCGCAGTTGTCCGGCGTCGTCGCCGAGGTCGTAATCCATCGTCGTCATCCCTTCGGCAGCCCGAGCAGCCGCTCGGCGATGATGTTGCGCTGCACCTCCGACGTTCCGCCGTAGATGGTCGCGGCCAACGCGTCCTGACGTTCGAAGAGCAGATCCGGGTCGCCAGCCGCCTGCGGGCCCGCGGCCGCGGCACTGAGCTCCCAAACACGCTGCAAGGTAACCGATCCGAGCAGCTTCATGGTGTCGGCTTCCGGGCTGGGCCGTCCCGCGAGTTCGTTGCCCAGCGCGCGGTATCCGGTGGCCCGCAGCGCTTCGGCATCGGCGATCAGCGAGCCGAGCTCCGTGTAGACGTCCGAATTGGTCCCTGATTGGGTCTCTGAGGCGCTGCGAACCGAGTCGAGTCCGCGCTTGATCTCGACCCAGTTCATGATCCAGATCATCTGGCGTTCATGGTGCAGCGACGACAACGCGACGTTCCATCCGCCGTTGAGTGGTCCCAACAGGTTTTCCGCCGGAATCTCTACGTCTTCGAGGAACACCTCGCAGAACGTCTCGTCGGAGATCGAGGCCATCCGGATGGGCTCGACTTTTACTCCGGGTGAGTGCAGATCGAGGATGAGGCACGAAATGCCACGGTGTTTCGGGGCATCCGGATCGGTGCGCGCATACAGGGTGCACCACCGTGACTCGTGGGCCTGGGTGGTCCAGATCTTGTGGCCGTTGACCCGGAATACGTCTCCCTCGCGTTCGGCGCGCGTCCGCAGACCGGCGAAGTCCGACCCGGCTTCGGGCTCGGACATGCCCAGCGCCCACCATTCGTCACCGCGCAGCAGGGGCACCAGCAGGCGGTCGATCTGGGCGGGTGTGCCGAACTGCCGGATGCCCGGCGCCGCGACGCCGGGACCCTGAACGCTGGGCAGCTTGGGCGCAGACCGCAGCGCGGCCTCGATCCGCACTTCCATCGCGTCGCGTAGCCCCAGCGATCGGCCGCCGTGCTCGCGGGGCCAGGTCGGTTGTAGCCAGCCAGCCTCGAAAGAGGCCCGCTGGTAATTGCGCCGCAAGGGCAGATCCCAGCGGTACTGTCGATAGTTCTCGTAGTAGTCGTCGGGCAGGAACTCCGCCAACCACGCGCCGAATTCCTCAACCACCGCGCTCACGCGGCGCCTCCGCAGAACCGCCGGCCCACCTCGTTGTACAGGCTGCGGCTGTCACCCAGCATCGCGGCGCCCTGCCAGGCGTGCCTGACGTAAAGGTGTGCGTCGTGCTCCCAGGTCTGTCCGAGGGCGCCGTGCACCTGGACCGCCGTGCGCGCGGAGTTGGCCGCCGCGTCGCCGGCTGCCGCTTTGGCCAGAGCCGCTGCGGTCCAGACATCGGCGGGTGCCGTGCTCGGATCGCCCAACAGGGCCGCCGCCGCATAGGTGAGGCTGCGGGCGCGTTCCACCCCGACGTAGTTGTCGGCCAGCGCGTGTTTGATGCCCTGGAATGCGCCGATCGGAGTGCCGAACTGACGCCGCACCTTCGCGTGCTCGACGGAGCGGTGCAGGGCCGCGCTGGCCACGCCGACCAGGTCGGCGGCCGCGGCCACCAGCGGTGCGCTGAGCGCGGACTCGATGCCGCCACTGTTCAACGGGGCCACGGCCAACGGTTCGGTGTCGATGTCAAGGTCGGCCAGCGGCTGTGCGGGGTCGTTGGACTCGACGCTGTGGATGCTCACCCCGTCACCACAGCGTGCGACCGCGGCTACCAGACCGCCGCCCTCTTGTGCCAGCGTGACGATCAGCTCGGCGCGTGACAGGTTGGGGACCGCGACCGCGCGACCGCGTAGCCGTCCGTCTTGCAGCGTCATCGTCGGCCCGGGCAGCCGGTAACCGGGGGAGTGGACCGCGAGGGTGGCGACCACACCTCCGGCGATGTCAGCGAGCACCGAGTCAAGGCCACTGCCGCGCAGCGCGCCCGCGGCCAGACCAATGCTGCTGAGCAATGGGATGGGCGCGAGCGCCGCGCCGCATTCCTCGAGGACCACGGCCAGCTCGACGGGTCCATACTCGCCGGTGCCAGGTGCGGCGAGTTCCGTCCAGCCCAGATCGACGACCGTCTTCCAGAGAGTCCGCCAGCGCTCCGGATCCGTCAGCGCTTGGCGGGCGGCGTCGGGCGGGCACTCGGTGCGTAGGATGTCGCGCACGGTGGCGCGCAGCGAGAGCTGCTCGGCGTTCAGTCCGACATCCATAAGACCCCTAACATAATAAAGATAGTAAACTAGCCCACCTGTCGCAATCGCACGAGAACACCTAGGTGGGCGCATGGTCGAGTGGTTTCTGTTCCTGCCGCAGGTGCGGCTGTCGGTCGCCGACATCGCGGAGCGGGCGCGCTATGCCGAGGACAGTGGCTTCGACGGAATCGCCTTCATCGATCACCTCGAGGCACCCGGACTACCCGGCGAAAGTATTTGGGAGGCAATGAGCATTGCGACCTGGGTGGCCGCCAAGACACAGCGGCTGCGGATCGGCCACCTTGTCCTTTGCGACGCTTTTCGGCATCCCGCCGTGCTCGCAAAACAAGCCGTCACCCTGTCGGATGCGTCGGACGGCAGATTCGAGCTCGGCCTCGGTTCGGGCTCCTGGCCCGCCGAGTTCACCAGATTCGATGTCGGTCAGCAGGACCCGGTGGCCAGGGTCGAGCAGCTCGGCCGTCACCTGGCCCTGATCAGGCAGTACTGGGGAGACAGCGGCGAGGATGCGGACGCAACGCAGCTCCCGAAACGAACGCATCCGATACCGCTGGTTCTGGGTGGCAGCGGACCCCGCATGATGGAACTCGTTCGTAGCTACGCGGATTGGTGGAATCTGCAGGCGAATCACCTCGACCGGTTGCCCAAGCTGGCTTCGGCGGCGGGAACCGCACGGGTGTCGATTCAGCAGATGGTGGGCTTCGTCAGGTCGGGCAGCGACCCGAACAAGGTGCGCGACGTGAGCACCCGGCGGTTCGGCAACCTGGGGCCCGGGCTGGTCTGCGGCGACGCCGACGAGCTGGTAGCGCACTTCAACGGCCTTGCGGCGCAGCGGGTGGAGCGTTTCTACGTGTGGTTCGCCGATTTCGCCGTTCCGGATTCGCTTGCCGCATTCGGTGAGTCGGTGATCAAGGCGTTTGCCTGAACATCGCGGCGGCGGCGAGCCTCGGTGGGAACGACCGGCGGCCGGGCGAACGGCCCGCGCTGCACGGCACTCAGCCGGATCTCCGGCAGGTCCACCGACGGGTCGACGGTGTCCAGCCATGCGACCGCCTCGGCGACGTCGGACACCTGGATGGCGTACATCTCGAAGGGGACGTCCTGCAGCATCTCGGTTTCCACCGGTCCCGGCGTCACGATGTGCACCGCGATACCGTCGCGGTCGACTTCGAGCGCCAAGGCGCGGGCAAACGCGTTCATGCCGGCTTTGGACGCCGAGTAGGCGGTCCGGGCCATCATCGGCTCGTGTGCCGACGACGACGAGATGAACACCAGTCGTGAGCCCGCGCGCATCCGCGGTAGCACGGCGGAGGTCACCACGAAGCACGAATCCAGGTTGGCCGACATGATTGCCCGCCACTGCTCGAATGTCTGCTTGCGCGCATAGGTTCCGCCGAGCGTGCCGGCCGCATGAACTACCAGGTCGATCAGCTCGAGTTCGCTTATCGCGGCCGCGAACCCGGCTGGGTCGGAGGCATCGGCGACGATGTGGCGTGCACCGATCTCCTCGGCGGCCGCGCGCAACGGGGCTTCGCGGCGCGCCGCAAGCACGACGTCGTAGCCCAGCTCGGCCAGCTTGCGGCCACATCCTTTTCCGATCCCGCCGCTACCGCCGGTGACCAACGCAGTTCGCATGGCAGTCTCAGGGGTGGCGGACGTCCCGCGGGCGTGACAGAGCTTGCGGCGAAAGCGCGTAGATCCGTTGGTCGGGCCGCCCGTTCAGCACGTAGGTCTGCGTGTCGGCGAGGTGGCGGCCGGCGATGCGGCGGGCCCGGTCGACATCACCCTCGGCGATCGTTTCGGCCAGCTTGATGTGCGTGTTGAGCGCCGCGCGGCGCTGGGCCAGCGAGGGGTAGGTGCCACGCGCCGAGCTCTCGTCGGCCCACTGTCGTTCGTGGCTGGTCCACAGCGTCTCCAGGCTGCCGACGACCGCGATGATGGTGTGGTTGCCGCACCCCTGGACGACGAGATTGTGGAATTCACGGCCGATTTCGGTGAAGCGCCGTCCGTCTTCGAGGTGCTCGGCCATGGCGTCGTTGACTTTCTTGAGCTCTGGCACCAAGGTATCCGCACGGTCGGGGCGCCGGGCCGCCAGTGCGGCGCAGGCCGGCTCGAGCTCCTGTAACGCAAAGCCCAAATCGGCGACCGCGACCGACTCGCTCTGCAACAGCAAACCAAGCATGTAGGCGGTGCTGGTCTTGGCCGGCGCGTGCACGACGGCGCCACCCCGGTTGCCGCGCCGGACCGAAACCAAGCCCTCGGTCTCCAAGATCCGCAGCGCCTCGCGCAACGAGACCAGGCTCACGTTGAACTGTTCGACCAGCACCTCCTGGCGCGGCAACAGGTCACCATCGGCCAGCTCGCCGTCGATGATCTGACGACGCAGCTCGTCGGCTACGATTTCGGCGATCCTCGGCGCCGACAACCGGCGACGGGCGTCGGGGCCAATACCCAAGGCGGTCATCCGGTCCTCGCAACAAGCAGCAGGAGAGAGCGCGCAGCATGGCGTACTCGACTGGCTTAGCTATTTTAGCAGTAATGGCATAAATAGCCGCTCTGCTTCGAGCGCCATAGAACTATGCTCTTCCAACGTGAGTCCAACGTGAGTCCAACGTGAGTTCAGGGCCCGACAGCCGCCCGACACCGCTGCACGAGTTGCGGGTCGTCGAGATCAGTGACCGGATAGCCGGCAGCTACTGCGGCAAGCTGTTGCTCGACGCCGGGGCAGAGGTCTGCAAAATCGAACCCCCGCAAGGGGATTGGTTGCGTCAGTACTCGGCCAGCCGTTCGCCGGTGCCGGAGGGTGATAGCTCGCCGTTCTTCAGCTACCTCAACGCGGGCAAGCGCAGCATGACGTTTGCGCCGGGTGCCGGAGATCCGGCGCGATTTCGCGCCTGCTGGCCGTGGCCGACGTCGTGGTCATCACCGCGAGCCGCTCGCAGGCGGCGGCCCTGGGCATCGATCCGCAGCGGCTGCTGGCCGATTCACCACAGGCGGTCATCGTCACCATCTCCGACTTCGGCTGGACCGGCCCATATGCCGACCGCGCTGCCAGCGAGTTCACCCTGCAGGCCTGGGCGGGCTCGCCCGGGTTTCGCGGCGACCCCGCCGGGCCACCCATCGCGATCGGCGGCGACCTGGGGGAGTACATGGGTGGTGTGTTCGCCGCGTTCGGCGCGCTGGCCGTGCGCCGCCGCGTCGAGCACGGCGGCCCGGGTGAGCATCTTGATCTGTCCATGCTCGAAGCGATCACCACGATGCAGAGCAGCGAATGGCTGCACTCCCAGTTGCTGCGGGTGCCGCCGATCCGCCGCACCCTCGAAGTGCCCTCGATCGAACCCGCCAAGGACGGCTACGTCGGGATCACCATGGTCACCGGTCAGCAGTGGCTCGACTTCGTGGCGATGGTCGAGTGCCCCCAGCTCGGGGAGATTGAACAGCTGACGATTTCAGATCGGCCGCTGGGACTACCGCGACTTCATCCGCGAGAACATCGGTCCCTGGATGTCCGAGCGCACCGTCGAGGAGATCGTCGAGCTCGGTCAGTTGTTCCGGTTGCCGATCGCGCCGCTGGGCAACGGCGCCACCATCCGCGACATGGAGTACACGACCGAGCGCGGGGTGTTCGTCGAAAACCCAGCCGGTTTTCATCAGCCCCGCCCGCCCTGGCTGATGTCGGAGTGCGCGCCCGCGCCGGTGCGCCCCACGGCGGACGTCGGCGCGGCTGACGATGAATCGCCTTGGCAGAAAAGCGAACTCGAGCGTAAACCGGAATTCGACGGATCGCCGCTCGAGGGCGTTCGCATCGTCGATCTGACCGCCTTCTGGGCCGGCCCGGCCGCCACGCACCTGCTGGCGGCGTTCGGCGCCGAGGTCGTCAAGGTGGAGTCGATCCAGCGGCCGGACGGCATTCGTTACTCGGGCGGCATGCGCAAAGATGTCGACGACTGGTGGGAGTACGGCTGGGTCTTCCACGCGATGAACACCAACAAGCGTTCGGTCACACTGGATTTGGGCTCTGAGGACGGCCGTCGCCTGTTCACGCAGCTGGTGGCCGGCGCCGACGTCGTGATCGAGAACTTCTCACCACGGGTGATGGACCACTTCGGGCTCACCGCCGATGTGCTGCTCAAAATCAACCCCAAGCTCGTCGTCGCGCGGATGCCGGCGTTCGGGCTCGATGGTCCCTGGCGCGAGCGGGTCGGATTCGCCCCCACCATGGAACAGATCGCGGGCCTGGCCTGGGTGACCGGATTGCCGGACGATCCGCCGGTGACGCCGCGCGGCGCCTGTGATCCGCTGGCCGGTGTCCACGCCGCGTTCGCCGTGCTGGCCGCATTGAACTTCGCCGAGCGCACCGGCGTGGGCCAGCAGGTCGAGCTGCCGATGATCGAAACGGTGTTGAACGTCACCGCAATCCAGCCGATCGAATCCGAGGTCTTCGGAACTACGTTGAGCCGGCGGGGTAACCGCGGTCAGGGCTGGGCCATCCAGAACCTTTACCGGTGCGCGGGTCCGGACGACGAGTGGATCGCGGTGACCGTGCGCGACGACCGGCAGTGGCGCGCGCTGGTCGAGCTGATGGACCGACCCTCGTGGTGCGACGAGGGCATGGCCGGGGTCGTCGGGCGACGAGAACGCGCCGACGAGATCGATCGCCGGTTGCGGGACTGGTTTGCCGCGCAGTCTCGGGACTCGGCGGTGGAACGGCTGGCCGGCGCGGGCATTCCCGCCGCGCCGGTGGTATCGCCGTCGCTGGTCACCGAGAACCCGCAACTGCGCGATCGAGGATTCTTCGAGAAGCTCGACCACCCCAGAACCGGGGCCGGCCTTTATCCCTGCCCGCCATTCGCCCAGCTGGCCGGACAGCATAGGTGGCTGCACCGGCCGCCGCCGACCCTCGGCGAGCACAATGAAGAGGTGCTGCGCGATCGGTGCGGGCTGACCGACGAAGAACTGGCACGCCTTGCAGCCGGCGGGGTCATCGGGACCCGACCCAAGGGCGCCTAGAAAAGGAGCAGCTGATGCGCGTAACCGTCGACGAGAACTTGTGTGAGGCCAACGGCTTCTGCGAATCGATCGCGCAGGACATCTTCGAACTGGGCGACGCCGACGTCGTGCAGATCGCGGACGGTGAGGTACCTGCGGACCGGGAGATCGATGTGCGCGCCGCGGTGGATCAGTGTCCCAAGGCCGCGCTGCGGCTAATCGACTGACGCAAAAGGGCTCTCTGGAGGCTCCATGACATCCCGAGACATGACGAAGTACGCGGCGATGCGGCCCTATTTCGAGGTCGTGGCCGAGGCCCTGAAGGGCCTAGTCGACGGAACCGATTTCTTTGACATGCATGCCGAGGATGTGGTGGTGGAGTACATCATCACCGTCCCGGACTACCCGCGAAAGATCGTCGGGCGCGAAGCGCTGGCCGAGCTGTACTCCGATTACGGGGAGTCGATCGTGCAGAGCGGCAGCAGCGACGTGTACCGCTATTACGACCCCGAGAAGTCCGTCGTGGTCCTCGAATACACCATGCACGGCACGGTGGTGAGCACCGGTGCGCCCTATCTCAACCGCTTCATCTCGGTGATCACAGTCAAGGACCGCAAGATCACGCACTGGCGCGACTACCTGGACCCGTTGGCGGTATTCGCCGCATTCGGAGCCGGGCCGCCGCCCGGTACGCACTGAGCCCTCAGCGCTCAGTCAGCGATATCGCCATCTCGTCGTAGATCGACATGTTGGTGGTCAGGTTCGGATAGGTCACCTTGGCCGCGCCGATTTCGATGTCGTCGCATCGCAGCAACAGTTCGTCGAACACTGCGCGAAGTTCGGCACGCGCCAACATTGCGCCCAAGCAGTGATGTGGGCCGCCGCCGCCGAAAGCCACGTGCGGGTTGGGGTGACGGCCGATGTCGAAGGTGAACGGCGAATCGAAGACCTCCTCGTCCCGGTTGGCCGAACGCAGCATCGACACCACCCGATCGCCCTGCGGTATGTGCTGGCCATCCATCTCGACGTCGACCTTGGCGGTGCGCGTCCAGTACGCCACCGGTGACGCCCAGCGCAGCACCTCCTCGACGGCACTGGCTCGCAACGCTTCCTGCGCGCGGTACCGTTCGATCTGCTCGGGGTTGGCGACGAACGCCTGCAGCCCGATCGCCAACGCGTTCTTGGTGGTATCACTGCCGGCGAAGGCGAGCACGAAGAAGAAGAATTCGAGCTCGTTGGCGGGCAGAGCGAACTCCTCACCGTCGTCACCGGTGATGACCGCGGAGGCCAGCGTGCTCCAGATGTCGTCGGTGGGATTGCGCCGCTTTTCCGCGGTGAGCTCCATCGCGTACCCGAAGATGGTGGCGTAGAGGTCGATATAGTCCTGCCGGCTCAGCCGCGCTCCGGGCGCGTTGGCCTTCAAAATTCGGTCGAAGGCGTCGAAGATCCGCGGCCGGTCGTCTTCCGGTATCCCGATGATGTCGCCGATGACCGTCATCGGTAGTGCATCGGCGACGTCCTCGATCCAGTCCCCGCCGCCCTTGGCAAGCAGATGATCGATCATCCGCGCCGCGCGGGCCCGGATGCC
Organism: uncultured Actinomycetota bacterium; assembly: GCA_963820985.1. Lineage (GTDB taxonomy): Bacteria > Actinomycetota > Actinomycetes > Mycobacteriales > Mycobacteriaceae > Mycobacterium. The sequence continues at coordinate 347,042 of CAWGCI010000009.1, read as the reverse complement.
GTCTTCGAGTTTGGCGATTGCTCGCGGGTTGAAGGCGTTGGAGATGAGCTTGCGCCGCTTGTTCAGTCCCGGCGGGTCCATGTTGATGATCGTCGGGTACGACGAGAACATGCCGACCGGCTGGATCAGCGGGCCGTCCACCGCGGTGAAGGAGTCGACGTCGCGGTGCAGGCGTACCGCGTGCCGGTGCTTGGTGGTCACCCAGAAGTCACGCTGGAGCCCTCCGGAAAACAGCTCAGCGACGCCCGGGCGTGACCTCATGCCGGAAAAGCGGCCTGGCGCTGCGCAATTCGGCGAACAACTCATCGGGAAAACCATTGCGCCACAAGGTGAAATCGGACAGATCCACTGCGACAGCGGTCATCGGTAACCTCACTCCAGCCCGACGCCACACGGCAACCGAACGTGCCGCGTTGACGTTCAATGCTTAAGATAGTAAAAATAGACCTAGCCGTCGAACCGCGGTGAGTTTAAGGGCGGCCCAGTTGCGCTCGGCCGCGTGGGAATCGGAGTGCTCGTGACTAATACGATTTCGGACTCGGCTTCAGATTCGAGCGTGGATCCATCGGACCGAGAGTTCGGATCGGGCATCGCGTTGTCGAACGTATCGCTACCCGACGGGATGGTTCATCGTCTGCTTCGCATCGGACCTGGCCGTCGGCGAAGTGAAGCGCGCGCACTACTTCGGCGAGGAACTGGTGATATTCCGCACCCAATCCGGCCAGGTGCACGTGATGGACGCCTACTGTCAGCACCTCGGCGCCAACATGGGCGTCGGCGGCGAGGTGGAAGGCGAGAACATCGTCTGCCCCTGGCACGGCTGGCGGTGGCGGGGCGACGGCACCAACGCCGAGATTCCGTACAGCAAGATCGGCTGCAAGACCAACGTCCGCATTCGCACCTATCCGACCGCGGAGTGGTACGGCTTCATCGTGGTGTGGCACGAGCGGCACGGCCGCGCGCCGTACTGGCAGCCGCCGGTACTGCCCGAGCTGGAAACCGACGAGTACTACCCGCTGCACCCGCACAGCCGGATGCTCAACCGGGTCAAGGTGCACGCGCAGATGATCATCGAGAACGCCGCCGACCCGTACCACGTCCAATACGTGCACAAGGCCGCCAACCCCGCGAACACCACATCGTTCGAGGTGTCCGGTTATCACCTGCACGCCACGGTCAGCGCTCATTTCGGCGGCGGTCGCGCCACGACCTGGTTGACGCCCGACGGTCCGGTCGACGCCAAGATCATTTACGACAACTACTCGCTGGGGCTGGGCATCGTCCGCTTCCCCAGCGAGCTGGTGGCCACCATCGAGGTCACCGGACAAACGCCCGTCGACGAGGACTACACCGACTACTTCTACACCCAGGCGTCCATCCGTGAGCCCGGCGACGCCGGCGACGTGCCCACCGGCCGCGCCGCCAAATTCCTGGCGCTGCAGCAAGAGGTCATCAAACAAGACTTCTTCACCTGGGAGAACATGAAATACCTGGAGAAGCCGAACCTGGCGCCCGAAGAGGCGCGCGATTACGCCGCCCTTCGCCGCTGGGCGCACCGCTTCTACCCGGGCACCGAGCCCTCGGCCACCGACTTCGGCTACACCGCCGCGGGTGAGCCGGATCCGGCCGCCGCTGGGGCCTGACTGGAAGCCTGATGTGCGCTGACCGGAGCGGACCCCTCGGCCCGTCCGATTTCGGTGTCGACCGTTTCACCGTGCCCGCCGTGCTGGATCGCCGGGCCGAGCAGTATCCCGACCGCGCGATGATGGCGATCGCCGGTGTCGAGGTGACCTTCGAACAGATGCGGCAGCGGTCCTGCGCGGCGGCGAACATCTTGGCCGACTTGGGTGTTGGGCGCGGTGACTGTGTGGCGCTGTTCAGCGCCACCTGCCCGGAATGGGTCTACTTCTGGCTGGGCGCGGCGCGCATCGGCGCGGTGAGCGCGGCCGTCAACGCCGCAAACAAGGGCGACTTCCTGCTGCACACCCTGCGGTTGTCGCGGGCCAAGGTGATCTTCACCGACGCCGAGCGACGACCCCGCGTCGATGAGGTTGCCGACCAATTGGATACCGTGACTGACGTTCTGGTGCAAGGTGATTCGCTCACCGACGCGCTGATGCGTCCGGCTGCCGTGCCCGACGGCTCCGTGGCGGCCGAGGACGTGGGGTGCCTGTTCTTCACGTCGGGCACCACCGGGCCGTCGAAGGCGGTTGCCACCACCTGGCACTACCTGTTCTCGGTGGCCGCGACGGTCGCGTCGGCCTGGCAATTCGGCCCGGGCGAGGTGCTGTGGACCGCGATGCCGCTGTTCCATCTGAGCGCGGCGCCGAGCGTGCTGGCCCCGATGCTGGTCGGCGGGACAACCGCGCTCGCCGGCGCATTTCATCCCGGCGAAGGTGTGGGACGACGTGCGTGCCCGCGGTGCCATCGGCTTCGCCGGCGCCGGCGCGATGGTGTCGATGTTGCAGAACCTGCCCGCGGATCCGCGCGACGCCCAGCTGCCGCTGCGCTTCATCTCCGCCGCGCCCATCGAAGCGAACTCCTACCACGAGATCGAAAAGCGCTACGGCTGCAAGATCGTCACCATGTACGGGATGACGGAGGCCTTTCCGATCGCCGTCAAAGGCGTGGCGGACGACGGTGTTCCCGGAACGTCGGGCCGGCCGAACCCGAATTTCGACGTGCGCATCGTCGACGCCGAGGGCAATCCGCTGCCGGCGGGAGCCGTTGGCGAGATCGCCTGCCGGCCCAGATACCCGCACGCGATGAGTGAGGGCTATGTGAGTCAGGGGGTCAGTCAGGGGGTCGGTCAGGGTTCACAGGTGGAGCCGCACCAGGAGTGGTTTCGCACCGGCGACCTAGGAAAACTCGACAGCGATCGACAACCTGACCTACGTCGACCGGATCAAGGACGCCCTGCGCAGGCGCGGCGAGAACGTGTCGTCGGTGGAAGTGGAGACGGTGGTCATGCGCCATCCGGCGGTGCTGGAGGCCGCGGCCGTGGGCGTGCCCAGTCAGTTGGGTGAGGACGACATCTTGCTGATCGTCACGTTGCGTCCCGGAGCTGCGCTGGATTGCGCGGAGTTGCTCGACTTCTGCGCCGCCCGCATGCCGTACTTCTGCGTGCCCCGGTTCGTCGAGACCCTCGACGAACTCCCGAAGAACGTGATCGGACGGATCCGCAAAGACCTCTTGCGCAGCCGGGGCCTCAGTCCTGGTGCGTGGGATCGCGAACGACACGGATACATCGTTAGCCGCTAAGTTACGTCAATGTTACGTAGGAGACGTTAAGTTAAGTTATTGTTACGTCCAATCGTTCGCTCGTCCCCTTATCCGCCGTCCTTCCTCCAGAGAGGCTGAAGAGCACAGATGACCAACATGAGCTATCAGGAACAACAGATGCTCGCCGCCGCAACGGGCCGAGCCGCCATCCTGAATCTGAACGCCCGGCACAACCGCGCCTACTCCGACGGCGACCGCGATGCCTGGATCGCCACCTTCCGCCACTCCGGGGCCACCTACATCCGCGACCACGACGTGTTCACCGATCTCCGGATGGCATTCGACGGCGGCGATAACCAGCGTCTGGTCTGCGTCGACCACGAGATCCAAGTCGACGGCGTGCACGCCCTCCAGCGCTGTGTCGCCGTGCTGTACGCCTCGATGTTCGGCGACGTCGCGCTGCGGGCCACCGGGACATTCCGGGACGAGCTGATCTACGAGCGCGGCGGCTGGTACTACACGTCCCGTGAACTCGCGTGGGATTCGGTGCCCAGCCGGCACCCGCTCGTCATGTAAGCGGTAGCGATACGTGGAGCGGGACCTGAGCTACCAGCTGGCTTTCGGTACCTACGAAGATGCGCTGCGGATGGTCGGCGCAGCAAGCGAACCGCGAACCGCGGCGGCGGCCGTCAGTGGCGCGCGCATCCAGTTGTTCGCCGCGATGGTCCACGACGGCAATCGCTCGTATTGGGACGCCGAATATGCTCGGCAGCGATGGGGTGGTCTGCTGGCCCCGCCGGCTCTGTTGATGGGATGGCTGATACCTCCGCCGTGGCAGCCGCCGCAGCAAGGAAGCGCCAGGCCGGCGGGCTTGGTGTTGCGGATACCGCTGCCGGGCACCACATTCATCAACGCGGCCAACGATGTTGAGTTCCTTGAGCCCATCGTCGAGGGCGATCTGCTCACCGTGGTCGAGGAACTGGTGTCGGTGTCGCCGGAGAAGACGACCCGCCTGGGTGTCGGCCACTTCGTTCAAACGCTCGAGACCTTTCGCCGCCAGGACGGCACGGTAGTCGCCCGGAACCGAAACACGTTGTTCCGCTTCACCCCTGCGGCAGCGTCGTGACCGGTGAGGATCTGGACTGGAACGAAATCGACGTTCCGGTCGAGCTGCCGGAAGTGGTCGACGAGATCACTTACCAACGGGTCGTGGAGAACGCCGGAGCAACGTGGGACTATTTTCCCGGCCATTTCGACCCCGTCTATGCCCAAAGCCAGGGCAACCCAACGATTTACGTCAACACCATGCACCTCGCCGGATTCGCCGACCGCGTGGCGACCGATTGGGCCGGCCCGGGCAGTCGCGTGGTGCGCCGCTCGCTACGACTGGCCGGCTCGGTCTATGCCGGCGACACCATGGTCGGCCGGGGGCGGGTGGTGGCCAAGCGGTGTGACACCTCGGTCGACCCGCCGCGCTACCTCGTCGACATCCAGATCGAAGTGACCAACCAGCACGGCCAGCTGTGCTGCCCGGTCGAGCTCACCCTGCAGCTGCCCCGTTAATCGGCTCTTCTGCCAGGTCTGGCAGCTACGCGTCAAAAACGCTGTGTCACTCGGCTGGATCATTACCACCTGCGGGCCAGTGCTGATGTTGTTGGTGATGATGTCGGTTGGATTGAGACTGCTGAGCCTCGCCCAATAGCAATCGGATTCTCCGCCGGGGCTGGGACCGCCCGAGTGATAGGTGCCCGGCAAGATATCGATGCCGACTCGATACGTGCCATCGGTTTCCATGATTGTTTTGGGGACGGACGGTGGCGGCGGACCGGTCACCGTAACTGTTTTCGTGACTTCCAGTGTGGACGTCACCGTCACGGCCGCTTCGCTGGCTTGACCCGCCGCAAGCTGTGAGAACTATCGCCGCTCCAGCGACAACGGCTTTCTTCGCACTGCATTGAAGGAGGGTATCTATTCGCGCACGTGAGGGCACCGGCAGTTCACAGCGGCGGCATCTTCCCGTTGCACACCACCGACTGCAGCTCGACATACTCGTCGAGCCCCTCGGGCCCGAACTCGCGTCCGATGCCCGATTGCTTGAAGCCGCCGAACGGGCTGCTGATGTCGAGCATGTACATGTTGATGCCGTAGGTTCCGGTGCGCACACCGGCAGCGATCTCGTAGGCCGTGGGCCGTGTCGGCGGTCCAGACCGAACCGGCCAGGCCGTAGTCGCTGTCGTTGGCGATCCGGACCGCGTCGTCCTCGTCGGTATAGCGCAAAACGGTCAAGACCGGGCCGAAGATCTCCTCGCGTGCGATGCGCATGTCATTGGTGGCGTCGGCGAACAGCGTCGGACGCACGTACCAGCCGCGCTCGGCCGGACTGTCCTGAGCCACCGAGCACGACGCGGGCGCCTTCCTGCTGGCCGGACCCGATGAAGTCCTGGACCCGACGTTGTTGCCGTTGGGCGACAAGGGGTCCGATGTCGGTTGCCTCGTCGGCGGGATCTCCGACGCGCAAGCCCGACATCATCTCGGCCAGCGCGTCGACGAACTCATCGTGGCGGCGTTCGCTGACCAGGATGCGGGTCTGCGCGACACAGGCCTGGCCGTTGTTCATCAGGCTGGCCATCTTCAACCCGGCCACGGTCTTGCCGATATCGGCGTCGTCGAGAATGATCGCCGCCGACTTGCCGCCCAGCTCCAGACTCACCCGCTTGAGCTGCTCTCCGCACAGGGCGGCGATCCGGCGCCCGGCGGCACTGGAACCGGTGAAGGCGATCTTGTCCACACCGGGATGGCGCACCAGCGCCTCGCCGACGTCCGGCCCGCCGGGCAACACCGACACGACTCCTTCGGGCAGGCCGACCTGCTCGATCATCTCGGCCAACCACAAAGCGTCCAGTGGTGTTTCGGGCGCCGGCTTGATGATGACCGCGCAACCGGCGATGAGCGCGGGAATCAGCTTGGGCATGATCAGGTTTTGCGGCACGTTCCACGGCACGATCGCGCCGACCACGCCCACCGGGGCCCGGCGCAGGTGCGCTTGGCCGAGCACACCCTGGCGACGTTCCACCCACGGAAACTCGCGAGCGACCGCCAGCGTCAGATGCATCATCGAGGCCGCACCGGCCGCCTGACCCAGCCTGCTGAAGCTGCGCGGAGAACCCATCTCCGCGGTGATCAGATCGGCCATCTCGTCGATGTGCCCGGCGTAGACGGCGGCCAGCTCCTCGATCTTGCTCATCCGCTCGTGCGGATCCATCCGCGGCCACGGGCCGCGGTCGAAAGCCTGCCGCGCGGCAGCAACGGCCGCGTCGACATCCTCGGGACCGGCCACCTGCGCGTGGCCGATGGGCTCTTCGGAGTGCGGGGAAATGACCGCGAGCTGTTGCGGGTTGGCCGGCTTGCGCCAGTGTCCTCCAATGAACAGTTCGTCATAGGAGCGGTGGCCGGGATTTTCCGTCATTGGGCAAGCACCTCTGAGGGCCGTAACTTCGCTATTGCTGCTAACATAGCAAAAAAGAACGATTGGAAGCCGACACCGTGAGCGACGAACCCCTGCAGCCGCGGTCGGCGCCGTTCGGTTCGTGCGATCAATCGCCCGCATCGCGTTCCCGACGGACAGAGGCCTGATATGAATTGGCGCGCTTACCCTTTCCAGCTGGTGCCCGGCGACAGCCAGCTGGAGTTTCCCGCCGCCGAAGGCGAACACCCCGACCAGGAGTCCGACACCTGGTTCATCGCCGGACAACTCGACGCGGCCGCGACAGGCCGCTCTTTTGCCTTCCTGACGATCTTCAACAAGAACCAGCCCGGCGGAACCGTCGTCGCGGACTTCTACACCTTGGCGCTCTTCGACCTGGACACCGGCGACTACGGCACCTACACCGACTACGACATGCCACCGGCCAACATGAAGCCGGGTGCGCAGCGCAAGCTGACCATGGCCACCGGATACCTGGACATCAGTTACCAAAGCAGCGCCGGCACCGCGTCATGGATCGCTAGCCGCGACGCCGACGGGGAACTGCTGCCCTACACCTATGCCGTCAACCTTGTCGGCGAGGACCATTCCGGTCGGTCCATGCAACTGGAGTTGGCCGTAACACCAACGCGTGCACCGGCACCGGTGGGCGCGTCGACCTACAACGGCAAGATGGCCTGCTTCGGCCAGCCCGACACCTACTCCTACTTCCAGACCGGAATGGCGATGACCGGAACCCTGCGCTGGGGCGAGTCGGTCGAGGAGGTCAGCGGCACCGCCGGGCACATCGACCGGCAGTGGTTTCCGAAATACGCCGGCGGCGGCGGAACCGGGGGAGACCCGCGTGCCCGCTCGCACGAATGGCGCACCCTCCATTTCGACAACGGCGTCGACATGAGCATCTGGCGCCAGTTCGACCGCACGAACGGCAATGCGCTGCAGCCGTTTACCGGTGTGACAGTCAGCTACCCCGACCCGGCCGTACCGCCCGAATGCGCCGAGGACGTCGAGGTCACGGTCAGCAGCTACGTGAAGTGGCCGAATTCCGATCCGGCCCCTGGTGCGCCCGCTCGCTGCGGCCCGGTACATGCCTGATCGTCACCGGATCACCTGCGACACACTGCAACTGGACGTCGTCGGCGAGCCGCTGGTGCCGGCCCCGGCGCACGGTCTGCCGATCGAATACATGGAAGGCCCGTACCGCTACCGCGGAACGCTGCGGGGTGAACCGGTGACCGCCTTCGCGTTCAACGAGCGTTCGCTCGCACTGTATCGGGACTGGGAACTGGTCGAGGTGCTGGCCACCACCGTCGCAAACATCGAACCGCCCGATCCGGATCTGCAGACCGCGGTGGATCAGCTGGTGCCGTTGGTGGCCGCGGGTCGTCGCGACCGAGGCGCGCGAATTGTTGACGAAGGTGCGGCCCGGCCAAAACGGAATGCTCGCAACGCTTCTCGATGATCTCATCGGTGTGTTGTCGCAGGACGAGGCAGAGCCTGCTCCCAGGTGATGTGGCGATGCTGAAGCCCCGGCTCGTTGCGTCCGAACACCAGTTGATCGCGGGCGCCCGACTCGAGGTTGGCCTGCAGTCCCGCGACTAGGCGGTAGTCCTCGTCGCGCACGGTGGCGTGCGCGTAGTCGAAGACGGCTTGCGCGCCGGCGGCGACGGACTCGTCGGAGAGGTCCAGCGGTGTCGAGTTCTGGTGAACGGTGATGGATCGACCCGGTCGGTCTCCGGGGTAGATCCGGAACAGCTCGCCGTTGGCGATCGTCACCGACAGCACGATGTTGGGGAACAGCGCATAGATCACCACCATGTTGTGGAACGGATCCCACTGTTCCTCGGGGCCCGATGTCCTGTCCAGCTCGAGGATCGCGTTGAGCGGAAAGATCAGCCGGTGATGCGGGCCGTACGAATCAAAGACCGTGCAGTTGCTGCGGGCGATGGTGGCGAAGGTCTGCTTGTGCACCGTGGCGAAATGGTAGTTCTCCGCGAACGTGTCGACGGCCAGTTTCCAGTTGATCGGGGAGTCGAGCACCTTCTCGCCCAGCGGAGACCACCGCCCGATGCCCCACGAGTCGAGCTCGTCGGCCAGCGGTCCCCGAGGTGCGCGGCGACGTCCAGGGTGGCGCCGGGATCCAGTGACACCCAGAGGAACCCGGCGAACTCGGTGGCCGGCAGTTCGGTCAAACCGTCGGACTTGGGGGCCACCGTCCGGGAAGCCCTCGCGGCCGGGCACTGAAACCAATCGCCCGGTGTTGTCGTAGGTCCATGAGTGGTAGGGGCAGGTGAACCGTTTCGCGGTGCCGCACCCCGTCGCCACCTGCGACTGGCGGTGCAGGCAGACGTTGTCGAACGCCTTGACCGATCCGCCGGACGTTCTGGTCAGCAGGATCGATCGCCCCATCACCGTTTTGGTGCAGAACGAACCGGGTTCGCGAAGTTCGGACACGTAGCCGACCAATTGCGGGCTGGCCATCAGCATGGCCCTGTCACGGTCGTGCCGCTCGACTGAGGTGTACTCGCGCGCATCGACGGCGTGCTGCTCGGGCGCGAGGTCGGTGGTGTTGTCGCGGGCCAGTTTCAACGCGCGCCGGGTCAGGTCGATGAGCTGATCGTGGTCCATCTCAAGACCCTAACTTTATTAAGTTAATTGTGACAATGATCATTCTGGAGTACAGACCTTCGCCAGAAACAGCACGATCGGCGGCGTTGCCCCAAACGTGATACATATGTGACTAATGAGACTGTGTGTCAGACTGGTGTTTCTGTCGTACCCTGTGGCACATGTCAGTCTCGCGGCGTGATGTGCTCAAATTCGCGGCCGCGACCCCGGGTCTGCTAGGTCTCGGCGTCGCGGCGGCGTCGTTGCGCGCCGCACCGGTATCGGCGGCCTCGCTGGGCACCTTGTTGGATTACGCGGCCGGAGTCATTCCCGCCAACCAGATCCGAGCGGCCGGCGCCGTCGGGGCGATCCGATACGTCTCCGATCGGCGGCCCGGCGGCAACTGGATGCTGGGCAAGCCGATCCAGGTCACCGAGGCGCGTGACTTGAGCAGCAATGGGCTCAAAATCGTGTCGAGTTATCAGTTCGGCAAGGGCAGCAGCTCCGACTGGCTGGGCGGTGGCGGCGCAGGCCTGCAGCACGCCAAGCGCGGCGCTGAGCTGCACGCCGCGGCCGGCGGTCCCGCCGACGCCCCCATCTATGCGTCGATCGACGACGACCCCTCCTACGACCAGTACAAAAACCAGATCGTCCCGTATCTGCGGTCCTGGGAGTCGGTGGTCGGACATCAGCGCACGGGCGTTTACGCCAACTCGAAAACGATCGACTGGGCCGTGCACGACGGCCTGGGCTCCTATTTCTGGCAGCACAACTGGGGCTCGCCCAAGGGCTACGCGCACCCGGCCGCTCATCTGCATCAGGTTGAGATCGACAAACGCAGCGTCGGCGGGGTCGGTGTCGACATCAACGAAATCCTGCAAGCCCCAATTCGGGCAGTGGGTCTAGCGCGCCGCGCTTCCAGCAAACACTTGTTCGCTCGTATTGCCGCGCGGCTGCGGCGCTCATCCGATAGCCGCGGGAACTGCCGCGTCACGCGTCCGCCGCAGTGCAAATTTTTAACATAACGATTTGATAACAAAACTGCTTTGATCAGCGCAGTTATAGCTACTCGACCGTAACCACCTACATGCAGGACGTTTGTTCGCGAGCGCCCGCGGCCGCGGTTAAGCCGGGTGTTACCCACGACACGGTTACCCGCGCGTAGAACTCACCAGTAACCACTCACCAGCCCAAAAGGGCTCAGATCCTTATGACACCCTTAGTACAGCCGATGCAGTGCGCCGCGCCGCTCGACCCACGCGGCGGCCCGCCGACAACACACCGGTCAGGCGATTTTTCGGCTGCGATTCAACGCGGAATCGACCCCGAACCAACTGGGGCCGCCGCGCGGCGATCCAGACGGGCGAACGAACCGATACGAAAAGACGCATAGGGGAGATACGAAACGTGACGATCCACGAGCACGACCGGGTGTCCGCCGACCGCGACGGGACAGGCCCGCACAGCACCCATGCTCTGGTCGACCGTCTGACGGCCGGCGAGCCCTACGCGGTGGCGTTCGGCGGCCAGGGCAGCGCCTGGCTGGAGACCCTCGAAGAACTGGTGTCCTCGGCCGGGATCGAATCCGAGTTGGCGGCGCTGGCCGGCGAGGTGGAGCTGCTGCTGGAACCTGTGGCAAAAGAGCTGGTCGTGGTGCGTCCGATCGGCTTCGAGCCGCTGCAGTGGGTACGCGCGCTGGCGGCCGAAGATCCGGTTCCGTCGGACAAGCACCTGACGTCTGCCGCCGTGTCGATACCCGGCGTGCTGCTCACTCAGATCGCGGCCGGGCGTGCCTTGGCGCGTCAGGGCATGGACTGGGTCGCCACGCCGCCGGTGGCCGTCGCGGGGCATTCGCAGGGTGTGCTCGCCGTCGAGGCGTTCAAGTCCGCGGGCGCGCGCGATGTCGAGCTGCTGGCCATGGCCCAGCTGATCGGTGCGGCCGGAACCCTGGTGGCCCGCCGGCGCGGCATCTCGGTGCTCGGCGACCGCCCGCCGATGGTGTCGGTGACCAACGCCGACCCCGAGCGCATCCGCCGGCTGCTCGACGAGTTCTCCCAGGACGTCCGCACCGTGCTGCCCCCGGTCTTGTCCATCCGCAACGGTCGGCGTTCGGTGGTCATCACCGGCACCCCCGAGCAGTTGTCGCGTTTCGAGCTGTATTGCCGGCAGATCTCCGAGAAGGAAGAGGCCGACCGCAAGAACAAGATCCGCGGCGGCGACGTCTTCGCCCCGGTTTTCGATCCGGTGCGGGTGGAGGTCGGCTTCCACACGCCGCGGCTGGGCGACGGTATAGATATCGTCGGCGGCTGGGCCGAGAAGGTGGGCCTCGACGTCGCGCTGGCCCGGCAACTGACCGAGGCCATCCTGGTGAACGGCGTCGACTGGGTGGAGGAAATCACCCGGGTGCACGACGCCGGTGCACGCTGGATCCTCGACCTGGGGCCCGGCGACATCCTGACCCGGCTGACCGCGCCGGTGATCCGCGGCCTCGGTGTGGGCATCGTGCCGGCCGCGACCCGCGGCGGTCAGCGCAACCTGTTCACGGTCGGGGCCACCCCGGAGGTGGCTCGGGCCTGGTCGAGCTACGCCCCGACCGTGGTCCGCCTGCCCGACGGCAGGGTCAAGCTGTCCACCAAGTTCACCCGGCTGACCGGGCGCTCGCCGATCCTGCTGGCGGGCATGACCCCCACCACCGTCGACGCCAAGATCGTCGCCGCGGCGGCCAACGCCGGGCACTGGGCCGAACTGGCCGGCGGCGGGCAGGTCACCGAAGAGATCTTCGCTGACCGTGTCCAGGAGCTGTCCGGGCTGCTCGACGAGGGCCGCACCTACCAGTTCAACGCGCTGTTCCTGGACCCCTACCTGTGGAAGCTGCAGGTCGGTGGCAAACGGCTGGTGCAGAAGGCGCGTCAATCCGGCGCGGCGATCGACGGCCTGGTGGTCAGTGCCGGCATCCCCGACCTCGAGGACGCGGTCGAGCTGATCGGCGAACTCAACGACATCGGCATCAGCCACGTGGTGTTCAAGCCGGGAACCATCGAGCAGATCCGCTCGGTGATCCGCATCGCGACCGAGGTGCCCACCAAGCCGGTGATCATGCACGTCGAGGGCGGGCGCGCCGGTGGCCACCACTCGTGGGAGGACCTCGACGACCTGCTGCTGGCCACCTACTCGGAGCTGCGGTCGCGGCCCAACATCACCGTGTGCGTCGGCGGCGGCATCGGCACCCCGGAGCGTGCGGCCGACTATCTGTCCGGGCGCTGGGCGCAGGCGTACGGCTTCCCGTCGATGCCGATCGACGGCATCCTGGTCGGCACCGCCGCGATGGCCACGCTGGAGTCCACCACGTCGCCGTCGGTCAAGAAGATGCTGGTCGAGACGAAGGGCACCGACCAGTGGATCAGCGCCGGAAAAGCCCAGGGCGGCATGGCTTCCAGCCGTAGCCAGCTGGGTGCGGACATTCACGAGATCGACAACACCGCGTCGCGCTGCGGCCGGCTGCTCGACGAGGTCGCCGGCGACGCCGAGGCGGTCGCCGAGCGCCGCGACGAGATCATCGCCGCGATGGCCAACACCGCCAAGCCCTACTTCGGCGACGTCGCGCGAGATGACCTACCTGCAGTGGCTGCAGCGCTACGTCGAACTGACGATCGGTGAGGGCAACTCGACGGCCGACACCGCATCGCCGGGCAGCCCGTGGCTGGCCGACACCTGGCGCGACCGCTTCGAAGAGATGCTGAAGCGCGCCGAAGCCCGTTTGCACCCACAGGATTTCGGCCCGATCGAGACGTTAGTTCGACTGACTGCTGAGCTGCTGGAGAATCCCGCAGGCGGCGATCGACCTGCTGCTGGCGCACTACCCCGACGCCGAGACCGTGCAACTGCATCCGGCCGACGTGCCCTTCTTCGTCACGCTGTGCAAGACGTTGGGCAAGCCGGTGAACTTCGTGCCGGTGATCGACAAGGACGTGCGGCGCTGGTGGCGCAGCGACTCGCTGTGGCAGGCGCACGACGCCCGCTACGACGCCGACCAGGTGTGCATCATCCCCGGTACCGCGGCGGTGGCCGGCATCACCCGGATGGACGAGCCCGTCGGCGAGCTGCTGGACCGCTTCGAGCAGGCCGCCATCGACGAGGTGCTGGCCGCCGGGGCCGAGCCGCGCGAGGTCACCTCGCGCCGGCGGGGTCGCCCCGATGTGACCGGACCGCTGGCCGTCGTGCTCGACGCGCCCGACGTGGTCTGGGCCGGCCGCACCGCGACCAACCCGGTGCACCGGATCGCCGACTCGGCCGACTGGCAGGTGCACGAAGGACCCGAAAGTCAGCGCGCCACACACTCTTCCACGGGAGCCCGGCTGCAGGTGAGCGCCGACGACCGGGTGGTGCTCAGCGTCCCGGTGTCGGGCACCTGGGTCGACATCCCATTCACCCTGCCCGCCAACACCATTGACGGTGGTGCTCCGGTGGTTTCGACCGAGGACGCCGCCACCGCCATGCGCGCGGTGCTGGCGATCGCCGCCGGTGTCGACGGTCCGGAATACCTGCCGCCGGTTCAGGACCGGACGGCGACCGTGACCGTGGACTGGGACCCGGAGCGGGTCGCCGACCACACCGGGGTCACGGCCACCTTCGGCGAGCCGCTGGCGCCCAGCCTCACCACCGTGCCCGACGCGCTCGTCGGTCCTTGCTGGCCCGCGGTTTTCGCCGCGATCGGCTCGGCGGTCACCGACGCCGGCGTCCCGGTCGTCGAGGGCCTGCTGAGCCTGGTGCACCTGGATCACGCTGCCCGCATGGTCGGCAAGCTGCCCGCCGCCCCGGCCCAATTGCGGATCACCGCAACGGCTTCGGACGCCACCGACACCGACATGGGCCGCGTTGTGCCGGTATCCGTGACGGTCACCGGTCCCGACGGCACCGCGATAGCTCACTTCGACGAGCGGTTCGCGATCCTTGGCCGCACCGGTGCGGCGGAACTCACCGACCCGGCCCGGGCCGGTGGCGCCGTGTCCGAGAACGCGACGGACACACCGCGTCGTCGTCGCCGCGACGTCACGCTGACCGCGCCGGTCGACATGCGCCCGTTCGCCGTGGTGTCCGGTGACCACAACCCCATTCACACCGACCGTGCCGCGGCGCTGCTGGCCGGTCTGGAATCGCCCATCGTGCACGGCATGTGGCTGTCGGCCGCCGCGCAGCACGCGGTCACGGCCACCGACGGTCAGGCCCGGCCGCCGGCCCGGCTGGTCGGCTGGACGGCACGATTCCTGGGCATGGTGCGCCCCGGCGACGAGGTGGACTTCCGTGTCGAGCGCGTCGGAATCGACCAGGGCGCAGAGGTTTTGGAGGTAGCCGCCCGCATCGGTTCGGATCTGGTGATGTCGGCGACCGCGCGGCTGGGTTCGCCCATGACGGTCTACGCCTTCCCGGGCCAGGGCATTCAGCACAAGGGCATGGGCATGGACGTCCGGGCCCGGTCCAAGGCGGCCCGCAAGGTGTGGGACCGGGCGGACAAGTTCACGCGCGACACGCTGGGCTTCTCGGTGCTGCACGTGGTCCGCGACAACCCGACCAGCATCATCGCCAGCGGTGTGCACTACCACCACCCCGAAGGCGTGCTGTTCCTGACGCAGTTCACCCAGGTGGCGATGGCGACCGTGGCGGCCGCGCAGGTCGCCGAGATGCGTGAGCAGGGCGCCTTCGTCGACGGCGCCATCGCCTGCGGCCACTCGGTCGGCGAGTACACCGCGCTGGCCTGCGTCAGCGGCGTCTTCGAACTCGAGGCGCTGTTGGAGGCGGTGTTCCACCGCGGGTCGAAGATGCACGACATCGTGCCGCGCGACGAGTTGGGCCGCTCGAACTACCGGTTGGCGGCGATCCGGCCGTCGCAGATCGACCT
Source organism: uncultured Actinomycetota bacterium (assembly GCA_963820985.1). Taxonomy (GTDB): domain Bacteria; phylum Actinomycetota; class Actinomycetes; order Mycobacteriales; family Mycobacteriaceae; genus Mycobacterium. Next base: position 331,833 of record CAWGCI010000009.1, on the reverse strand, counting down.
GCCGGACGACGAAGTGACCGCAGTTTGTCGCCGGGATCGCCGAGCGCACAGGCGAATTCCTGGAGATCGTCAACTTCAACCTGCGCGGCTCGCAGTACGCGATCGCCGGCACGGTGCGTGGCCTGGAGGAGCTGGAGGCCGAGGTCGAGCGGCGCCGTGAGATCAGCGGCGGCAAGCGGTCGTTCATCCTGGTGCCGGGCATCGACGTGCCGTTCCACTCGCGGGTGTTGCGGGTCGGTGTGGCCGAGTTCCGCCGGTCGCTGGAGCGGCTGGTGCCGCGCGACAAGGATCCCGACCTGATCGTCGGGCGCTACATCCCTAACCTGGTGCCGCGGCCGTTCACGTTGGACCGCGACTTCATCCAGGAGATCCGCGACCTGGTGCCGGCCGAACCGCTCGACGAGATCCTCGCCGACTACGACACGTGGCGTCGCGAGCGGCCGCGGGACATGGTGCGCACGGTCTTCATCGAGTTGCTGGCGTGGCAGTTCGCCAGCCCGGTGCGCTGGATCGAAACCCAGGACCTGCTGTTCACCGAAGAGGCCGCCGGCGGCCTCGGTGTGGAGCGGTTCGTCGAGATCGGCGTGAAGACGTCGCCGACCGTGGCGGGCCTTGCCACCAACACTCTCAAGTTGCCCGAATACGCCCACAGCACAGTCGAAGTGCTCAATGCCGAGCGCGATGCCGCGGTGCTGTTCGCCACCGACACAGACCCCGAGCCCGAGCCCGAGGATGAGGAGGAAGTGGTTGCGGATGATTCCGGCGCTTCCGCGCCGGACGGTGCGCTCAATCCCAAGTCGCCCCAGCCGTCGCTCCGGCTGCCGCCGGAGCTCCGTCCGGGGCTCCACGCCCCGACGACATCGCGTTCGACGCCGCCGACGCCACCCTGGCGCTGATCGCGCTGTCGGCCAAGATGCGCATCGACCAGATCGAGGAGCTGGACTCCATCGAGTCCATCACCGACGGCGCGTCGTCGCGGCGCAACCAGCTGCTGGTGGACTTGGGCTCCGAGCTGAACCTGGGCGCCATCGACGGGGCCGCCGAGGCCGACCTGGCCGGGCTGCGGGCGCAGGTGACCAAGCTGGCCCGCACCTACAAGCCTTACGGCCCAGTGCTTTCCGATGCGATCAACGATCAGTTGCGCACGGTGCTCGGCCCTTCGGGCAAGCGGCCCGGCGCCATCGCCGAGCGGGTCAAGAAGGCCTGGGAGCTGGGCGAGGGTTGGGCCAAGCACGTCACGGTCGAGGTCGCGCTGGGCACCCGCGAGGGCACCAGCGTTCGCGGCGGCGCCCTGGGCAACCTGCACGAGGGCGCGCTGGCCGACGCCGCGTCCGTCGACAAGGTCGTTGACGCCGCTGTGGCTTCTGTCGCTGCACGCCACGGCATTTCGGTGGCCCTGCCGTCCGCCGGCGGTGGCGGCGGTGCGACGGTGGACGCGGCCGCGCTGAGCGAATTCACCGATCAGATCACCGGGCGCGACGGTGTGCTCGCCTCGGCGGCCCGGCTGGTGCTGGGTCAGCTGGGGCTTGACGACCCGGTCGCCGCGTCGCCGGCGGCCACCGATGCCGAGCTCATCGACTTGGTCACCACCGAATTGGGTGCGGACTGGCCACGTTTGGTGGCGCCGGTGTTCGACGCCAAGAAGGCCGTCGTCTTCGACGACCGCTGGGCCAGCGCCCGCGAGGATCTGGTCAAGCTGTGGCTGACCGACGAGGGCGACATCGACGCCGACTGGGTGCGTCTGTCGGAGCGGTTCGAGGGCGCCGGTCACGTGGTCGCGACTCAGGCCACCTGGTGGCAGGGCAAGGCGCTGGCGGCGGGGCGTCAGATCCACGCGTCGCTCTACGGCCGGATCGCCGCGGGCGCCGAGAACCCGGACCCCGGTCCCTCCAGCAGCGAAATCGCCGTCGTGACAGGCGCTTCGAAGGGTTCGATCGCGGCGTCGGTAGTCGCACGGCTGCTCGACGGCGGCGCGACGGTCATCGCGACGACGTCCAAGCTCGACGGCGAGCGGCTGGCGTTCTACCGCTCGCTGTACCGCGACCACGCCCGGTACGGTGGCGCGCTGTGGGTGGTCGCGGCCAACATGGCGTCCTACTCCGACATCGACGCTCTGGTCGAATGGATCGGTACCGAGCAGAGCGAAAGCCTTGGGCCGCAGTCGATTCACATCAAGGACGCGCAGACCCCGACGTTGCTGTTCCCGTTCGCGGCACCGCGTGTCGTCGGCGACCTGTCAGAGGCGGGCTCGCGCGCCGAGATGGAGATGAAGGTGCTGCTGTGGGCCGTGCAGCGGCTGATCGGCGGCCTGTCGACGATCGGCGCCGAACGCGACATCGCGTCGCGGTTGCACGTGGTGCTGCCCGGTTCGCCCAACCGCGGAATGTTCGGCGGTGACGGCGCTTACGGCGAAGCCAAGTCGGCGCTGGACGCCGTCGTGAGCCGCTGGCACGCCGAGTCGTCCTGGGCGGCGCGGGTCAGCCTGGCGCACGCGCTGATCGGCTGGACCCGCGGCACCGGACTGATGGGCCACAACGACGCCATCGTGTCCGCCGTGGAAGAGGCCGGCGTCACCACCTACTCGACCGACCAGATGGCAGCGATGCTGCTGGACCTGTGCGACGTGGAGTCCAAGGTGGCCGCGGCCCTCGCGCCGATCAAGGCGGACCTGACCGGTGGGCTCGGCGACGCCAACCTCGACATGGCCGAGCTGGCCGCCAAAGCCCGCGAGGAGATGTCGGCCGAGGCGGCCGCGGAGCGACGACGCGACGGCCGAGGGCACCATCGCCGCGCTGCCGTCGCCGCCGCGCGGATACACGCCGGCACCACCTCCGGAGTGGGCTGACCTCGACGTCGACCCGGCCGATCTGGTGGTGATCGTCGGCGGCGCCGAAATCGGCCCGTACGGCTCGTCGCGCACCCGCTTCGAGATGGAGGTCGACAACGAACTGTCGGCGGCCGGCGTCTTGGAGCTGGCCTGGACCACCGGGCTGATCCGCTGGGAGGACGACCCCCAACCGGGTTGGTACGACGCGCAATCCGGCGAGCTGGTCGACGAGTCCGAGCTGGTCGAGCGCTACCACGACACCGTGGTCGAGCGCTGCGGTATCCGCGAGTTCGTCGACGACGGCGCGATCGACCCCGACCACGCCTCCCCGCTGCTGGTGTCGGTGTTCCTGGACAAGGACTTCGCGTTCGTGGTGTCCTCGGAGGCCGACGCCCGCGCCTTCGTGGAGTTCGACCCGGAGCACACGGTCATCCGGCCGGTGCCCGACTCGAGCGACTGGCAGGTCATCCGCAAGGCCGGCACCGAGATCCGGGTGCCGCGAAAGACCAAGCTGTCCCGCGTCGTCGGCGGCCAGGTCCCGACCGGGTTCGACCCGACGGTGTGGGGCATCAGCCCGGACATGGCCAGTTCCATCGACCGGTTGGCCGTGTGGAACATCGTCGCGACCGTCGACGCGTTCCTGTCCGCCGGCTTCAGCCCGGCCGAGGTGATGCGCTACGTGCACCCGAGTTTGGTGGCCAACACCATGGGCACCGGCATGGGTGGTGGCTACTTCGATGCAGACCATGTACCACGGAAACCTGTTGGGCCGTAACAAGCCGAACGACATCTTCCAGGAAGTGCTGCCGAATATCGTTGCCGCGCATGTGGTTCAGTCCTACATCGGCAGCTACGGCTCGATGATCCACCCGGTCGCCGCGTGCGCGACGGCCGCGGTGTCGGTCGAGGAGGGCGTCGACAAGATCCGGCTGGGCAAGGCCGAAATGGTGGTGGCCGGCGGCATCGACGACCTGACGCTGGAGGGCATCATCGGCTTCGGTGACATGGCGGCCACCGCCGACACCGGAATGATGCGCGGCCGCGGTATCCACGACTCGAAGTTCTCCCGGCCCAACGACCGGCGCCGGCTGGGCTTCGTCGAGGCCCAGGGTGGCGGCACCATCCTGCTGGCGCGCGGCGACCTGGCGCTCAAGATGGGTCTGCCGGTGCTCGCGGTGGTGGCCTTCGCGCAGTCCTTCGGCGACGGCGTGCACACCTCGATCCCGGCCCCGGGTCTGGGCGCGCTGGGCGCCGGGCGCGGCGGCAAGGACTCGCCGCTGGCGCGCGCGCTGACCAAGCTGGGGGTGGGCGCCGACGACGTCGCGGTGATCTCCAAGCACGACACCTCGACGCTGGCCAACGACCCCAACGAGACCGAACTGCACGAGCGGCTGGCCGACTCGCTGGGCCGTTCCGAGGGTGCTCCGCTGTTCGTGGTGTCGCAGAAGAGCCTCACCGGTCACGCCAAGGGCGGCGCGGCGGTCTTCCAGATGATGGGGCTGTGCCAGATGCTGCGCGACGGGGTCATCCCGCCCAACCGCAGCCTGGACTGCGTCGACGACGAACTGGCCGGCTCGGCACACTTCGTGTGGGTCCGCGACACGCTGCGGCTCGGCGGGAAGTTCCCGCTCAAGGCCGGGATGCTGACCAGTCTCGGGTTCGGCCACGTGTCCGGCCTGGTCGCGCTGGTGCACCCGCAGGCGTTCATCGCCGCGCTGGAACCGGAGCAGCGCGCGGACTACCAGCGGCGTGCCGACGCCCGCCTGCTGGCCGGCCAGCGCCGGCTCGCCTCGGCCATCGCCGGGGGTGCCCCGATGTACGAGCGGCCGGCCGACCGTCGCTTCGACCACGAGGCGCCGGAAAAGCGGCAGGAGGCGGCGATGCTGCTGGATCCGACCGCTCGGCTCGGTGACGGTGACGCCTACGAGGTGTCTGCCGGATGAATTTGGCCATCCGTTAACCTGGCCGTCCATGGGCATCGTCGGAGTGGGGATCGACCTCGTCTCCATTCCTGATTTCGCCGAGCAGGTCGACCAACCGGGAACCGCGTTCTCGGAGACCTTCACCCCCGGTGAGCGCCGCGACGCCTCGGACAAGAGTTCGTCGGCGGCACGTCACCTGGCGGCCCGCTGGGCCGCCAAGGAGGCGGTGATCAAGGCCTGGTCGGGATCGCGGTTCGCCCAGCGGCCCGTGCTGCGGGAGGACATTCACCGCGACATCGAAGTGGTCACCGACATGTGGGGACGGCCCCGAGTCCGGCTGACCGGGGACATCGCCAAGCACCTGGCCGACGTGACGATCCACGTATCGCTGTGCCACGAGGGCGATACCGCCGCCGCGGTGGCCATCCTCGAGACCACTTAGTTACGACGAGCAGACGCAGAATCGCATCAAAATCGTCGATTTTGTGCGATTCTGCGTCTGCTCGCGCCCCCCAATTCCAGTTATTCGTCCAGACCGTGCTCGATGGCGTAACGGGTCAACTCCACCCGGTTGGCCACTTGCAGCTTGCGGAACGTCGCCTGGACGTGGTTTTCCACGGTCCGGTGGCTCAGCGAAAGTTTCTCGGCGATCTGCTTGGCGGACAACCCTTTTGCAACGTAGCGCAACACTTCGGTCTCGCGCTCGGTGAGGCTGGGTCGAACCGGCCCGTGGTCGGTGCTGTGCGCGATGCGACGGTACTCGCCCAGGACCAGCCCGGCCAGGCTCGGCGTGAAGACCGCACGCCCGGCAGCGGTGGCCTGCACGGCTTCGCACAGTTCGGCCTTCGACGCGCTCTTGACCAGGTATCCGGTCGCCCCGGCCTTGACCGCGTCGAGGACGTCGTCGCGTTCGTCGGAGGCCGACAGCACCAGCACCCGCGAGGACGGCGAGGCCGCGAGCACTTCCGTCGTGGCCTGCGCGCCGGCGCCGTCCGCGAGCTGCATATCCATCAGCACCACATCGGGCTTGACCACGGCCGCTCGACGTCGCGCCGCGGCCACGCCATCGGCGGTGGCCACCACGTCGAACCCGTCGTCGGCGAGGTCGCGGGCGACCGCGTCACGCCAGATCGGATGGTCGTCGACGACCATCACGGTGGGCAGGTCTCGATCAGCCATGTTTTCTATTTTGACGCGGTACGCACAGCTCCCACTCGGTGCCTTCGCCGATGTCGGTGCGCAGTTGTGCGGTGCCGCCCAGCGACGCCAGCCTGCCCACGATCGACTTCGAGATGCCCAGGCGTCCCTGACGGGCCGCCTCTTCGAGCCGGCCGGCCGGAATGCCGCACGCCGTCGTCGCGAACGCTCACCGCGACCGAATCGCCCAGGTCTTCCAGCAGCACGAACGCGTGGGCGTCCGGACCCGCGTGCGAGCGCACGTTGTCGAGGGCATTGCCCACCGCGGCGTCCAGTTCGGTGGCCACTCGCCGTTCCAGTGTCACCGCGGTTCCGGGCAGACTCACGGACACGCGGTCGGACTCTCGGCGGCGCAGCAGGGCGCGTAGGTCGATCGGCCTTGTCGCCGTCGTCGGTCAATGGTCGCGGACGACAGCCATCGTCGTAGCGCGCGTTCCTGTTCGCTCGCCAAATCCGCCAGACCGGAAGTGGCACCGCCGATTTCGCGACCCCGCTTGGCAACCAGCGCCAGCACCTGGATGACACCGTCGTGGACTTGCCGGGACAGCCGCTCGCGTTCCTCCACGGCGGCGGACAGTTGCGCGGCTCGTTGCAACTCGTCGTGCGCGTGTCGCGCGGTGCGAGCGGCCATGCCGATCGCCAAGCCGATCGACAGCTCGATGATGATGGTGGCGTTGTGCCCCAGGTTGAGGGTCAAGTAGTTCTTGACGGCGAAATTGGTGGCCATCACCACCAGGCCCGTCAGCATCCCGCCGGCCGGGCCGAACTGCAGCGCCGCCGAAATCGTGGGATTGCTGGCCCACAGCGTTGTCGGCCAGGTCTGGTTGTCGGCGGCCCACTGCGGCGAGGCGACCACTTTGTTGGACCACATGAGCAGGACGACGACGATGATTTCCGCGATCACCCAGGCCGGCCGGCGCCCGAACCCGCGCAGGTAGGCGACCGCGCACGCAGCACTCCACGCCATCAGCAGGGCGAACAGCACCCAAGCGATTGCGGGGTGTCGCAGGTCGGAGTTGATCGCCGTTTGGAAGCCGAGCGCGTAAAGGCAGCTCAATAGGCGGAACGCCTGCGCCGCCCGCTAGAGCGGCGCGGTCGGATCAGGACCGCGGGTCACAGGCCCAGCTTAGGGGTCCGCGTTCGCTAACCTCGAGACCATGACTGATCTGGTTGAGCGGGTCCGCGACGTGCTGCCCTCGGTGCGCCGCGACCTCGAGGACTTGGTGCGGATCGAATCGGTGTGGGCCGACCCCGGCCGGCGCGACGAGGTACACCGCAGCGCGCAGTCGGTCGTAGAACTGTTGTCGCAGGCTGGTTTTGACGATGTGCGCATCGTCAGCGAGGGCGGCGCGCCGGCGGTCATCGCCCGGTATCCGGCGCCACCGGGTGCGCCCACCGTGCTGTTGTATGCCCACCACGACGTGCAGCCCGAAGGGGATCATGGTCAGTGGGTGTCGCCGCCTTTCGAGCCGACGGAGCGCGACGGGCGACTCTACGGCCGCGGCAGCGCCGATGACAAGGCCGGTATTGCAACACATTTGGCGGCGTTTCGGGCGCATGGCGGCCGACCGCCGGTGGGCGTGACGGTCTTCGTCGAAGGCGAAGAAGAATCCGGGTCGCCCTCCCTGGGCCGGTTGCTTGCCGCCCACCGCGACGCGTTGGCCGCCGACGTGATCGTCATCGCCGACTCGGACAACTGGAGCACCGAGGTCCCGGCGCTGACGGTCTCGCTGCGCGGACTGGTCGACTGCGTGGTCGAAGTCGCCACGCTGGACCACGGGCTGCACTCCGGCTTGTGGGGCGGAGTGATACCCGACGCGCTGAGCGTGCTGGTTCGGCTGCTGGCCAGCCTGCACGACGACGACGGCAACGTGGCTGTGGCGGGCCTGCACGAAAGTACCGCAGCGACTGTGGATTACCCGCCCGAGCGGGTACGCGCCGATAGCGGGCTGTTGGACGGAGTGCTGAAGTCGGCTCCGGTTCGGTGCCGCAGCGGCTCTGGGCCAAACCGGCGATCACCGTCATCGGCATCGACACCACATCGGTTGCGGCAGCATCCAATACGCTCATCCCGCGGGCCCGCGCCAAGATCAGCATGCGCGTCGCGCCCGGCGGCGACGCCAAGGCCCACCTGGACGCGTTGACTACCCATCTGCAGCGGCACGTCCCGTGGGGCGCGCACGTCAGTGTCACCCGCGGCGAGATCGGCGAGCCGTACGCCATCGAGGCCAGCGGTCCGGTCTATGACGCTGCGCGCGCGGCGTTCCGGCAGGCGTGGGGCACCGACCCCGTCGACATGGGAATGGGCGGCTCGATCCCGTTTATCGCCGAGTTCGCCGCCGCGTTCCCGCAAGCGAAGATCCTCGTCACCGGGGTGGAAGACCCGGCAACGCAAGCGCACAGCGTCAACGAGAGCCTGGATCTGGGTGTGCTGGAACGCGCAGCGGTCGCCGAAGCGCTGCTGCTGGCCAATCTGGCCTGAGCCCCGTTAGAACTGCTACGAGAACTTCGGATTGAGAAAGACGTACAACGCGGCGATCTTGCTCTCGTGAACGACAACGACATCGAGCCCGGTGTACTCGGGTGACTGGCCCTTCGGGCCGGAGCTCCATGCGAGTATTCCCCCGTTGTGTAGCGCCCGGGCATCTCCGTGGGGCGTGTAGACAAAATCGGGATGACTCGCACGTAGTTCGCCGGCGAATTTGTCCAGTGCGTCTCGCCCAACTAAGACGCCGTCCGGAACGTAGAGCTGGCAATCGTCGCTGTAGAACTCTTCGATGGCCGCGCGCCGGCGGGTCTCATCCCCCTCCCCGAATACCTCCTGAAGGTTGCGATGGAGCAGTTCGATAATCCGTTCGGGCGCAGTCATATTCGGCTGCCGCCTCTTCAATGCGTGTTTGGTTGCTGCGACACGACGTTGTTGTTCCCAGTCTTATTGATCGTCGGTGCGCCGGAGTGCTAGATCACCGCGTTGTCGTCGCCGAAAGCACCGATGGTGTCGGCACTGTCGACAGTGACGTGATTTGCGCTACCGAAGATGTCGAGCCTGCGACAGTGGCCGGTGACGGTGTATGTGTTGTTGTCGCCGTCCAGCCTGAGGTTTCCGTCGTTGCACTCGATCGTGTCCTTGGCACCGTTATTAATCATCGTGAGGTTTTCCGTGCACGCTGGTCTTGCTGGCGTAATGAGCCAAGAACCACGCGATCGGGACCGCGACCGCGACCGCACACACCGCTATCAGCCGTCCGCGCGCCGTGCTCGCCAGCCTGGCGACATTGTGAAACCGCCGCGGTGAGGTCCCCTCGAGGAAAGGCCCAGTGGGCGAGCCGGATGGCGGGGCTGGCGGCGTGGAGAACGGCATGCCGAACTGTCCATCCGATTCGGTGCTGAACGGTTGGGGCGCGGCCTCCGGCGTCTGGCCGACCTCGCGCTCGAGGTCGCGGATGTACTTCTCGGGATCGTCCGGGTTCATCGCTGAATGGCCCGCTTGAGATGGTGAGAGGTGTTCATGGTGGTTTCCTTTTCGCCTCAATAGATACCACTTTCGACGCCGACAACGAGCCGTAAATTCGTCAGCCGTTGGGGCAGGGGGCCGGAATCCACATGGCGAAGCACGGACCCTGACGCACTCGCGGTGGATTGGGTCCCTCCCAAATGTTTCTATGAAGATCGCCAGGCCCGCCCACGTTGCCGGCCCCGGTGGCGACGTGCCAGAAGGTGTGGCAGATACCCTGGTCCCAATTGACATCCAGGGGCCGTCCCCCGGGACACCAGCGGTACGGCCCAACGGGTTCTATGTAGCCGGGGTCCGCGTGAGCGGTACCCGCGGCCAGTCCCAAGCCGGCCAGCGCGACGCCACCAGACAGCAGCGCCCCGGCGATGATCCGCTTCCGGGTGTGCGGGGTGTTCATGGTCGGTTCCCTTTCGCTTCTCCGATTCAGGAGCGCGCGCTTAGTTTGCCGCAGATCACTTGCGAGATTCTTGCGCTCGCTTGCCTACCGGCCTTGGGGCGGTAGTCAGCTGAGATTCGTGGCGGCCGAGTGCAACTCGCGCAGCGCCTCGCATGCGAGGACGCCTAGGTCTTGGTCTTCGTCGGCTTCGGCCCAGCGAGTGTAGGCGGTTTTGAATGCCAAGGCGCCGAGCTCGGCTGCCAGTGTTGCAGTCGGCGGTGCGACGCCACGGGCTTGGAGCGCGTCTGTCATCGCGGCGGCGAGCCCAATGTGCTTGAGTGCGTTGCGTTCCTGTAGTTCGGCGCTGGCGGCGATTGCCGCCCTCAGCTTCGGCGCGAGTTCACGGTTGAAGGACGTAAACGCCGCCGCCGCCGACTTCAAGCCCGAGCACACGGCGGCCAGCGGCGTCGCGTCGGCGGGCGCTGCGGCGATGCCCTCACGGAGCAGTTGCGCGATGGCGTCCTGGCCGGCCGCCAACACGTCGCGCTTGTCCGGGAAGTGTCGAAAGAACGTGCTCTTCGTCAGGCCGGCACGCTCGGCGATCTGCGCGACGGTGGTCTGGTCGTATCCGTGCTCGTTGAACAGATCCAATGCCGCGGTGACCAAGCGTTCGCGTGCGTCGGGCCGCCAACGAGCCATGGCCCCTACTCTAGTGATGGGACTAGGGTTCCGTCACAGGGTGTAGGGTGATGGGACCATAGTCTCATCAGCTGAAGGAAACACTCATGCGTGTGCTCGTTACCGGTGCCAGCGGGGGAATCGGCTCAGCGGTCGTCTCGGAACTGATCGCCGCGGATCATCAGGTCGTGGGTCTGGCCCGATCGGCGGCCTCGGCCGCGACCATCAGCGGACTCGGCGCGCAGCCGCTGCGCGGCGACATCGACGACCTCGACCTCCTGAAGAAGGCGGCGAGCGACGCCGACGGTGTCATCTACCTGGCGTTCTCGCACGACTTCACCGGTATCGGGAACGCTGTCCAAGCTGAAGCCGATGCGGTCGCCGCGCTCGGCGAGGCGCTCGTCGACACTGGCAAGCCGCTGGTGCTCGCGGGCGGTACCCCGGCAGCACCCGGACGTCCGAGCACCGAAGACGACCCCTTCACCACCGAGGGTCCGGTGGCCGGACGCGGCCGCACCGGCCAAGCCGTCATCGATCTGGCCGGGCGCGGTGTTCGGTCTTCTGTCGTGCGGCTACCGCGATCGGTCCATGACGCCGGTGGCCGTGTTACGGGTTTGCCAGCATCCTGATCCAGGCCGCACGCTACAGCGGCGTGTCGGCCTACGTCGGCGACGGCGAGCAACGCTGGCCCGCCGTACACCGAGACGATGCAGCGTCCCTGTTCCGGCTCGCCCTCGAGCAGGCGCCGCCCGGCTCGGCGCTGCACGCGGTCGGTGACCAAGCAGACCCGATGCGCGCAATCGCCGAAGTGATCGGCCGCCGGCTCGGTGTTCCCGTCGACTCCGCTCCGGCCGAGACTTTCGGCCCCCTGGGCGCCATCTTCGCCGTCGACCAGCCCTCGTCGAGCGCACTGACCCGTCAGCGATTCGGATGGAACCCGATTCATCCAAGCCTGCTCGAAGACCTGGAGACCGGTGACTACCCCGAATAACAGCTAGATGTCCAAATCCCGGCGCAGCTTCGCGACGTGGCCGGTGGCCTTCACGTTGTATTGCGCGACCGCGATTTTGCCCTTTTCGTCGACGACGAAGGTCGAGCGGATGACACCCTGAACGGTCTTGCCGTACATCTGCTTTTCGCCATAGGCGCCCCAGGCGGTCAGCACCTTGCGGTCGGGATCGGACAGCAGCGGGAACGTCAGCCCTTCCGCGTCACGGAACCTTGCCAGCTTCTCCGGCTTGTCGGGGGAGATGCCGACGACATCGAGGCCGGCGTCGTTGAGGTCGTGCAGGTTGTCGCGGAAATCGCAGGCCTGCTTGGTGCATCCCGGCGTCGAGGCCGCCGGGTAGAAGTAGACGACGACACGGCGCCCCTTGTAGTCGGACAGCGACACCTTGTTGCCGTCAGCGTCGGGCAGGCTGAACGCGGGCGCCTTGTCACCGGGCGCCAGCCGCGTGGTCTTGGTCAACGTGCTTCCCCTTTCGGCTCAACGGAGCCTCCTTCATCCGAGGCACTAGGGTAGTGCCTCAGGTGCAGGAGGCCGACTGGGGGATTTGGAGGACAGACACGTGGCGGACCGGGACCCCGACTCCATCAAGCAGGACATCGACGTGGCCCGCGAACAGCTCGCGGCCACCGTCGACTCACTTGCTGAGCGCGCCAATCCCCGCCGCCTCGCCGACGATCTCAAGGTCCGGGTAATCGCATTCGTCAGGAAACCCGTGGTGACGGCGTCGCTGGCCGGAGTCGGAGTCCTCGTCGTCGTGGTCGTGGTGCACCGGGTCAGGAATCGCTGACGGCACCCGCGCCGCGGTGAACGTGTATCGGTAGGTCATCGGCCCACGGCTGAGCGTCGGCCATGTCGGCGACGTTGACGTAGCCGCGCTCGAACTCGCCGGTCGCCGCGTCGACCAGCCGGTACTCCTGGGTCTGCTTGTGGATGGGTTGCGCGTCGAGAATCACCACCCGCACGTCGCCGGGCTCGAACCCGCACCGCTGCTGTAGCGCCTCGATCAAGCACTCGTTGTGCAGATGCCCGTCGCCGAAGTTCCAGCCCAGGACCACCGCGCACAGGGTCTCGCCCTCGCACAGGTTGTAGTCGTCCTCGTTGTAGCCGGCCAGCGCGCGGTGCACCAGGGTGTACAGCGCGCGGCCGTGGGTGTTCATCCCGCGGAACGCGAAGGCGAGGTGCAACGGGACCAGGGTCTCCTCCTTGCTCTTGTACAACCGCTCGAGTTGCAAATGCTGCATCGGGCCGAGCGCGCGGGAGCCGGTGCGGAACTTGTCGTCGACGGACGGCTTCACGCACCACACCGTGGTGTCCCAGTTGCCGGCGTAATAGCGCATGCCGGGCAGGAAGGAAACCTTGCGCGGGTACAGGTTTCCGATCACGACGGTTCCGGCGACGACCACGAACAGCACGACAATCGGCACCGGGTTCGTGATATCCGACAGTCCCAACTGCGCGTGCGCGACGAACAGCCACAGCACCCCGAAGATCATGAACACGTTCCACTCCAAGGGCACACCCATCGGGAAGGCCAGCAGGATGTTCAGGTGGAACACGATCATCACGAACGCGGCGATGGCCGTCGGCCAGCCGCCGTGCGAGAAGAACAACACCAGGGGCACCAGACCCTCGACCGCGGTGGAGAAGTGGGCGATGAAGCCCGCCAGCCCGCTGGGCCGCAGATCATCCGGATAGCGTTTGAACATTGACCGCTTGAGCGGCCCCGACGGGATGAACGGGTTGTTGGCCAGCATCGTGGAGATCACGAACGGGAAGTGCCGGTTCAGCTTCGAGGTCGCCGCGCCCAGCCAGATCACCATGAACACCACCTTGGCCCCGACGATGATGTCGGCCCCGGAGAACAGGAAGACCAGCGCCAACGGCGCGTACACCTCGCCGCGGGCCGCCAGGAAGATGATCTTGTCGCGCAGGCCGAGCACGGCCAGGACCGCCAGGATTGCGACGGTGTGCCAGCGCGGCAGCACGCCGATCTCCGAGTGCAGAGCCGGTATAGGGCCGCTGCCGTCGGACACCAGCGCGATCGCGAGCAGCGCGAGAAGGACGCCGTAGAGCACCGCGTCGAACGGGGTTCTGTTGCTGCCCTTGGTCATCGGCACCCGGTTCGGCCACGGTGGCAACCGGATGGTGCCGGGCCGCAGCCAGTACAGGATCGAACCCATCGGCGGGAAGTAGCGCCCGGCGAGCGGCCCGAAGCAACAACCGAGGCCGACGACTTCGAACAGCATCGTGAACAGAACGGCCTTCTGAAAAACGATCGGTTCCGTCCACCAGGCCGCGACATCGGCGAAGCCCCCGATACCCGTCGTGGACCACGCGCACAGCCATGCGCCCAGGATGTACAGCGCGATCTTCACGCCGTACATCACATGCATGATCAGCGGGGTGCCGAACCCGTTCTCGGCGATGTGGCGTGCCATCGGCACGATCCGTTCGGCGCGCGGAAGCTTGCTCCACTCGGCCATGTCGACGACGGGCAGGTTGGGCTGGATGAACCCCATTGCAGCTCCTTCGACAAACCTGGTCTGAAGAAACTACCTGTACCGACCGCTAGTGCGGAGCTATATGACTCCACACAAATAATGTGCATAGCCGCGATGAGGCCGCGCGCGGTCGGCGGTTGCTACGAAACTGTTTGCAGCACAACGGGTTCAGCCGGACCTGACCGCGCCGGACCAGGCCAGGGGGTTGAGTTCGCGGAAAGGATCGTCTGCGCGCACGGCAAGCAGGTCGGCAAGTATCGCCTCTAGCGATCGCCGGGTGTTTTCGCGGACCGACTCCACCCAGTTTTCCGTCGATACGTCTTCCGGTTTCGTGGTGTCGATCGGCTCGCCGAAGCTTAGGTACATCCGCTGCGGGCGGGGGATAAGGGTAGGCCCGACGCCCCGCATCAACGGCATCGCCATGTCGGAATCGCCCGTCAGCCTGGTGCTGATGGTCCGGCTGAGCCGGCCCAGCAGACTGTCGCGAGAGACCAGGCTCTTGTACACGTCGTCGCCGCCGACCAGGCCGACGGGGACGATGGGGTAGTCGTTTTCCACGGCGATGCGGGCGAACCCGGAACGGCCACGCCAATTCAGGTGGTACTCCTCGCCCTTGAACTTGGCTATCTCTCGGCCTCCGCCTGGGAACACCAGGATGGTCTCGTTGTGCCGCATCAGTTCTCGCGCGGTGTCCGGGGCACCGACAACGCCGCCGTACGCGGTCATCAGGTCGTGGCTGAATCCGCGCCGCCGCCCGAACCTGCGATCGGCCAGTGGCCGGACCCGGGTGCCGATCGCGCGGCGCACGAAGTGCGGAACCAGCAACACCTCGCCGCCGATGAATTGAGTGTGGTTGCCCACCAACAGGAATCGACCGTCGGCGGGCAGCGTCTCCAGGCCGGTCACGTAGGGCCTGGTTAGGTCGATGAGGGGAGCGATGCCGTCGTGAGCCCGGTCCAGCGCACCGCGCAGTTTCCGCACTCGCGGCGGATGGTTCATCACGGCGGCGATATCTAATGGCTGATCTACCGGCTTAGTCACGACATCCTCAACTCTTGTTCGATGGGCCTGTCATCAATATACCAAACGAACTAGTTCGTATGCGATATCATCTTTCTGTGCGCACCACCAGCGAACTACGCGAGACGATACTGGGCGCCGCGCGATCTGAGTTCGCCCAATATGGGCTGGCCGGCGCCCGGATCGACCGGATCGCCAAGGCTGCCGACGCCAGCAAGGAGCGGCTCTACGCCCACTTTCGCGACAAGGAAACTCTGTTCCGCAGCGTCGTCGCCACCGATGCGGCCGAGTTCTTCGCCGCCGTCACACTGCGTTCGGATGCACTACCGGAGTTTGTCGGCGACATCTACGACCTGGCCTGCCGACGGCCCGAGCATCTGCGCATGATGACGTGGGCCAACTTGGAGGGATTCGCTGCCCTCGACCCGCCCCCGATCGATGATCCAGAATCGGTCCTGGCCCGAGACATCGCCAGCATCGAAGCCGCCCAGGTCGCCGGTCATGTGGACGCGTCCTGGCAGCCGATGGACCTGCTCGTCCTTTTGTTCGGCATCGCCCTGGCGTGGGCGCAATCGCCACATCCCGACGCCGTCACTGCCGATCCTGCGATCATCGCCGCACGACGCGCAGCCGCCATCGAGGCAGCGCGTCGCATTGTGGCTCCGCCGACCTGAACTGTCGCGACTGGTGAAAGCTGGTGTGTGGTCCCGTAGTCCCGGTGGGCCGCAAAGCTTCGCCCATCGCATTAGGCCATCGACCGGGACGGCCTGATTAAACCTCTCCTGCGAAGCGTCTATCGCCCTACGCTTGTGAACCGGAAAACTCCCGGGGGTGGAAGCGGCGAAAGGACGGATGACCGCAGTGACCGCGTGTCACGCGTGTGGCACCGAGCCGCGCGAGGGTGCGCGATTCTGTGACGGCTGCGGTGCACCGGTCACCGAGCAGGGCAGCCGTGCGGAGTACAAGCAGGTGACCGTGTTGTTCACCGATGTGGCGCACTCCATGGACATCGCCGCCGCGGTGGGCGCCGAGCGGCTGCGCGAGATCATGGCCGACCTCGCACCGCTGCGCGGGAGCCGTGCAGCGTTACGGGGGGACAGTCGACAAGTTCACCGGCGACGGCATCATGGCGGTGTTTGGCGCGCCAGTTGCGTTGGAAGACCACGCGGTCCGCGCTTGCCTTGCGGCGCAAGGGATCCAGGAGGAGGGCGCACGGCTGGCCGTCGCGGTCAAAGACCGGGACGGACTCAACCTGCAATTGCGCGTGGGTCTGAACTCAGGCCAAGTGATCGCCGGTGAGATCGGTTCGGGCGCTTTCGGTTACACAGCCATCGGCGAACAGGTGGGGATGGCGCAGCGGATGGAATCGGTGGCTCCGCCGGGCGGGGTGATGCTCAGCGAATCCACCGCGCGGCTAGTGGCGAATACGGCGGCGCTGGGTGAGCCGGAATTCGTGCACATCAAGGGCGCCGACGTGCCGGTGCCCGCCCGTCTGCTGTTGGGCATGAACGTACAGCACGGGAGTATCAGGCGTGCCGAGTCGCAACTGGGCACCTGGGCGCAGCTGGCGACCCTGGCGCTCGCGCTCGTCTGCTTCGGGCTTGGCGAGCGCTTGCACGGCAGCGGGTTTGTCACCGCCTTCGTCGGTGGGTTGGCCTACGCAGTTGTTTCGCGCCGCAGCGGTACCCAGGCGGCGGCGACACAGGTCTCCGACGCGGCTGGCCAACTTCTGGAACTGCTGGTGTTCGCGCTTTTCGGTGCGGTGGCAGTCGTGCCGGCCTGGCGCCACGCTGGTTGGCGAGTTGTTGTTTTCGCAGCTCTCGCGTTGATCGTGGTACGTATCGCATCACTCGCGATCGCATTGGCTGGTAGCGGTTTGCCGAGGCGCAGCAAACTGTTCATGGGATGGTTCGGCCCCCGGGGAATTGGAACACTCGTGCTTGGCCTGATCGTGATCCAGGAAGGCGAGATACAACAGGGCACGTTGATCACTCAGGCCGTGGTGGTGATCGTCACGCTCAGTCTGGTCCTGCACAGTCTCACCGCTGCGCCGGGCATTCGACTCTGCCAGCAAGAAGACGACACGCCAACCGACAGCCCACCGGAGCGCCGAATAACGGTGTGATCGCACAGACCCCACTATCGCGTGGGGTGGTGCTGGCGCTTTGTGTTGCTAACGGCTCCTGATTAAACCGCGCACGGCGTAAGCGGCGGTCGCTGCCGGCGTCTGGATCGTCGCGACCGTTGCGGGTACTGCCGCGAGCGCCATAACACCGCCCGGGCCCGCAGCCCAGGACCAAACCCAACGACTAACCGCTTCATCTCCTCGTCACCACAGCCGTCGCCAACCTCGTGCTCACACCGAAGGAACGAACGTGATCGTTGGAGCGTATCGGCGCTAGCCGATAGCCCGTTGACGCCGAAAGTGAATTCCTTGAATTGCAGCCCGGTTTCCTGGCACCCGGACCTGAAATCGCGCACGGGCGCGGCGGGTCTGACACGATGACGCGGTGTTCACACCCAACGTTCCCGCCCACGCAGCAGGGCCAAGCCTGCACCAGTTGACGACGCCGCGAGCGGCGGCCCTGGCCGGGGTGCTGTCCGCTGTGCTCCTTGGCGCCACGCTGATCCTGATCCGGGTCAGGATGCCCGAAGGACTGGGCGACCCGACGGCTTGGCTCGACTCCGAACGTGACGGCATTCTGACCGCGACGAAGTTGATGCCGTTCGCCGGCATCAGCTTCCTGTGGTTTATCGGAGTGATGCGGGACAACCTCGGGCGCTACGAGGATCGGTTCTTCGCGACGGTGTTCCTGGGCAGCGGTCTGCTGTTTTTGGCGATGATGTTCGTCTCGACCGCAGTCGCCGCCGCGCTAGTAGCCAGCAACCGGGGCTTCACTGATCCCGCCGTGCATGCCGAAGTGGTTGCGTTCGGCAAGATGATCGTGGTGTCGGCCGCCAAGACCTACGCCATCCGGATGGCGGCGGTATTCATGATTTCGTTGGCCACCATCTGGCTCAAGACCGGGCTGATGCCGCGATGGCTGGTCGTCGTCAGCTATCTGGTGGCGCTGGCGTTGCTGATCGCGGGCGACGTGAGTATGTGGCTGACGCTTGCGTTTCCCGTTTGGGTGTTGGTGGTCAGCGCATTGATTTTGCTCCGCTCAGGATTCATCGAGGAGCAGCGGGCGCTTCACGATTGAGCTGCGCGCACCGAAGGGTGCGTCCTGTTGGGGGCCAAAAGGCTCTGGCCGGGGATTGGGCAGGGGCGAAATCTGGGTTGAGGTCGGGTCGAAGTCTGCGCTCCGAAGTCGTTAGGGGCTGCCGTGAGTGATAATCCGAACATTCTGATCATCTGGGGCGATGACATCGGAATCAGCAATCTGAGTTGCTACACCGACGGGGTGATGGGATACCGAACCCGCAATATCGACCGGATCGCCGCCGAGGGGGTGCGGTTCACCGACTACTACGGCGAGCAGAGCTGCACCGCCGGGCGTGCGGCGTTTATCACCGGGCAGAACCCCTACCGCACCGGGCTGACCAGGGTGGGTGTGCCGGGCGCCAAGCTGGGGCTGCAGCCCCAAGATCCGACCATCGCCAGGGCGTTGAAGGCCCACGGGTATGCGACCGGCCAGTTCGGCAAGAATCACTTCGGCGACCGCGACGAGCACTTGCCCAACCATGCACGGCTTCGACGAGTTCTTCGGCAACCTGTATCACCTCAACGCCGAGGAGGAGCCCGAGCTGCCGGACTATCCCAAAGACCCCGCGTTCCGGGAGAAGTACGGGCCGCGCGGGGTGCTGCACACCTGGGCCAACCCCGACGGCACCCAGCGCATCGAGGACACCGGCCCGCTGACCAAGCAGCGGATGCAGACCTGCGACGACGAGTTCCGGGACGCCGCAGTCGATTTCATTAAACGCCAGCACGAAGCCGACAGGCCATTCTTCGTGTGGTTCAACTCCACCCACATGCACTTTCGCACCCATCCCAAACCCGAGAGCGTGGGCCGGGCCGGGCGCTGGCAGTCCGAATACCACGACACCATGCTCGATCATGACGACCTCGTGGGTGATCTGCTGGATCTGCTCGACGAGCTGGGTATCGCCGAAGACACCATCGTCATGTATTCCACCGACAACGGTCCACACATCAACTCCTGGCCCGACGCCGCGATGACGCCGTTCCGCAGCGAGAAGAACTCGAATTGGGAGGGTGCCTACCGGGTCCCGGCACTGGTGCGCTGGCCGGCGCGTGTCCCGGCCGGGCGGGTGCTCACCGGAATCGTCAGCCACAACGACTGGTTCGTCACGTTGCTGTCGGCGGCCGGTGTGCCCGACATCGCCGAGAAGCTGCGCGCTGGAACCGATCTGGGTGGCACGACCTACAAGGTGCACCTCGACGGGCACGACCAGCTGGCCTACATCACCGGCGCGGCCGAGGAGAGCCCGCGCCAGCATTTCTTTTACGTCTCCGACGAGTGTGACCTGACCGCGCTGCGCTACGACAACTGGAAGTTCGTGTTCATGGAACAGCGCTGCCCGGGCACCCTGCAAGTGTGGGCCGAGCCGTTCACCGAGCTGCGCTTCCCGAAAGTGTTCAACCTGCGCACCGACCCGTACGAGCGGGCCGACATCACCTCGAACACCTACTGGGACTGGGTCCTTAACCACATCTTCCTGTTCATTCCAGCCCAGGACTATGTCGGCCAGATGCTGCAGACGCTCGTCGAATTCCCGCAGCGGCAACGGTCCGCCAGCTTCAACCTCGACCAGGTGATGGCCAAACTGCAGGAAAGCGCCAGCAGCGACTAATCCGAGCCCCTGCCGAGCCAATCCGCGGCGGCGACGTTCTGGATCGCCCAGCGAACCGACCTGACACCGGGCTGCACGCTCAACGCCCGCACCGCGTTTTCCAGCAGGGTGTCGTCGCGGGATGCGGCTGACACCTCGGCGCGGAGCCCGATCTGGTCGGATGGGGCGCCCTCGACGAAACGCAGCGAGTGCAGCTGCAGGCCCGGCTGATTGACGGCCTGGACGATCTCGTTGCGGGCCGTCTGCTCCGCGTCGGGTGCGCAGGCCAGTTCCAGCAGGTAGTCGGCCGGGGGTATCTCACGGCCCGCCGTGGAGTGCACACGGTCCATCCGCGCGGCCAGCGGATGCAGGAAACTGTTCGCGGCGATGATGATCGCGGCCCCGGCGAGGGCCTCCCGCCAGGCCCAGGCTCCTGCCAGCGCGCCCACCGCGGCGGTCGCCCACAACGTGGCGGCGGTGTTCAGCCCGGTCACCGACATGCCCTGTTTCATGATGACCCCGGCGCCGAGGAAACCGATGCCGGTCACGATTTGGGCGGCCACCCGGGTGGGGTCGGTGTCGCGGTGGAAGGTGTAGGCGCCCAGGATCAGAAACAGCGCCGACCCCATGCTGACCAGGGCCATCGTCTGCAGACCCGCCATCCGGGACCGCCACTGGCGTTCGATCCCGATCGCAAGTCCCAGGACGGTCGCCAGGCCGACGCGGACGATCAACTCAAGGGCGAGCACGTCAACGATCTTTGCGCAGGCGCGGGCTCCGCGGGCGCGAATGCACCAAGATCAGACCCGGCGCTGACCGGCGTGACGACCGCCGCCGGCGCCGGCGAGGGAAGCCTCGAGGAACCAGCGCGAGGCCAACACTCTGTCGCACGTCTTCGTCACAGCCAAACAACTTGATTTGCCAACGACCGAACCAAACGTCCGCTGTCATCGATCTGTCAGCGTTCTACTGGTGGCAATTGTCATCAATACCAATCGATTTCAGTTATTCGTCATGTCAGCCGCTTGACCCGCGACGCGTGCGCGGCCACGAACGCGTCGTTGGTAAGCCAGGCGGCCGCTTCGGCGCACGAGGTGCTGATCCAGTCGAGCCAGCCGCGGAGTTCTGTTGAGCTCGTGGGCACTCGGTTCTCGATCTCGGACCGAGGTCTGCCGATTAGCCCTGAGACGGCGAGGCGGTGTGGTGGCCACGGATTTGGACACGGAACACGGTGGAACCGATGCGAACGAGCGGGACGAGGTGAGACAGGTTGGACGGCTGAACGTCGCTGACCTGCAGCTATGAGACCGAGTGTATTGGGGAAGACCGCGACCGGTTAGCTCATAACCCAGAGGTCGCAGGTTCGAATCCTGTCCCCGCTACCAGCGGAAATGGCCCCCGGAGGAGACTCTGGGGGTCGTTTTCATGCCCGATGGTCACGTATTTGGTCACGTTAGCTAGGTTTACTAGTTAACTGGCCAGTGCCTCTGTCGCTGGATTCTGGCCTTTTGCCGAGGATGATGGCGCCCTCTTGCTCCGGCGGCGCCTTCGGTCATCGTTTGCCACGGCGCGATTTACACGTAAGCACAGTGCTAGATAGCCGAAAGTCGGTTCGCAGGAGGCTGGCATTGTGCCCTGGTCCCGGGCGACGCCGGACAGGTGTGACGCAAATTCACGTCAGGAGAACGGGCGGCATGCCCGAACAATTGCAGGTCTTGGCGAACCTGAGCGAGTCTGCACATGCGAGACAATGGATGCACCGACCGCAGCAAGGTCAGGTCATAAATGAGACAGTCATTGGCGAGACCGTCACCGCGTCATTTCCCGGCCTCCGGTTATCCCAAATGTTCGTCTCAGAAGCAAATCCCGGCTGGGTCAGCCGCAGCGGCGAGTCGGTCGATGCTCCAGATTGTTTCAGCGACTGTTTGGTACAACGCCTGCCGACCCGTTACCAACTCGTCGACCCCGGGATTCGCCTGAACGGACCCACGGCCATGTCATCAGGGCCCACACGATGAGTATGAGAGTGGTTGCAGTCAGTAGGTACACGGGCCAGGGGCCGATTACGTCCAGCAGGCTTGGGGTGCGGGGTTTTCCGTTGAGGAAGCCGTAGTCGGTGCCGGTGATGCGGTTGAAAGTGAAGGTAGCTGCTGCCCAGATCACGGTTACCAGGATCGCGATGCGGTAGCTGCGCCACCGGGGCCGCATCCTGCGGCCCCACGTGAGGTAGATGGCTGCCCAGACGACGAGCAGGTGAATCGCCCAAAAGCCGAGGAAGTGGTGGTCGGGGAAATCCGGACCAGTCAGAACCGGTGAGGTCAACGCCTGTGTGCTCAGAACGAGGCCCCAGTAGTACGTGAGGGCGAAGGCCCAGTGTCGCTGCGACCACAATGCGTAGGCCGCAGTGGCGGTCGCGAGATCGGTCAGGTTCAGCGGTACCGACCTGCCGATGGTGGGCGGGATCAGCGAATACACAAGCACCACGCCGAATATCGCGGCAGTCAGTGCCCCGAGGATGCGGCCTAGGCACCGGGCTTGCGATTCGGTCTGCCTGCGTCCGATCCAGATCAGGAGCGCAGCGCCAATCGCGAACACGGCGATGATGGCCCAGTGTGACGGGCCGTACGCCGAGAACTCCCGTTGTGTCGAGAACAGCTCCATCAACTCCGCAGTTTCGTCGCACCCCTATTGCCATCAGGCACACGATGGCCCAACTCGCCTCAGATCAGATCCAGTGCGGCCTGTGCCCGTGCCAGTTCCGGCCAGGCGTTGTTGACGGGGAAGCGGCTGACGATGTCGGCGAGGGCGGCGTGGGCGGGCTGGCCGCGTAGCTCGTAGTCGTCGAGTGCGGCACGCAATTCGAACAGGGTCGCGCCCTGGCGGCGGGCCAGCTTCAGGGCGGCGTCGAGGTCGGCGTGGCGGGCGTCGGGGTCGGTGTGGGTGTGGGCGCGCAGCCGAAGTCGTTCGGCGTCGTAGTAATGCATCCCGGTGTCGCGGGCCAAACGCAGCGCGGCGTCCAGGCGGGCGCGGGCCTGGTCGGGTTGCCCGGCGGCGAGCATCAGCCGCGCCACCACGCTGTCATGGAAGGCGGCGTAGATGTTCAGCCCGACCGTGCGCAACGTTTCGACGAAGGTGGTCATGGTCGCGATCTGGGCCGACAGCGCGGTCGCGTCAAGGTCGTCGGTATCCAGCGCGGCCAGGGCGCTGACAGCGGCTTGATCGGCACCTCCCAACAGCCGAATTGCGTCGAAGCCGTGCCGCTCGGCCTGACTGGTCAGGTCGGCCGCCAACGCCGCGGCATGGTCGAGCTGACCGGCTTCGATGCGCAGCCAGATCTTCACGTAGCATGCCATCGCGCGCACGTACGGACCCTGGGGGAAGCCGAGCCTCTCGGCCCGGCACGCCACCTGCGCCAGCTCGGCCTCGGCGCCGGGGAGATCGCCTCGCACGAGGCCGACCAAGGCCAGGTAGACGTGCGCCGACGCGACCGGCTCGTCGGGCTGGATCCACACCGCGTCGATCTCGTGCTGGTCTGCTGCGGCCAGCCCCCTCGTGGCCCGCTCGAGGTGGGAGCAGGCGGCATCGAACTCGCCGCGAAGCCACGCCACCAACCCCAACCCGACCTCGATCACCGGACGCAGCCACGGCCGCCCGTACCTGAGGCCCGCGCGCAGCGCCTCGAGCACCCGGGCGGCCCGGCGCAGGTCAGCGCGCAGGGCATAGTAGCCCGCCAGGGCGAACAATGTTACGACCAGTTCGTCGTCCCCTAGGTCGGTCCCGCACAGCTGCAGGCACCGCTCGAAGTCGCCGACGGTGGCGCGGGTTTGATAGCCCTCAATGGCGGCGGTGAGGAATCCCCGCTCTAACTGCAGGGCCATTTCGCTGCGGCCGCCCTCTGCGCCGGGTGTGGCGCGGTCCAGCGCGGCCAACGCAAGGGTCAGGTCGGTGCGCGCCTCGGCCAGCGCGCCGCGGCGCCGGGCAGCCGCTGAGGCCTCCTGGTAGGCCCGGGCCGCCGCGTCGAACCGCTGCGCCTTCTCGTAGTGGCCAGCGACCAGCCCCCAGTCCGGGCCGCCAGCTGCCACACCGTGCACCAGGGCATTGGCCACCTTGGCATGCAAACCCCGGCGCACACTCGGCGGCGCCACCTCGGTGGCCACCTCGCGCAGCAACTCGTGGCGAAACCGCCAGCCGTCGGTGCCCCACGGCTCAAGCACCAGCGCGTCCTCGAGTTCGTCGATCACGTCGTCGACCTCGTCCCCACCGAGACCCACCACCGAGCACAACAGGGCGCGATCAACGTCGCGGCCGATGACGCTTGCCACCTCCACCACCCGCATCAGGTTCGCGCCGCCGTGCAACCGGGCGACCAACGGCTCATACAGCGCATCCGGCACCCGCGTCTCGGCCGAGCCGTCGGCCGGTTTCTCGCGCACCCCCTTGACGAGCTGCTCGATGTACAACGGGATGCCGTCACAGCGGGCGCGCACCACCGCCCGATCCTCCGGCGTCAGGCTTGGATCCAAGGCGGTGATCAGCTCATCGGCCTGCTCGTCGGTCAACGGTGTCAGCTCAAATACCTTGACCGGCCAGCCGCCCGGCAGCCAGCCCCCGGCCCGCCCGGCGATCACCACCAGCAGCCTCCCCTGGGCCACTGTCAGCAGCGAGCCGAGCACCTCCAGGGTGGACGGATCA
This sequence comes from uncultured Actinomycetota bacterium, assembly GCA_963820985.1. Classification (GTDB taxonomy): domain Bacteria; phylum Actinomycetota; class Actinomycetes; order Mycobacteriales; family Mycobacteriaceae; genus Mycobacterium. The sequence goes on along the minus strand of CAWGCI010000009.1, from coordinate 307,300 downwards.
AACCACTGCGCATCCTCGGCCACTAGCAGCCCGGCGCCGCCGACACAGGCCTGCAGATACTCTTGCACCGCCGCCGCGATCAGCTCATAGAGGTCGCGGCCCTCGGCGGCCACCGGCTCATAGCCCGCCTCGCCGCCAATCCCTAGCACCGGCGCCAACAACGGCACCACCCGCGCCGCGTCCAGCGACTGGGCCGCCACCTCGGCCTGCAGCAGCCGCAGTCGCTCACCCGGATCGGTGGAGCGTCCGATGCCGCAGCGGCGTTCGATCAGGGTGCGCACCGGGTGCAGGCCGGCGTCGGTGTGAAACGGCGACCCGAGCAACTCCAACACCACCGCCCCCGAACCCTCGACCAGCCCGACGGCCGCCGCCGCCAACCGCGACTTCCCGATGCCGGGCTCACCGCGAAACACCACCCCCGCGATGCCCAACGTGCCCGCCTGCGCGCGCGCCCAACTCTTCTGCAGCCACGCCAGCTCACGGTCGCGGCCCACCAGCCGACCACGGCCCACCCCCACCCGGCCCGCGTCGGCCCGCTCACCCAGCACCAGGTGATGGGCGATCAGCCCCTCGACACCTTTGACCGTGGCGGGCGGGCGGGCCTGCAGCTCGAACGCCTCGCCAACCAGGGGTGCGACGGCGTCGGAGACCACCACCGTGCCCGGGGGCGCCAGGGCCGACACCCGGGCCGCCAGATTGGCCGCCAGCCCGTACACGTCGTCCTGGGCGGTGTCCAGATACACCAGCCCCCGGTGCACCCCGACCCGCACATTGATGTCCACCCCGAACCGGCGCTGGGCTTGCTCGCTTAACCTGGCTACCTCGCGGGTGATCTCCAACCCCGCCAACACCGCCCGGCGCACGTCGTCCTCGTGAGCGGTGGGGTGACCGAACACGGCCAGCAGCCCATCGCCTTTGGTGGAGCCGACATGGCCCTCATAGCGGTTCACGATGCCCAGCACCTGATCGCGGTAGCGGCCCACCACCGTCCGATAGGTTTCCGGTTCCACCCGGGTGGACAGCGCCGTCGAATCCACCAGGTCGGCGAACAGAATCGTCAACCGCCGGATCTCACCACCACTGCCGGGCACGGTGAGAAGGTCCCCGGCATCGGCGTTGCCCCCGTCGGCGGCCAACACCTGCCCGGCCAGCGCAGTGGCGGCCCCCCGATCACCACGGTTGATAGCCGCCACCGCCCGATCCAGCAGCTCATCGACTGACCCGCCGGAATCACGACTTGGGTCGTTACCCCCGCGGCCGTCCCGATCATCGCCCACGTCAACATCGTGTCACCGCTGGCCGCACACCGTGGCCCATATCGCCGCCGCGACCCCGGCCGCCGGATCGCCGGATCCCGCGAGGCAGACCAGGCATACACCTCATCACCTCTCGAACCGACGGCGTTGGGGCTCGCACGCCATATTCCGGCCATGTTCGAGATGGGACAGTGCTTCTTGTGCCATTCTGCGCGGGTGTCCGCTCCTTCGGCGGCTGCTCCTTCGGGCGTGGTGACGTTTCTGTTCACCGACGTTGAGGGGTCGACCCGTCGGTGGGAGGCCGACGCCGATGGCATGCGGGCCGCGCTTGCTGCCCACGACCAGGTGTTGCGCCAGGCGATTGGATAGCGGCCGAAAACTGCTCCGCGCCGCCTGAGCCGAGATAGCGTGTCGATCATGCGCGGTGGACCGACGCCGCCCCAAGCGCGGCTACTGCTTGACCAGCTGCGCGATGAACGCAGCCGGCGGGTTGCAACTCAATCTTCGCCAGGTCATCGCCTGGCGGAGATCTACCGTCGATACGCGCGGATCGGCAACCATCTCGTCGAGGTCGCCGAACGGGTGGGGTCCGCCGCTGTCAAGTAGCCACCGTCAGCCGCCGATACCGGGGGCGAGCCCGGGAGGGTGGGACGACTCGCCGTCGGCACAGGGGTGGGTCATGACGTGGTCGAGCAGCGCCTCGAGGCTGGCCGTGGCGAGGCATACGACACTGTCGGCCGCGCCGTAGTACATCCGGATCGTGTCGACGTCGTCGTCGAGGATCCAGCCGCACGGGAACACGACATCGGCCACGTCGCCGGAGCGCTCGTAGCTCGCCGACGGACCGAACACCCACTCGTTGCCACGAGCGATCACCCGGGTCGGGTCGTCGCGGTCGAGGAGCGCGAGCCCGAGACGGTAGATGGCTCCCGCCACGGTCGTGCGGACGCCGTGGTAACAGACGAGCCACCCGGCGTGGGTCAGCATCGGCGGGGGGCCCAGACCCACCCTGTTGGCGTCCCACCACCCGCCGCGACGGGCCGGTAGCAGGACCTTACCGTCGCCGAAGTGGCGGAGATCGGGACTCCACGACAGCCAGATGTGCGCTCCGATTCCCGGCATCTGTGCCATCGGCCGGTGGATCAGCGCCCACCGGCCGTCAAAGGTGGTCGGGAACAACGCGGCGTCCTTGTCCTCCGGGGGCTGAAGGACGCCGCGACGGTCGAAGTGTACGAAGTCGCGTGTCGATGCGAGCAGGACCAGCGGTCCAGTGGTGGAGAAACCGGTGTACACGATGAGGTACTCGTCGCCGACCTGGGTGATCCGGGGGTCCTCGACGCCCCAGTGCTCCTCTAAGGTCGAGGTCGCCGCGACCATTCCCCGATCGCGCTCCACGGTCCAGTTGCCGTAGCCATCGGGGCTTCGGGCGACCACCAGATGGGACAGGCCGGTGCGGTCCTCCACCCGCAACAGCAGGAGGGTCTCGCCTTCGAAGACCGTCGCACCGGGGTTGAACACGGCGTTGACCATCCGTGGCACGTCACCGGCGGTGATGATCGGATTGTCGGGATGGCGCAGGAACATCTCGGGCGGGTCACCCCGCGACGGCGCGAGCCGGTCGGCGGGGGTCATGCGACGAAGACCTGGGCCCGGGGGGAAGCCACCTCATGCGCTCGTCGGAGTGCCGTGAGGAACGCGATGGTCGACTCGGCGCCCTGGTTGACGTTGGGCCCGTCGACCTGCAGCCCGTCGAAGGATCCGCCGGTTCGACGGTCGAACATGGCGACGCCGAGGTCGTTTCGACCGGTGAACCACTGGGCTGACCGGATCGTCACTTCGGCCCAGTCGGCCTCGCCGGTCACGGTGAACGCCCGCGCCGCGGCATCGGCCATGGCGCCCGCCTCGATCGGTTGCTGGTCGAACGCTGGTCGCGGTTCGCCGGCGGTCCAGCCATGGGTCGGCGTGAAACTGAAGTGACCCTCGGGCGCCGTCTCCTCGGCGACGAGCCAGTCCAGGAGCCGCAACCCCGTCCGCTCGAATCTGGTGTCGTTGAGTATCGCTCCCGCCGCCAGCAGGCATTCGGGCAGCAGCGCGTTGGCGTAGCGCAAGCGCGCCTCCGGCCAGTGCCGCTGGCCGGTCGCCTGCTGGATCATTGTCGCGGCGTCGCCGAGCAGCTCGGCCGCGTGGGGTTGGTCGGGGTCGTCGGCGAGCGCGGCCGCTGCGCCGAGTGCAGCGTACGCCATGGCGTGAGGCCACCGTGAGCGAAACGAGGTCGTCTTCGAGAACAGTTCCCGAGCCCCTTCGGTGACGTGGCGGGGCGCAGTCGACGCGGCGGCGACACCCAGGCCGAAGATCGCACGGCCACAGGCGTCGTCGGAGACGTCGCGGTCGATGAACCGGCGGTCGTGACCCATGCGCAGCGCGAATCGTCCGTTGCCCAGGTGCAGGCGCCGCAGCAACGCCAGGTAGATCTCGCTGAGCCGGTCAGCAGTGGGGCCGTCCCAGCGGCAGGTCAAGGCGAGCGCGCGCCCAGCATCGTCGCTGCAATAGCCGTGCGCTGGTCGGGGCATCGCTGCGCGGGCGTGCTCGAAGAGCCCAGTGTCATCGGTCATCCGGACCAGGTGACGCAGGTCGGGCATCGGCAGGTTCATGCTGCCATCCGATCGGCGAGCAGGTCGTTGATCACCTTGAGGTACCGCTCGGCGACGACAGGCCAGCGCAAACCCGCGCCCACGCGGGCGGCCTCCTGGTGCATTGCGTGGGCAAGGTCGGGCCGCGTGAGGATCCGGCGCAGCGCATCGGCCATCGCCTCGTCGTCGCCGTGGCGCACGAGCAGGCCTGCCCCCGATGTCAGTGCTTCGACAGCGTGGGGGAACCTCGTGGCGACGACGGGCTTCCCGGCAGCGAGGGCCTCGACGAGGACCCCGGAGGTGACCTGGTCGCGGGAGTCATAAGGCAAGAGCACGACGTCGGCGCTGCGGATCAGCGCGGCCAACGACGAGACAGGGTGGTACGTGCCGTCGAAGACGACGCGGTCGGCGATGCCCAGCTCGACGGCGGATCGTGCCAGCATCTCCCGGTAACGTTCCCCCTGAGCCGCTCGGACCTTGGGATGGGTCTCCCCGGCGATGAGATACGTCGGCGTCGGGGTCAGGTCGCCGAGTCTGGCCATCGCCGCGATGCCGTGCTCGAGGCCCTTGCCAGGTCCGACCAATCCCCAGCTCAGCACCAGCGGCTTGTCATGGTGGCGCTGCTCGCCGGTGCCGGGCTCGGTCCAGGCGCCGTGAGGGATCACAATGACACGCTCCGGATCGTTGATCGCGTAGTTGCGGAGCCGCGAACGCGCCGCCTCGGTCTGCGTGACCGTCACATCGGCCAGCTCGATGATCTCCTCGAGCACCGCACGCTGGTGCGGGGTGGGGTCGGCCAGGACGGTGTGGAGCACCGCGATGCTGGGGGTCGTCGTTGTCCGCAGCAGGTCGAGGACCTCGTCGCCGTCGGGTCCCCCGTAGATCCCGTACTCGTGCTGGAGGATGACGACGCCGGCATCCTCGACGGTGTCGCGCACCCGATGCAGCGACGCGGCGTCGCCGACGATCCAGTCGACCGTGGCTCGCGCCGCACCGCCGGTCGGTTCTCCTTGCTGGATGAGGCGGATGACCACGGGTTGCACCGCGCGGCCCGCGTGGCTGATCGAACGCACCATCGACTCGGTGAACGTCGCCAGGCCGCACTGGGTCGGAGGAAAAGTCCCCACGAACGCGATGCGAAGCGCCTCTTGCCGGTCGGTACCGCCGCTTCTCAACGGCGCGAGCAATCGGGTCGATATCACGTAACGCTCCCTTACAGTCCCCCGTTGGATCGCGGCGGTCGACGTAACGTGGGAGCAGGGGTGAACGTCACCGATTGACTTAACTGTCAGTGTAGCCGCCGTTCGGCGAGCATCCACCCGCGGGCCGCCGGCACTCTCCACTATTGGGGTCGAGTCGTGACTGACGCCGCCATCGCCTCCAGGACCCTGCGCACTAACGCCGACGGCGCGGCCCGCCCGCTGTCGCCTTGAGCGCTCATTCGATAATCGGCGTCAGGTGCCGCTCAAGCGAGAGTGGTTGCTTGTGTCAACCAATCACTACCACGCTTCATCATGAAGACCCGGCACGCATCATCCGATGAATCGATGGACCGAAGGATTTGAAGTGATGAGCGACCAACTCGGTGTCGGCGTTATCGGTTGTGGCGGCTTCGGGCTGTTCGCGCTGCAGCAGTTCGTGCAGGTTCCTGGAGTGCGGCTGGCTGGAATGGCCGGCACCGCGCGGCCGGCCGCCCTGGCAGCGGCGCAGCGTTATGGGTTCGAGGACGTCATCGATGTCGATCGCCTACTCGAATTACCGGCGGTCGATGTGGTCTACATTTCCACGCCGCCGTTTCTGCATTACGAGCAATCCAAGCTGGCACTCGCTGCGGGCAAACACGTCATTTGCGAGAAACCGCTCGCGCTGACAGTCGAACAAGCGGACGAACTGGTGGGGCTCGCGCGGCGACAGGACCGGTTGCTCGTCGCGAACCTGATGCAGCGATACAACCCGTTGTTCGACATCGTCGGCCAGGTCATCGATCGCCAGCCGCTTGGCGAATTCCTGCACGGCTACTTTGAGAACTACGCCTCCGACGAGAATCTTCCGCCGGAGCATTGGTTCTGGGATCGCAAGAAGAGCGGCGGAATCTTTGTCGAGCACGGCGTGCATTTCTTCGACATGCTGACGGGTTGGCTGGGCCCCGGTGAAGTCGTTTCCGCGCAGGCCAGTCGCAGGTCCGATGGCTGCGAGGACCAGGTGCAATGCACGGTGCGCTACCCAGGTGGCGCGCATTTCAATTTTTACCACGGCTTTCATCAGCCGGGGCGTTTGGATCGCCAGGAGCTTCGACTCGTCTTCGAACGCGGCGACATGCTGCTGCAAGGTTGGGTGCCAACCAGCGTCCGCATTCATGCGGTGGCCAATGAGCCGCAGACGCGCGAACTGAGCGAACTATTTCCCCGCGCGCGGATCGACACGCTGATGACTTATGGCCCGCGCTATCGGGCGTTCTATTCGCACGGACATCAGCACGACGCCTACCAACAGTTCGAGCTTCACTGGGAAGGTCCGCAGAAGATGCCGCTGTACTGCGAACTGCTGCGTCGCATGATGACAGATCAGGCGGCGTGGATTCGCGACCGCGGGCACCAGCGAAAGATCAACGAGCAGAACGGCCGCGACTCGGTCGCGATGGCCTGCACAGCCGATGCGCTCGCGCGCCATCCAAGCGCGTAAGGCATGGAGACCGGGCATCGCGGTGCGTGCGATGGAATGTGACGGCCGCACATTGACCATCGGTTCGCACAGAGGCTGGGAGCCGCGTGGGGCACCGAGGTGGTGGGTTTCCGGTAACCGACGATGATCGCTGCGGTCTTCAGGTAGCAACTGATCGGTCCCGTGGATTATTGAACTTGCGCCGGTTCACCCACGGCCGTTCATACGACGGGTCCGCGGCGCTGCGTGACGGCGTGCCGTTGCCGTGAATGTCAGGCACGTCGGCGAAGGGTATCGGCGTGGTGGGAACCATTCCCGACCATTCGATGACGTTCGTGCGCAGTGCGATCCGCCAGGTGCCGTCACGCCTTTCCAGCCGATCAAAGTAGCGGCCACCGGCAAGCCAGTTCGTCTCGTCACGGTTGCGCGCCGCGAACAGGTAATAGGTCTCGGAATGCGCGGTATCACCGTCGATCTCGCACGTGTTGTTGAGCAGATTGTGGTGAGTGGCAAGCAGACCCGCAGCCGGGTTGCCCTGGCGGTGACCGGTGACAGCCAAGCCGACATCACCTCGTGGGTTGAAGCCAAACCGGCACGAAAGCGCACACTGAAGATCTGCACCGCGGGGGTGCACGGGTCCGCATACCCGGTCACGCTTTATGACGCGCGTGATCTGGAGAAGACCGTCCAGGACGTGCTGGCACTGAAATGAGCGCACCGGGGTTGCTCGCCCACGCCGAGCGGATCCTGGCCGGCGGCGGCGCCGACGGGCTCAACGCCCGCCTGGCGGCGTTCCTGGCCCGCCAAGCCCTCGAGGAGATCGTCGAAGAACGCCTGTCGGATCTGGAGGTGTCAGCGCCCTGGGCCAATGCACGCTCGAAACTCATCATTTTGCGGGCACTCGACAACGCTGAGGCCGCCCAGAGCGCCCAGGTGGCGTGGAATCGCCTCAGCGAGGCCTGCCACGTCCATGCCTTCGAGATGCAGCCGTCTACCGCTGAGGTCACCCATCTGTGCCGGCAGGTGGCGTCGCTGCTGCCGACGGGCCAGCCCGCGGGATAACCCGTCACGTGGACCACCATCGGATGCGACGCGTTACACGACAACACAATTCGGCATAAATAGGGCACGCGTGACGCTGCGCGCCACCGGCATTCCTGCGCGACCAATGCGGCGCGAAGCCGCGACGCAGAACGCAGCGAGCCAACGGCGGACCGGGCTCGTCCAACGGGGGCGCACTAGAGGCTTGGCGCCCCAGTGCTGTCGGTGCCGGTGAGCGGCGCGATCGTTTCAGTACGCGGCGTGGATCGCGCACGGCGTCGGGACATCGTGCCCACGGATGTGCTGTTACGGTTCACGTCGCTGCGCGATCCTCTGGCTCGACGCCCGAGGCAACAGAGGATCGACGTCAGCTGCGAACCCGCCGTGCTGGCAGCCGCGAAAGCCGTTGTGCCGGTGCGGCGCAGCTTGTACGACCACGATAGGGGTGGGCCCCAGCGGCTGACTCGCTTGCCGCACTTGCCCAGTCGCCGGCGGCGGCTACGACGACGACCGCACCGGCTGCGGTCACTCAATGGACTACAACGTGATTTGCTGCTGGTCATCGAAGCCGGCACGCGGGCGTCTCGATGTGTCAAGACGTCGCCACGTTCCACGCGGCATTGCTCGCACACGAAGGCCGGGATCGGCCAACTGCGCCGCCGCGCCGACGGGTTGGCGGGATCCGCTGTCGAACGACCGACTCGACCCTCCCCATCTCGTGGGTCCGCCCAACGACGGGTGGTCCTGTAGGATCGAGGTGCTTCACGAGATGCCGTCGCCAAGCTCCGACTGGACGGCACGCCAACCCCACGCTCGTGGGTGGATCGGATGAGGAAGCGGCTTGGCGCCAACCGGTGCCGGGCAAGAGCGCCTCCGAGCGGGAGGCTCGGCAATTGGAGTGGTGCATGCCGAACGACGAGATTCACCCAGCCAATCGATCCGTCCGGGGGGTCGTACCGCCCGGGCCGCTGGGTGCACTGAATGCAAGTCTGAAGTCAGGGCGTGACCCGGAGATCGGCACCGATGAGGCGGCTGGATGACCGGCGCGCCGTGCATAGTAGGAGGCCGAGATGATCGACATCTACGGTCATAGTGATGGGGAACCGGGCATCTATATGGCTAGGAGGTGGTATGTCGATGGTTAAGTTAGACATCGCCAAACTGCGCGCTGCCACTGCCGAGTTGGGGTACGGGCCAGCCACCACCGATGACGAGCATCTCGAGAAGCTCCGCGCCGACAACGAGCGCTTCGACCGGATGAACACCCACGATCCCTATCACAGCCCGTGTCCTGTTTGTGGGCGACCGACTCGCTTCAAGCAGTGGCCCACACGCTGTGCGTGTGATCATGGAGAAAAGGGTTACCCGCAATGAGTGCGGAGCGCGGCTGGATCGGCCAACCCCAGCCCGTGAAGGAGTGGCATACCCCCGGCTGGCTGCGCGAGAAGGGCGGCCCCAGCCACTTCCACAGTCACCTCCGCCCCGGACCCCATATGGCCGACCAAATCCGAGATCAGGAAGAGCAGCGACGACGGGCCGAAGAGGAGTTCAACAACGGGGCCACCAGGCCGCTCCAGTCGCCGAATAGCGAGCCGAAATGACCGAAGAGCGGCTGGAATATCACATACTGCCTCCCGATGACCCGGTGGCGGCGCTGAACATCCTGCGCGAGGCGGCCCGTGCTGGGGCCGTTGCGCGAAGGCCGCGAAAGCTAGCCGGCGACCGGCGAAGGGAGCAGACGAGAAGCGATGAGACGCGAGCAGTGGCGCCAGCACTGGGTAGCCGATCACCGTGAGCGGCGTCATCACCCTTATCCCAACCCGACCTCGGAGAATCCCGAGCGCTGGGAATGCAAGTGCGATCCGGACGCCAACTGGACCGCTGTCTGGCGCATCCTGACGCTCGAGCAGATCACGCGGAAGTTCGCCCACGTTCGTACTGGACGTTCAAATCACTGAAGGAATAACGACATTAACGTCACGATCATCCGTCATCGACGTCCGGGTGGCAGATGAATTGGGTGTCCACGCTCGCATCCCGTCGCGAATCTTGGCCATGGCGGTGGTGTCATCTTCGTTGTAGGACAGCAGCCACGCCTTCGCGGTATCCACTTCGATCTGGTCGACGGATGTTTGCACCGTCGACAGGTGGGTTTGAGAGGTCGCCCCACTGGCATTCTCGACGCGCCAGTAAAAATTGAACAACGGCGCGACCTTCTTGATGCTGGTGCCGCGCAGCGTGGCGAAATATTCCTTGAAGACCTTTTCCAAATCGGTGAATACGCCCTCGTGTCCGTGGGCTCCCCGATCACCGATGAGGTCGTATACAGCTTCTGCGCCGAGAATGCGCCTCAAGTTCGAACATTCCGGGTGCGACCAGTGGAACACCCGAAACGTTCCTCCGTCTGCGTCTGAGGCAGCACGCTCATCGCGTAACCACTGCGCGAACCGCTCAGCGAGCGCGCGCTCGGATTCCTGGTCCAGCGGCTCCCAGACGGTGAAGTCGGGGACGTAGACGGCGGTGGCATCGTCGGTGCCTCGGCGGACACGGGCTCCCCACATGTACACCCGGTTATTCTGGTCGGACTCGACGTCTAAATCGATCTCCACGGTCGCCGTTGGCACCTCGACCGGACCGTCGCCTTTGGGCCAGAATTCGATACCGTCGCGGATCATCGCAGCGCGTTCAACCGCTGCGGCGAGGCGTTTACGGGCCTGTTTGACACTGTGGTGAGCGACTTCCGCGGCGTATGCGGTGAAGAAATCCGCATCATCGAACTTCAACTCGGCGAGCTCGAGGGTCGAGGTGACACCCATCGACCGGAGGGTGCACCACTCGCGGATGTCCAGTCTGCCCACAGTGATTGCTGCCGATGGGTCGTCTCCCATGGCCGCAGCACAAGGCGCCTGGTAGGGGCAGGTGCCGCACTCGGCCTGACCGATCGGCGTCACGAGCGGCGGGGGATCGTCGGAGCGTCCGACGATCTGGAGAGCCCGGTGAGTGACCTTCACACGGAAGGCATGCTCGTGGTCATAACGCTCCAACAACGACCGCTTAGCTTTCCCACGGCTTCGTGAATATGTAAATGCAACAGGTTCGGCTAGGTCGTGCCATGCCAAAAACTGGTTGGGCGGGGCATCGGGCGTGATGGGAATCTCGCTGGTTCCGACGATCGCCCCAATCATCAGTTCGTCACCGGGGTGACGCCCGCATGCTTGCAGCATCCGGGTGTAATGGGCCAGCTGCATGCCGTCGTCGAAGCGGTGCGATGTTGCAGTTGTCAACCCCGCCACCGACTGTCGCGAAGTAGGTTGCGTGAGTGGCGATAGCACGGCCGCCGTCTTCGTGGCGGGATTGACCGTCTTGTGATGCTTCACGTCTCCGGGCAAGTAGCCGTCATCAACGCGGATTAGAAGGTCCGGACGGCCGCTTCGGCCACCGGCCAAATCGTCGGGTAGCCACCCGCCGAGGATCAACCCGACTCCGGCATCCATCGCAGCCGTGGTCGCCGCGATTGCGTCATCTCGTTGGAGATCCCGATCGACCAGCACGCAGTCCGGGTGCAGTGTCGTCAATTGCGCGAAGACGGCCGCCTCGAATGTCTTGCCCGCATCCAGACGAAGCTGGTCCTCGGGTGACGGGATCCATTTCAAGGTCTGCACGGCCGGCGAAACGTCGTTGTGCACCCGCACTGGGCATTGTTTCGCCGCGTACCCGTCCAGCAGCACCATGTCTCGACGCTAGATCGAATGACCGACATGTCACACCTCAACGGGCCGTTTGCTACGGAGGGCCATTCCCCGCAGCTTGGAGACCTTGTGGAGACAGTTTGGGGCTGATGCGACGAATGTGACTAGCCCGGAAGCACCGATTCGATGCGAAAACGTTCTCTGCCTGCAGTTTTGGTGGTGCGCCGTCAGGGTTTCGAACCCCGGACCCGCTGATTAAGAGTCAGCTGCTCTACCAACTGAGCTAACGGCGCCTGGTCGGCCGTGACCGCGTTGCGACAATAACAGGCGTTCGGTCGTAGAACGAAATCTCGGAACCCTTTCAGGGTAGCTGTTGGGGCGCGGGCGATCCCCTCGTGCTGGGGTCCGCCCGGGCGGCTCAGCATCGGGGGCTGACGCACGAGATCAGAAAAAAGCGTCCCGCAGTGCGGTGCGCGTTCGGTGCTCAAGGCCGCATCCAGGTCGCCTAGCGCACCCTCACGCAGTTCGGTGATGCGGTTGGCCCGGGATAGTTGGGAAGCTCGATGCGCACCCATGAAGAGCATCGCCAGCTGAGCGAGGCCGGTCCGACTTCTAGCAGACATCGGTATCGGCGCCGTAGACGCGGCTACCCAGCACTTCTGGCACGCCGTTGATTCGTACCCAGAGGTAACCGTCCATGCCTTTCGTGTGGGCGCCATCGTGCTTGGGTCGCTGCTAGTCGCCTGCATCGTGGTCGGCCGAATTTGGGGTGGTGCCCGCCGCCGCGGCGCTGTTTGCCTTCGTGTCAGGGCCGCTATGGGGGTCTTTGCGGTGCTGACCAAGGAGGTCGTCGCTCGGCTCGGCGATGGCGGGTGGGTGGTGACCCGAACCCCTGAGTTGTACGCCGGGCTCCTCGCCGCGGTGGGGCGCGTGGCGTTGAGCCCGGCGGCGTAGTTGCCGCGCTTTCCCGCGTTCTCGCCGCGGTTTCCGCGCGCCCGAATGGAGAATCTGTCACGATGGCGACACCGAACCGCTGACCGGATCCATGTCGGCAAGGGGAGCGGCCCCAAGCCATTAGAATGCTTGCACTGTTTCTGGTCAGCGGTGACCAAAAGTCAGCCCGTCGAAATTGGAAGGTCACTTGACAACGCCTTTGCGCAGCCGCCGATCGCGGCTGGCTAGCTGCCCTCGTTCTGATTGCTGTGGTCGCTGCTGGCTGCAGCACCAGCCACAGTGCGGCCCCGGCGAAGGTCATCTTCGACAAGGGCACGCCGTTCGCCGATCTGCTTGTTCCCAAGCTCACATCGTCGGTGACCGACGGCGCCGTCGGGGTCACCGTAGATGCACCCGTTACCGTGAGCGTCGCCGACGGGGTGCTGGGTTCGGTGACGATGGTCAACGAAAGCGGCAAGACGATCAACGGTCAGCTCAGCCCGGACGGGCTGCGCTGGTCCACCACCGACCAGCTCGGCTACAACAGGCGCTACACGCTGAGCGTGAAGGCGCTGGGCCTCGGTGGCGCGGCGACCCGCCAGATGACCTTCAAGACCAGTTCACCCGAGCACCTGACGATGCCCTACGTCAATCCGGGTGACGGCGAGGTCGTCGGCATCGGCGAGCCGGTGGCGATCCAGTTCGACGAGAACATCGCGAACCGCGCCGCGGCTCAGAAGGCCATCGTCATCACCACCAACCCGCCCGTCGAGGGCGCGTTCTACTGGCTGAACAACCGCGAAGTGCGTTGGCGTCCAGAGCATTTCTGGAAGCCCGGGACGGCGATCGATGTGGCGGTCAACACCTACGGCGTTGACTTGGGTGATGGAATGTTCGGCGAGGACAACGTCAAGACGCACTTCACCGTCGGCGACGAGGTCATCGCGACCGCCGACGACACCACCAAAATCGTGACCGTGCGGATCAACGGTGAAGTCGTCAAGACCATGCCGACGTCGATGGGTAAGGACAGCACCCCGACCGCCAACGGCGTGTACATCGTCGGCGCGCGATACAAGCACATCATCATGGACTCGTCGACGTACGGAGTACCGGTCAACTCGCCCAACGGATATCGCACCGACGTCGACTGGGCCACACAGATTTCCTACAGCGGCATCTTCGTACACTCCGCGCCGTGGTCGGTGGGCGCTCAAGGCCACACCAACACCAGCCACGGCTGCCTGAACGTGAGCCCGAGCAATGCGGTGTGGTTCTACGATCACATCAAGCGCGGCGACATCGTCGAGGTCATTAACACTGTGGGGCACCACGCTTTCAGGCACCGAGGGACTCGGCGACTGGAACATCCCTTGGCCGCAGTGGAAAGCGGGCAACGCCGACACCTGACGTCATTGCCTCTTGCGGGCGACGATGTAGTCGATGGAATAGGTGTTGTGTCGGCGGAACACCAGCAGCGCCGCAAGCAGGCTCGCATGGATGAGCTGTTCGCCGACGACGCCGAAGTGCTCGATCGATGTCGAGCCGAAGACCAACACGATCATGACCAAGCCGCCGGTGATCGCGGCCGCGCGGGTCAGCACGCTGGCCAGCAACAAGACACCGATGGCCAACTCGACAAACGGAAGCGCGTACCCGATCGGTGAGACCAAGATCTCGGGCAGGATTGACGTCTTGAATTCGCGTATCAGTTGGCCGTGAAACGCAACCAGTTTGGGCAGTCGAACCAGGCCATGTCCGAACAGGCTGGTCCCAACGACCAGTCGCACCAGCAGGTAGGCAAGGGCGCGGTCCCGTTCCTCGGTAGCGGTGGACGGTTGCGTGGTAGTCAATGGTGTTCCCCCTCCGATGCGCAGGGCGCGCATCATCAGGCTCGTGAACCGATGGTAGCCAACCTAATTCGTGTGCATACAGCGCCGGGCGGCTCTTCAGGAATTGCCACGGCGGTTATTGGGATCGGTAGCCCGAAGCCGGCGCAAGAATTCCGCAAGTGATCGGCGTTAGCGTCGCAGCACGGGTAACGAAAGGATCGAAATGAACCGACTGATCAAGGGGTCAGCAACCGCTCTGCTGGTGTCTGCCGGTTTAGGGTGTGCCGCGTTGGGGCTGGGCGACGGGACCGCCCTGGCACTTCCCGGCCCCGCTCCGCTCTCTCCTGGCCCGGTCCACGCCGACAACGGCGATTGGGGTCCGCCGCACCATTGGTGCCCAGGGCAGCCCCTACCGGACACGGGTAATCGAGTCACCGACCCACTGCGCTGGGACATGACGATTTGTCACACGTACTACTACACGTACCCGTACGGCAATGTTGCGAAGACGATTTGGGACGGCGACAACCCGCCGCCGAAGCCCCCACCGCCGTATGGTCTTTATTGCGGCCCGAATTTCACAAATTGCTACATAGACAACCACCCACACCCCTGAGTGAGCCACGCGAATCGCACGGGTTTTCTATAAATGAAAGGTCAGAGGCGGCAATTACCACCTCTGACCTGTGGGGTGAGTGACGGGACTCGAACCCGCGACATTCAGGATCACAACCTGACGCTCTACCAGCTGAACTACACCCACCATGGCCGCGCCCGCCCGTAAGGGATAAACGCGGCGACGTCGATACTAGCGGTTCGGTGGCTCGCCGGCCGAATCGTTTTCCTCCGGTGCGTCGGCTCCGTTCCCCAGCTCGGCTGCCACGGCCGCGATTTCGCTGGTAGGCGGCCCTGGCGGCAGGACGAAGGCCGTGCGCCGGTAGAACTGGAGCTCACGGATGGATTCGTGGATGTCGGCCAGCGCGCGGTGCGTGAGCCCCTTGGCCGGCTGGCCGAAGTAGATGCGGGGATACCAGCGCCGGCAGAGTTCCTTGATCGAGCTGACGTCGATCATCCGGTAATGCAGAAACGAGTCCAGCGTCGGCATGTCTCGGGCGATGAACGAGCGATCGGTGGCGATCGAGTTTCCCGCCAGCGGCGCGGTCTTGGGCTGTTTGACGTGCTCGCCGATGTAGTCGAGCACCATCGTCTCGGCAGTTGCCAGGTCGACGACGGATGCTTTCACCTCTTCGATCAACCCAGAGCGCGAGTGCATCTCGGTGACCACCTCGATCATCGAGGACAGCGCGGCATCGTCGGCGTGAATCACCACATCGATCCCGTCACCGAGGATGTTCAGATCGGCATCGGTGACCAGGGCCGCGATCTCGATCAGCTTGTCCGAACCCAGATCCAGCCCGGTCATCTCGCAGTCGATCCACACCAATTCGTCCCGCACAGCGATCTACAGTAGGCCCACCTTCGGCCCTGCCCCTGCATCCCCCTGGCAAGTAGTGTGATGCTTTGCCTAGCGGCGCGGCGACTACAAGAAGGGCGCGGCACGATGAGCACCGAAGCAGCGGGGACGCCCGCCCAGCGGATTTCTGCAGGTTATGCCGTCGAAGGCCAGGCGCTGGAGTTGGGCACGGTCGTGGTCGACGGTGAGGCAGACCCGACCGCCCAGATCCGCATCCCGCTGGCCACCATTAACCGGCACGGTCTGGTGGCCGGGGCGACTGGGACGGGTAAGACCAAGACGTTGCAGCTCATCGCCGAGCAGCTCAGTGCGGCAGGGGTTCCGGTGCTGATGGCCGACGTGAAGGGCGACCTGTCCGGGCTGTCCCGGCCGGGGGAGGCCAACGACAGGACCGCGGCGCGCGCGATGGACACCGGGGACAACTGGACTGCCACCGGATTCCCGGTGGAGTTCCTGTCGCTGGGCACCGACGGAATTGGGGTGCCGGTGCGCGCCACCATCTCCAGCTTCGGCCCGGTGCTTTTATCAAAGGTGTTGGGGCTCAACGCTACTCAAGAGTCGACTCTCGGGCTGATCTTCCATTGGGTAAAGGAGAACAACCGTCCGCTGGTCACCCTGAACAATTTGCGCGCCGTCATCACCCACCTGGCCAGTGACGAAGGCAAAGCCGACCTGAAATCGCTGGGCGGAGTGTCGTCCACGACGGCAGGCGTCATCTTGCGAGCGCTGGTGAATCTCGAAGGCGAAGGCGGCGACACGTTCTTTGGCGAGCCGAAGCTCGATCCGCACGACCTCCTGCGCGTCGACCAGGGACACGGCATCATCACCCTGCTCGAGTTCGGTGGTCAGTCGTTGCGTCCGGTCATCTTCTCCACCTTCCTGATGTGGTTGTTGGCCGATCTTTTCACCGAACTGCCCGAGGTCGGCGACGTGGACAAGCCCAAGCTGGTGTTCTTCTTCGACGAGGCGCACCTCTTGTTCGCCAACGCTTCGAAGGCGTTTCTGGACCAGGTCGAGCAGACGGTCAAACTGATCCGCTCCAAGGGCGTCGGGGTGTTCTTTTGCACCCAGTTGCCCACCGACCTGCCCAATGATGTGCTCTCGCAGCTGGGAGCGCGGATCCAGCACGCGCTGCGCGCGTTCACCCCCGACGACCAGCAGGCGCTGAGCAAGACCGTCCGCACCTACCCGAAAACCGATGTCTACGACCTCGAATCCGCGCTGACGTCGCTGGGTATCGGCGAGGCGGTGGTCACCGTGCTCTCGGAGAAGGGTGCGCCCACGCCAGTCGCATGGACGCGCATGCGCGTTCCCCGCTCGCTGATGGCCGCGATCGGCACCGACGCCATCACTGCTGCGGCCAAAGCCAGCCTGCTGCAGGCCAAATACGGACACACGGTTGAGCAGCCCCCCGAGCTGGAAGCGAGCCGGCAGGCGCCGCCATCTCCTGGGCAGCTCGAGCCCGACTATTCGCCACTGCCAACCGATTTGGATATACCGCCGATGCCCGCTCCGTTCGAGCCCAAGGGTCCCGCCATGTGGGAAGAGGTACTGACGAATCCGACCGTGAAGAGCGGCTTCAACACCGCCATACGAGAGATCGTCCGCAGCTTGATGGGCAGCGGCCGGCGCCGGAAGTAACGGCTACCCGCCGCCGAGTTTCTTGTAGAACGCGCCGACGATCGGCGCCACGATCGCGCGCGGCGCATACCCGGTCGCCACCGACATCGCCTTCGACGTCAGGCCGGGAACGACGCGCATTTTGTTGCGTTCCAACGCATCCAGCGATAGCTGGGCGGTGTGCTCCGTGGAGATCCACAAAAAGTCCGGCACCACTTTTTCGACCAGCGACCGTTCGGCGTCATCGGGCAGATCGGTGCGCACCGGGCCCGGGGCCAGCAGTGTCACGTGCACACCGGTGTCGCGCAGTTCACCGCGCAACGACTCGCAGAAAGTGTTCGCGAACGCTTTCGTCGCGGCATAGGTGGCGTTATATGGAATCGGTGAGTTTCCCGCCGCCGAACCGGAAATCAGGATGCCGCCGGCCTTACGCTCTATCATGCCCGGTAGCACCGCCAGCGTAAGATCATGCACCGCAACGGCATTCAGCTGCACCTGAGCTTTCTCGCCCGCCGGATCGAGACTCACCAGCGGACCGAATGTCGCCGTGCCCGCGTTGGCGCACAGGATCGACACGGGACGGGCCGCCAGCTCATCGCAGAGCTTCGCCCGTTGCTCCGGGTCGGCCAGATCGGCAGGTCGCACTTCCACGGCGACTCGATACTTATCGGACAGGCGCGTGGCCAGTTCGGTGAGCAGGTCCTCGCGCCGCGCCGTAACGATCAGGCTGTGCCCGCGAGCCGCGAGTTCGGTGGCCAGCGCTGCACCGATGTTCTGGGAAGCTCCGGTCACAACGGCACGCGCGTCGGGGCTGGGAGCAGGTATCGGCATGCGGCCAATCGTAGTGATCGGGAGAGCAAGCGCAGCGCAGGCATATAGCAGCCAGATAGAGTGCCGGGCATGAATCAGCCGGAGTCGGAGCCGAAAGCCGTGCGGTCTCCGGTGGTGGCGTGGGCGCTGTGGGACGCAGGTGCAGCCGGCCTCAGCGCTGTCGTAGCCACCTTCGTGTTCTCCGTCTACTTGACCGGCACCGTGGGGGCGGGCATTCACGGCGGCACCACAGCGGCGAGTTGGTTGGGTCGCACCGGGACCATCGCCGGCCTGACCATCGCGCTGTTGGCCCCGGCGGTCGGCGTGTGGGTGGAGTCTCCGCACCGCCGGCGGGTGGCGATGGCGGTGTTGACGGGCGGGGCGGTAGTGCTGACCTGCGCGATGTACCTGATCCGCGACAACCCCAGCTACCTGTGGGCCGGGCTCGTGCTGCTGGCGGCGGCGGCGGCCTGCGGCGACCTGGCCGGCGTCCCGTACAACGCGATGCTGCGCCAGCTATCTACGCCGCAGACGGCCGGCCGGGTCTCGAGTATCGGTGCCGCGGCGGGTTTCCTCGGCAGCGTCCTACTGCTGGTGCTGATCTACCTGGGATTCATCTCCGGGAGCGGGCCGGTGCGCGGGCTGCTGCACGTGCCCACCCAGGACGGCCTCTACGTTCGGACGGCGATGCTGCTGGCCGCAGCATATTTCGCTGTGCTGGCCCTGCCGCTGTTGTCGGTCGCCCACCGGCTGCCCGACCCAGGTTCGGTGGCCCACCCGACGAGCATGCTGGGTGGGTATCGCAGGCTGTGGTCGGAGATCAGGGTGGAGTGGCGACGCGACCGCAACCTGGTCTACTTCCTGGGCGCCAGCGCGCTCTTCCGGGACGGGCTGGCGGGCGTTTTGGCGTTCGGTGCGGTGCTGGGCGTCAACGTGTACGGCATCTCGCAAGCGGACGTCCTGATCTTCGGCGTGGCGGCCTCCGTGGTGGCCGCGGTGGGCGCGATTCTCGGCGGGGTCGTCGACCATCGGATCGGATCCAAACCGGTCATTATCGGGTCACTGGTCGCGATGGTTGGTGTAGAACTGGGCTTGCTGGCGCTGTCCGGTCCGGTGGCCTTCTGGGTAGGCGGACTGCTGCTGGGTCTGTTCATCGGGCCGGCACTGTCGTCGTCGCGGGCCCTGTTGCTGCAGCTGGCGGACCGGGGTAAAGAGGGGGTCGCCTTCGGTCTGTACACGATGACGGGGCGCGCGGTGGCGTTCATCGCGCCGTGGCTGTTCTCCGTCTTCGTCGACGGGTTCGGTGCCGTCCGTGCCGGATGGGGCGGCATCGCGCTGGTGCTGCTCGCCGGCCTGCTGGCGATGCTGGTGGTCCGGGTCCCGCCACACCACGCGGCTGTTCCGGTGGAACAGGTCTGAACGCTAGGAGAGCGGGGCGTCGCAGATCGTGATGCCCACTCCGGTGCGTTGGCGCACCTGGACGCCGGCCACCGTGACCGAGCAGGTGACGTTGTGGCCAATGTTGACGATCGTGACGTTGGCCGGATGCGTGGCCGACTTCGACAGGTTGACCTCTTTGCTCCACGGCAGCGACACATTGAACTCGGTCTGAATCATGTCGCCGGTGTCCATGTAGGTGATGCTGATCGCCCGGCCTTCGCCGCTGACGTTGTAGACGACGGGCTGCATCGCGCCGGGTTCAGTCGGCTCCGTGGGCTCGCCCGGGGCACTGGTAGTGGGAGGCCCGGCGCTAGGGGTGTGCGTCCTCGTCGTCGGCGTGAGCGGCGCCGAACTCGGTCCGGGCATCGGGGGCAACGGCTCGACCGCGGTCTGTGTCTTCATCGTGCCGTTGGCGATGATCAGCGCGATGACCAGTCCGACCACCAGCAGCACCGCTGCGGCTGCGGCAATCCACAACCAGCGCGGCGATCTCGGGCCTTCCGGCGGCGGGGCCGTGAGCTTCGTTGTGGGCGTTCCATCCGGCGGCGGCTGGTCGTATTGCCAATTCCGCGGCAACTGTTGGGTCGGGTTCGGTTGGCCCGAGGTCGGCGCCCACTGTGGAGGTGGCCCGCCGTAAGTGGGTGCGTAGGGCGCTTGGTCGGCGTAGGCGGGGTCGACGAGCGGTGGGTTTTGGGGATCCCGGGGCTCGGACGGTCGGGACCAAGGTTGAGGAGGACCGAACCGCTCGGTCCGGTGTGGATCGTTCATGTCCACCTCATGGATTGCAGGGTACCTGGGCTGGGCACCCGGGCCTATCGGCGCTCATCCGCCCTTAGCGCGGCGACCGTCATCGCCCGCATGACGGCCCGGTACCGCGCCGCAAAGGCCGGCTTGGTGCGCGAGTTGTCACCGGACTTCATGCTGTGGGGTGTCGAGTTCAGCAGCCCGAATACCGCGTGCGCCGTGAGCCGGGCATCCGCTTCGGCCAGCTGTGGGCTCAGCTCGCGCAGCACGCCCACCCAGATCTCGACGTATTGGCGCTGCGCTTTGCGCACCTGGCGCTCTGCCGCGTCGGGTAGGTGCGCAAGGTCGCGGTCCTGGATACGGATCAGGTCGGGTTCGCCCAGGGCAAAGTCGAGATGGAAATCGATGAGGCCATCCAGCGCCGCGGCCGGGTCAGCGTTGCACGCGGTCACATCGCGGGCACCGGCGAGCAGCCGGGCGCTGATCCCGACCAGCAGCTCGACCAGCAGCGACTCCTTGTTCGGAAAGTGCCGGTAGATCGCTGGACCGCTGACCCCGGCGGCAGCGCCAATGTCTTCCAGCCGGACGGCGAGGAAACCGCGCTCGGCGAACAGTCGTTCGGCGGCCGACAAGAGCTGCAAACGCCGGTCGGATTTCAACTGGCTGCGGCGGCTTGGGGGTTCGGGCTGGCTGTCCGGGGCGGACGCTGCCATGACGGTCTCCGTCGGGACGCTTCGGTTAATCGCCACTAACGTAGCATGAGTTAGTCGCTATTAACTGTCGATCGCGCGCCGGCGGGCGTCCGTCGGGGGCCGCATCCTCTCTGGACGCACCGCGCGGGTAATGGTATTCTCAGCCCCAGTTAATGAGGATTAACTGAAAATTTGGAGGCGCTGCGGTCATGGACAAGGTGGTGGCGACGGCCGCGGAGGCACTCGCCGACATAACCGACGGATCGTCACTGGCTGTCGGCGGATTCGGCCTGTGCGGCATTCCCGAAGCGCTGATCGCCGCGCTGGCCGACAGCGGGGTGACCGACCTCGAGACGGTGTCCAACAACTGCGGCGTCGACGGTATCGGGCTTGGGCTCCTTCTGCTGCACAAGCGAATTCGTCGGACCGTGTCGTCCTACGTCGGCGAGAACAAGGAGTTCGCTCGCCAGTTTCTGTCCGGCGAACTCGAGGTCGAGCTGACCCCGCAGGGCACCCTCGCTGAGCGGCTGCGCGCGGGCGGGATGGGGATACCGGCGTTCTACACGCCCGCCGGCGTGGGCACCCAGATCGCCAACGGCGGGCTGCCGTGGCGCTACGACGCATCGGGCGCGGTGGCGGTGGTGTCGCCCGCCAAGGAGACCCGTGAGTTCGACGGTGTCACCTACGTTCTCGAGCGGGCCATCCGCACCGACTTCGCGCTGGTGCACGCCTACAAGGGCGACCGGCACGGCAACCTTGTCTACCGGGAATCCGCCGCCAACTTCAACCCGGAATGTGCTGGCGCCGGCCGGATCACCATCGCCGAGGTCGAACACCTCGTCGAGCCCGGAGAGATCGACCCAGCCACCGTGCACACGCCGGGTGTGTTCGTCCAGCGCGTCGTGCACGTACCTGATCCCATCAAGCGGATCGAGAAGGAGACGGTGCGGTCATGAGTTGGAGCAGGGACGAGATGGCCGCGCGGGTGGCAGCGGAGTTCGAGGACGGCCAATACGTCAACCTCGGCATCGGCATGCCCACCCTGATCCCGAACCACATCCCCGCGGGCGTGCATGTCGTCTTGCATTCGGAGAACGGGATCCTCGGCGTCGGGCCGTATCCCAAGCGTGAGGACCTCGATGCCGATCTGATCAACGCCGGCAAGGAGACGGTCACCACCCAGCCGGGTGCCGCGTTCTTCGGCTCCTCGGCCTCATTTGGAATCATCCGCGGCGGTCATCTGGACGTCGCTGTGCTTGGCGCCATGCAGGTTTCGGTCACCGGCGACCTCGCCAACTGGATGATCCCGGGCAAGATGGTCAAGGGCATGGGCGGCGCTATGGATCTGGTGCACGGCGCCCGCAAGGTAATCGTGATGATGGAGCACGCCGCCAAAGACGGCAGCCCCAAGATCCTGGAGCGCTGCACGCTGCCGTTGACCGGCGTGGGCTGTGTGAACCGCATCGTCACCGAGCTTGCGGTGATCGATGTCCGCGACGACGGCCTGCACCTGATCGAGACCGCGCCCGGCGTGTCCCTCGAAGAAGTCAGCGCGAAAACCCAACCGCCCCTTCTGCTTCAGGATCTGGCGACCAAGTGACAACGGTAGCGGCCGCGCCGTCTTTCGCCGACGAGCACCGCCGGCTGGTGGGGGAGCTGAACGCGAACCTTGCCGTGGCGGCTCGCGGTGGAAATGAGCGCGCGCGCGAACGTCACGTCAGCCGCGGCAAGCTGCTGCCGCGCGAACGGGTGGACCGCTTGCTTGACCCGGGCAGTCCGTTTTTGGAGCTGGCTCCGCTGGCCGCCGGCGGCATGTACGGCGACGAGTCTCCGGGCGCCGGGATCATCACCGGGATTGGGCGGGTCTCTGAGCGCGAGTGCGTGGTCGTCGCCAACGATGCAACCGTCAAGGGCGGCACCTACTACCCGATGACGGTCAAGAAGCATCTGCGCGCCCAGGAGGTTGCGCTGCAGAATCGGCTGCCGTGCATCTATCTCGTCGACTCCGGCGGTGCCTTCCTGCCGCGCCAGGACGAGGTGTTCCCCGACCGCGAACATTTCGGGCGGATCTTCTACAACCAGGCGACCATGAGCGCCAAGGGCATTCCGCAGGTCGCGGCGGTACTCGGCTCGTGCACGGCCGGTGGCGCCTATGTGCCGGCGATGAGCGACGAGGCGGTGATCGTCCGCGAGCAGGGCACGATCTTTCTCGGCGGCCCGCCACTGGTCAAGGCCGCCACCGGTGAGATTGTCACGGCCGAGGAGCTCGGCGGGGGCGACCTGCACTCGCGGGTCTCCGGTGTCACCGATCATCTCGCCGACGATGACGAGCATGCGCTGCGGATAGTCCGATCGATCGCGGCCACCTTCGGACCGCGCGAGCCGGCGCAGTGGGACGTGCTCCGTTCGGTCGAGCCCAGCCACGCCCAGAGCGAGCTCTACGATGTCGTGCCACCCGATCCGCGGGTGCCTTATGACGTGCACGAGGTCATCATGCGTCTCGTCGACGGCGGCGAATTCAGTGAATTCAAGGCCAACTACGGCAAGACACTGGTAACCGCGTTTGCGCGCATCCACGGCCATCCGGTGGGGATCGTTGCCAACAACGGTGTGCTGTTCAGCGAATCCGCGCTGAAGGGAGCGCATTTCATCGAGCTGTGCGACAAGCGCAAGGTCCCGTTGCTGTTCCTGCAGAACATCGCCGGCTTCATGGTCGGCCGCGACTACGAGGCCGGCGGCATCGCCAAACACGGCGCCAAAATGGTCACCGCCGTGGCCTGTGCGCGCGTGCCCAAGCTGACCGTCGTGATCGGCGGATCCTATGGCGCGGGCAACTATTCGATGTGCGGAAGAGCGTATTCGCCGCGGTTTCTGTGGATGTGGCCGAACGCGCGGATCTCGGTGATGGGCGGCGAACAGGCCGCGTCGGTGCTGGCCACCGTCCGGGGCGAGCAGCTCGCCGCCGATGGCAAACCGTGGCCGGCCGACGAGGAGGAGGCGTTCAAGGCGCCCATCCGCGAGCAGTACGAAGACCAGGGCAACCCGTACTACTCGACCGCCCGGCTGTGGGACGACGGGATCATCGACCCGGCTGACACCAGAATGGTTGTGGGACTCTGCCTTTCGGTATGTGCCCACGCACCCCTGGAACCGGTCTCCTACGGCGTGTTCCGGATGTGAGTGCGATGTTCGAGACGGTGTTGGTTGCCAACCGCGGCGAGATCGCGGTGCGGGTGATCCGGACCTTGCGGCGGCTGGGCATCAAGTCCGTCGCCGTGTACAGCGACGCCGACGTCGGCGCGCGACATGTGCTTGAAGCGGACGAAGCGGTGCGGCTGGGGCCGGCCGCGGCGCGGGAGAGCTACCTCGACAGCGCGCGCGTGCTCGACGCCGCAGCGCGAACCGGAGCCCAGGCGATCCATCCGGGCTATGGGTTTCTTTCCGAGAACGCGCATTTCGCCGCCGCGTGCGAGCGCGCAGGGGTGGTGTTCCTTGGGCCGCCCGCGCGCGCGATCGAGGTGATGGGCGACAAGATCACCGCCAAGAACGCGGTCGCCGCGTTCGACGTGCCGGTGGTTCCCGGGATAGCCAGGCCGGGGCTGAGCGACGACGACCTGGTGGCCGCGGCCGACGGCGTCGGCTACCCGGTGTTGATCAAGCCATCGGCGGGCGGCGGCGGCAAGGGCATGCACCTGGTGGAAGATCCGGCACGACTACGCGACGCGCTGGTGACCGCCCGTCGGGAAGCAGCCTCGGCATTCGGCGACGACACCCTGTTCCTGGAGCGATTTGTGCTGCGGCCCAGGCATATCGAGGTGCAGGTGCTGGCCGACGCGCACGGCAACGTGGTGCATCTCGGCGAGCGCGAGTGCAGCCTGCAGCGACGCCATCAAAAGGTCATCGAGGAGGCGCCGTCCGCGCTACTGGACGCCGAGACACGCGCGCGCATCGGAACGGCGGCGTGCAACACCGCCCGCAGCGTCGATTACGTCGGCGCCGGCACGGTGGAGTTCATCGTCTCCGCCGAGCGGCCCGACGAGTTCTTTTTTATGGAGATGAACACCCGCCTGCAGGTGGAACATCCGGTCACCGAAGCGGTTACCGGGCTGGACCTCGTCGAGTGGCAACTGCGAGTGGGTGCCGGCGAGAAGCTGGGATTCGCGCAGGACGACATCGCGCTCAGCGGGCACGCAATCGAGGCGCGCGTCTATGCGGAGGATCCCGCGCGGGGATTCCTGCCCACCGGCGGACGGGTGCTGCAGGTGGTCGAACCCTGTGGCGACGGTGTACGGGTGGATTCGTCGTTGCTGGCCGGCACCGTGGTTGGTAGCGATTACGACCCGATGCTGAGCAAGGTGATCGCGCACGGGGCCGACCGTGCGGAGGCGCTGGGGCGGCTGAACCGGGCGCTTGCGCAGACCGCGGTCCTGGGGGTGCAGACCAACGTCGAGTTCCTTCGCTTTCTGCTCGCCGACGAGCGCGTCCGTGCCGGTGATCTGGACACCGCGCTGCTCGAAGAACGGCTGCCCGATTTCGCGCCGCTGCCGGCGCCCGACGACGTGCTGGCCGCCGGTGGTCTCTACCGACAGTGGGCGCTGGCGCGTAACGCGCGTGGCAACCCGTGGGCCTCGCCGACGGGATGGCGCGTGGGTGGCGGGGTGGCGCCGGTGCGCACCGAGATGCGCACCCCGCTACGCGCCGAAACGGTGTCGGTGTGGGGATCGCCGGATGTGGCCGAGGTGCAGGTCGGCGACGGTGAGATCAGTTCTGCGAGTGCCGACTTCGATGGCGCCTGGATGAGCGTAACGTGCGACGGCCTGCGTCGGGAGTACCGATGGGCGGAGGCCGACCGGCACCTGTGGATCGCCGACGAGCGGGGCACGTGGCATCTTCGCGAAGCCGAGGAACATAAGATTCACCGTGCGACGGGTGCCAGGCAGGCTGAGGTCGTTAGCCCCATGCCCGGAAACGTGATTGCCGTGCAGGTCAACTCCGGCGCCGAGGTCGCCGAGGGAGACGCGGTGGTGGTCGTTGAGGCGATGAAGATGGAACACTCGCTCGCCGCGCCCGTTTCGGGGTTAGTGGAGGTGCTGGTGTCTGTTGGCGACCAGGTCAAGGTGGATCAGGTACTGGCAAGGATCAAGGATCAAGGATCATGACGACGACAATCACCGCAGGGTCGCTGCCCAAGGAATACGAAGACCTGCGCGATACCGTTGCCGATTTCGCGCGCACCGTGGTCGCGCCGGTGTCGGCCAAACACGATGAGGAGCACAGCTTCCCGTACGAAGTTGTCGCCAAGATGGGCGAGATGGGACTGTTCGGGCTGCCGTTCCCCGAGGAATACGGTGGCATGGGCGGCGACTACTTCGCGCTGGCGTTGGCGCTCGAAGAACTGGGCAAGGTCGACCAGTCGGTCGCGATCACGCTGGAGGCAGGGGTGGGCCTCGGCGCGATGCCGATCTACCGGTTCGGCAACGAGGAGCAGAAGCAACAGTGGCTCCCGGACCTCACCGCTGGGCGCGCGCTTGCCGGTTTCGGTCTCACCGAGCCCGGGGCAGGGTCGGACGCCGGCAGCACCCGCACCACCGCCCGTCTCGAAGGCGACGAGTGGATCATCAACGGCTCCAAGCAGTTCATCACCAACTCGGGTACCGACATCACCTCGCTGGTTACCGTCACCGCAGTAACCGGAGCCGTCGGTGAGAAGAAGGAGATCTCGACGATCATCGTGCCCAGCGGCACACCGGGATTCACCGTCGAGCCGGTTTACAACAAGGTCGGTTGGAACGCCTCCGACACCCACCCGCTGACCTTCGCCGACGCCCGCGTCCCCCAGCAGAACTTGCTGGGCGCGCGCGGCACGGGCTACGCGAACTTCTTGTCCATCCTGGACGAGGGCCGGATCGCGATCGCCGCGCTGGCGACCGGCGCGGCGCAGGGCTGCGTCGACGAGAGCGTCAAGTATGCCAAGGAGCGCCAGTCGTTCGGCCAGCCGATCGGCTCCTATCAGGCGATCAGCTTCAAGATCGCGCGGATGGAGGCACGTGCTTACGTGGCCCGCACGGCGTACTACGAAGCGGCCGCAAAAATGCTGGCGGGCAAGCCTTTCAAGAAAGAGGCGGCGATCGCGAAAATGATCTCTTCGGAGGCGGCGATGGACAATGCCCGTGACGCCACCCAGATCCACGGCGGCTATGGCTTCATGAACGAGTATCCGGTGGCGCGTCACTACCGCGACAGCAAGGTGCTCGAGATCGGTGAGGGCACCACCGAGGTGCAGCTGATGCTCATCGCGCGATCGCTGGGCCTGTCATGACAGACGGCAAGTCAATCATCCAGCGCGGCTTGTGGTTTGAGGAATTCGAGGTCGGCACCACCTACCTGCACCGACCGGGCCGCACCGTCACCGAGGCCGACAACGTGTTGTTCACCACGCTGACGATGAACACCCAGTCGCTGCACCTCGACGCGGCGTGGGCCGCCGAACAGCCGGGCTTCCGGGGCGAGCGACTGGTGAACTCGATGTTCACGCTCTCGACGCTGGTCGGGCTGTCGGTGGCGCAGTTGACGCTCGGCACCATCGTGGCCAACCTCGGCTTTTCCGAGGTGTCGTTCCCCAAGCCGGTGTTCCACGGCGACACCCTCTATGCGGAAACCGTGTGCACCGACAAACGCGAATCGAAAAGCCGTCCCGGCGAAGGCATCGTCACCCTGGAACACACCGGGCGCAACCAGCACGGCGACGTCGTGGCGCGCGCCGTGCGGACCACGCTGGTGCAGAAGAAGCCGAGTGAAGGGAAGGCCCGATGAACCTGCGTGCCGCCGGTCCGGGTTGGTTGTTCTGCCCGGCTGACCGACCCGAGCGTTTCGCCAAGGCGGCCGCTGCCGCCGATGTGGTGATCCTCGACCTCGAGGACGGTGTCGCCGAACTGGACAAGCCCGCGGCCCGGAAGGCGCTGCAGGACTCCCCGCTCGACCCGGAGCGCACCGTGGTGCGGATCAACCCGGCCGGCACCGATGAACAGGCCCGCGACCTGGAGGCCCTGGCCGGAACCGCGTACACGACGGTGATGCTGGCGAAGACCGAATCGGCCGCGCAGGTGAGCGCACTGGCGCCGCGTCGTGTGATCGCGTTGGTGGAGACTCCGCGCGGCGCAGTGTTCGCCACCGAAATCGCCGCGGCCACGGGCACGGTGGGGGTGATGTGGGGCGCCGAGGACTTGGTCGCCACCCTGGGCGGCAGCTCCAGTCGGCGGGCCGACGGCACCTATCGCGATTTCGCTCGACACGTACGGTCGACCGTCCTGCTGGCTGCGTCCGCATTCGACCGGATCGCGCTTGACGCCGTGCACCTGGACATCCGCGACGTCGAGGGCCTGCGGGCGGAGGCTGCCGACGCGGCGGCAGTGGGCTTCGACGCGACCGTGTGCATCCACCCGACGCAGATCGAGATCGTGCGCACGGCTTATCGCCCCAGCGACGAGAAGCTGGACTGGGCGCGACGGGTGTTGGCCGCGGCCAAGACCGAGCGCGGGGTGTTCGCTTACGAAGGACAGATGGTCGATTCCCCGGTGCTCAAGCACGCGGAAGCGATGCTGGCGCGAGCGGGGGAAACCGTCTCCGGCTGAGGTACCCGCGACACGTTATCGACTCGTCGGCGATCAACGCGGTCTCTTCGCATTCGAGCGCATAATGGCGTATACGCCAGTGTCGCGGCGAGCGAAGCCTTTCGTCCAGCTGGCGATTGACTTCGGCTTCGCAGCGGGGCCCCGGCCGGGGCTTGCTGCGGCCAGCCACGCCACTGCTTCGAGTTGAGGAGGCGGTATGGCGGCGAGTCCGATGCCGGTGACTGTCGACCTTGAACCGGTGCAACTTGTCGGTCCGGATGGAACGCCGACTGCCGAACGCCGTTACAGCCGTGATCTTCCCGCCGAGACACTGAGCTGGCTCTACGAGATGATGGTGGTCACTCGCGAGCTGGACACCGAATTCGTCAACCTGAAGCGCCAAGGGGAATTGGCGTTGTTCGCGTCGTGCCGTGGTCAGGAGGCAGCCCAGGTCGGTGCGACGGCCTGTCTGCGCAAGACCGACTGGCTGTTTCCGCAATATCGCGAATTGGGCGCCTATCTCGTGCGCGGCATCCCACCCGGCCACGTCGGTGCCGCATGGCGTGGAACCTGGCACGGCGGGCTGGAATTCACCAGGAAATGCTGCGCCCCGATGTCGATTGCGATCGGCACCCAGACCCTGCACGCCGTGGGGGCGGCGATGGCTGCGCAGCGCCTCGGCGAAGACTCCGTCACGGTTGCCTTCCTCGGCGACGGTGCCACCAGCGAGGGGGACGTGCACGAGGCGCTGAACTTCGCGGCGGTGTTCACCGCACCGTGCGTGTTCTACGTGCAGAACAATCAGTGGGCGATCTCGGTCCCGGTGTCCAGGCAGACGATCGCACCGTCCATCGCACACAAGGCGATTGGTTACGGGATGCCCGGCATCCGGGTGGACGGCAACGACGTGCTGGCGTGCTACGCGGTGATGGCCGAAGCGGCCTCCCGGGCGCGCAACGGCGACGGACCGACTCTGGTCGAGGCCGTGACCTACCGGCTCGGCCCGCACACCACCTCCGATGATCCGACGCGCTACCGGACGCAGGAGGAAGTCGACCGATGGGCGGCGTTGGAACCGATTCCGCGTTACCGCGCCTACTTGCAGGGGCAGGGCCTGTGGTCGGAACGGCTGGAGGAACGGGTCGGCGCGCGATCGAACCGAATGCGGGCCGAACTGCGCGACGCGGTGTTCGACGCACCGGATCTCGACGTCGACGACGTGTTCACCACGGTATACGCCGAAATCACACCAGGATTGCGGGCGCAGCGCCAACAATTGCACGACGAATTGGCCCGGAAAGGTGCGGAGGCGTGACATGACGCAGCTCGCCGATCCTCCGGCCGTACCGGTGCGCAACGCGGCGATCGGTGCGAAATCGCTGACGATGGTGCAGGCCCTCAACCGCGCACTGCACGATGCGATGGCCGCCGACGAGCGTGTCTTGGTGTTCGGCGAGGACGTCGCGGCCCTGGGCGGGGTGTTCCGGGTGACTGAGGGGCTGACCGAAACCTTCGGTGAGGAAAGGTGTTTCGATACGCCGCTGGCCGAATCCGCGTTGATCGGGATCGCGGTGGGGTTGGCTTTGCGCGGCTTTGTGCCGGTGCCCGAGATCCAGTTCGACGGCTTCTCCTATGCGGCGTTCGATCAGGTGGTCAGCCATCTGGCGAAGTACCGCACCCGCACCCGCGGCGAGGTGGACATGCCGGTCACGGTGCGGATACCGTCGTTCGGTGGAATCGGTGCGGCCGAACATCATTCGGACTCCACTGAGTCTTATTGGGCGCACACCGCGGGGTTGAAGGTGGTGATCCCGTCGACACCCGCGGATGCGTATTGGCTGCTGCGATACGCGATCGCCTGCCCCGATCCGGTGATGTATCTGGAGCCCAAGCGGCGCTACCAAAGTCGCGGCATGGTCGATACCAGCCGGCCGGAACCTCCGCTCGGGCGGGCCGTGGTGCGCCGGCCCGGCAGAGATGTGACGGTCGTGACTTACGGCAGCCCCGTGGGGACCGCCCTGTGTGCCGCGGAAGAGGCTGAACGGCAGCATGGTTGGAGTCTGGAGGTCATCGATCTGCGGTCGCTGGTGCCGTTGGACTTCGATACCGTTGCCGCGTCGATTCATCGGACCGGGCGCTGCGTGGTGATGCACGAGGGGCCGCGAAGCCTCGGCTATGGTGCCGATTTGGCCGCACGCATCCAGGAAGAGATGTTCTACGAGCTGGAGGCGCCGGTGTTGCGCGCCTGCGGTTTCGACACTCCCTACCCGCCGGCGCGTTTGGAGAGGCTGTGGCTTCCCGGCCCCGACCGGCTGCTGGACTGCGTCGAGCGGGCGCTGAGGCAGCCGTGACCGCCGCGGAGCGGGTGAAGGCTTTTCGGGTCCCCGACCTCGGTGAGGGACTCGAAGAGGTGACCGTGACGTGCTGGAACGTCGCCGTCGGCGACGACGTCGAGCTCAACCAGACGCTGTGCACCGTAGAGACCGCCAAGGCCGAGGTGGAAATCCCGAGCCCGTACGACGGCCGGGTCGTCGAAAGGGGCGGCGCCGAAGGCGATGTGCTCAAAGTCGGCTCGGTGCTGGTCCGCATCGACACCGCACCGGCGGCCTGCAACGGCGAGGCCGTGGTACCCACACTGGTCGGCTACGGCGCCGACACGGGTATCGACACCAGCAGACGCCCAACCCGGCCGCTGGCCGTCCCTCCGGCGCGCAAGCTGGCCAAAGACCTGTCGATTGATCTCTCCGCGATTCAGCATGGCGCCGGCGTGGTGATCACCCGAGCGGATGTGCTGGCGGCTGCCCGTGGCGCCGAAGCCGATTCCGACGTGCGACCGGTGCGCGGCGTGCAGGCCCGGATGGCCGAGAAAATGACGCTGTCCCACCACGAAATTCCCGCCGCAAAAGTCAGCGTCGAGGTTGATTGCACCGCGCTGCTGCGGTTGCGCGAGCGGTTCCGTTCGGCGCATCAGGACATCACGCCGTTCGTGCTGACGTTACGTCTGCTGGTTATTGCTCTGGCGCACAACACAATACTGAACTCCAGGTGGCTCGATTCGCCCGAGGGACCCCAGCTGCACGTCCATCGGAGTGTGCACCTGGGGATCGGGGTGGCCACCACGCGCGGGTTGCTCGTTCCGGTGATTGCCGATGCCCACAACAAGACGACCCGCGAACTGGCCAGTCGGACAGCAGAGTTGATCACCGGTGCACGGGCCGGCACCCTCACGCCCGCCGAGCTGACGGGCTCGACGTTCACCGTGTCGAACTTCGGAGCGCTGGATGTGGACGACGGTGTGCCGGTGATCAACCACCCCGAAGCGGCCATCCTGGGCATGGGAGCGATCAAGCCGCGGCCGGTGGCCGTGGACGACCAGGTCGTGGTGCGTCCGACGATGATGCTGAGCTGCGTGTTCGATCACCGTGTCGCCGACGGCGCCCAGGTGGCGCAGTTCGTCTGCGAGCTGAGGGATCTGATCGAATCGCCCGAGACCGCGCTGTTGGACTTGTAGCGCACGTCCTGCCTTGATTCATTCACGGTGATTCGAGCTGGCTGGGACTCACTGCCCACCCACCACACGCTGCGGCTTACCGGGGAGTAAGGCAAGCTAACTAATTATGGACAACCGCTACTTTCCGTTGGTCGTCGTGGTGGTCATGCTCGCCCTTGGGCTGACGCTGACCGTCGCCGACTTTCGGCGGGCAGCCACGCTGCGGCGCCCACTTCTGGTCGCACTGATCTGTCAGTCGTTGGTGCTGCCAACCGTGTGCCTGCTGATTGCCGAAGCTTTCCACCTCGAACCGAATCTGGCGGTTGGGCTGATGCTCATGGCCGCTACTCCGGGCGGCACGATGGCCAACATCCTCAGTCATCTGGTCAACGGCGACCTGGCGCTCAACCTCACGCTGACCGCGATCAACGCTGTCCTGTCGATGTTCGCCCTGCCGACGATATTGGCGTTGTCGATGGGCTGGTTCATCGGGGAAGGCCGGTTCATCCCGCTACAGCTGGACAAGTTCCTCGGGGTGTTCGGACTGGTGCTCATACCCACCGCCCTCGGCGTCGCAATACGGCACCGCTTCCCCGAGCTGGCCCGGCGACTGCAAAAGCCCGTCAGGATCGCCGCGGCAGTGCTGCTGGTGCTCGTAGTTCTCGCGGCGATCGCCGGAGGGCGCACGACGCTGTGGAACAACTTCGGTGTGCTGAGCGGAGCGGTCGCGACCTTCTGCGCCATTAGCCTGACGGTCGGCTATCTGGTGCCACGCCGGATGCACCTCGCCCCGCGACAGGCCATCGCCGTCAGCTTGGAGATCGGTCTGCACAACGCGGTGGTCGCGATGGGCGTAGCGCTGAGTCCGCAGCTGCTGAACAATGTCGAAATGGCCGCCCCCGCTGCGGTTTACGGCGCCATCGCACCCGTGCTTGCTCTGACGTTCATCTTCGTCGTGCGCCGCCTGGACCCCGCCTTTCGGGATGTCCGCCCCGACACCCCGTGGCCGAAGCACCGTCCTAGCGGCTGCCTCGTGCCGCGGCCAGGCGGGCCGCGAACTCGGGTGACTGGATCGAGTTGGCCTGTGGCCCTAGCTCCGTGCGCATGGCGAAGTCATGTTGTTCGTTGTCCACCGCACCCGGGCTGAACGTGGCGCGCATGGTGGCCTTGGTCGCAAGGACCACCTCGCGGGGAGCGGCCGCCGGCCCGGCGGCCAGCTCGAGCGCCGCCGCGACGGGGTCGTCGGCAACGCTGAGCGCCAGCCCGTGGCGCACGGCGGATTCCGCGTCGAAGCGCATGCCGAACAACAACGCCGCCCGGGCGACCTGCGGGCCCACGGCTCGCTGCAGCATCCAGGTCGCACCGCCGCCCGGATGCAGTCCGAGCTTTTGGAAGCGAGCGTCGAAGACTGCGGCCGGTCCCGCGATGCGGACATCGGCGGCCATCGCGAGATTGAGGCCGGCGCCGACCGCCGCGCCATTGACCGCGGCGATCGTGGGCAGTGTGCAGTTGCCCACCGCCATGAAGCCGTCGTACAGCTTTTTCAACCCCGACTCCGCCGCTGCGTCGCCCGCAGCGCCCAGCGCGCTGAGGTCGGCGCCCGCGCAGAACGCCTTGCCCGCCCCGGTGACCACCACGGCGTGCACCCCGGGGTCGGCCTCGGCCTGCTCGACGGCGGCGCGCAGCAGCGCCGACATCTCACCGGTCACCGCGTTGCGACGGTCGGGGTCATTGACGGTGATGACTGCGACGTGATTTTCGACACTGGACAACACCAAGCCGGACTGGGTCATTGAGCACCTCCGAGTTCGCTCACGCCGCTATCTTCGCAGGGTCTGGTCCGGGCCAACAGGCAGAGCCCTCACACGCAAAGTTCATAAAAGTTTTTCCGTTTGCTGCGCCCGGCGGCTGTAGGGTGCCGGGACATGAGCACTTCGCCCGGGCCAGGTTGGTGGCTGGCGTCAGACGACCAGTGGTACCCGCAACGGTGGGAGAACACCTTCATCTATCACACGAACGACTCACTGAAGGTTCTGATAGAGGAGATAAGCGAGCTGACGAAGTCCTACGGAGAACAAGGGTGGGAGATCGTCAACTCCTCGGTGCAACGTACCCAGGTCTCCCACCACTTCAAGGGCTACGACAAAGACGGGGACTTGTATTTCGAATGGAGCATCGTCTGTAGCCTGAAACGGCCGCTCCGGCCCGCCTAACTCATTTTCCAGCACGTATCTGTAGCTGCCGCAACCGAACTCGGCTCGCAGCTTCGGCCCTAGTCGGTGAAGTCGATCCGCACTGACACCGGCGTCGTTTCCAGCGTCTTCACCACTTTGGCTCCCAATCGCCCGAACTTGCGGCCCCGCGCTACGACATCGTCATCGGGCCTGAACGTCGCGACTCCGCTGCGCCATCGATTCCCGTGTTGTATGCGAATATTCGGGTTGTCGACGATGTTTCGGCCCCAACCCGAACGGGTGCCATGCTGACTGATGACCCACGCCCCTTGGTCGTCGAACTGCGCCGAGACGGGAACGCGGCGTGCCTGCCCGCTCTTGCGCCCGGTGGTCTCCAGTTCTGTGGCCATGGCCGTGCGCAACCCCAACCTGCCCAAGGTTTTCACCGCCGGGTTGAGTGCATAGCGCCCGATTGCGCGTTCCCTACGAAACTTCCGCAGCGTCTTTTCGTCGTGGGTGTTCGTCATGCCCATCTCCACATTCGAAATGTATTCGGCCCGTTCGCTTGAGACGATAGTAGACCGATCGGTATAGTGCAAGCCATGTCCGCGCGGGAGGCGCTCATCGCCAGCGTCACGCAATTGGTGCGAAGGCGTGGTGTGGCGGGAACGGGGATCAACGCGCTGCTGGAGGACAGCGGCGTCGCGCGAAGAACCGTCTACCTGAATTTCCCCGGCGGCAAAGCCGAACTCGTTGCTGAGGCCACCCGCATCGCCGGTCAGGGTTTGACCGCGGTGCTCCGATCGACCGACGACGGGGGCGATCCGGCGCGCGCGGTCCAGACTTTCATCGACGAATGGAAGACACAGCTGCGTGCAACCGAGATGCAGGCGGGGTGCCCGATTGTGGCGGCGATCCTTGGCCGCGCCGAGGTGCCGGCGGCGGCGCAGGCGGCCGCCGAGGCCGTCAATGAGTGGCAGACGCTCCTCACCGATCGGCTGGTCAGGGCGGGCAGCCGATCCTGACAACGCCCGCTCACTGGCGACCCTGACGATCGCCGCCATAGAAGGCGCCGTGATCATCGCGCTGGCCACACAGTCGACAGCTGCGCTCGACGACGTCGGACGTCACCTCATCGAAGCCATCAGATTGCACACCTGATCGCCCACGCGTGGATCAAAAGTTCAGGCTCGAGAACATGATTCGGCTCGGGTCGTACTTCTGTCGTACGGCGCTCAGCTGGGATAGGTTCGGGCCGAAATATCGCGACGGCGACTGATTTGCCTCGAGATAGTTCACGTAACCGCCGACCGAATACGGTTGCACCGCTTGGTGTGCCGTGTTGAGCCAGCCGAGGGCTGCCGACGGGTCACCGGCCGTTTCGACGTACCACTGCACCAGCGACGACTGGCGACGCCACGGAAAGGCGGTGGCGCCCGGTGCGACAGTCGCGAGGGCGCCGTCGAGTGCGTGCATGATCGCCAGCATGCGACCGGCGCCGCGGGGAAAGGCGTTGACCGCCGAGGCGATTCCCTGGGCGGCGGCCGGGGTGATCGTCGTAAAGACATCGGAACCGCCGACATATCCGAGCGGCGACGGGTTGAGATTGCCGACGGCCAGATAATTCACCAGGTCCAGATAGTTGAAGGTGTGGTTGTCGGTCCCGGTGGGTTGCATTCCCACGGCGGAGGTGATGGCGCTCGCGACGTTGTTACCCGACCCGGCGGGGCAGGTCGCCATGATGCGACAGTGCGTGCCCATCGCGTCGGTGGTGCTGTCCGCCAGCGCCCAGCTGTTGCGGTCGGCGGTGCGCAGCCAGTTCTGCCAACCCGACGAGGACCTGCGCGAACGACTGCGGCGGGAAGTTGAGGTTGACGACGTCATAGTTCCCGGTGGGGAAGGTGGCGAAGGTCAGCGAGGTGGTCACCCCGAAATTGCCACCGCCGCCGCCGCGCAGCGCCCAGAACAGGTCGGGGTTGCTGTTGGCCGAGGCGGTGACCGCCTGGCCGCTGGGCAGCACCACTGCCGCCGATGTCAGCTGATCACAGAGCAGGCCCGCGTGCCGGGAATGGGCGCCGAGCCCGCCGCCCAGTGCGTGCCCGGCGGCACCGACCGATGGGCAGGTTCCCGTCGGGATGCCCCGGCCGACCGCGGCCAGCGCCTGATGTATCGCATACAAACTGGTGGCAGGCGTCACAGTCACCTGTCCGCTGGCGGCGTCGTAATTGATGTCTCCGGGCAGCTGACGCAGGTCGAGCACCAGGGCGCCGTTCGCGGTGGATGCCCCCACGTAGGAGTGCCCACCACTGCGCGGAGCGACTTTGAGGTTGTGGGCAGCGGCGAATGCCATCGCCTTTTGCACGTCCGCCGGCGACGTCACGGTGACGACCGCCGCTGGTGAGGAATTGTTGTAGTTGGTGTTGAAAACCTGTTTGGCGCTTCCGAATTGCGCACCGTTGTCCGGCAGTATCACTTGCCCTTTGATGGTGGTGGAAAGACCTTGCCAGCCGGAAACATTCGGGTCGGCGGCCGCGCGCCCCGGCCCGACAGCCGTCCCTGCAGCCAACGCTCCGGCCGCCACCCGCAGGAACGCCTGCCGCGAGATCGCACGCGTCGGCTCCCGCGGTACCGTCATGCCCGCATTCTCGGCTACCTGGCCTCAAAAACCGCCCCGCCGCGCGACGTGTCGCATAACGATTGAGCCTCTGCCCAGACCAAACCCGTGGAATCCCGGCAGCATCGATGGCCCGAATCGCCGCAGCTAGAGGCGTTTTCACCCAGAACTGTGGCGCGGATCATGGCGGAGCTTCACCTGCTGGACGCCGCATGGCTTCAGCTAACGGCCCCAAAACGGGTAACCTCGCGCCCAAGTGACATGCGGGGCGACCTTCGAGACAGGCAATCATCAAAGGCACCCCAAGCGAGCGGCCCGGCCCCTCAACATTCTCGGCCATCGCTTGGCTCCGCGTGGGTAAACCACAGAACATTTGTTGAGGACTTTCGCTTGCCTCATCTCAAACGATAACCGACATTTCAGCGGTCGTTGGAATTGTCCGCGCGAGAACCCCGATCCGGTACAGTCCCTGGCTATCCGGTTGGAGGCACCTAATGACCGTTGATGTCTTGCCGCCTGGTCCCCGGTTCGCCGGCCGTCGTCCAGAGCGCCGCATGGCTGGCCAACCCTTGGCGGTTCATGGACCGTTGCGTGGCTCGATACGGTGACACGTTCACGATGAGGCCGGTCGGTCGAAGATCCCTGGGTGATGGTCTCGCATCCCGACGCGGTGAAAGAGGTCTTCAATGGGCCGCCCGAGCTGCTGTGTGCAGGGCAGGGAAACCGCATCCTACTGCCGGTGGTAGGCGCGAACTCGGTGCTGCTCCTCGACGGTGAAGCGCACCGCGAGCAGCGTAGACTTCTCATGCCGCCCTTCCGCGGCAACCAGCTGGCCTCCTACGCCGACACCATGACCACTGTTGCGAAAGCTGAGATCACCCGATGGCCGCGCGGCAAGCCGGTGCGCCTGCATCCGCGAATCCAGGCGTTGACGTTGGAGATCATCCTGCGGGCCGTGTTCGGACTGTCCGAGGGCGCGCGCCGTGACCAGCTGCGGGCGGAACTCGTGCGGATGTTGACCGCGGCAAACCGCACTCCGCTTCAGGCGTGGGTCTTCCTGGCCCCTCCCGGCATCCGGACCGCGCTGACACACCGATTGCTTCGCGGCGTCGACCGCTTGCTCTACGCCGAGATCGCCGAGCGGCGCCGGGCCGCCGACCTGAACGAGCGTGGCGATGTGCTTTCCATGCTGCTGCAGGCCCGGCACGAAGACGGTCAGCCGATGAGCGACGCCGAGATCCGTGACGAGCTCGTCACCTTGCTATTGGCCGGGCACGAGACGACGGCCACCGCGCTCTCGTGGGCTGTGGAGCGGCTCATTCGGCACCCGGATGCGCAGGCGCGGCTCACCAATGAGATCCGTTCGGGCGAACACCAATTCCGTGACGCCGTGGTCAAGGAGACCCTTCGGCTTCGGCCGGTGATCGCGGCGGTCGCGCGGCGGCTCACGGCGCCGATGGAGATCGGCGGCTTCCGGTTGCCGGCTGGGGTGACAATCGCCCCGTCGATCTACCTCATGCACCGGCGATCGGAGATCTACCCCGACCCAAACCGATTCCAGCCGCAGCGTTTCCTTGAGCAGCGAGCCGGGACTTACACCTGGATCCCGTTTGGGGGTGGTGTTCGCCGTTGCCTGGGCGCGACTTTCGCCGAATACGAAATGCGGGTTGTGCTCGGCGCATTGTTCGATGGCTGCACGGTGCGGCCCGCCGACAAGCGACCCGAGCCGGCGCGACGGCGCGGGATCACCCAAGCGCCCGGCCGCGGAGCCAGGGTGCTGCTGGAGGACGCGGAATGAGGAGCCGCTCAGCGCCCTGCGACACCGACAGTCGCTGATCAGCGCCAACACGGCCTGATGTCCCCGCTCGGCCGCGCTTGACTCCCCGGTGTAGGGAGTGTGTCAAGGATCAGCCGAAACAACTGTCAAGCATCAGCCGAGGTCAAACCCCTGGTTAGTGCCCCCGGCACGACTCGAACGTGCGACCTAGGGATACCATCTGCCGACTCTCGCAGTTGCCCGAGTTTGCCTGTTTTTGCTGGTGCTACAACAGATTTCGCTAAGGATTGGCACCGGTGAGAACCCACCACTTACCGTCGAATCGTGGTCATTGGCGATGAATAAACGATGAGCTGCCACCACTGATCACCGGCGGCGGTCCGTGCCCCACCGACAAGTCGTGGGTGGCGGCGTTAGTGAGCCTCGGACGGATCGAGGATGGTGATCTTGGTGGCCGCGTTGAGCGTCTTGCCGCGGAAGAAGTCGCGGCCTCCGGCCGTGGCGCTGAGCACCGCGACCGGAGCGCCCAGCACAACTAGACCCATGCCCAGGATGAAC
Source organism: uncultured Actinomycetota bacterium (assembly GCA_963820985.1). Lineage (GTDB taxonomy): Bacteria > Actinomycetota > Actinomycetes > Mycobacteriales > Mycobacteriaceae > Mycobacterium. The sequence goes on along the minus strand of CAWGCI010000009.1, from coordinate 268,255 downwards.
ACGCCACCGACCGGTCCGAAATGGGTCTTGCCGTAGTCGGGCGCATACGTGTCGACGGCGCTCTGCACGAACGCCCACGTCATGCCCAGCGCACCGAGGAGCGGAAGACCGCCTCGCAACCAGAAGTCGCGCACCGAGCGCAGCAGCGTGTGCCGGTAGGTCCACACACACGCGTAGGCGGTCATCGCATAATAAAAAGCGGTCGTGAGGCCGAGCGAGGCCACCATGTCCGCCAGCGAGTCGCGGCTGAGCAGCGTCATCACGAGATAGATGGTGAATCCGCCGACGCCGACGAGCAGGGTGCCCAACCACGGTGTGCAGTATTGGTGGTGTACACGGGCGAGCCGTTGCGGCAGGGCGCGGTAAACCGCCATGGCCAGCATGTTTCGCGCGGTCCGCGCCAGACCGGTCAGCGTCGACGCCAAGGACGATGAGCTGATGGCGAGCAGCAGCACCACCGCCAAGGCACCGCCCACCACCGGATCGCCCAGGATGCTGAGGGTGTCGTTGGCGTTTTTCGGATTGTTCAGACCGATCCCTGTGGTGCCGAGCCCGGCGAAGGCCTGAATCGCATAGCTGACCATCACATACGTGCCCATCACCAAGACCGTCGCGAGCACGGCCGCCTTGCCCGGGTTTTTGTGCGGGTCCTTGGTTTCCTCCGACATCGACAGGCAGGCATCCCACCCCCAATATGCGAACACGCACAGGATCATTCCGTGCGCGACCGCCGACGCGGACAGCCCGGTGGGCGCCAGCCAGGACCACTGCGGCATGAGGGCCTGCGGACCGGCGTGGTGGCGGAACACCTTCGTCACAGCGACCGCGCTGACTAGCGCCAGCATCGCGAACTGCACGCCCACCAGCACGGCTTGAGTACGCTCAGTGACGTCGATGCCCCGCACACACAACAGCGTCAACACGACGATGGCCAGCCCGCCCACCATGATCTGCACAGCCATCGAATTCGCCGCGCTGTGCAAGTGCAACGCCTCGAGCAAGTAAATGGCGGCGATCTGCGCACCGTTGCCGGCGGCCACAACGGCTGCGATCAACGAGCACCAGCCAGCCAGCCAACCCACCCATGGGCCGAACGCGCGGGTTACCCAGGTGAAGGTGGATCCGCAGTCAGGGGTCTCGCGGGCGAGTTCACGAAAAGCGAAGGCGGTCAGCAGCATCGGAACAAATCCGATTATGAACAGCGCGGGGGTCTTGGCACCCGTCGCCGCCACCATACCGGCCAGCACAGCGGCCAAACTGTAGGCCGGAGCCACCGACGACAGCGCGACGACAAGGCTGCCGGTCAGGCCGACCGCCCCCGGCCGCAGCCCCTTACCGGCGGCGGGCAGGCCGGCAGCGGGCGCTCTCGCGGCCGTCGCCGGCACGGACAAGCCCAGTGGTGGCGTGGACGCTCGGTGCGGACCCGCCACAATATCTTCCAATCGCTAACGCAGCGGCGCTCTATTCGCACCGCTTCACGTAGTCTCCATATACACCGCGAGGCCGCCCAGAGCACGACAAGCGGTCCACGTCCCAATGCTGACATATCGCGACCGAAGCGCACCGCCCAAGCCGCGCGAATTGCTTGAGCGGATCGTGAGCGGCACCCCGCGTCTTCTGATTGTGCAACGGTCATATCGATCAATCGCGAGCAGGCAATGGCGTTGCGTCGCCAGTATGCGTTTTGTAGGCTTGTAGCCTAAGAATTGCATACTAAAGGACGGATGGATATGTCTCGTCGTCGGAGTGCGTCGCTCCCGGCAGTCCTTGCTCGGGCACCGTTGCGAACCATACGTGCCGAGGACGCCGGTGCTGCCTACGCCTTCCCGGGCCCCGAGCTGGCACGGCTGGCAGACAGGGGGCTTTTACAGCGCGTGGCTACCGGCTATTACATCGTTGTCCCGCAGGACATGATCGGCCGCGAATGGGCGCCGAATCTTGAGGCCGCGGCCGCGGGGATCGCCTCGGCCATCTACGGACCGACCAACGCAGTCCTCATGGGTATCAGTGCCGCCCGCGTGCTTGGCGCCATCCCGCGAGCCCTAGCAACCGCTGTTATCGCCGTGCCCGACCAACACCGGCCGATTCGGCTCAAGGACCGTCAAGCGATGGTGCGCTTCGTCAAGCGGGACACCAACGGGTTGGATGCCGAACGGATCGAGACGGCCTTGGGGTCGGCCCTCGTTACCACGCCAGAGCAGACCCTCCTCGACCTCGCACACCGCCCTCAACTTGGAGACGCCGGAGACGAGGTGCCCGCGGCCATCGCCATGTTGTATCAGCGCAGTGATCACCAGCGCCTCAAGATTCTCGCCGCCGGCCAACGCCTCACGGCGTCGCTGCACCGCGCTGAATCATGGGCCGCAGAGCATGAACGCTGACGAAAGCGCCGAGATCGCACAGCAGTTTGGAGTACCGCCCGAACAAGTCGAGCGCGACCATCTCATCTCTCATCTGCTGGCATTTCTCAGTCAGAACTTCAAAGACCGGATCCAGTTCATCGGGGGCACCGCCTTGGCGCGGACACATCTCCCGAACGGCCGGCTCAGCGAGGACATCGACCTAATTGCGATCGACGATCGCAAGGCAGTGGCGGCCGATCTGGACGCGGCGCTGCCACGATCACTGGCCCGAACGCACGGCAGGCTCACCCTGGATCCGCCCTTCAGTGGTGTGGCGAATGCCGCTGCGGCAATACTGCGATCCACCACCGGCAACGTAGTCAGAGTCCAGCTACTCTCGGCCCACGGCAGAGTGCTGTGGCCCACTGAGCGCCGTTCGCTCGAGCAGCGCTATCGCGACGCGCCGCCGGCCGAACTTACCGTTCCCACTCTGCCCGCGTTCGCCGCCTCCAAGACGGCGACGTGGGCGGACCGTCACGCACCGCGAAACCTCTGGGACCTATGGGCGCTTAACAGAATCGGAGCCATCGATGCCGCCGCCCTAAAGATGTACCGACGATACGGTCCGACCAATCAGCCTCCCGGCTCCTACGTGTTCGAAACGCCGCCGTCCGAAGCCGAATGGCAGTCGCAACTCGCCGGCCAAACGCGGCTCACCGTCGACGCCGCCGACGCCCTCGCGGCGGTTCGCGAAGCGTGGGCGCGAGTAGTTGCTGGCGAGCGCGGCAACTAGGCCAATTACTCGTCCACCAAACACTCTGCTTTCCAACACTTCTCAACAACACCCAAGGTCTCCTAGAATCACTCCATATCGCCCATCCCTCTCGGTTATTTCCCAAAACACCTACACCACATAGACTTACAGTCACGACACTCCTAAATACTGCTGGCACATTGGCACAACGGTGCAATACTGATCTGGGGGCGCGCTATAAGCCCCCCAGGCGCGCGCCGACGGCAGGGTGGTGTCGCTGGACTCCAAGTCGCTGTATCACGAAGCCAAAGCCGCCGGCATCGTCTACCAAGCCGTCCTGCGCCACGAGCTGCACGCCGAGCTGAACCTGGAATGGAGTGCGGTGGACCCGTTTACCGGGATGGCCGAAGTCGCCGCCGTCACCAAGGACTGCCTCAAGGCGTGGTCGCAGCGCTCCACCCGGCTGCGGGACTGGGCGCACAATAACCTGGTCGTAGTCGAGGGACAGCCGACCGCACAGCAGCTGGCCGCCGCGCAAAAAGCCACCCGGCCGGCCAAGCCGGAATCGAAATCATGGGCCGAGCTCAAAAAAGACTGGCGCGTCCGATGCGCGCCGTCTCCACCTTGACCGCGCCGCACATCTCGATGCGCGGAATGCGCGCCGGGCCGCTGCGCGCGTGCGACTCCGCACGCGGTTGGTGCGCATGGTCGCCGACATCGACAAGCCCGCGTTCACGCGCGCCGACCTCGTCGAGCTGGTCGGCGCGCTGCTGCCAGTGGACGCACCCGGGGATCCGCGCGATCTGATCGAGCAGCTCGTGGACACGCTCGGGGTGCGCATCAGCGCGGCGCGCGACGCGCATCACCGCGAAGGACACGAGCTGTTCACCGTCGAAGCGGTCATCGCCGAAGAACAACGCATCTTCGACATGATCGACGCGCGGGATGCCCGCGCACGGCTGGACGCGCGCACCGCGGACCTAGAGGGCCTGTCTGGCGATCAGGCGCGCGCCATCGCCAACATCGCGACCTCGCCGTATTTGGTGCAACCGCTGCAAGCCCCGGCCGGCGCGGGCAAAACACACTCACTTCAAGCGCTGCGCGCCGCCGCGCACCGCACCAACAAACACGTGCTGGTGCTCGCGCCCACCGGCAAGGCCGTCGATGAGGCGATGCGCGGCGGGGCCGGCGACCGCGGCTTGACCGTGGCCAAAGCACTCCATCTCATCGACGATGATCAGCTCCGGCTCGACCGGCGCACGGTAATCGTCGTCGACGAGGCCTCCATGGTCGCCACCCCCGAGCTGCGACGCCTCCTTGAGGTAAGCAAGGCCGCACGCGCCAAGATGGTCCTCGTCGGCGACGCCTATCAACTGTCGCCGGTCAAAGCCCGCGGCGGCATGTTCGAAAACCTCTGCGACGACCTGCCCTGGTCACAGCGCCTCACCGAAGTGTGGCGCATGCGCGACCCCGCCGAACGCGATGCCTCACTAGCGCTGCGGTCAGCCCGCGGCAACCGGCTACGCAAAGCCATCGGCTGGTACCGCAACCACGAGCGCCTGCACACCGGTGACCAGATCACCATGGCCGCCGACGCCACCACCGCCTACATCACCGCCCGCGCCGCGGGCAAAGACGTCGCGATCCTTTGCGACACATGGGAAATCGCCGACGCCATCAACCAACGCCTCCACGACCGGTTCACCAAACCCTGACGCTCCCAGTCTGGGAGTGGCCCGCGATCAGAAAGTCCGCGCTGGTGACATCATCATCAGCCGCCACAACGACGCCACCGTGATCGTCGAATCCGGCACACACCACCAGGGTGATCGAATCGACCAGGTCCGCAACGGCAACCGCTGGCGCGTGGCCGCCGTGGACACCCAACGGGGCCGGATCGCCGCCGAGCGGCTAACTGACCAGGCTCGCGTCCTCTTCGAAGGCGACTACCTGCGCGAGCACATCACCCATGACCCAAGACCGATACATGTCCCGCGGACGTGTCCACAATCAGGTCGCCGACCTGCTGGACCGCGCCGTGACGGACATAAACGATGAATAAACGATGACCGGCATCTTCGGCAGCGCCGAAAACCCCTCTGACCAGTGCCCCCGGCACGACTCGAACGTGCGACCTAGGGATTAGAAGGCCCTTGCTCTATCCACCTGAGCTACGGAGGCAATGCGCAGGTCAGTCTATCTAATGCCGGCGGTGGATCGGTTCGGTCGGACGCCACGCGCACGAAAACCCTTCCCCCGCCTCGGTTATCGGTTATCGTGTGGGTCTCGACACACGTACAACATCAGTTGGTAAACAACTGTTAACCGCAACGGAGCGTGTGCCTGACGTCGAGGGGTGGCGTTGACCATGGTCATGAATGTGACTTCGCAGTGCTCGCGGGCTGGTGCCGAAGCGCTGCGTCAAGGAGCCCAGCTGGCGGCCGACGCCAGAGATACATTCCGGGCCGGCGCATTGCTGCTGCGCGGCTCGCCGTTCGCGGTTGGCTGGGTCGCCGGCTGGCTTTCCGCCGAGTTCCCCCCGCACGTGGTCACCGGGCATGCGTTGTCTCGGTTCTCGCGCCCGTCGATCGGCCGCGTCGGCACGACCTGGGCCGCGCAGCGGGCGGATCAAACCCTCACCTCCGCGCTCGAGGAGTCCTTCGGGCCAGACTTTCGCGAACTGGTGTGCCATCCGGCCTCCGTTCAGCCCACTTGCACCCCCCGCAGTGGTCTGTTGCGCAAGCCCGGGCCGCACCAGCGCTACGCGGGACAGACCTCAGACATCTCCTACGGTCCGGGCGGACGTGACAACCTGCTCGACATCTGGCGACGCCACGACTTAGCGCCCGGGTCCCGGGCGCCGGTGCTCATCCAGGTCCCCGGCGGGGCCTGGGCCGTCGGCGACCAACGGGTGCAGGGCTACACGCTGATGAGCCACATGGCCGAACTCGGCTGGATTTGCGTGTCGATCAACTACAGCAAGAGCCCGCGCTGCGCGTTTCCGAGCCACGTCGTCGACGTGAAGCGGGCGATCGCGTGGGTCCGCGAGAACATCGCCGACTACGGTGGCGACCCCGATTTCCTCGCCATCACCGGCGGTTCTGCCGGCGGCCACCTGGCCTCGCTGGCCGCTCTGACCCCCAACGACCCTGCGTTTCAGCCCGGCTTCGAAAACGCGGACACGACCGTGCAGGCGGTGGCTCCGTACTACGGCGTGTACGACTTCACCGACTTCGACAACATGCACGAGATGATGCTGCCGTTCCTGGAGCATTTCGTGATGAAGGCCCGCTACGCCGAGGAGCCCGAGCGGTTTAAGGCGGCCTCGCCGATTTCTTACGTGCACGGCGAAGCTCCGCCGTTCTTTGTGCTGCATGGCGAGAAAGATGAATTGGTACCCAGCGGCCAGGCCCGGGCCTTCACCGCGGCGCTGCGCGAGGCCGGAGCCGCCTCGGTGTCCTACGCCGAGCTCGCCAACGCGCATCACGCTTTCGACATCACCCCGACGGTCCGGTCACGGCTGGCGGCCAAGGCCGTCGCGGACTTCCTGGGAGTCATCTACGGCCGGCGCGCGAGCTCGCTATCGGGTTCGTCGTTGCTCTCGGCAACCTCGGCGAGCTGAACTCCGCACCATCTCCAAGTCGGCCATCCGCCACAGGGTTTCGTCATCGGCCCCTCAGCCTGCCGTGCCGGTTACTGCATCCCGGCCCGGATGCTGCTTTCACCAGCGCGTCAACCCGACTAGCGTTGTGTTGGCAGCTGGGTTGGCAAGTCTGAGGCAGGAGGCTTGATCGGTGACTGAGTCCGTCGAGGACGTTGGACTGCCCGACGAGCTGGGCGCGGTTGACTATCTGTTGCACCGCGGCGAGGCGAACCCACGGACCCGGTCGGGGATCATGGCACTCGAACTTCTCGATACCACGCCGGACTGGGACCGGTTCCGAACCCGCTTCGAGAACGCCTCCCGGCGGGTATTGCGGCTGCGGCAGAAGGTTGTCGCGCCGACGCTGCCGACGGCGGCACCACGCTGGGTGGTCGACCCCGACTTCAACCTGGACTTCCATGTGCGCCGGGTACGGGTATCCGGAGCCGGCACCCTGCGCGAGGTGTTCGACCTCGCCGAATTGATCCTGCAGTCACCGCTGGACATATCACGGCCCTTGTGGACGGCCACGCTGGTCGAGGGCCTGGCCGACGGCAGGGCCGCGACGCTGCTGCACGTCAGTCATGCGGTCACCGACGGTGTCGGCGGTGTCGAGATGTTCGCCGAAATCTATGACCTCGAGCGCGATCCGCCGCCCAGGCCGACGCCCCCGCTGCCCATTCCGCAGGATCTGTCGCCCAACGATCTGATGCGGCAGGGCATCAACCACCTGCCCATGGCCGTACTCGGCGGCGCGCTGGGCGCGCTGTCTGGCGTGGTATCGGCAGCCGGGCGGGTCGTCCTAGAACCCGCGTCCACGGTTTCGGGGATCGTGGGCTACGCCCTCTCGGGCATGCGGGTGCTCAACCGGGCCGCCGAGCCGTCGCCGCTGCTGCGCCGCCGCAGCCTGGCCTCCCGCACCGAATCGATCGACATCCCGCTGTCCGACCTGCACAAAGCCGCAAAAGCCGGCGGAGGATCGATCAACGACGCCTATCTCGCTGGTCTGTGTGGCGCGCTGCGCCGCTACCACGACGCCCTCGGAGTGCCGATCAGCACCCTGCCGATGGCGGTGCCGGTGAGCCTGCGGGCCGACGCCGATACGGCCGGCGGCAATCGCTTCACCGGCGTCAACCTGGCGGCACCGCTGGGTACCACCGACCCGGTCTCGCGGATGAAGAAGATCCGTGCGCAGATGACCCAGCGTCGTGACGAGCCGGCGATGAACATCATCGGTTCCATCGCACCGGTGCTGAGTGTCTTGCCGACAGCTGTGCTGGAGGGCATCACCGGGTCGGTGGTCGGCTCGGACGTACAGGCCAGCAACGTCCCGGTCTATCCGGGAGACACTTACATCGCGGGCGCAAAAATCCTGCGGCAGTACGGTATTGGTCCTCTGCCTGGCGTGGCGATGATGGTGGTGCTGATATCCCGGGGTGGCTGGTGCACCATCACCGTGCGCTACGACAGAGCGGCGGTGCGCAAAGAGGCGTTGTTCGCCCAGTGCCTGCTGGAGGGTTTCAACGAGATCCTGGCCCTGGCCGGTGATCCGGCGCCGCGCGCGGTGCCCGCGTCGTTCGCTGAATCTGTCGATTCGGCGTCTCGATCGGTGCTCGGGCTCATGAGCACCTCGGAACAGCGCGACGCGCGCAAGCCGGCGCGGGATCTGCAGTTGCCCGGCTCAGTCGCCGAGATCCAGGCAAGTCCGCGCGGCCCGCAGATCGGCGCATTTTTCGACCTGGACGGGACGTTGGTGGCCGGCTTCACCGCCGTCATCCTCACCCAGGAGCGGCTGCGGCGCCGCGACATGGGGGTGGGGGAGCTGCTCAGCATGGTTCAGGCGGGCCTGAACCACACCCTGGGGCGTATCGAGTTCGAAGACCTCATCGGCAAGGCGTCGGCGGCGCTGGCTGGGCGGCTCATCGATGACTTGGAGGAGATCGGCGAGCGGCTGTTCGTGCAGCGGATCGAGTCCCGGATCTATCCGGAGATGCGGGAGCTGGTGCGGGCGCACGTGGCGCGCGGCCACACCGTGGTGCTCAGCTCCTCGGCGCTGACCATCCAGGTCAATCCGGTGGCCCGCTTCCTCGGGATCTCCAACACGCTCACCAACAAGTTCGAGGCCAACGAAGACGGACTGCTCACCGGCGGCATCTTGAAGCCGATCTTGTGGGGACCCGGCAAGGCCGCCGCGGTCCAGAAGTTCGCGGCCGAGCACGACATCGACCTCAAAGACAGCTACTTCTACGCCGACGGTGACGAGGACGTCGCCCTGATGTACCTGGTCGGCAATCCACGGCCGACGAACCCCGAAGGAAAGATGGCGGCCGTCGCCAAGCGCCGTGGCTGGCCGATCTTGAAATTCGACAGCCGCGGCGGCGTGGGGCTTCGGCGGCAGTTGCGCACACTTGCCGGCTTCAGCTCCATGCTGCCGCTCGGGGCGGGCGCAGTGGCGATGGGCGTGCTGACCGGCAGTAGGCGGCGCGGCGTCAATTTCTTCACCTCCAACTTTTCCCAGGCCGTGTTGGCGGCCACCGGAGTGCAGCTGAATGTCATTGGGAAAGAAAATCTGACCGCGCAGCGGCCGGCCGTCTTCATCTTCAACCACCGCAACCAGGTTGACCCGATCATCTCCGGTTCGCTGATACGCGACAACTGGGTTGCCGTGGGAAAGAAAGAATTGGAGCGTGACCCGATCATGGGCCCGCTCGGCAAGCTGCTGGACGGTGTGTTCATCGACCGCGACGATCATGGCGCCGCGCTGGAGACGATGCAGACGGTCGAAGAGCGAGCCAAGGCCGGACTCTCCATTCTGATGGCCCCGGAAGGCACGCGGCTAGACACCACCGAAGTCGGGCCATTCAAAAAGGGGCCCTTTCGTCTCGCGATGGCGGCAGGGATCCCGATCGTCCCCATCGTGATCCGCAACGCGGAGATCGTCGCCTCGCGCAACTCCACCACGATCAATCCGGGCACGGTCGATGTCGCGGTGTTTCCACCGATTCCGGTCGACGACTGGACCGTTGACACACTGCCCGAACGCATCGCCGAGGTGCGCCAGCTCTACCTGGACACCCTGGCGGACTGGCCGGTCGGCGAGCTGCCGCAGGTCGGTCTGTACAAGCCCGCGAAAAAAGCAGCGCCCAAGAAGGCCGCGAAAAAGGCTGCGGCTAAGAAGCCCCCGCCGCGAAGAAGACAAGAGCCCGCGAAGAAGGCTGCCGCGAAGAAGGCGCAGCCGCAGGCCCGCCAGACGATCCGAACGAATCCGAGTTCGCTCTCAAAAACGGTGAGGCACAACAGTCGCCCGTGGAACGGCCGTGACCGAATCGGTTGCAGACGCCAGCGCTGTTCTCACCGCGCAAGATTCGCTGGTGCTGGCGTCCATGGAGACTCCGGTCGAAATGCAGCTGGTGATGGATTGGCTGGGCCGGCAGCGGGCCCGAAATCCCGACGCGAAGCACGACGTATTGCGGCTGCCGTCCAGCGAAGCGCCACCGACGGCACTGACCGCGCTGGTGGGGCAGCTCGAGTCCGGTGAGGACCGTTGCGTCGTGCCGGTGCGGGTGTTCTGGCTGCCGGCGCCGGATCGCGGCAGACTCGCCAAGCTGGCCGGGCTGCTCCCGGGTCGAGATCCCTACCAGCCCAACCAACGTCTGCAACGCCGCGTCCTGGACAAGGATCCCCGCCGCGCGCGGGTGGTGGCCGGTGATCCGGCCAAAGTGTCCGAACTTCGCCAGCAGTGGCGTGACACCACCGTCGGAGAGGACGAGCGCGATTTCGCCCAGTTCGTCACGCGCCGAGCGTACCTGGCGATGGAACGTGCCGAGTACCGGATCCTCGGGCCGCAGTACAAGTCGCCGCGGCTGCTCAAGCCAGAAATCTTGGCGTCCACCCGGTTTCGTGCCGGTCTGAACAAGATCCCGGGCGCTACTGTCGACGAAGCCGGGAAGATGCTCGACGAGCTCTCCACCGGGTGGAGCAGGGTGTCCGTCGACCTGGTTGGCGTCCTCGGCAGGGCGCTCAGCCGCGGCTTCGATCCGGAGATCGACTACGACGAGTATCAGGTCGCGGCGATGCGTACCGGGCTGGAGGCTCATCCCGCGGTGCTGCTGTTCTCGCACCGCTCCTACATCGACGGCGCCGTGGTCCCGGTCGCGATGCAGGAGAACCGGCTGCCGCCGGTGCACGTATTCGCCGGTATCAACCTGTCGTTCGGGGTGATGGGGCCGTTGTTGCGACGCTCCGGAGTCATCTTCATCCGCCGCAATATCGGCGAGAACCCGCTCTACAAGTACGTTTTGCGCGAATACGTCGGCTACATCGTGGAGAAGCGGTTCAACCTGAGCTGGTCCATCGAGGGCACCCGTTCGCGTACCGGCAAGATGCTGCCACCGAAGCTCGGCCTGATGTCGTATGTGGCCGACGCCTACCTGGACGGCCGCAGCGAAGACATCCTGTTGCAGCCGGTGTCGATCAGTTTCGATCAGTTGCACGAGACCGCCGAGTACGCCGAATACGCCCGCGGCGGCGAGAAGACACCCGAGGGCATCGGCTGGCTGTACAACTTCATCAAGGCGCAGGGCGAACGCAATTACGGCAAGATCTACGTCCGCTTCCCCGAGGCCGTCTCGATGCGGCAATACCTGGGTCCGCCGCACGGTCAGCTGGTGCAGGGCAAGGACGCCAAACGTCTTGCGCTGCAGAAGATGTCGTTCGAAGTTGCGTGGCGGATTTTGCAGGCGACACCGGTGACGGCGACAGGTTTGGTGTGCGCGCTGCTGCTGACCACTCGCGGGGCGGCGCTCACGCTCGATCAGCTACACCACACGCTGCAGGATTCGCTTGACTACCTCGAGCGCAAGCAAACCCCGATGTCGACCAGCGCGCTGCGGCTGCGCACCCGCGACGGTGTGCGCGCGGCGGTGGACGCGCTCTCCAACGGACATCCGATCACTCGCGTCGACAGCGGGCGGGAACCGGTGTGGCGCATCGCATCTGACGACCAACTCGCGGCGGCGTTCTACCGCAACTCGGTGATACACGCCTTCCTGGAGACCTCGGTCGTCGAGCTGGCGCTGGCGTACGCCAGGCGCGCGATCGGCGACCGGATGGAAGCGTTCTGGTCCCAAGTGATGCGGCTGCGCGATCTGCTGAAATTCGATTTCTACTTCGCCGATTCGGCGGCGTTTCGGGAGAACATCGCCGCAGAGATGGCGTGGCACCAGGATTGGGAATCGCACGTCGCCGCCGGGGGAGACGAGATCGACGCCCTGCTGTTTGCCAAGCGCCCGTTGATGTCGGACGCGATGTTGCGGGTGGTCTTCGAGTCGTATGAGATCGTCGCCGATGTGTTGCGCGATGCCCCGGCCGGCATCGGCGACAAGGAACTCACCGACCTGGCGCTCGGCGTCGGCCGTCAGTACGTGGCGCAGACCCGGGTTCGCAGCAACGAGTCGGTGTCCACGCTGCTGTTCGCCACCGCGCGCCAGGTCGTCGCCGACCAGGACCTGATCGGACCCGGCCCCGACCTCGCCGAGCGGCGCGTCGCGTTCCGGCGGGAATTGCGCGACATCGTTCGCGACTGCGATTACGTCGGGCAGATCGCACGCACGCAGTTCGTCTCGCGCGAGGCAGAGGCACTTCAGAAGGCACGGGCAAGCCGAGCTCAGTAGTCGGGTCAGCGCGACTGATCAATAGACGACTCGTGGATGGGATGTCACCTGCGATATCGCTTCGGTAAATCGCCGAATGGTGGGCGGACGGTGTTCGTGTGGCCAACGTGATTACTGAAGCGCCGCCACTCGCTGAAGGCACGTAAGCAGCCGCCCATACGCTTGACTCCATGACGCTCCCACGACCAGCCGGTAACTCTGCGCTGGTCTGGCCGCTGCTGACCGGCGTCGCGGTGCTGGCCGGCTGCACCGCGGCCGGAATCGGGGCGCTGTCACTGGCGGAAGCGCTGACCGCCACCGGATTGCCCGATCCGGGCCCCGCGACCACGCTGGGGCTGCCGTTCGTCCGGGCGGCCGGCGAGATCGCCGCGGTGCTGGCCGTCGGATCGTTTCTCTTCGCCGCATTTCTGGTGCCGCCGCAGCGCAGCGGGGTGCTCGATGTCGGCGGCTATCGTGCGCTTCGGCTGGGGACCGTGGCATCCGGGGCCTGGGCGGTGTGCGCCGCCTTGCTGGTGCCGCTGACCATTTCCGATGTGTCCGGCCAACCGTTGGCCGACCACCTCAACCCGGTGACCATCTGGTCGCTGGCGGGCCTGGTGAACACCGCCTCCGCGTGGCGCTGGACCGCGGTGCTGGCGGCGACGGTGACACTGGCCGGCCTGGCGGTGTTGCGCTGGTCATGGACGCCGCTGCTGCTCGCCGGGTCGTTGGTGACCCTTGTCCCGCTCGGGCTGACCGGTCACTCGTCGGCCGGCGGCTCGCATGACCTGGCCACCAACAGCCTGCTGATCCACCTCGTCGCGGCCAGCTTGTGGGCCGGTGGCCTGCTGGCTCTGCTGGCCCACGGCTTACGCCGTGGTGACCACACCGATTTGGCGGCGCGGCGGTTCTCCGCGATCGCGCTCTGGTGTTGGATCGCGATGGGGCTCAGCGGTGTCGTCAATGCCGTGGTCCGGGTCCCGCCGCCCGACCTGCTGACCACCGGCTACGGGCGCCTGGTGGTTGCCAAGTTCGTCGCGCTCTGTGCGCTGGGAGTCCTCGGCTGGCGCCAGCGGCGCGCCGGAGTCGTTGCGCTGCAAGCAGATCCGAGCTCGCCAAAAGCGCGCAGCGTCCTGATCCGGCTGGCGCTCGTCGAGGCTGTCGTCTTCGGGGTGACTTTCGGCATCGCCGTCGGGCTGGGCCGTACACCCCCGCCGCCGCCGCCGCTTCGGCTGCCGTCGATTCCCGAAGCTGAGATCGGCTACGACTTCGCCGGACCGCCCACCGTGGCGCGCGTCCTGTTCGATTGGCGCTTTGACCTGATCTTCGGCACGGCGGCGATCATCCTCGCCGCGGTGTACGTGGCGGCGGTGCTGCGGCTGCGCCGCCGCGGTGACCACTGGCCGCCCGGTCGGATCCTGGCTTGGCTGCTCGGCTGCCTGGCCTTGCTGTTCGTGACGTCGTCGGGCGTCGGTCGCTACATGCCGGCGATGTTCAGCATGCACATGGCCGCGCACATGGGGCTCTCGATGCTGGTCCCGGTCCTGCTGGTGCTCGGCGCCCCGGTCAGCCTGGCGTTGCGCGCGCTGCCCGCCGCCGGCCGTGACGACCCCCCGGGCATGCGGGAGTGGCTGTTGGCCGCCCTGCACAGCCGGTTCTCGCGGATCGTCACCAGCCCGATCGTGGCCACGGTGCTGTTCGTCGCCGGCTTCTACGGGCTGTACCTGTCGAGCCTTTTCGACATCGCGGTCGGCAGTCACGCCGGGCATCTGGCGATGAACGTGCACTTTCTGCTCAGCGGCTACCTGTTCTACTGGGTGGTGATCGGGGTGGACCCGACACCGCGGCCCATTCCGCCGCTGGCCAAGGTGGGCGTGGTGTTCGCGTCACTGCCGTTGCACGCGTTCTTCGGGGTGGAGCTGATGAGCACGCGAACCGTGCTCGGTGCCGCGTACTACCGGTCTTTGGGTTTGAGCTGGCACACCGACCTGCTGGGTGATCAGCGGCTGGGCGGCGGAATCGCTTGGGCGGCAGGGGAACTGCCTTTGGTCATCGTCATGATCGCGCTGCTGGTGCAGTGGGCGCGCAGCGATCAGCGGACCGCACGGCGGTTAGACCGCGCGGCCGACCTCGACGACGACGCCGACCTGGCCGCCTACAACGCGATGCTGGCTCAGTTGGCGCACCGCGACGAGCCCGGGCGCTAACGGCCTCGCCCGGTCGCTTATCCACAGTCACTCCGTTCTCCACAGGTCCCCGTCGCGCCGGTGCGGGTCGCACCGGCTTGTCGGTAACCCGAGGCGCAATGGGACTCCAAGCACGAGCGCTACATGGGATAGCAACGAAAGGAATGACTCAATGTTCGAAACAACCCTTACCGTGGTCGGTCACATCGTCAACGACCTCCAGCGCCGCACGGTCGGCGATCAGGACCTCGTCAAATTCCGGGTGGCCAGCAATTCGCGCCGCCGCACCGCCGACGGCGGTTGGGAGCCGGGCAATTCGCTGTTCATCACGGTCAACTGCTGGGGAAGGTTGGTCGGCGGAGTGTGCGCCGCATTGGGCAAGGGCGCGCCGGTGATCGTGACCGGCCACGTCTACACCAGCGAGTACGAGGACCGCGACGGCAACCGTCGTTCGTCGCTGGAGATGCGGGCCACGGCCGTCGGTCCGGATCTGTCGCGGGTGTTCGTGCGCGTCGAGAAGCCGCGCTACACCGGTCCTTCGGCGCAGGAAAATCCGGCGCCGGCGGTGACACCTGCCGACGCTTCCGGTGAGGCGCCCTCCGCCGAAGAGGACGCCCCCGTCCAGCCCGACGATTCCCCGGCACTGCCTCTCTCGGCTTAGTGCACTCGAGCGGTGCCTAGGATGGTCCGCGAGTCCCTCTCAAAGACCAGAAAGGCAATACCGCGGCATGGCTGAGTTCATCTACACGATGAAGAAGGTCCGCAAGGCGCACGGCGACAAGGTGATCCTGGACGACGTCACGTTGAGCTTCTTCCCAGGAGCCAAGATCGGTGTCGTCGGCCCGAACGGTGCCGGCAAGTCGAGCGTCTTGCGGATCATGGCCGGGCTGGACAAGCCGAACAACGGCGATGCCTTCCTGGCTACCGGCGCCAGCGTCGGCATCCTGCAACAGGAGCCGCCGCTGAACGAGGAGAAGACCGTCCGCGGCAACGTGGAAGAGGGCATGGGCGACATCAAGGTCAAGCTCGACCGCTTCAACGAGGTCGCCGAGTTGATGGCCACCGACTACTCCGACGAGTTGATGGAGGAGATGGGCCGGCTGCAGGAGGAACTCGACCACGCCGAGGCGTGGGACCTCGACTCGCAGCTGGAGCAGGCCATGGACGCGCTGCGCTGCCCGCCGCCCGACGAGCCGGTGACCAACCTGTCCGGCGGTGAGCGTCGCCGCGTCGCGTTGTGCAAATTGCTGCTGTCCAAACCCGACCTGCTGCTGCTCGACGAGCCCACCAACCATCTGGACGCCGAAAGCGTGCAGTGGCTCGAACAGCATCTGGCCAGCTACGCGGGCGCGATCTTGGCGGTCACCCACGACCGCTACTTCCTCGACAACGTCGCCGAATGGATCCTGGAACTGGATCGCGGCCGCGCCTATCCGTACGAAGGCAACTATTCGACGTATCTGGAGAAAAAGGCCGAGCGGATCTCGGTGCAGGGTCGCAAGGACGCCAAGCTGCAGAAGCGGTTGCAAGAGGAGCTGGCCTGGGTCCGGTCCGGGGCCAAGGCCCGTCAGGCGAAAAGCAAAGCGAGGCTGCAGCGCTACGAGGAAATGGCGGCCGAGGCCGAGAAGACGCGCAAGCTCGATTTCGAGGAGATCCAGATCCCGGTCGGGCCCCGGCTGGGCAACGTGGTCGTCGAGGTTGACCACCTGGACAAGGGCTTCGAGGGACGCACCCTGATCAAGGACCTGTCGTTCACGCTGCCCCGCAACGGCATCGTCGGGGTCATCGGTCCCAACGGTGTCGGCAAGACCACGCTGTTCAAGACCATCGTCGGGCTGGAGGAGCCGGACAGCGGCACCGTCAAGGTCGGTGAGACCGTCAAGCTGAGCTACGTGGACCAGGCCCGCGCGGGCATCGATCCGAAGAAGACCGTGTGGGAAGTCGTCTCCGATGGCCTGGACCACATCCAGGTGGGTCAGACCGAAGTGCCGTCGCGGGCCTACGTATCAGCGTTCGGGTTCAAGGGGCCTGACCAGCAGAAGCCGGCCGGCGTGTTGTCCGGCGGCGAACGCAACAGGCTCAACCTCGCGCTGACGCTCAAGCAGGGCGGCAACCTGATCCTGCTGGACGAGCCGACCAATGACCTCGACGTCGAGACGCTGAGCTCATTGGAGAACGCCCTGGTGGAATTCCCCGGCTGTGCGGTGGTGATCTCACACGATCGCTGGTTCTTGGACCGCACCTGCACGCACATCCTGGCCTGGGAGGGCGATGACGACAACGAGGCCAAGTGGTTCTGGTTTGAGGGCAACTTCGGCGCCTACGAGGAAAACAAGGTAGAACGGCTCGGCGCCGACGCGGCGCGGCCGCACCGGGTGACCCACCGCAAGCTCACACGGGACTAATGTCGGCTCTGCCACCGCGACGATGCGGCCGCCACGGCCGCCGCGAAGCGGGGCGAGCCTAGTGGCAGCCGTCGCGAGTTGGGAGCAATCGGTATGACGATCGATCCCGGAACTAAGCGGTTCGCCGAACCGTGGACCTGCAGCGCGAACGACCGGGATATTCCCGAGTGGATCGTGAAGGCCTACGTCGACAGCTATCGCGGCTCACACGCCGACGAGCCCGAAGCATCAGCGGCCGTGGACCGCGATCTCCCCGCATCGTTGGTGACGCCGGCCATGTTGAGCGCGCACTATCGGCTCGCCCAGTGCCGTTCTGCCGGTGACAGCTGTGTCTGCGTCTACCCGGCAGACGATTCCGCCGGCTTCGGTCCGGCGCTGCAGGTGGTCGCCGACCACGGCGGCATGCTGATGGATTCCGTGACCGTGCTGCTGCACCGGCTCGGGATCGGCTACGACGCCATCATGACCCCGGTGTTCGAGGTGCACCGCAGCCCCACCGGAGAGCTGGTCAGCGTCGAACCGAAAGCGGACGACGCATCGCCATACGTCGGCGAGGCCTGGATATACGTCCACTTGCTGCCCTTCGTCGACCGCACGGCGCTCGACGAGGTGGAACGGCTGCTGCCCAAGGTTCTGGCCGATGTGCAGCGGGTCGCCACCGACGCGACGGCGCTGATCGCCACGATGACCGAGCTGGCCGGAGCGATCGACAGCGACTCGCAAGGCCACTATTCGGCGCCCGACCGCGAAGACGTCGCGGCGCTGCTGCGCTGGCTGGGCAACGGAAACTTCCTATTACTGGGCTACCAGCCGTGCCGGGTGCGCGACGGTCTGGTCATCGGCGACGGATCGAGCGGCCTGGGCGTGTTGCGGGCCCGCTCGGGCACCCGCCCCCGGCTGACCGACGACGACAAGTTGCTGGTGCTGGCTCAGGCCGCCGTCGGCAGTTACCTGCGGTATGGCGCCTACCCGTACGCCATCGCGATCCGCGAAAACCTCAACGACGGTAACGGCGGCATTATTGAGCACCGGTTTGTGGGGCTGTTCACGGTCGCCGCCATGAACGCCGACGTTCTGGAGATCCCGTCGATCTCGCGGCGGGTTCGTGAGGCGCTTGACTTGGCCGGCGGCGATCCCAGCCACCCGGGCCAACTCCTGCTCGAGGTCATTCAGACCGTCCCGCGCCCGGAGCTTTTCATGCTGAGCGCCGAACTGATTCTCGCGATGGCCAAAGCGGTGGTGGACCTTGGGTCTGAACGCCGCGCACTGTTGTTCGTCCGGGCGGATCGCCTACAGTACTTCGTCTCCTGCCTGGTCTATGTGCCGCGCGACCGCTACACCACGTCCGTGCGTTTGCAGATCCAGGACATCCTCGTCCGCGAATTCGGCGGTACGCGACTGGAGTTCAGCGTTCGCGTCAGTGAATCACTATGGGCGCTAATGCATTTCATGGTCCGGCTACCTGAAGAAGCCGCCGTCCCGGTCGACGTCTCCGAAGCCAACCGGATCCGGATCCAGGGGTTGCTCAGCGAGGCCGCGCGAACCTGGGCCGATCGGCTGATCGCCGACGCCGAAACCGGTCCCTTGGGTTACGCCACAGCCGAGCATTACGCTGCCGCCTTCTCCGAGGCCTACAAACAGGGCGTCACCCCGGCCGCGGCCATCGATGACATCACCATCATCGAAGGCCTGACCGATGATTCGGTCAAGCTGGTGTTCTCCGAACGCGATGAGCAAGGGCTGAAAGGTGAGGCCCGGCTGACCTGGTTTCTGGGTGGGCGCGCCGCCTCACTGAGCCAGCTGCTGCCGATGCTGCAGAGCATGGGCGTGGTCGTGCTCGAGGAGCGACCGTTCAACGTCACCCGCCCCGACGGCCTGCCGGTGTGGATCTACCAGTTCCGGATTTCGCCGCACCCCACCATCCCGATGGCGGCGACCGAAGCCGAACGGGACGCTACCGCAGAACGATTCGCCGACGCGGTCACCGCGATCTGGCAGGGCCGCGTCGAGATCGACCGGTTCAACGAGCTGGTGATGCGCGCAAACCTGACCTGGCAGCAGGTCGTGCTCCTGCGTGCCTACGCGAAATACCTGCGGCAGGCGAACTTTCCCTACAGCCATTCCTACATCGAATCGGTGCTCAACGAGCATCCCTCGACCGCGCGATCGCTGGTCACATTGTTCGAAGCGCTTTTCGAGCCCGCCCCGTCCGGTTCGCCGGCGAGCCGCGACGCGCAGGCGGCGGCCGCGGCGGTGGCTGCCGACATCGACGCACTGGTCAGCCTGGACACCGACCGCATTCTGCGCGCGTTCGCGTCGCTGGTTCAGGCCACCTTGCGCACCAATTACTTTGTCACCCGGGAGGGTTCGGCCCGCAGTCGAAATGTGTTGTCGCTCAAACTCAATGCCCAGCTGATCGATGAGCTGCCGCTGCCGCGTCCCAAGTTCGAGATCTTCGTGTATTCACCTCGCGTCGAGGGTGTACACCTGAGATTCGGGCCGGTGGCGCGTGGCGGGCTGCGCTGGTCGGACCGCCGAGACGATTTCCGCACCGAGATCCTCGGTCTGGTCAAGGCGCAGGCGGTCAAGAACGCGGTCATCGTGCCGGTTGGGGCCAAGGGAGGCTTCGTCCTCAAGCGGCCGCCGCTGCCCACCGGCCCGAAGATTTCTGCTGCCGCCGACCGTGATGCTCTTCGCGACGAGGGCGTGGCCTGCTATCAGTTGTTCATTTCCGGGTTGCTGGACGTCACCGACAACGTCGATCATGCGAGCGGGGAAGTCAGCGCGCCGCCCGAGGTGGTGCGCCGGGACGGCGACGACGCCTACCTGGTGGTGGCCGCCGACAAGGGCACCGCCACGTTCTCCGACATCGCCAACGATGTCGCCAAGTCTTACGGCTTCTGGCTGGGTGACGCGTTCGCCTCCGGCGGCTCGGTGGGCTACGACCACAAGGCCATGGGCATCACCGCCAAGGGCGCGTGGGAGGCCGTCAAGCGGCACTTCCGGGAGATCGGGGTCGACACCCAGGCCGAGGATTTCACCGTCGTGGGCATCGGCGACATGAGCGGCGACGTCTTCGGCAACGGCATGCTGCTCTCCAAGCACATCAGGTTGATCGCCGCCTTCGATCATCGGCACATCTTCCTCGACCCAGACCCGGATGCCGCGACGTCGTGGGCCGAACGCCAGCGGATGTTCGACCTGCCCCGGTCCAGCTGGGACGACTATGACAAGTCGTTGCTCAGCGAAGGCGGCGGGGTGTTCAGCCGCGAGCAGAAGGCGATCCCCGTCAGCGCGCAGGTCCGGGCCGCGCTGAGCATCGAAGCCGACAGCACCGAGATGTCTCCGCCCAACCTGATCCGGGCAATTCTGCAGGCACCGGTGGACCTGCTGTTCAACGGCGGCATCGGCACCTACATCAAGGCCGAATCCGAGTCCGACGCCGACGTCGGTGATCGCGCCAACGATCCGGTGCGGGTCAACGGAAACCAGGTGCGCGCCAAGGTTATCGGCGAAGGCGGCAATCTCGGGGTGACCGCGCGCGGCCGCGTCGAATTCGATCTGTCGGGCGGGCGGATCAACACCGACGCCCTGGACAACTCGGCCGGGGTGGACTGTTCGGACCACGAGGTCAACATCAAGATCCTGATCGACTCGCTGGTCACCGCCGGCAAAGTCAAAGCCGAGGAGCGCAAGCAGCTGCTGGAGTCGATGACCGACGAGGTCGCGCAGCTGGTGCTCGCCGACAACGAGAGCCAGAACGACTTGATGGGAACCAGCCGCGCCAATGCCGCCAGCCTGTTTCCGGTGCATGCCGATCAGATCAGGCACCTGGCCGAACGCGGCCTCAACCGCGAATTGGAGGTGTTGCCGTCGGAGAAAGAGATTCAGCGGCGAACCGACGCCGGCATCGGGCTGACCTCGCCCGAGCTCGCCACATTGATGGCCCACGTCAAGCTGGGGCTCAAGGAGGAGCTGCTGGCCACCGAACTTCCCGATCAGGAGGTGTTCGCGTCCAGGCTGCCCGTGTACTTCCCGAAGCCACTGCGCGAACGGTTCACCCCGGAGATCCGCTCCCACCAGCTGCGCCGCGAGATCGTCACCACCATGCTGATCAACGACATGGTGGACACCGCCGGCATCACCTACGCCTTCCGGATAGCCGAGGACGTCGGGGTCCGTCCCATCGACGCGGTGCGCACTTACGCCGCCACCGACGCCATCTTCGGTATCGGTCACATGTGGCACCGGATCCGCTCGGCAGACCTGCCGGTCGCATTGTCGGACCGACTGACGCTGGATACCTGCCGGCTGACCGACCGCGCCGGACGTTGGCTGCTCAACTATCGTCCGCAGCCGCTGGCGGTCGGCGCCGAGATCAACCGATTCGCCGCCAAGGTCAAGGCGTTGACGCCGCGGATGCCGGAGTGGTTGCGCGGAGACGACAAAGCCATCGTCGAGCAGGAAGCCGCGGAATTCACAGCCCAGGGCGCGCCGCACGACCTGGCCTACCGGGTCGCGGTCGGCCTGTATCGCTACAGCCTGCTCGACATCATCGACGTCGCCGACATCACCGAGATCGATACCGCCGAAGTCGCGGACACCTACTTTGCTTTGATGGACCGGCTGGGCACCGACGGACTGCTGACCGCGGTTTCCCAGCTGCCCCGAAATGACCGCTGGCATGCGTTGGCGCGCTTGGCGATTCGTGACGACATCTACGCCTCGCTGCGGTCGTTGTGTTTCGACGTGCTCGCCGCAGGTGAACCCGATGAGAGTGGTGAGGAGAAGATCGCCGAGTGGGAGCACACCAGCGCATCCGGGGTAGAGCGGGCAAGTCGGACGCTCGACGAGCTGCGTGAAAGCGGTCAGAAGGATCTGGCGACTCTCTCGGTGGCGGCGCGGCAGATCCGCCGCATGACACGAACTAGCGGACGGGGATCATCAGGGTGAGTGTGGGATACGTCGCGCCTGTGCCGTTGCGCTGGTCGGACATCGACATGTACCAGCACATCAACCACGCC
Source organism: uncultured Actinomycetota bacterium (assembly GCA_963820985.1). Taxonomy (GTDB): domain Bacteria; phylum Actinomycetota; class Actinomycetes; order Mycobacteriales; family Mycobacteriaceae; genus Mycobacterium. The sequence continues at coordinate 246,250 of CAWGCI010000009.1, read as the reverse complement.
ACCATGGTTACCATCCTTGAACAGTCACGAGTCCCGTTCCTGCAGACCGCTTTTGGCGGCGAAATCATCACCACCGCCCTCGTGGTCGCCGAGGTCCGGGTCACCTACAAGAGTCAGCTGAGGCTCGTGGATTCGCCGCTGCAGGTGACCATTTGGGTTCAACGGCTGCGAACCGTCGACTTCACGCTCGGCTACGAGGTGCGGTCGGTCAATGCGCCACCCGAGTCGAAACCGGCCGTCATCGGCGAGACTCAGCTGGTCGCGTTTGATATTCAGCAGCAACAGCTGGTGCGACTGTCGCCGCAACATCGGGAGTACCTGCAACGGTGGCTAAGGGAATAGCAGGGGAAACGGGAGTGGGGGCCGAGCGCGGTCTGTGGCTGGGCCCGGAATCCAGGGCTGCCCACCGCGCGGATCTCGCCGCGTTCGTCGATCACACGATTCGGCTCGATGACGCCGCGGTCATCCGGCTGCACGCTCGATCCGCCGGCCTGCTGACGGCATGGGTGGCAACCGGTTTCGACGTCCTGGCCAGCCGGGTGGTGGTCGGCAAATTGCGACCCGGTGATTTGTCGGTCGGCGCAAACGAATTGGCGCGCGGTCTGTCGGCGATGGACGCGTCCGGCTTCGTCGACCCGGGCTTCTCGATGGACTCGGCATGGCGGGGCGCGCTACCCCCGGAGGAGGGCTTCACCCACCTCGACGACGTACCGGCCGGGGTGATGCTGGACTTGGCCCAGCAAGGCGCGCGACTCGCCAAGCAACACAGCAGTTCTCACGGTCCGCCGGCCTCCCTGCTCGACCAGGAGGTCATTCGGGTCAGCGCCAACGACATCAGCGTCGGACTGCCGATGCGCTGCGTATTTGCTTTGACCGCAATGGGTTTTCTGCCGCAATCACCGGAGGCGATGGACGCCGACGAGATGATCCGGGTCCGGATAACACCGGCGTGGTTGCGTGTGGACGCGCGGTTCGGGTCGGTCTACCGGCGTCGCGGCCATCCGGCGCTGGTACTGCGCTGAGCAAGCGCGATTTCAGGGCCCGTAAACCAGCCACAACGGCAGAACGGAGTTCAGGTAGTCGATGAATTTTTGGAGACCCACGCGGTACTGCCCGAACCCGTAGGGATCTTCCGCATACTCCGGAAACGCGATGCCCAGCCCGAACAAGCCAGGAGCGAGTATTCCGTTCTGTTGGTTGTACTCCAGCCGGCCCCATTGGGGTGTCTCAGGCAACTTTCGTCGTTCGAAGCCGACGGTATAAACCACGCGGTCGCACTCGGTGAGCTTCGCTTCGAATTCCGGGCTGGAAACCAGGCACCTCTCCAGGCGTTCGGGAAAAGCCCCATCGATGTTTTCCCGGGCCCACACAGCCGCTCGTCCTTTCAGCCCAGTATCGTCGAATAGGATCCAATCATCCAGATACACAGCGTATTTGAGCGGGCTGCGGTAGAAATTTATCACCTTGGCGACCGGATGGAGCAGCAGATGCGGCAGGGCGATCATCGACGAGTGGGACGAGCCGAAGACGGCGACCGTCGCACCTTCGAGCGGCACCTGTGCAAGCTTCTCGGGGTCGAGCGCGACCTCAACGGGGATCTCGTTCAGGTGGGGGTAGGACAGTTTCTTGGGAACGGCACCGACGGCGAGGACGACATTTGCGGAGGCGACTGGCTGCTGCTGCGTGTAAACAGTCCACTGTCTGTTCTGCAGCCGCAGGGCAGTCGCGGTCGTTTCGAAGGCGTGGACTCGCTCGCGCAAATGCTCGGTGATCCACACCAACGGCTCGGCGACAAGCGCGAGGACGCACGTCTCGCCAGGGTTGACCTCTTGCAACGCCAGCGGGGGCGCGTCGGAAAACCGAAAGGCATCAGAGTGATTCAAAAAGCTCAGGAACGTCCCGGCGATGGTGTTACTTGACACCGACCGCCACTTTTGCCCGAGGTCTCCAGCGGCGAAGGCGGGGTCAATCCAGGCGATCTTTTCCGGTGGGATGCCCTGGTCCAGCAGTTTTCCGACCGCGGCAATTCCCGCGGGGCCGGCTCCGATCACTGTCCAGGCATAGGTGGCCATGTATCACATATAGAGCAAGGATCACCGTGGCGCTGGGACGGATGACGCGCGAATCAATCCTTCATGCCCCGCTCGTTCCTGATGAACAGGGCTGCGCCGCCGAGCATGAGCGCCAGTGTGAAGCCGGCGAGGTCGATGCTGGTGGGTTGGTGGGTGCTCATGTCGAACACGGTGAGCGCGAGGGTGGCGATGAGGGTGAGGATGAAGATCAGGCCCGTGTGCCTGACCGGTCCAATGACGAGGAGGACAAGCCCGATGGCCGCGACGAACAGCGAGACCATCAGGCCGGCATCCGAGCTTCGTACCTCAGCAACGCTGTCTCCTCACCTAAGCCGCCAGGCCGCCGGGCAAACAGAATACGGCATTGTGTCCAGGTCCAACGCTGGAACCTGTTGTCAACTACTTAGATTCATCGGCAGGCCGCAAGGGCCGTCAAGCGTCCGTCGCGCGCAAGGCGCGGGTGGCATCTCGCGCCACTACACCAGCCAGGCCGCACTGTTCGGTGGCAATTTGTTGTCCACCAACGGCGCACTGGCCAGGACGGGCTCGCCGTCCGGTAAAGCGATCGGGCGCTCGCCGGCGTTTAGCGCGCACACCAGGCCGGCGGAGCGCCGGAAAATCACCGCATCGCGCGGCGCGGTCAGCCAATCGATGTCGGCGCCGTCGAATTCGGGACGCTGCCTGCGTATTTCGAGTATGCGGCGGAAGAAAGACAAGGTTGAGTCGGCATCCGCCTGCTGCTTTTCCACGGTCAGCGCCGCCCAATCCGCGGGCATCGGCAACCAGGTTTCAGTCGACGCGGAGAACCCGAACGGGGGATCCTCGCCCGACCACGGAATCGGAACCCGGCACTTGTCGCGTCCGCGTTCGGTGTGCCCCGAGCGTTCCCAGGTCGGATCCTGCAGCACGTCCTCGGGCAGGTCCAACACGTCGGGCAAGCCGAGTTCCTCGCCGTTGTAGATGAACACCGCGCCCGGCAGGGCGAGCATCACCATCGCCATGGCCTTTGCCCGCTGCAGCCCGATTTCGCCGCCGCCGTAGCGGGAGACCTCGCGGCCCACGTCGTGGTTGGACAGCGTCCAGGTCGGGATGGCGTTTTCGATCGCGGTGGCCGCCAGCGAATTCTGGATCGCTTCGCGGGTTTCGTCCGCGTCGAAGTCGATTTTCGTCAGTCGAAAGTTGAAGCCGAGATGCAGTTCGTCGGGCCGCAGGTACTCCGCCCAGCGGAGGTTGTCCATGACCCAGACCTCGCCGATGGTCACCGACCCGGGATATTCGTCGACGATCGTGCGGATCCCGCGGTGAATGTCATGCACGCTCGGGTGGTTGAAGCGCGGATCGTCGTCGCTGTGGCTCAACACCTTGACGTCGTCCTTCGCGTCCGGCAGACCGGGCGGCTTGGCCATCCCATGCGCGACGTCGATGCGGAAGCCGTCCACGCCGCGCTCCAGCCAGAACCGCAGCGTCTTCTCGAAGTCGTCGAAGACGTCTGGGTGGTCCCAGTTCAGATCGGGCTGTTCGGTGTCGAAAAGGTGCAGGTACCACTGGCCGGGGTTGCCGTCGGGTTCCACCACCCGAGTCCAGGCCGATCCGCCGAACACCGACGTCCAGTTGTTGGGCGGAAGCAAACCGTCGGGGCCGAGACCGTCGCGAAAGATGTAGCGATCGCGCGCGGCGCTGCCCGGGCCGGCGGCCAGCGCGGCCTGAAACCATAGGTGCGCCGAACTGGTGTGGTTGGGCACCACGTCCATGGTGATCTTGATGCCGCGCTCGTGGGCCGCGGCGATCAGCCGCTCGATAGCTGCCATTCCACCGAACAGCGGGTCGACGTCACGGGGATCCGCGACGTCGTAGCCGTGGTCGGCCATTGGCGAGACGGTGACGGGGTTGAGCCAGATCGCGTCGATACCCAGTTGCTTCAAATACCCCAACCGGGCCGTGACGCCGTCCAGGTCGCCTACCCCGTCGCCGTCGCTGTCGGCGAATGAGCGCGGATACACCTGGTAAAACACCCCATTCGACCACCACGCAGAACCGGGGCCCATATCGCTCCGTTCAGTCTTCTCGGCCGTTGAATTGCCTACCACCGTAGCCGTTCGTCACGATCCCGCACGGGCCGCCGGCGGCGCGGCAGCTGTGCGCAAATTGGCGGCTAATTTCTCGATAACTGTTGTTCGGACAACTAACCCCAGCCGGAGTTGACGAGTGAGTTGGCGGCCATCTCGAGGTAGTCGAGCAATTCTCGGCGGTGCTCGTCATCGAGGGTTTGCGAATCGATCGAGGCCACGGCCGTGTGCATGCACCGCAGCCACGCGTCGCGTTCAATGGGCGTGATCCGGAACGGGGCGTGGCGCATCCGTAGCCGCGGGTGTCCGCGCTGGTCGGAGTAGGTTCGCGGGCCACCCCAGTACTGCTCGAGGAACATCCGCAGCCGCTCTTCGGCGCCTTGCAGGTCATCGGCCGGATACAGCTCGCGCAGTATCTCGTCCTCGGGGACCTGCGCATAAAAACGGGACACGATCGCGTTGAAAGTCTCTGCCCCACCGACGGCGTCGTAGAAGGACTGTTGCACCTGATCCATCCCCTCCATTGTGGTCCATGGGCGGGTTTGCCCGGTTGGCGCCTCCGGCCGTTCACCGGTTCGACACGGCGCGCACCAGCAATAGGCGTGCGATTGGCCAGAAATCATGGTGGACTATCGGCGGAGGATCTATGGCGCATGGTAAGAGACGCCGCACTCACCGCAGTTCCGGTGCCGCGGCAGGGTTGACCGGGCCCCCAACCGCGTCATCCCTGCATAGCGTCGATACCCATCCGCCCACCCGCCACGAAAGCGCATCGATCTGGAGCCGTCGGCGGGTGCTCCTGCTCAACTCCACCTACGAGCCGCTGACCGCGCTGCCGATGCGGCGGGCGATCGTCATGGTGATCTGCGGAAAGGCCGACATCGTGCACCACGATCCGGCCGGCCCGGTCATCCACTCGGCGACGCACTCGATCGTCGTGCCGTCGGTGATCCAGCTGCGGACCTACGTGCGGGTTCCGTACCGGGCCCGCGTCCCGATGACCCGCGCCGCGCTCATGCACCGCGACCGTTTCTGCTGCGCCTATTGCGGGGCGCGGGCCGACACCGTCGACCACGTGGTGCCACGCAGCCGCGGTGGTGACCACTCATGGGAGAACTGCGTCGCCTGCTGCTCGACGTGTAACCACCGCAAGGGGGACAGGCTGCTGACCGAACTCGGCTGGGCGCTGCGCCGTGCGCCGGTGCCGCCGACGGGACAGCATTGGCGGCTGTTGTCCACGGTCAAGGAGATGGATCCGGCGTGGGCCCGATATCTCGGTGAAGGTGCGGCCTAGAAAAATTTAGTCACGCGGACGTCACCGTGACCTGATCCTGGTCGGCTATCGGCGGTACCCGGGTGGCGCGCACGTAGACGGTGTCACCTTCCTTCAGCGCGAGCGCCTCGGCGTCGCCGCGGGTGATCTGGGCGGTGAACGGCCCGCGGGTCGCCGTGTTGGTCAACTCGACGCGCACCTCGAAACCCAGCGGTACCACCCGGTCGACGGTGGCGGGTACGACCCCGAGGGACTCCGCGGTGCCGTCACCGCCGGCGACCGCAAGTTCGGGGTTTCGACCGACCCGGATGTCGTGCGGACGGACCAGGGCGCCGTTGAGCACCGAAACAGCGCCCAGGAATGTCATCACGAACGGGTTCGCCGGGGAGTCGTAAACCTCGGTGGGGGAGCCGATCTGTTCGATGCGGCCCTTGTTGAGCACTGCGATGCGGTCGGCCACATCCAGCGCCTCGGCCTGGTCGTGGGTCACCAGCACCGTGGTGACGTGCACCTCGTCGTGCAGGCGGCGCAGCCAGGCCCGCAGATCCTCGCGCACCTTGGCATCCAGCGCTCCGAACGGTTCATCGAGCAAGAGCACCTGCGGGTCGATGGCCAGCGCGCGGGCCAGGGCCATGCGCTGGCGTTGACCACCAGAGAGCTGGTTGGGGTAGCGGCCCTGGAACCCGGCTAGCCCGACCACCTCCAAGAGGTTGTCGACCTTTTCCTTGATCTCGGCTTTGGGTCGCTTGCGGATCTTGAGCCCGTAAGCGACGTTGTCGCGCACGGTCAGGTGCTTGAACGCGGCGTAGTGCTGGAACACGAACCCGATGCCGCGCCGCTGGGGCGGCAGCCCGGTCACGTCTTGGCCACCGATCGTGATGGTCCCGCTGTCGGGCTGATCCAAGCCGGCGATGGTGCGCAACAGCGTCGACTTGCCCGAACCGCTGGGGCCCAGCAACGCGGTCAGCGATCCATCGGGGACGACGAAGTCCACGTGATCCAACGCGACGAAGTCGCCATAGTGTTTGTAAGCGTCACGCACCACGATCGCGTGATCAGTCCCCGCCTCGGTCATGTTCGGATCTCCTTGTCAGGCTTGCGCTTTCGCGCGCTTCCGGCGAACAAACAAAATCGCCTTAACGATCAAAAACGTAAGGGCGACGCCCATCATCAGCGTCGACAGCGCATAGGCGCCGTACTCGGCCCCGCGGTTGTAGCGGTCGTTGACCAGCAGCGTCAGCGTTTGCGACTCCCCGGGCAGGTTGGACGACACCATGATGACCGCGCCGAACTCGCCGAGGGTGCGCGCCGTGGTAAGCACCAGTCCGTAGGTCAGGCCCCAGCGGATGGACGGCAGCGTAATCCGCCAAAACGTCTGCCATGCTCCCGATCCCAGGGTCGCCGCCGCCTGTTCCTGCTCGGTCCCCACTTCGACGAGCACCGGCTGGACCTCGCGCACCACGAACGGCAGGGTGACGAAGATGCTGGCGAGCACGATGCCGGGCACGCCGAAGATGATCCGCAGGCCGAGGTTGTTCTCGATGAAACCCAGCGCGCCGGCCGATCCCCACAGCAGGATCAGGGCGACGCCCACGATGATGGGTGAGACCGCGAACGGCAGGTCGATGACGGTCTGCAGCAGCGCCCTACCACGAAATCGGTTGCGGGCCAGCAGTATCGACATCAGAACACCGAAGACCACGTTCAGCGGCACCACGATGGCCACCACCAGCAGCGAAAGGTGCAGCGCCGATATCGCCGCCGGAGTACTGACCCAGGCATAGAACTGGTGAAAGCCGGGTCGGAATGTCCGCCACAGGATCAGGGCCGCCGGAACGATCAGCATGATGCCGATATAGGCCAACACCGTGTATCGGGTCAGGAACTGAACCCAAGGCGACGGCGTCATGCTGCCTTCTCTTCCCGTTTGGCTTTACGCCCACCCACGATCCGCAAGAGCAGTAGCACCGTGAACGAGATAGACAGCAGCACAATCGATATCGCGGCAGCGCCGGTGCGGTCATCGTTCTCGATCAGGGCGCGGATCCACTGTGACGAAACTTCGGTCTTCCCCGGCACCTGCCCGCCGATCGTCACCACCGAGCCGAACTCGCCGATGCACCGCGAGAAGGCCAGGCCCGCCCCCGATAACAGCGCCGGCAGCAGCGACGGCAGCACGATGGTGAAGAAGACCTGGGGTCTGGTGGCGCCCAGCGACGCCGCCGCCTCCTCGACATCCCGATCGATTTCCAGCAGCACCGGCTGAATGGCGCGCACCACCATAGGCAGCGTGACGAACGTCAGCGCCATCGCCACTCCCGGAGGGGTGTGCTGCAGATGCAGCCCTATCGGGCTGTTTTTGCCGTACAGGGCCAGCATGACCAGGCTGGTGACAATGGTGGGCAGCGCGAAGGGCAGATCGATGATCGCGTCGATCAGGCCTTTGCCGACGAAGTCGTCCCGCACCAACACCCAGGCGGTCGCCAGGCCGAACACCAGGTTGATGATCGTCACCGCGACGGAAACGAGCACGGTCACTTTGAACGACTCGAGCGCGGCATGCGACGTGACCGCCAACCAGAAAGCCTCCCAGCCCCCGCCGATGGACTGCCATGCGATCGCTGCCAGTGGCAGCAGCACGATCACCGAAAGCCACAGCGATGCCACGCCGACTCGAAGCGACGTGTTGGGGTCCCGTATCGGCGCGCGCGGCGTCGGCGGTGCATCCGGAAGTTCACTTTCAGGTTGGAGAAGCTCCGGCCCGGGTTCGGACTGTTCGCCTAAAAAGGATCGCGTCATCCGGTGGCCTGGAGGTAGAGCTTGGTGATGCGACCGGTGGCCTTGTCGAACAGCTGCGAGTCCACCGTGGGCCAGCCGCCGAGGTCGGTGATCGTCCACAGCTTCACCGGCACCGGATACTCGTCCCGGAAGACGCTGGCGACGGCGGGATCGACCACCCGGAAACCGGTCTGGGCCCATAGCTTTTGGGCCGTAGCGGTGTACTGGAAGTTCCTGAACGCGTTCGCTACCTCCAGGTGCGCGCTGGTGGTCACCACCGCCACCGGGTTCTCGATCTTGAAAGTCTGCTGCGGGCTGACGTGTTCGACCGCGTTGCCCTGCCGCTCCGCGGCAATGGCCTCGTTCTCGTAGCTGATCAAGACGTCGCCGCTGCCTTCGATGAACACATCGGTGGCGAGGCGACCCGAACTGGGGCGCAATTTGACGTGTTCGTGAACGAGTTTGCTGATGAAATCGATGCCCGCGTTGACGTTTCGGCCACCCTCGCTCTTGGCGGCGTACGGGGCGAGCAGATTCCACTTGGCCGAGCCCGAGCTCAGCGGGCTGGGCGTCACCACCTCGATGTCGGGGCGTAGCAGGTCATCCCAATCCCTGATGTTCTTCGGGTTGCCCTTGCGCACCACCAACGTGACAACAGATCCGAACGGGATCCCCTTGGTGGCGTCCTTGTCCCAGTCCGGAGAAACCTTGCCGGCCTTGACCAGTCGGGTGATGTCGGGTTCGACGGAGAAGTTCACAACATCGGCCGGTTTACCTTCGACAACACCGCGAGACTGGTCGGCGGAGGCGGCGTACGAGGTCACCACCTGCACACCCTTGCCCTCGGCGGAGGCGTTGAACGCCGGAATCACCTTGCTCCAGCCGGGTTCTGGCACCGAGTAGGCGACCAGGGTGATCTTCGTGTTCGCGTTGGTCAGTCCGCCGCCCCCCACGGCGTCGCTGGCACCGGCCCCACACGCGGCAACGACTCCGACGACCAGAGTGAGCACCGCGGCATACCGGACGCGGCGCCGGCGCAACGCACGCCCGGTGTGGTTAAGCATTGCGTGACCTTCCAGTACGGGACTTATGGGCTTTGGGTTCCGTTCCTGCGGAAAGTCACCTGACGTCAGGAGATTCACCAATTCCAGACCAGACCGCAGACGGGTTTGACGCGTCAGCGACAACTGCGCACAAAGGCGTGGCACCCGGAGCCAGCAAACGCCGTACGCATGGCGCGAAGCCTAACAGCGGGCATCTGCAACGGCGCGTCAGTAACCGCACGACCACCACCGAGATACGACGTCTTCCCCGGGGTCTTGTCTGCGCGGGACGTACGCCCTCCCACGACGCAGGCGCGGGACGGGCCACCGCACAACGGGTACTAGCACCCTGGCGGAAACGCCGAGGCGAGCCGGGGAAACCACAGGTCAGTGGCGGTCCACCAGGGGCGCCAACCCATTCACCGGCTGACCCTGTTGGCCCCGGCACCAGGACCCGTTCGCCAAATCGGCAGAGGCCTCGCGTATTCGACGAAACGACCTGCCCATGGGCGCCGACGTAAAAGTCACGGTGATGGAAAAGTGCGGTGCACTTAACCCCTGTGCTGGGGGGCGTCTTCCCGGGTAGGTCGCGAGGGGGCGGCTAACCCCTGTACTGCGATATGCGTGAGTTACCTAACGCACCAGCGCGCTATCATATTATGCCCCAATAACTTTCGCATGTGAACGCCATCGCCCCCCATAGCTTTGCGGTAGCCGGTGGCACCGCACAACCAGTCAGAAGGGTAGCCGGGTGGCACCGCACAACCCGGCTTTTCTCATTTCCCCGCCCGCATGGCCGGTGGCGGCCTTGCGCCCCCCGGGTCACCCAGCCCACTCCGGGCTCTTGCGGGGGCTTTCCCGGGAAAAGCGGTAGTCCACTACTGCATACCGATCTCAAAGGCAAGGCACATACTGGTCGCACCTGGGGGCGGCCAGGAGGTGCGACATGTCATATGTGATCGCGGCGCCGGAGACGATGGCGGCGGCAGCAACGAATTTGACGAGTATTGGTTCGGAGCTTCGCGCCGCGCATGTGGCGGCGGCGCCCCCAACCGTTGCGCTGGTGCCCGCCGCCGCCGATGAGGTGTCGGCGGGTGTTGCGCACCTGTTCTCCCGCTACGCCGAGAACTTTCACGGGTTGGCCGGGCGGGCAGCGGTGTTCCATGAGCAGTTTGTCGGGCACTTGAGTGCGGGCGCGGGCTCGTATGCGGCCACTGAGGCGGCCAACGCCGCGTCGTTGTTGCACCCGTTGTTCCACGGTGCTGTCCTTGACTGGTTGTATAGCCAGTTCGGGGTCACCAACGTCGTCAACGTCCTCGCCGATCTGGAGTTGGCGATCTTGATTCCGATCCTGCTCGTGACCTCTCCGATCTGGATTCCGCTCCTCCTTATCCTCAGCCCGCTCATCCTCCTCGTCGTCATCTTTTTGGCCGTGTTGGCGGCAGCCTGATGAGGCACCAGACGAGCGACACTACGCGTGATTCCTGCCTTCTCAGTGGGGCGAATGTGGTGGGCTCAAGCGCTAGATGAGCAAGGTCTCGAAGGCGCGATCATCGGCGATGTAATCAGCCGTGCCGACATCCTTGGGCTGCCTGCGTTCCCCGTCGCGCAACCCAGCCTGATACGAATCGACGGGGTGGTCGGCAGCAGTTGACTACTTGAAGACGTGGCGGGCTGCCGCTGGTTGACGACGCGGCGAAAAGCGACAACAGGCGGTGTCTTGGTCGCCGGGGATGATCCCCGGTGCCCGGCCCAGCTTTCTCGGGACCTAAGTGCGCCGGTAGCTCGCGCGGTGGGATACGGTTTGCGTCGTGAACGCTATGGAGATCCACCTGTTGGTTGTGGGAATCCCCTTGTTGCTGGTGGCGGTGCTGGCGACGCTGATCTGGCGGGGCAAGGGACCCCACCCCGAGAGCTATAAGTTGTCGGAGCCCTGGACGCACCCGCCGATCCTGTGGGCCGCCACCGACGAGGCTGTCGGCTCCGCGCACGGCGGACATGGCGGGCACGACACATCGGAGTTCACAGTCGGAGGTGGCGCCAGTGGCACGTGGTGAAGTTGCGACGATCGAGCCCGCCGACCTCCCCAGGGGCTCGGTGGTTACCACCAGCGGACGCGTCTCCGGGGTCACCGAGCCCGGCGAGCTTTCCGTGCACTACCCGTTTTCGACCAACGACCTCGTCGCCATCGACGACGCGCTGAAATACGGCTCGCGGGCATCCAGGGCGCGCTTCGCCGTTTACATCGGCGATTTAGGTAGCGACACCGCCGCCCGGGCTCGCGAGATTCTGGCCAAGGTGCCGACGCCGGACGACGCGGTGTTGCTCGCCGTCTCGCCGGACCAGTGCGCCATCGAGGTGGCCTACGGCACCGCCGTTCGGGGTCGCGGCGCCGATACGGCCGCACCGCTTGGGGTCGCTGCGGCTTCGTCGGCGTTCGAGCAGGGCGACCTGGTCGACGGGCTGGTCAGCGCGATCCGCGTGCTCAGTGCGGGGATCTCCCCGGCTTAGCTTGCGCCACCAGGAGTGGTTGGAAAACGCCGCGCGTAGGGGCGTGCCGGCAGACGTCGTCGGCGAGATCAATCGTCGGCACGGCATCACGCCCGACAGTTTCGACATCCTGCACAAAATGGAGGAGATCACCGACCCCGACGGAAAGTCCTTTTTCCTCATCCCGCGACGCGCCAGCGGCAGCGATGCGCGCCGGGCGGCGCTGATGACCTACATCTTCAACGCGGGCACCGGTTACGCGAAGTCGGGCGAGCAGCCCGGAGTTACCAACGACTTTCCCGAGACGCCCTATTCGGCCGCCGAGGTACAGCGGATCATCGACCGGCAGCGCGGCAACAGCTGGAGCTATGACCGCGACGTCAGGTTCGTCCACCGCAACGGCGGGCGCCTGGTCGCCACCCCCAACGGCATGCTGATGGGCCTGGGCGGCAACTGGATTCAGGGCCTGTTCAGCCAGCAGGGCGGAACCGCCTGGGGCGACATCTTCATGGTGAACATCGACCGCTGCAACGACCCCTGCGAGCAGCTCCGCCAAATCGTGCGCTCCGGGCGCGCCTGGTACACCGACCGCCGGGGTGCGCCCGCGCAGAGCAGCCTCAGCCTGGACCGCGTGCTCCACCACGAGGAGCGGCACTGTGCGCAATGGGCCGCGAGGGGTTACCTACGCATGCTCAGGGACTACGGCTGGGAACTGGTCCGCGAGAGGGCGTTCGGCAAGACGAACAGGCTCGAAGAGGACGCGGGTCTGTCCGACGGTGGCTACCGGTAACCCGCTCAGTTCGCGTCGCCGGCATCGAAACGCCGCGCCCGCAACGCCCGCTTGACCGCGGCCTGACCCTCCAGCACCAGTCGGCGTAACGCCGGCGGTACCTCGGACTCCGGGGCGCTCAGGAAGTCGTCGGCGGCGGCGATAGCGGCGTCACTGATGTCCCAGTAGGGGTACAGGCCGATCACCACGGTCTGCGCGACCTCGCTGGATCGGCGCGCCCACACCCCGGCGATCGCCTCGAAATAGCGCGCGGTGAACGGCTTGAGCAGCTCACCTTGTCCCGGTGCGGCGATGCCCGCGATGATCGCACGAGCCGTGATGTTGGCCAGGGTGTCGTCTTCGACCACCGTGGTGAACGCCTTCTCCTTGACGTCGAGCTGCGGCCGTGCCGCCGCGGCCTGGGCGCTGTGCCGTTTGCCGGCGGCGGTCGCGTCCCGTTGCGCCTCAGCGTCGATCCTCGGTGTCGCCGGCCCGTCGGCGTCGATGGCCCCGGCGGCCGCGAGCGCACTCACGATGCGCCAGCGCAGGTCGGTATCCACATTCACGCCCGCCAAGCCGAGCGCGGCCGGGTCACCGTCGAGCAAGGCCGTCAGCGTCTCGACATGCCGTGCCGACAAGACCGACGTGCACAGCGTGTTGACGCAGGCCAGCTGATGGTCCGACGCCGGCGCAGCCGCACGCGCCAATTCCAGCAGCCGGTCGGCGTACTGCGGCCAGCCGTGCTCGCGGGCCCAGCCCGGCTCGGCATAGGAGCCCAGTGCCGTCTGTGCCTGCAACAGCAGTCGCTGTGCCACACCGACTTCGGTTTCGGCATGTATCCCACCCGACACCAGCGCCACGAAGTCGCGAGCCCGCAGTTCGGCCTCGCGGGTCATCTCCCACGCCGCCGACCAGACCAGGGTGCGCGGCAGCGGCTCGGCGATATCGGCGATCCGCTCCAACGCGGTCCGCAGCGACTCGGCGTCCAGCCGCAATGAGCAGTAGGTCAGGTCGTCGTCGTTGACCAGAATCAGTTTGCCGCGGGAAACACCAATCAGCGCAGGGACTTCCGTCTCTGGGCCGTCGATGTCCAGTTCCTCCCGGTGCACCCGCACCAAGCGGCCGGATCCTTCGGAAGGATCCTCGTCGTAGATGCCGACGGCCACCCGGTGCACCCTGGTCTCGCCCGCGCCGGGCGCCGCGCCGCTCTGCGTCACCGCGAACCGGGTGAACTTACCGCCCGTGTCGACGTCGAAATCGGGCCGCAGCGTGTTCAACCCGGTGGTTTTCAGCCACTGCTGACCCCAATTCGACAAGTCCCGGCCGGACGCTTTTACCAGTGCGGAAAGCAAATCGTCGAACGTGGCATTGCCGAACGCGTGGGTGCGGAAGTAATCGCGCAGCCCGGCAAGGAAATGCTCCAGCCCGACGTAGGCGACGAGCTGCTTGAGTACCGAAGCGCCCTTGGCGTAGGTGATGCCGTCGAAGTTCACCTCGACGGCGGCCAGGTCGGGGATTTCGGCGGCGATCGGGTGCGTCGACGGCAACTGGTCCTGGCGGTACGCCCACGACTTCTCGACGGTCGCGAACGTCGTCCAGGCCTCTTTGAATTCTGTTGCCTCGCTTTGGCATAGCACCGACGCGAAGGTCGCGAAGGACTCGTTGAGCCACAGGTCGTCCCACCAGGTCATGGTCACCAGGTCGCCGAACCACATGTGCGCCATCTCGTGTAGCACCGTCTCGGCGCGCCGCTCGTAGGAGGCCCGGGTGACCTTGCTGCGGAAGACGTAGTCCTCAAGGAACGTCACCGCGCCCGCGTTTTCCATTGCGCCGGCGTTGAACTCGGGGACGAACAGCTGGTCGTACTTGCCGAACGCGTACGGCAACCCAAAGTGTTTGTGGTAGAAGCCAAATCCTTGTTTGGTCTGGGTGAACAACCGATCGGCATCCATGTGTTGCGCCAGCGAGGCCCGACAGTAGATGCCCAACGGGATGTCGCCGTGTTCGTCGGTGTAGGCGTCTTCCCAGACGGCGTAGGGTCCGGCGACCAAGGCCACCAGATAGGTGCTCATCCGCGGGGTGGTGGCGAAGGTGTGCACGCCGTCCTCAACGCTTGCGGCTGCTCCATTGGAGACCACCCGCCAGTGTTTGGGCGCGGTCACCCGGATGTCGAAGGTGGCCTTGAGGTCGGGCTGATCGAAGCAGGCGAACATCCGCTTGGCGTCCGCGGTTTCGAATTGCGAGTACAGGTAGGTCTCTTCGTCCACCGGGTCGACGAAGCGATGCAGGCCCTCGCCGGTGTTGGAGTAGCGGCAGTCGGCGTCGACCACGACCACGTTGTGGTCGGCCAGTCCCCGCAGCGGGATGCCGGTGGATTCGTCATATCCGGAGACGTCGAGCTCGTGGCCGTTGAGGCTGGCACTGCGCACCGTTTCAGCGGCGATGTCGATGACCGAGTCGGCGCCGGCCAGGGCGTCGAACTCCACCGTGGTGGTGGCGCGGAAAGTTCGCTCCCCAGGAGCACCGTTACCGTCGGTGACATCGAGGTTGATCTGGTAGCTATCGACGGTGATCAGGGCGGCGCGTTTGACCGCTTGGTCCCGGGTGAGATTAGGAAGAGCCACGCGTCCAACTTAGAGCGTGGTCGGTTGGCCCTGCAGAACGGGAACAGGCGCGCGGCGACTACGGTTGTGTTTTAGCGGTGTTTTTACCGTTTCTGACTTTGAGAGGACTGCGCAATGGCCGAGAAGGCTGAGAAGTCTGTCGCCGATTTCTGGTTCGATCCGCTGTGCCCGTGGGCCTGGATCACGTCACGCTGGATCCTTGAGGTCGAGAAGGTCCGCGACATCGACGTGAACTTCCACGTGATGAGCCTCGCGATACTCAACGAAAACCGCGAAGACCTGCCCGAGAACTACCGCGAGAACATGAAGAGGGCCTGGGGACCGGTGCGGGTGGCTATCGCTGCCGAGCAGGCCCATGGGGCGAAGGTGCTCGAACCGCTGTACACCGCGATGGGCACTCGGATTCACAACGAGGGCAACAAGGAACTCGAGGAGGTCATCAAGCTGGCGCTCGCGGACGCGGGCCTGCCGGCGGAGCTGGCCGAGGCCGCCACCAGCGAAGCCTACGACGACGCCCTGCGCAAGAGCCACCACGCCGGAATGGACGCGGTCGGCGAGGATGTCGGCACCCCGACCATCCACGTCAACGGTGTCGCGTTCTTCGGACCGGTGCTCTCGAAGATCCCGCGCGGTGAGGAAGCCGGCAAGCTCTGGGACGCCTCGGTGACGTTTGCGGCCTACCCACACTTCTTCGAACTCAAGCGGACTCGCACGGAGCGCCCGGAGTTCGACTGACCGCGTTGCGTCACTGACATCCGGTGGGTAAGGATGTCGGGCATGCGCGTCTATCTGGGTTCTGACCACGCGGGATATGAGCTCAAGCAGCAAATCATCCAGCACCTGACGAAATCCGGACACGAGCCGATCGACTGCGGCGCCTTCAGCTACGACGCCGAGGACGACTACCCCGCGTTCTGCATCGCGGCCGCCACTCGCACGGTGGCCGACCCGGACAGCCTGGGCATCGTCATCGGGGGATCGGGCAACGGCGAGCAGATCGCGGCCAACAAGGTCCCTGGCGCCCGGTGCGCGCTGGCGTGGAGCGTGGAGACGGCCTCGTTGGCTCGGCAGCACAACAACGCGCAGCTGATCGGCATCGGCGGGCGCATGCACACCGTTGCCGAGGCGCTGACCTTCGTCGATGCCTTCCTCACCACGCCGTGGTCGAAAGCCGAACGCCACCAACGGCGTATCGACATTCTCGCCGAGTACGAACGGACTCACCAAGCGCCGCCGGTGCCCGGCGCGCAGGTCTGAGAGGCTCCATTGCCCGAAGGGCATACGCTGCATCGGCTGGCCCGGCTGCACCAGCGTCGCTTCGCCGGGGCGCCGGTCGCGGTATCCAGCCCGCAGGGCCGATTCGCCCCTTCCGCGGCCGTGGTCGACGGCCGCGTGTTGCGGCGCACCAGCGTCTGGGGCAAGCACTTGTTCCATCACTACGCCGACGGCCCCATCGTGCACGTTCATCTCGGCCTCTACGGCACCTTCACCGAATGGTCCCGCCCCGGCGACGGGCTGCCGCCGGAGGCGGTGGGTCAGGTGCGGATGCGGATGATCGGCGCCGATTACGGCACCGATCTGCGCGGCCCGACGGTGTGTGAGCTGCTTCACGAAGCCCAAGTCGGCGACGTCGTGGCCAAGCTCGGACCCGACCCGTTGCGCACCGATGCCGACCCGTCGTGGGCCTGGGACCGGATCACCAAGTCCCGCAGGCCCATTGGGGCACTTCTCATGGATCAGACCGTCATCGCGGGCGTGGGCAATGTCTACCGCAGCGAGTTGCTGTTCCGTCACCGCATCGACCCGTTCCGGCCCGGCCGGGGGATCGGCGAAGCCGAGTTCGACGCGGCGTGGACCGATCTGGTGGCGCTGATGAAGGTGGGTTTGCGCGGCGGCAAGATCGTCGTGGTGCGCCCCGAACACGATCACGGTCCGCCGTCATACTTGCCCGATCGGCCCCGCACTTACGTATACCGGCGCGCCGGCGAGCCGTGCCGGGTGTGCGCGACAACGATCAGCACTACAGTGCTCGAGGGTCGAAACGTGTTCTGGTGCTCCACTTGCCAAAGGTGACGATGTTCAGCATGTGTTAAATACGCTGTGCCACTGGGCAATTCGTTATCGGGGTGCAACTGAATACTGTTTCGATCTTGACCGGTGGGGCACAGGCTAACGTTGTGAAGAAACTTACACGTTTAGTTGCAACGATTTTCGCTATGGGCGCTGCCTTAGGTGTGGTCGGGGTGGGTGCCGCGGTCGACGCCCAAGCCCAGCCCGGACCGTTCCCGCAATGGTGCCCGGGTGATTTCTGGGACCCGGGCTGGGGCGATAACTGGGAGGGGGGCGTTGCCACGACAACTGGCGGGGTCCTGGGCCAAACCCGCACCCCGAGTTCCGTGGCGGGCATGACGATCGCGACCGCGGATGGGACCACCGCTGAGATAGCCGGCAGAACACCCCCTCCGAAAGGCGGGGGTGTTCTTTATTTCGTCAGTACTCCCAGCCCCCGGTAAACCTCGTCACTGAGGGCGAGGCTGCGAGGGTCGGCGTTGGACTTGGTCGCGTCGAAGCGATTGGCGACATACGCATAGCCGATCCCGTGCTCCAGGTCGACAAAGCCGAACGAGCCACCGAGGCCGCCGTGGCCGAAGATCCGCGGGTTCGGCCCGTTGACGCAACGCTGGTTGAGCATGTAGCCCAGCCCCCAACCGTGGTCCGCGACCCGGGGGCCGAGCACCAGGTCGGTCTCCAAGCCGCCCTGGGGCACCCGAACAAGGTCCATGTGCTCGCGGCTGAGCACTTTCTCTTGGGCGAGCGCGTTGTAGAACGTCGCCAACCCCAGCGCAGACACCTGTCCGTTGGTGCCGGGGAACTCGAGCTCGCGCCATAGCGTGAGGTCGTGGGAGCCGAGCTCGTCGTCGGGGGCGAATCCCATCGCGATGGACAATCCAGCCTTGGGATGGTCGGCCAAGCTGGTCGGGTAGCCGGGGGCTTGCGCGTCGGCCAGCAGGTTGCGGGCGTGCGGCTTGTTCACCCGATCGGCGCAGCGTCGTTGTCCGGCCGGCGGCAGGCCGATGTGGATGTCGATGCCGAGCGGTTCGGCGATCTCGGTGCGCAGGTACAGACCGATGGTGCGCCCGGTCACCCGGCGGAACACCTCGCCGCAGATGAAACCGAACGTGGTCATGTGATAGCCCTGCGCGGTGCCGGGCTCCCACCACGGTTCCGCGCCCGCGAGCTGCTCGCAGACGAAATCCCAATCGGCCACTTGTTCCCAGCTCATCCGGGTGCGCGGCCCGATCACGCCGGAGCGGTGGCTCATCACCATGGCCAGGGTGATGTCTTCCTTGCCCGCCTGCCCGAACTCCGGCCAGTACCGGGCCACCGGGGCGTGCAGGTCCAGTTCACCGCGGTCGGCCAGTTGGTGGACACAGGTGGCGGACAGGCCCTTGGTGCCGGACAGCACGGTGGTCAAGGTGTCCTGCTGCCAGGGCCGGGTACCGGCCGCGTCGGCCGACCCACCCCACAGGTTGACGACCAGGTTCCCGTCGACCCACACCGCGACGGCCGCACCGACTTCATTGTGCAGCGCAAAGTTGCGCTCGAACGCGTCGCGCACTCCTGCGAAGTCCGACGCGCACGAGCCCTGAATGGCATTGTTGGCCCGGGTGTCTATGCCGGTCATTGGTCGCTCACGGCGCCTTTCTGCCGAGCACAATGTGCAAGCCCGAGGCTAGGCCCGAGCGGGCGACGGGAATCGAACCCGCGTAGCTAGTTTGGAAGACTAGGGCTCTACCATTGAGCTACGCCCGCGAGTATTAGTCGAGCGAGACTGTACGTGGCGGGAGACATTCAATCTAATCGAGCCCGTTATGTGACCGCACCGTGAGGTCTGGGGTCGCTGCGAAGCCGGTGGCCAACCTGGTGATGCGGGGCCGTAGGATCGCGTGGTCAGCGCGGGGTGTAGCGCAGCTTGGTAGCGCATCCGCTTTGGGAGCGGAAGGCCGCAGGTTCAAATCCTGTCACCCCGACCAGCACACGCCACAGCCCCGCGCCTCTTAAGGCCACCGACCGCCGGCAACAGAGAACAAGGAGCAACCCCGTGAAGAGCAGTGTCGAGCAACTGAGCCCCACCCGGGTGCGCATCAGTGTAGAGGTGCCGTTCGCCGAGCTCGAGCCCGATTTCCAGCAGGCCTACAAGGAGCTGGCCAAACAGGTCCGAGTGCCCGGCTTCCGGCCCGGAAAGGCGCCCGCGAAACTGCTGGAGGCCCGCTTCGGGCGGGCGGCGATCATCGAGGAAGTCATCAACGCGGCACTGCCCAGCCGCTACGGGCAGGCGGTGGCCGACACGGAGGTGCACCCGCTCGGTCAGCCCGACATCGACGTGACCAAGAAGGAGTACGGTCAGGACCTGGCGTTCACCGCCGAGGTCGACGTGCGGCCCGAGATCGCCCTGCCGGATTTGCAGGCGCTGACCGTCTCCGTGGATTCGATCGAGGTCACCGACGACGACGTCGAGGCCGAACTGCAGTCCTTGCGGGCCCGGTTCGGCAGCCTGAGCGAGGTGGCTCGGCCGGTCGCGCTTCAGGACGTGGTAACGATCGATTTGTCCGCCACCGCCGACGGCGAGGATCTGCCCGGCGCCCGCGCCGAGGGCATGTCCCATGAGGTCGGCTCCGGCCGCCTCATCGCGGGCCTCGACGATGCGCTGGTCGGTTTGTCGATCGACGAGTCCCGGGTCTTCACCGCGCAACTGGCGACCGGTGAACACGCCGGGCAGGATGCGGAGGTCACCGTCACCGTCCGGTCGATCAAGGAACGTGAATTGCCCGAAGCCGACGACGATTTCGCGCAATTGGCCAGCGAGTTCGACACCATCGCCGAGCTGCGCGACAGCCTGCGCGAGCGGGTGAGCATGATCAAGCGCGCGCGGCAAGCCGAGCAGATCCAAAGCGCTACGTTGGATGCCTTGCTCGATCAGGTCGAGGTGCCGTTGCCGGAAGCGATCGTGCAGGCCCAGTACGACGGCGCCGTACACAATGCCCTACACGGCCTGGACCACGATGAGGCCAGGCTTGCCGAGGTGCTCACCGCGCGAGGCTCGTCGCGCGAGGAGTTCGAGGCCGAGACGCGCACCGCCGCCGAAAAGGACGTCAAGCGGCAACTGCTGCTGGATGCGTTGGCCGATGACCTGGACATCCAGGTCGGTCAGGACGATCTGACCGAACGGCTGTTGATGACGTCCCGGCAATACGGCATCGAGCCGCAGCAGCTGTTCAGTTACCTGCAGGAGAACAACCAGCTGCCGGCCATGTTCGCCGACGTACGGCGGGGACTGACCGTGGCAGCCGTCGTCGAGGCGGCGACGGTCACCGATGCGGACGGCAACACGATCGACACCAGTGAATTCTTCGGCCGGCGCGGTGAATCAGCCGAGGCTGAGGCCGACGAGGCCGCTGAGGACACCGCCGAGACCAACGAGAGCGACGAAGACGCTGAGCTCGAGGCGCAGACACCCAAGGCATGACGCTGTGAGCGAACGCGCCCATTTCCGGGGTGCGCGAGGAGCAAACAGGGGGCTTGGTTGGTTAGTGTCGTGCATACAGAACTGAAAGAAAGCAGGTAATCCCGTCGTGACTGACATGCGTTCGAACTCGTTGGGTCTCAACCTCACCGACTCGGTCTATGAGCGGTTGCTGTCCGAGCGCATCATTTTCCTGGGCTCGGACGTGAACGACGAAGTCGCCAACCGGCTGTGCGCGCAGATACTGCTGCTCGCCGCCGAGGACTCCGAGAAGGACATCAACCTCTACATCAACTCCCCGGGCGGATCGATCAGCGCCGGCATGGCGATCTACGACACGATGGTGCTGGCGCCGTGCGACATCGCCACCTACGCGATGGGCATGGCCGCTTCGATGGGCGAGTTCCTCCTGGCGGCCGGCACCAAGGGCAAGCGCTACGCGCTGCCGCACGCGCGCATCCTGATGCACCAGCCGCTGGGCGGGGTGACCGGCAGCGCGGCCGACATCGCCATCCAGGCCGAGCAGTTCGCCGTCATCAAGAAAGAGATGTTCCGGCTCAACGCCGAATTCACCGGCCAGCCGATCGAACGCATCGAGGCGGATTCCGATCGCGACCGCTGGTTCACCGCCCCGGAAGCCCTGGAGTACGGCTTCGTCGACCACATCATCACCCGCGCCGCCCACATCACCAACGGAGAAGCCCAGTGAGTCCTGAAATCCAACCCCAGGCGCGCTACATCCTGCCGTCGTTCATCGAGCACTCGAGCTTCGGCGTCAAGGAGTCCAACCCCTACAACAAGCTGTTCGAGGAGCGCATCATCTTCCTCGGCGTCCAGGTCGACGACGCCTCGGCGAACGACATCATGGCGCAGCTGCTGGTGCTGGAGTCGTTGGACCCCGACCGTGACATCACCATGTACATCAACTCGCCCGGCGGCGGGTTCACCTCGCTGATGGCGATCTACGACACCATGCAGTACGTGCGGGCCGACATCCAGACCGTGTGCCTTGGTCAGGCCGCCTCGGCCGCGGCGGTGCTGCTGGCCGCCGGAACGCCGGGTAAGCGGATGGCGCTGCCCAACGCGCGGGTGCTGATTCACCAGCCGTCACTGTCCGGCGTGATCCAGGGCCAGTTCTCCGATCTGGAGATCCAGGCCGCTGAGATCGAGCGGATGCGCACGCTGATGGAGACCACGCTGGCCCACCACACTGGCAGGGACGCCGCGGTGATCCGCAAGGACACCGACCGGGACAAGATCCTGACCGCCGCAGAGGCCAAGGACTACGGGATCATCGACACCGTGCTCGAGTACCGGAAGCTTTCCGCCCAAACCGCCTGAGTCCTTGCGCCGAGCGTGAACTGGCGGCGAGTTTTTCGGCGATTTTTCGCCGTGCTATCACGCTCGGCGCAATGTGGCAGCCAGCGCGGCGATGTCCGCGGGTCCCACCCGGCAGCAGCCGCCGATGATGCCTGCGCCTGCTGACGCCCATTGCGTCGCCAACCCGGGGGAGAACCGCGACCGCCCGGTCCACGCCCGTCCGTCCCAGCGTTCCCCGCTGTTCGGGTAGACGATCACGGGCTTGTCAGTCGCACGGGCGATGCCTATCGCGGGCAACACGTCGTCGGGAGCGCAGCAGTTGACGCCGACCGCGACGATCTCGTCGACCCCGGCGGCCACCACGAACGCCTCGGCGAGCGGTTGCCCGGCGCGGGTCCGCGTCCCGTCGATGGTGTAGCTGAGCCAGGCCGGCACGCCGACCGAGCGCACCAGGTTGACCAGCGCCTCGGCCTCATCGACATCGGGCACGGTTTCCAGGGCGAGCACGTCCGCGCCGGCCGCGGCCAGCAGCTCGAGCCGGGGGCGATGCCATCGGGCCAATTCCGCGACGGACAGCCCATAGCGTCCGCGGTATTCGGACCCGTCCGCCAGCGCCGCGCCGTACGGACCGACCGAAGCTGCCACCCGCGCGTCGCGCATGCCGACCTCGTCGCGCGCCGCCTTGGCGAGTTCGACGCTGCGGCGTAGCAGCACAGCTACGCCGTCTCGACCGATGGCGTGTGCCGCGAATCCCTCGAACGACGCCTGATAGCTCGCGGTCGTCGCGATCGCGGCACCGGCGCGGAAATACGCGGCGTGCACCGCGACGATCTCCTGCGGAGCATCGGCCAGCAGTCGCGCCGACCACAGCGGGTCGGACAGATCATGACCGCGCGCTTCGAGCTCGGTGGCCAGGCCGCCGTCGCTGATCAGCACGGATTCGCGAGTGACAGCCAAGCCCACAGCGCCACTGTAAAGTGATTGCCCGGGGAGCTAAACGCGTAAGACGGGCGCACTAACATCTCAAGGGCCTCGGTCGCGTCACAGCCGCGACACGCCAAAGACACGGATTGCGCGTCTCGGCCGGTGCCGGCCCGGTCTGGCTATATGTTCTTTCAAACGGACAGGCAGTGAATACCACTGACGCGATTCGACGCGAACGGTCGCATCGAGCCCGAGAAAGCGGGTAGCGTCGGAGATTACGCGGCACGGCAAGACAAAACGGCGATGTAGGAACGACTAGGGAAGTAGGCCCTGAAGCATCATGGCGCGCATAGGAGACGGTGGTGATCTGCTGAAGTGCTCGTTCTGCGGGAAGAGCCAGAAGCAGGTCAAGAAGCTTATTGCCGGCCCCGGCGTGTACATCTGCGACGAGTGCATCGACCTGTGTAACGAGATCATCGAAGAGGAGCTCGCCGACGCCGACGACGTCAAGCTCGACGAACTGCCCAAGCCCGCTGAGATCCGGGAATTCCTCGAGGGGTATGTCATCGGGCAGGACACCGCCAAGCGGACGCTGGCCGTCGCGGTCTACAACCACTACAAGCGGATCCAGGCCGGCGAGAAGGGCCGCGACTCCCGCTGCGAGCCGGTCGAGCTGACCAAGTCCAACATCTTGATGCTCGGGCCCACCGGCTGCGGTAAGACGTACCTGGCCCAGACGTTGGCCAAGATGCTCAACGTGCCCTTCGCCATCGCCGACGCCACCGCGCTAACCGAGGCCGGTTACGTCGGTGAGGATGTCGAGAACATCCTGCTCAAACTCATCCAGGCCGCCGACTACGACGTCAAGCGCGCCGAGACCGGCATCATCTACATCGACGAGGTCGACAAGATCGCCCGCAAGAGCGAGAACCCGTCGATCACCCGCGACGTCTCCGGCGAGGGCGTTCAGCAGGCCCTGCTGAAGATTCTGGAGGGCACCCAGGCATCGGTTCCCCCGCAGGGCGGCCGCAAGCACCCGCACCAGGAGTTCATCCAGATCGACACCACCAACGTGCTGTTCATCGTCGCGGGTGCCTTCGCCGGGCTGGAGAAGATCATCTACGAGCGCGTCGGCAAACGTGGCTTGGGCTTCGGCGCCGAGGTCCGCTCCAAGGCCGAGATCGACACCACCGATCACTTCGCCGACGTGATGCCCGAGGATCTGATCAAGTTCGGTCTGATCCCCGAGTTCATCGGACGTCTTCCGGTCATCGCCTCGGTCACCAACCTGGACATGGACTCGTTGGTCAAGATCCTGTCCCAGCCGAAGAACGCTCTGGTCAAGCAGTACACCCGACTCTTCGAGATGGACGGCGTGGAGCTGGAGTTCACCGACGACGCGCTGGAAGCGATCGCCGACCAGGCGATCCACCGCGGCACGGGTGCCCGTGGCCTGCGAGCCATCATGGAAGAGGTCCTGCTGCCGGTGATGTACGACATCCCGAGCCGCGACGACGTCGCCAAAGTGGTGGTGACCAAGGAGACCGTGCAGGACAACGTGCTGCCGACGATCGTGCCGCGCAAACCGTCCCGCACCGAGCGCCGCGACAAGAGCGCCTAGCTAGCTCTGGGTCGCAGTGCGGGAATCCGGACGGACTCGGTGAAAGTGATCAATACCACAGTTTTGGTCGGTGGTCGACCCCGCCCCTTCGGCGAAAGTTGTTTCAGCAGCTAAATAGTGGTCTAGGCGGGGCCCGGACACGGCCATACACCCCACTGAGAAGTGCCATAATCGGTACCGCCAGTGACATGAAACCTGAAGGCGGGGGAGTCACTCCGACGGCGCGTTAACCTGAATCTGCAGCGCGGAGTGCCTGTCCTGAGACAGATAGAAGGCGAAGACGTGGATCCGAATGGCAGCGAAGCCGGGTCAGAGTCTCATCCCAGTGTGCCTAGTGCCGGGTCGGGTCGGCAGCGCCTGGAAAATGTCGTCATCCGTTTTGCCGGGGACTCCGGCGACGGGATGCAGCTGACCGGCGACCGGTTCACGTCGGAGGCAGCGCTTTTCGGCAACGACCTGGCGACCCAGCCGAATTACCCCGCCGAGATCCGCGCCCCCGCAGGCACCCTGCCGGGCGTCTCGTCCTTCCAGATTCACATCGCCGATTACGACATCTTGACCGCCGGTGACCGGCCCGACGTGCTCGTCGCCATGAACCCCGCGGCGCTGAAGGCCAATGTTGGCGACTTGCCACGCGGCGGCATGGTGATCGCGAACTCCGATGAATTCACCAAGCGCAACCTGACAAAGGTGGGCTACGTAACCAATCCGCTGGAGACCGACGAGCTCGAAGAGTACGTCGTGCACTCGGTCCCGATGACCACCCTCACCATGGGAGCCGTCGAGGCGATCGGTGCGTCCAAGAAAGACGGCCAGCGCGCCAAAAACATGTTTGCGTTGGGCCTGCTGTCGTGGATGTACGGACGGCCGATCTCGGCCAGTGAGAACTTCATCAGGGAGAAGTTCATCCGCAAGCCCGACATCGCCGAGGCCAACGTGCTCGCCCTCAAGGCGGGCTGGAACTATGGCGAAACCACCGAGGCTTTCGGCACCACCTACGAGGTGTCCAAGGCCGCGTTGCCGGCCGGCGAATACCGGCAGATCTCCGGCAACACCGCGCTGGCCTACGGCATCGTCGCGGCCGGTCAGCTGGCGAACATTCCGGTCGTGCTCGGCAGCTATCCGATCACTCCGGCGTCGGACATCCTGCACGAGCTGTCCAAGCACAAGAACTTCAACGTGATCACCTTCCAGGCCGAGGACGAGATCGGCGGCATCTGCGCAGCCATCGGCGCCTCCTATGGAGGTGCGCTGGGCGTCACCAGCACGTCGGGCCCGGGCATCTCGCTGAAGTCCGAAGCGCTCGGGCTCGCCGTGATGACCGAGCTGCCGCTGCTCGTCATAGACGTCCAGCGGGGCGGGCCGTCGACCGGCTTGCCCACCAAGACCGAGCAGGCCGACCTGCTGCAGGTGCTGTATGGCCGCAACGGTGAGTCACCCGTGGCGGTGCTGGCGCCGCTGTCCCCGTCCGACTGCTTCCAGACCGCCCTCGAGGCGGTGCGCATCGCTGTCTCCTACCACACGCCGGTGATCGTGTTGTCCGACGGCTCCATCGCCAACGGCTCGGAGCCGTGGCGAATCCCGGACGTCGGTGACCTGCCGCCCATCAAGCATGTCTTCGCCAAACCGGACGAGCCTTTCGAGCCTTATGCGCGCGACCCCGAGACGCTGGCTCGCCAGTTCGCCGTTCCGGGCACCCCCGGTCTGGAACACCGCATCGGCGGGTTGGAAGCGGCTAACGGCTCCGGCGACATCTCCTACGAGCCCATCAACCACGACCTGATGGTTCGGATACGCCAGGCCAAGATCGACGGGATCAGCGTTCCCGATCTGGAGGTCGACGATCCGACCGGAGACGCCGAGCTGCTGCTGATCGGGTGGGGCAGTACCTACGGCCCGATCGGCGAAGCCTGCCGGCGCGCGCGACGCAAAGGCATCAAGGTCGCGCACGCCCATCTGCGGCACCTCAGCCCCTTCCCGGCGAACCTGGGCGACGTGCTGCGGCGCTACCCGCAGGTGGTGTGCCCCGAGATGAACTTGGGTCAGCTGGCGCTGGTGCTGCGCGGCAAGTACCTGGTCGACGTCCAGTCGGTCAGCAAGGTTCAGGGTGTCTCGTTCCTGGCCGACGAGGTGGGGCGCGTCATCCGCGCCGCGCTGGGCGGCACGCTGGCCGAAATCGAGCAAGACAAGGCGATGGTTGCCAGAATGGCGGCAGCGACGGTGGGAGCGAACGCATGACGGGCCTGATAGGCGATCTGGCGGGCAAAGACCTGGGTGTGACACCGAGGTTGACCAAGCACGCCGGTGTGCCTACGACAGACGAGCAACTCAAGGGCAAGGACTACACCAGTGACCAGGAGGTCCGCTGGTGCCCCGGCTGCGGTGACTACGTCATCCTCAACACGATCCGCAACTTCCTGCCCGACCTCGGGCTGCGGCGCGAGAACATCGTGTTCATCAGCGGTATCGGCTGCTCCAGCCGCTTCCCGTACTACTTGGAGACCTACGGCTTCCACTCGATCCACGGTCGCGCCCCGGCCATCGCCACCGGGCTGGCGCTGGCCCGCGACGATCTGTCGGTCTGGGTGGTCACCGGCGACGGTGACTCGCTGTCCATCGGCGGCAACCACCTGATCCACGCGCTGCGCCGCAACGTCAACATCACGATCCTGCTGTTCAACAACCGGATCTACGGGCTGACCAAGGGCCAGTACTCGCCGACGTCAGAGGTCGGCAAGATCACCAAGTCGACACCGATGGGGTCGCTGGACCACCCGTTCAACCCGGTGTCGTTGGCGCTGGGCGCCGAGGCAACCTTCGTCGGCCGCGCGTTGGACTCCGACCGCGCCGGGCTGACCGAGGTGCTGCGCGCCGCCGCCGAGCACCGTGGCGCCGCGTTGGTCGAAATCCTGCAGGACTGCCCGATTTTCAACGACGGCTCGTTCGACGCGCTGCGCAAGGAGGGCGCCGAAGAGCGGGTGATCAACGTCCGCCACGGCGAGCCGATCGTGTTCGGCACCAACGGCGACTACTGCGTGGTGAAGTCCGGCTTCAGCCTGGAGGTGGCCAAGACCGCCGACGTCGCCGTTGAAGAGATCGTGGTGCACGACGCGCACAATGACGACGCGGCCTACGCATTCGCGCTGTCCCGGCTGTCCGACCAGAACCTCGACCACACCGTGCTGGGAATCTTCCGGCACGTCAGCCGGCCCACCTACGACGACGCGGCCCGCTCTCAGGTGCAGGCCGCTCAGTCCTCGACCGCGTCGGATACCGCTGCGCTGCAATCGCTTTTGCGTGGGCGTGACACGTGGACCGTCGACTGACGTGGCCGAATCCGTGTCAGAGTCACTTGCCGGGGTCGTGCTGGCTGGAGGTGAATCGCGGCGCATGGGCCGCGACAAGGCCACCATGCCGGTGCCCGGGGGAACCACCACCATGGTCGAACACGTGGCCGGCATCATCGGCCAGCGCTGCGAGCCGGTTTTCGTGATGGCCGCCCAGGGCCAGCCATTGCCTGCGCTGCAGGCCGCTCGCATCATGCGCGACGAGTCGCGGTCCCAGGGGCCGTTACCGGCGACCGGGCGCGGGTTGCGTGCCGCCGCCGAGGCCGGCGCCCGGCTCGCGTTCGTCTGCGCCGTCGACATGCCGCTGGTGACACCAGATTTGATCGACGAGCTCGTCCGCCTCGCCGTCGAGACCAATGCCGAAGTGGTCTCGCCATGGGACGGCCGCAGCCACTTCCTGGCGGCGGTGTACCGCACCGACCTGGCCGACCGGATCGATCGACTGGTCGCCGCCGGCGAGCGCCGAATGAGCGCCCTGATCGACGCTTCGGACGCTCAGCAGATCGTGCTGTCGGATTCTCGCCCCCTGACCAACATCAACGCCGCCGCAGACCTGCAGACCCTGGCCTAGCCAGATCTTGACGGGCGTTGCGTTAATTCAGCGTGACCATGCATTTTGGTATTTAGCGGATCAATATTTGTGTCATTTATTTGCCGCTAATTCTGGCAACCACTAGCTTTAAATTTCGGCTGAAAATGGCTACGATGCTGCGCATCGGTGTCCTGTCGTATTGTGTTGCAGCAGTGACGCTTTGGGGCATACCTCACGCTCAGATGCACTCATGGCAAACGCAATTGGAGCTAATTGCGGCCTTGTTGCGGATGGCCGCCGGGGCCTTGGTGGCCGCCGCGTGCTGGCGGACATCGACTGCCCCGATGGTGCGCCGTTGCCGTGCGGCTAGTGCCGGACTCCGATCAAACATGTTGTGAAGCTTAGTATTTCGACGACGTAGCGGATTCGGCGCGCGTGGGCGCGAGTTGGGGGAGGCAAGCCGGCGAGCTGTCCGTGGGAACCAGCCCGCCGTCGACGGCGTCACGCACCCGGCAAAATCCGTGGTCCACGTCACAAAATTGCCGTGATTCGGGTCACGATTATGCGATGGAACTGAGACATTGGCGTGACCCAAGAATGCACTGCTGACCTGCAACGACCATTCCGCGATCGCACCGTGATCGGACCGTTATAGAAGCCTCACGCCCGTTTGGTCAATGTGACGAATTGATTGCGGTCTCGTACCGTCCGTACATAGCCCGGCTCAACCCGGGCCAAAAATCGAATATCCACGGACCCGCGTGTGAGCGGGGCTGCGGACGGCTACCGCGTGAGTAGCCGCCGCGGCCGGCGGTAGCAGCCGCCGGGCAGATCAGACCCCCGCTGCCGTGCCAGAACGAGATGGCACGTCCCGAAGCAGCAATCCCGCAAGGACAAAGCACCCAACCCACACCCGTGGGCTGGCTTAGGCGCGCGCGCACCGCGAAAGGAACAATGTTGAAGAACGTCCGAAAGACGCTCATCGTGGCCGCGGTCACCGGCACGCTGGTCACTGTGCCGGCAACCGCGACCGCCCATGCGGACGCGGCAGGCTTTGACGCCAACACACCGGCGGGCTTTGACCCGAACCAGGCCCCGCCGCCGGCCCCGGACGCCGCGCCACCGGCCCCCGCGCCGGTGGGCTTTGACCCGAACGTTCCGGCCCAGCCGCCACCGGTCGACGCGCCTCCGCCGCCGCCTCCTGCGCCGGCCGGCTTCGACCCGAACGTCCCCCCGCCGCCGCACGCTCCGGCACCGCCGGGTGACCCGAACGTTCCGCCGGCGCCCGACGCCCCGCCCGTTCACCGGGCATTCAGCGTCAACTGGGACGCGGTCGCGCAATGCGAGTCCGGTGGAAACTGGGGGATCAGCACCGGTAACGGCTTCTCCGGCGGCCTGCAGTTCACCCCCAGCACGTGGCGGGCCAACGGCGGCGCTGGATCGCCGAACGGCGCCAGCCGTGAGGAGCAGATCCGGGTGGCCGAGAACGTCTTGCGTTCGCAGGGCATCGGCGCCTGGCCGGTCTGCGGTCGGCGCGGCTGATCGAACGCAATACGGAAAGTGCCGGGCCAGTTGGCCCGGCACTTTCTCGTCTCTGGGCCGTTCCGGCTGACCTTCGGGAGAGTAGCGTCGGGCCAGTGACCGCAACGCCGCGCGAATTCGACATTGTCTTGTACGGGGCAACCGGTTTCGTAGGGAAGCTGACCGCGCAATACCTCGCCCAGGCCGGCGGGGACACCCGGATCGCCCTGGCCGGTCGCTCCACCGACCGGTTGCGCGCCGTTCGAGACACCCTGGGGGAATCGGCTCAGTCCTGGCCGCTGCTGGCCGCAGACGCGGCATCGCCGTCGACGTTGGATGAAATGGCCGCTCGGACGCGCGTTGTCGTCACCACCGTCGGGCCCTACACGCGCTACGGGCTGCCGCTGGTGGCCGCGTGTGCGGGTGCGGGCACCGATTACGCCGACCTGACCGGCGAATCGCCCTTCATCCGCAGCAGCATCGACCTCTACCACAAGCAGGCCGTCGACACCGGCGCGCGTATCGTGCACTCCTGCGGATTCGACTCCGTCCCTTCGGATCTGAGTGTCTACGCGCTCTACCGGGCGGCGGGGGAGGCCGCCGCCGGCGAACTCGTCGACACCGACTTCGTGGTGCGCTCCATGTCGGGCGGGCTGTCCGGGGGCACCATCGCGTCGCTGCTGGAAGTCCTGCACACGGTCTCCAGTGACCCCGACATGCGTCGTCAGTTCGCCGACCCCTACACGCTGAGCCCCGACCGCGGCGCCGAACCCGAACTCGGCGCGCAGCCCGATCTGCCGTGGCGCCGTGGCCGTCAGATCGCGCCGGAACTGACCGGTGTATGGACAGCCGGGTTCATGATGGCGCCGGCCAACACCCGGATCGTGCGTCGTAGTAATGCTCTGTTGGACTGGGCGTACGGTCGGGGGTTCCGGTACAGCGAGAGCATGAGCCTGGGCTCGTCGCTTGCAGCGCCGGTGGCGTCGGCGGTCGTCTCCGGGGTCGGCAACGTGATGTCCGGGCTCGGCAGCCGCTATTTCCGGCTACTGCCACGTGGACTGGTGGAGCGTGTCGTTCCCAAACCCGGCACCGGCCCGAGCGCGGCGGCCCGAGAGCGCGGTTACTACCGCACCGAGACCTACACCACCACGACCAGTGGCGCCCGGTATGTGGCCCGCATGGCGCAGGACGGCGACCCGGGGTACAAGGCGACCTCGGTCCTGCTGGGCGAGTGCGGTCTCGCGCTGGCGTTCGACGGTGACAAGCTCTCCGAGCTGCGGGGGGTACTCACTCCCGCGTCCGCAATGGGAGACGCATTGCTGGCGCGGTTCCCGGCCGCGGGTGTATCGCTGCACACCGAGCAATTGGTTTGAGTCTCAATGCGATAGCGCCTTTCGGGGAAGAGCGCATGGGTCTAGTGTCGTAATCGGCCTCAACATTCCAGCGGCGAAGGCGGACATCGATGGCCGGTCTTGACGATCTCTACGCTCAAATCCCCACGTCTGAAATCGCAAACAAGCTCGGGGCCGACGAAGGTGAAGTCGATAGCGCGGTCCACACTTTGGTGCCGGTTCTGCTCGGCGGACTGCAGCACAACTCGCAAGATCCGGAACACGCCAGCAGGATCGAATCTGCGGCCAGCACTCACGCCGCCGGCGAGGGCGACGGGCAGCTGGCGGTCGCGGCGCTGTTCGGCGGCAATGACTCCGATCAGGTCGCGGCGGCGCTGGCCAAGGGCGGCGCCGGCAACAGCGACCTGCTCAAGCAATTGCTGCCGATCCTGCTGCCAATGGTGTTGGCCTACATCGGCAAGCGGCTTAACCCCGATGGGGCGCAGACCACATCCGCGCACAAGAAAGAGGAATCCTCCGGCGGCGGCCTGGGCGAGATCCTGGGCAGCATCCTCGGCGGGGGTTCCGGCGACAAGTCCCTCGGCGGTGTCCTCGGCAGTGTGCTGGGTGGCAAGGGCGGCGCGCTCGGTGAAATCCTCGGCGGCCTGCTAGGCGGTAAGAAATAGCCTGCGCCACACCCAATTTGGAGTGTTCATGCGCAGTTTCCGGGCGGTTTCTATTCGCGTCGAGAATGCGAAAAGGCATCTGGGGCACGCCGGCCCCAATGGGTAACAGAGGGATCCGAGGGATAGAGAGGAATAGAGAGGAATAAGCCATGTCAGACACGCTTACCGAAGGACAAAGACTCGTCCGGGGCGAATCGATCGCCTCAAACAACGGGGCATATACCCTCACCCTGCAAGACGACGGCAACTTGGTGCTGGCATCCCGCGGTCAGGCCCTGTGGGACACGTCGACCAATGGCCAGAACGTGGTCCGCGCCGAAGTGCAGCCCGACGGCAACTTCGTCCTCTACACCGCGGACAAGCCGATCTGGCACACCGACACCAAGGGCAAGAAGGACGTCAGGCTCGTGCTTCAGGACGATCGCAACCTGGTGCTCTACGCCGCCGACGGACCGGCCTGGTCGACGCACACCGAGACCGACGCCCCGCCGCCGCCCGAGGCTCAAGCCGCGCCGGAACCAGCGACCGAATCCGCCCCGGAATCGGACACCACTGGCGGGCCGGTCGTGGAAGCCACCGAGGAGGCTTTCGAGGAAGCCACGCCGGAGCCCGCACGGACGTACACCGTCATCTCCGGTGACACCCTGTGGGCCATCGCGGAGCGCTTCTATGGCGACGCCAACAAGTACCAGGTGATCGCCGACGCCAGCGGCGTCTCCAACCCTGACCTGATCTACCCGGGGCAGGTGCTCACGATTCCCTGATCTTCGCCGAGCTTCGGGCGCTTACGCGCCCATCAGTCGCGGTTCCTAGAATTGACCGGTGACCGCCAGCCACAGCTCTGCCGCCGACCTGCCCAAATTGTGGGATCCGGCCGCACTGGAGAGCGTGATCTACCAGAAGTGGCTGGATGCCGGGTACTTCGCAGCGGACGCGTCCAGCGCCAAACCGCCGTATTCGATCGTGCTGCCCCCACCGAATGTCACCGGCAGCCTGCACATGGGCCACGCGCTGGAACACACGATGATGGACGCCCTGACCCGCCGCAAGCGGATGCAGGGTTACGAGGTGCTCTGGCAGCCGGGCATGGACCATGCGGGGATCGCGACGCAGAGCGTGGTGGAAAAGCAGCTCGCGGTCGACGGCAAGACCAAAGAGGACTTCGGCCGTGAGCTGTTTGTCGACAAGGTGTGGGACTGGAAGCGGGAATCCGGCGGTGCCATCGGTGGTCAGATGCGTCGGCTCGGCGACGGAGTGGACTGGAGCCGCGACCGGTTCACCATGGACGAGGGCCTGTCGCGGGCGGTGCGGACGATCTTCAAGAGGCTCTACGACGCCGGACTGATAAATCAGGCCGAGCGGCTGGTCAACTGGTCACCCGTGCTCGAGACGGCGATTTCCGATCTCGAGGTCAGCTACCAAGACGTCGACGGCGAGCTGGTGTCGTTCCGGTACGGCTCGCTCGACGATTCGCAACCCCACATCGTGGTCGCCACTACCCGCGTCGAGACGATGCTGGGTGACACCGCGGTCGCGGTGCACCCCGACGACGAACGCTATCGCCACCTGGTCGGCACCACCCTGCCGCACCCGTTCATCGACCGGCAGCTCGTCATCGTCGCCGACGAGCATGTCGACCCCGACTTCGGCACTGGCGCAGTCAAAGTCACCCCGGCCCACGACCCGAACGACTTCGAAATCGGGCTCCGGCACCAGTTGCCGATGATCTCGATCCTGGACACCAAGGGCCGGGTCGTCGACACCGGAACGCAATTCGACGGCATGGACCGCTTCGAGGCTAGGGTCGCGGTGCGCGAGGCTCTTGCCGCGCAGGGCCGCGTCGTCGAGGAGAAGCGGCCCTACCAACACAGCGTCGGACACTCCGAGCGCAGCGGAGAGCCGATCGAGCCACGGCTGTCGCTGCAATGGTGGGTCCGGGTGGAATCGCTGGCCAAGGCCGCCGGCGACGCGGTACGCAACGGGGACACCGTGATTCACCCCGCCAGCCTGGAACCGCGCTGGTTCGCCTGGGTCGACGACATGCACGACTGGTGCATTTCCCGACAGCTGTGGTGGGGCCATCGCATCCCGATCTGGTATGGGCCCAACGGCGAGCGGGTATGCGTCGGTCCGGACGAGACGCCGCCGGACGGTTGGGAGCAGGACCCCGACGTGCTGGACACCTGGTTCTCATCTGCCCTGTGGCCGTTCTCCACGCTGGGCTGGCCGGAAAAGACGCCGGAGTTGGAAAAGTTCTATCCGACAAGCGTTTTGGTCACCGGCTACGACATCCTGTTCTTCTGGGTGGCGCGGATGATGATGTTCGGCACCTTCGTCGGCGGTGACGACGCGATCACGCTCGGCGGCAGCCGCGGTCCGCAGGTGCCGTTCACCGACGTGTTCCTGCACGGGCTGATTCGTGACGAGTCCGGCCGAAAGATGAGCAAATCCAAGGGAAACGTCATCGACCCGCTGGACTGGGTGGAGACGTTCGGAGCCGATGCGCTGCGATTCACGCTGGCCCGCGGGGCCAGCCCCGGCGGTGACCTGGCCGTCGGCGAGGACGCCGTGCGGTCGTCGCGCAATTTCGTCACCAAGCTGTTCAATGCCACCCGGTTCGCGCTGCTCAACGGTGCGAGCCCGGCGCCGCTGCCCGATCTCGCCGACCTGACCGACGAGGACCAGTGGATTTTGGGACGGCTGGAAGAAGTTCGCGCCGAAGTGGATTCGGCGTTCGACGCATACGAGTTCAGCCGGGCCTGCGAGGCGCTCTACCACTTCGCGTGGGACGAATTCTGCGACTGGTATGTGGAATTGGCCAAGACGCAGCTCGCCGGGGGAATCAGCCATACCACCGCCGTGCTGGCCGCGGTACTCGACACACTGTTGAGATTGCTCCACCCGGTCATCCCGTTCGTCACCGAGGCGCTGTGGCAAGCACTTACCGGGGGAGAGTCGCTGGTGATCGCCGACTGGCCCAAGGCGTCGGGTATCGCGTTGGATCCAGCTGTCTCGCAACGGATCAGCGAGACACAGAAGCTGGTCATTGAGATCCGCCGGTTCCGCAGCGACCAGGGTTTGGCCGATCGGCAGAAGGTCCCGGCCAAGTTGGCCGGTCACGGGCAGCTGAGCGCACAGGTGATGGCCCTGACCTCGCTGACCGCACCGGGTCCCGATTTCAGTCCCTCGGCGTCTCTCGAGGTCCGGCTCGCTGCCGGCACTGACGTCGTTGAACTCGACACCTCGGGCACCATCGACGTGGCCGCCGAGCGCCGCCGCCTGGAAAAGGACTTGGCCGCAGCGCAAAAGGAATTAGCGTCCACCGCCGCGAAACTGGACAACGCGGACTTTCTGGCCAAGGCCCCGGAAGCCGTCGTCGGCAAGATCCGCGACCGCCAGCGGGTTGCCCAGGAGGAAACCGACCGGATCATCGCCAGGCTGGCTGCGCTGCAGTGACTTTCGAGCCTTTTGAGCACGGGCCGGGCGAGCCGGCCGATGTCGATGCAGTTCCCACCCCGGACGAGATCGCGTCTCTGCTACAGGTCGAGCATCTGCTGGACCAACGCTGGCCGGAAACCAAGATCGAGCCGAGCCTGACCCGGATCAGCGCAGTGCTGGACCTGCTCGGCTCGCCGCAACTGGCCTACCCGTCGATCCACATCGCGGGCACCAACGGTAAGACCTCGGTGGCGCGGATGGTCGACGCGCTGGTGACCGCGCTGCAGCAGCGCACCGGCCGGACCACCAGCCCGCACCTGCAGTCGGCCGTGGAACGCATCGCGATCGACGGAAGGCCAATCAGCCCGGCGCAATACGTGGCGACGTACCGCGAGATCGAGCCGTTCGTGCAGATGGTCGACGCGCAGTCACAAGCCAACGGCGGCCCGGCGATGAGCAAATTCGAGGTCCTCACCGCGATGGCGTTCGCCGCGTTCGCGGATGCTCCCGTCGACGTCGCGGTGGTCGAGGTCGGCCTGGGCGGGCGCTGGGATGCCACCAACGTGCTCCACGCACCGGTAGCCGTCATCACGCCGATCAGCGTCGACCACGTCGAATACCTCGGCGCCGACATCGCCGGAATCGCCGGGGAGAAGGCCGGAATCATCCACAAGGCGCCCGACGGGTCGCCGGACACCGTCGCGGTCATCGCTCGTCAGGTGCCGGCGGCGATGGAGGTGCTGTTGGCGCAGTCGGTGCGCGCCGACGCCGCGGTCGCGCGCGAAGATTCCGAGTTCGCGGTGCTGGGCCGCCAGGTCGCGATCGGTGGCCAGCTGCTGCAACTGCAGGGCCTTGGCGGGGTGTACTCCGACATCTACCTGCCCCTGCACGGCGAATACCAAGCGCACAACGCGGTGGTGGCACTGGCCGCCGTCGAAGCGTTCTTCGGCGCCGGAGCGCAACGTCAGCTCGACGTGGACGCTGTGCGGGCAGGCTTCGCCGCCGTCATCAGCCCCGGTCGGCTGGAGCGCATGCGCAGCGCACCCACTGTGTTCATCGACGCCGCGCACAATCCGGCCGGCGCGGCCGCGCTCGCGCAGACGCTGGCCGACGAGTTCGACTTCCAGACCCTGGTCGGGGTGATCAGCGTGATGGCCGACAAGGACATCGACGGCATCCTCGCCGCGCTGGAGCCGGTGTTCGATTCCGTCGTCGTGACCCACAACGGGTCGCCGCGGGCGCTGGATGTCGAGTCGCTGGCGTTGGCGGCAGGGGAGCGGTTCGGCCCCGACCGGGTGGTCACCGCCGAAAACCTGCGCGAAGCCATCGACGCCGCCACCGCACTGGTCGACGACGCCGCCGCAGATGCGCCGGATGGTGACGCCTTTGGGGACGGTGCGGTGCTTTCCGGCACCGGGATCGTCATCACCGGCTCGGTCGCCACGGCCGGGGCCGCCCGCACCCTGTTTGGACGGGATCCGCAATGACCCACGACCAGCCTCCTGCCCCTTCGGATCCGTGGAAGAGCTTCAGCGGGGTGATGGCCGCGACCTTGATGCTGGAGGCTGTCGTGGTGCTGCTGGCGATACCGGTGGTCGGCGCGGTTGGCGGCGGGCTGACCGCGGTGTCGCTGGGCTATCTGATCGGACTGGCCGTGCTGCTGATCCTGCTTACCGGGCTGCAGCGCCGGCCCTGGGCGATCTGGGTGAACATGGCGGCACAAGTGGTGCCGCTCGCCGGCTTTGCGTTGTACCCGGGCGTGGGATTCATCGGCTTGCTGTTCACCGGGGTGTGGGCCCTGATCGCTTATCTCCGGTCCGAAGTCCGGCACAGGCTTTCGCCGCCGGACTGAGCCGATTCTGTACGCTGTGCGCCGTGACCGAACGGACCCTGGTATTGATCAAGCCGGACGGCGTCGAGCGACGGCTGATCGGCGAGATCATCAGCCGTATCGAGCGAAAGGGCCTCACCATCGCGGCGCTGGAGCTCAGGCAGGTCAGCGAGGAGCTGGCCAGCCGGCATTACGCCGAGCATGAAGGCAAACCATTCTTTGGATCGCTGCTGGAGTTCATCACTTCGGGACGGGTGGTGGCCGCGATCGTCGAGGGACCGCGAGCGGTCACGGCGGTTCGCCAACTCGCCGGCGGCACGGACCCCGTGGAGAAGGCCACTCCCGGCACGATCCGGGGGGATTTCGGCTTGGAAACGCAGTTCAATCTGGTGCACGGGTCCGACTCGACCGAGTCCGCCCAGCGCGAGATCGCGCTCTGGTTTCCCGGCATTTAGCGCCGGGGCACAACGGGTCGCAACCGCCCCTCCGCGGGGCATCCGCATCACGGGCGAGTGGACGCGGCCTGTGGTATGGGATACTGGCACAGGGTGAACGTCGTCGGACCGGCTTCGGACCGGCTAAGGACACCCGAATGAAGACTTTGACAAGCGCGACAATCGCTCATCCCGCGATATGGCGCGGCGTGTCAAGCCGTCATTCAGCACGGCGCCGAGTGGGGTCGCTGGGTTTTCAGCGAGCTGCTCGGGGTGAGACCATCACAAGCCCGGGAGAAGTGACCCGGGCACATAGCGAAGCCCTCGCGTGGCCGCGTCGAATGGACGCGCCCGGGGGCTTGAGGAGAATACGTGGTAGACGGTGCCCCAACTTCAGACCCAACAAATGAGCCGACACAGCATGAGGATCTGCCGGACCGCATAAGAGTCCATCAGCTTGCGCGATCGTTGGGTAACACCAACAAAGAGGTGCTGGATGCGCTGTTCCAGCTCGACGGGCAGGCACGCAATGTGCATTCCGGCGTAGACCGTGAGGATGCACTCCGGGTACGCGACATGCTGTTCGCCAAGACCCCAGCGGTGTTCCCGTCCTTCATCAGCGCAGCGGTCACCGCAGCCTCGGAAGCTGATGCACCCGAGCCGCGGCCGACGGAGACCGCGGCAGAGCGGCCGCACTACATGCCGCTGTTCGTTTCTCCGCAACCGCGACAGGCGGACGAGGACACCGAAGGCGATGCCGCCGACGGCGTCGACGACTCGGATGCCGACGACGACGAGGACGAGGACGACGAAGAGCAGGCCGATCGGCCGGCCAAAAGCCGGCGGCGTCGTGGCCGTCGGGGTCGTGGCAGGGGCCGTGGCGAACAGGCCGGATCCGACGGAGCCGAGGACGGCGAAGAATCAGATTCGGCCGATTCCGATGACAGCGATTCCGACGACACGGATTCCGAAGGGGACGATGAGAACGGCTCGGGAGATGCCGCCAGCAAGCGTCGTCGTCGTCGCCGCCGCCGCAAGTCCGGCTCGGGCGACGACAACGACGACGGTCCCGCACCCGACGATCCGCCCAACACCGTGGTGCACGAGCGGCCGCCGCGCTCCGGCAAATCCGGTGGTGACGGTGGCTCCAACGGCACGGCCGGGGCCGAGATCAAGGGCATCGACGGCTCTACCCGGCTGGAGGCCAAGCGGCAACGCCGCCGAGACGGGCGCGACGCCGGACGGCGCCGTCCACCGGTATTGACCGAGGCCGAATTCCTGGCCCGACGCGAAGCCGTCGAGCGGATGATGGTGGTGCGCGACAGGGTTCGCACCGAGCCGCCCCACCCGGGAGCGCGGTACACGCAGATCGCCGTGCTCGAGGACGGGATCGTCGTCGAGCACTTCGTCACCTCCGCCGCTTCTGCTTCCCTCGTGGGCAACATCTACCTGGGCATCGTGCAGAACGTGCTGCCGTCGATGGAGGCGGCCTTCGTCGACATCGGTCGCGGCCGCAACGGCGTGCTCTACGCCGGAGAAGTCAACTGGGAAGCCGCGGGGCTGGGCGGGTCCGACCGCAAGATCGAACAGGCCCTCAAACCCGGCGATTACATCGTCGTCCAGGTCAGCAAGGACCCGGTCGGCCACAAGGGCGCGCGGCTGACGACGCAGGTGTCACTGGCCGGCCGCTACCTGGTCTATGTCCCCGGCGCATCGTCGACCGGGATCAGCCGCAAGCTGCCCGACACCGAACGCCAGCGGCTCAAGGAGATCCTGCGCGAGGTGGTGCCGTCCGACGCCGGCGTGATCATCCGCACCGCTTCCGAGGGCGTCAAAGAGGACGACATTCGCAAAGACGTCACCCGCCTGCAGGAGCGCTGGCAACAGATCGAGACCAAGGCGACCGAGACCAAGCAGAAGGCCGCCGGCGCCGCGGTGGCGCTCTACGAAGAGCCCGACGTGTTGGTCAAGGTCATCCGAGACCTGTTCAACGAGGACTTCGCCGGCCTGATCGTCTCCGGCGACGACGCTTGGAACACGATCAATGAGTACGTGAGTTCCGTTGCACCGGAACTGGTTTCAAAGCTGACAAAATACGAACCCGCCCAGGGCCCGGACGAGCAGACCGGACCGGACGTCTTCGCGGTGCATCGCATCGACGAGCAACTCGCCAAGGCGATGGACCGCAAGGTGTGGCTGCCGTCGGGCGGCACCCTGGTGATCGACCGGACCGAGGCGATGACGGTGGTCGACGTCAACACCGGCAAGTTCACCGGGTCCGGGGGCAACCTCGAGCAGACGGTCACCAAGAACAACCTCGAGGCGGCCGAGGAGATCGTGCGCCAGCTGCGGCTGCGTGACATCGGCGGCATCGTGGTCATCGACTTCATCGACATGGTGCTGGAATCCAACCGCGATCTGGTGTTGCGTCGGCTGACCGAGGCGCTGGCCCGCGACCGCACCCGCCACCAGGTGTCCGAGGTGACGTCGCTGGGCCTGGTGCAGCTGACCCGCAAGCGACTGGGGACCGGGCTGATCGAGGCGTTCTCGACGTCATGCCCCCAGTGCGCCGGCCGCGGGGTCCTGCTGCACGCCGACCCCGTCGATTCGACCGCTGCGATCGGGCGCAAGTCCGAGTCCGGCGGCCGACGCGGCAGGCGGTCGAAGAAGAAGTCCGACGAGTCCCCCGACCAGCTTTCTGACCAGCTCCAAGTGGCCAAAGTGCCCACTCATGCCCCCGGCGAGCATCCGATGTTCAAGGCAATGGCCGCCGGGTCCTCGGCGCAGGCTGACAGCGATGAAGACGAAACCGCCGAGTCCGACGAGGCTGTCGCGGAAGCCGCCACGGGAACCGAAGAACAGAAGGTCTTCGAAGACAGCGAAGAGGACACCGAAGACAGCGACGAGCTCGACGAGGACTCCGACGACGACGATTCCGAGGA
Source organism: uncultured Actinomycetota bacterium (assembly GCA_963820985.1). GTDB lineage: Bacteria > Actinomycetota > Actinomycetes > Mycobacteriales > Mycobacteriaceae > Mycobacterium. The sequence goes on along the minus strand of CAWGCI010000009.1, from coordinate 205,684 downwards.
CGAGGACGAGGACGAGGACGAGGACGACCTCGGTGATGATGACGAGGACCTCGACGACGACGACGGGGACCTCGATTTGGACGACGACCTCGACCTCGAGGACTCCGACTCCGATGACGACTCCGACGATGACGATTCGGACTCCGAGGCCGACATCGGGCCGACCTTCGAACGCCCACGCCGCCGGCGCGCGGCGGGTAGGCCGGCCGGCCCGCCGATCCACGTGGACTGAACGCCTTAGTCACTCGGGTCACTTTGGTCACTTTGGCCCCCGCAGCGAAACGGTGATCTTTTTGTCCACCTCAGCGCGACAATCCGTTTGTCGCGCTGAGGTGGACAAAAGGTCACGTCCGGACCTTCGGCAACGGCGTGGCAGACGGGGCGGTTTGACCCTTTAGCCGCTGGTCACGTACCCTTGGACAGTTGTCGCCAGGCTGAGCGATGAGGGTTCGGCCGGCAAGCGGGACACATGGGCCCGCCCAAAGACCCACCAAGCGCGCCGCCGGTGGCATGCGCGCGAAGAAAGAGGCAGGAGCAACGATGGCGACCTACGCAATCGTCAAGACCGGCGGCAAGCAGTACAAGGTCGCCGTCGGTGACGTGGTCAAGGTCGAGAAGCTCGAATCCGAGCCCGGAGCCAAGGTGTCGCTGCCGGTGGCCCTGGTCGTCGACGGCGCCAAGGTCACCACTGACGCCCAGGCGCTGGCCAAGGTCGCGGTGACCGGCGAGGTGCTCGAGCACACCAAGGGCCCCAAGATCCGTATCCACAAGTTCAAGAACAAGACCGGCTACCACAAGCGGCAGGGACACCGTCAGCAGTTGACGGTCCTCAAGGTCACCGGCATCAAGTAACGAGGCGACAGACATGGCACACAAAAAGGGCGCTTCCAGCTCGCGCAACGGCCGCGACTCCAACGCTCAGCGGCTCGGCGTCAAGCGGTTCGGGGGCCAGCTCGTCAAGGCCGGCGAGATCCTGGTCCGCCAGCGCGGGACCAAATTCCACCCGGGCGTCAACGTCGGGCGCGGCGGCGATGACACGTTGTTCGCCAAGGAGACCGGGGCGGTGCAGTTCGGCGTCAAGCGCGGCCGCAAGACCGTCAACATTGTCGCGGCCGGGCAGACCACCGACTGAGCTCGCACCGAGCGCAGCCGATGTGTACGTAGCACCCCGCTAAACACCATGCCTCGGTTTGTCGATCGCGTCGTCATCCACGCGCGGGCGGGTTCCGGCGGTAACGGCTGCGCATCGGTCCATCGCGAGAAATTCAAGCCGCTGGGCGGCCCCGACGGCGGCAACGGCGGGCGCGGCGGCAGCATCGTCTTCGTCGTCGACCCCGCGGTGCACACCCTGCTCGACTTCCATTTCCGCCCGCATATCACCGCGCCGTCAGGCAAACAGGGCATGGGCAACAACCGCGACGGCGCCGCCGGTGCGGACCTGGAGGTCAAGGTGCCCGACGGCACCGTCGTGCTCGACGAAAACGGCCGGCTGCTCGCGGACCTGGTCGGCGCGGGCACGCGCTTTGAAGCCGCCGCGGGCGGCCGGGGCGGCCTGGGCAACGCCGCGCTCGCGTCGCGCGCCCGCAAGGCGCCCGGCTTCGCACTCCTCGGCGAGCCGGGCCACGCCCGCGACCTGGCGTTGGAGCTCAAGACCGTCGCCGATGTCGGCCTGGTCGGATTCCCGTCCGCCGGAAAGTCCTCACTGGTATCGGTGATTTCGGCGGCCAAACCCAAGATCGCCGATTATCCGTTCACCACGCTGGCTCCCAACCTCGGCGTCGTCTCGGCGGGGGAGCACTCCTTCACGGTGGCCGACGTGCCCGGGCTGATCCCGGGTGCATCGGCGGGCCGCGGCCTGGGCCTGGATTTTCTGCGGCACATTGAGCGGTGCGCGGTGCTGGTCCATGTCGTCGACTGCGCCACCGCCGAGCCGGGCCGCGACCCGATCTCCGATATCGACGCGCTGGAAGCCGAACTCGCGGCCTATACCCCCACCCTGCAAGGCGATGTGGCCCTCGGCGATCTCGCCGAGCGGCCACGGGCGGTGGTGCTCAACAAGATCGACGTGCCGGAGGCCCGCGAGCTCGCCGAGTTCGTCCGTGACGACATCATCGCCACGCGGGGCTGGCCGGTGTTCAGCGTTTCGACGGTCACCCGAGAAGGACTGCAGCCCTTGATTTTCGGGCTGTGGCAGATGATCGAGACTTACAAAGCGGCGCGCCCCGAGCCGGTGGCGCGCCGGCCGGTGATTCGCCCGGTGCCGATCGACGAGAGCGGGTTCACCGTCAAGCCCGACGGGCAGGGTGGCTTCGTGGTCACCGGCGTACGGCCGCAGCGATGGGTCGGCCAGACAAACTTCGACAACGACGAAGCCGTCGGCTATCTCGCCGATCGCCTGGCGCGCCTCGGTGTCGAGGACGAACTGCTTAGGCTGGGTGCACAACCGGGGTGCGCGGTGACCATCGGCGACATGACGTTCGACTGGGAGCCGCAAACGCCTGCGGGACAGCAGGTCTCGTTGTCTGGACGAGGCACGGATGCGCGGCTGGAACGCAGCGACCGCGTTGGAGCGGCCGAGCGCAAGGCGGCCCGGCGTCGCCGCCGCGAACACGAGGACAACTCGTGAGCGAGCATCGGGAAGCCATCCGCACCGCGCGCAGCCTGGTGGTCAAGGTGGGCACCAATGCGCTGACCACGCCGTCGGGCATGTTCGATGCCGGCCGGCTGGCCGGACTCGCCGACGCGATCGAGGCACGGATGAAGGCGGGCACCGACGTCGTCATCGTGTCGTCGGGCGCCATCGCCGCCGGCATCGAGCCGCTCGGATTGCCCAGGCGCCCAAAGGATCTGGCGACCAAGCAGGCCGCGGCCAGCGTCGGCCAGGTCGCGCTGGTGAATTCGTGGAGTGCCGCGTTCGCCCGGTACGGTCGCACGGTCGGGCAGGTGCTGCTGACCGCGCACGACATCTCGATGCGGGCGTCGCACACCAACGCCCAACGCACGCTGGACCGGCTGCGCGCGCTGCACGCGGTGGCGATCGTCAACGAGAACGACACGGTCGCCACCAACGAGATCCGATTCGGTGACAACGACCGGCTTTCCGCACTGGTGGCGCATCTGGTCGGCGCCGAAGCCCTGGTGCTGCTCTCCGATATCGACGGGCTCTACGACTCGGATCCCCGCAAAGTGCCGGCGGCGAAGTTCATTCCGGAGGTGGGCGGCCCGGCGGATTTGGACGGCGTCGTCACTGGCCGGGGCAGCGAGCTGGGCACCGGCGGGATGGTGTCGAAGGTGCCGTCGGCGCTGTTGGCCGCCGACGCCGGGGTGCCGGTGCTGTTGGCCGCCGCGGCCGACGCCGCGAACGCGCTGTCCGACGCCTCGGTGGGCACGGTGTTCGCCGCGCGGCCGGACCGGATGTCGGCGCGCCGGTTCTGGCTGCGCTACGCCGCCGAGTCCGCCGGCTCGCTGACCCTCGACGAAGGTGCGGTGCGTGCCGTGGTGGGGCAGCGCCGTTCGCTGCTGGCCGCGGGTATCACCGCGGTATCCGGCCGGTTTTACGGCGGCGACGTGGTCGAATTACGCGGGCCGGACTCCACGATGGTGGCCCGCGGTGTGGTCACCTATGACGCCGCCGAGCTGGCCACCATGATCGGCCGGTCGACCTCCGAGCTGCCCGACGAGCTGCGCCGGCCCGCCGTGCACGCCGACGACCTGGTCGCCGCGTCGGGGGCTAACTGAAGGGGCTGCTGTTGGCCTGCCATTCGGCGGATTCGGGGCGCGGCCCGTAGCGGCGGATGTAGTCCTCGTGCATCTGGGCTTGCTTTTCCCGTTTGAGGACGTCGACCAGGTTCGGGTCGAGGCCATGCTGCGCCAGCCGGTGTCGACGCCAGACCTTGTTCAGCGCAAGCGACACCAGCAGGGCCCAGGCGTAGAGCGGCACCGTCATCTCGGTATGCACATACAGCGAAGCGGGCAGCAGCCAGAACGGCGCGAGAACGAACAGCGGTGGTATCGCCCAGCGGAGCATGTGCCGGCGCACGGCGCCCTTGCCCGCCAGATCGTTAGCGACCCACCTGCTCATCGAGCTGGGTAGGCATCGACCGTACGAGTAGGCGATGTACTGCCAGGGGTTGGGTTTCGTGCTGGTCATGGCGGCTCCTACTGCAACGCGCCGGCCGCTAGGGCGGCCGAGTTGATTTGGGTCAACACCTCATGCAGGTGCTGAAGTTCGCTCATGTCGACGCCCAGGCGTGCGACAACGGCGGCCGGAATCGCGAGCGCGCGCCGACGCAGTGCGGCGCCGCTCTCGGTGAGGTTGACATCGGTCGAGCGCTCGTCGACCGCGTTTCGGGAACGGGTGATCAGGCCGAGCGCCCCCAGGCGCTTCAGCATCGGCGACAGCGTGGCCGAATCCATCTGCAGCGTGGTCGCGATGTCCTTGACCGACAGCGGTTTGTGCTGCCCCGTTGATGCCTTTTGGTGATCCCACAGGGTCAGCATCACCAGATATTGCGGATGGGTCAGCCCCAACGGCTCCAACAACGGCCGGTAGATCGCCAAGACCGCGCGGTTGGTGATGCTCAGCGCGAAACAGACCTGCCGTTCGAGGGCAAGCGGGTCGATCTCCGGTGCGGTCAGTGCAGTCACATTTTGCATCGTACCCTAATAGTTAGGGTCCTATCTATATAAGACTCGTCACACATCAGCGCTCCGCAGCGGCCTTCAAATACAGCGCACCCCAGACGATCTCGGCCAGCGTGGCGGCCAGTTCCGCGTCGTAGTCGCGCGGTTTCACCGGAAGGTTCTGGTGACAAGCCCGCTCGACCATCCAGGTCAGTGTGTCGGCCGTGGTGGCCGCCGGCAGCCCACGACGGATCGAGCCGTCGGCCTGGCCGTCCTCGATGACACGAGTCAATCGCTGCGAGACGTCGGCGAGCAGATCACGGTAGGTGGCCGCAACCAACGGGTCGTAGGCCGCCATCTCGTTCAGCGCGACCAGCACCGGCTGGTGGCGCCGGTAGCGGGCGATGATGCCGGCCATCGCGGCGCGGACATCGTCCGGGTCGTGCCGCCAAGCCACCGACCACCAGCGCGCCCCGCCGTCGGCGAGATCGCCCATCACTTGGCGCGCGAGCCGGCGCAGCAGGTCGGCTTTGTCCTCGAAGTAGATGTAGAAGCTGGCCCGCGAAATGCCGGCCTCGGTTGACAGCCGATCGACGCTGAGCTCGGTGAAACTGGCGCCCTCGCTCATCAGCCGCTCGGTGGCGTCCAGCAGTCGGCGCTCCATGTGCTCTCGGCGCTGCTGGCGAGTCACCTGCGGCTTGCGGGTCACCGTTGGCATACGCGCAGCATACCCGCTGCTTTGGCATATTGACTAGACATTATGTCTAGGAATAGGGTCATCTTCGATTCCGGTCTGTTGGAGGATTCTCATGACGGCTATGACAGGGATGTCTGGCACTGCCCGCGCTTACGATGCGATCGATTTGTCCTCGCGGGCGTTTTGGTCCACGACGGCGGCGGAGCGGGAGCGCTCGTTCGCCGAACTGCGCGCCGAGCGCCCGGTGAGCTGGCACCCTCCGGTCGAAGACGCCCTGATGCACGATCCCGACGACCGCGGTTTCTGGGCGGTCACCCGCCGCTCCGACATCGCCGCGGTGAGCCGCAACAACGAGGTGTTCCTGTCTGGCAGGGGCGTGACGTTCGAGAACGTCCCCGTGGAGCTGCTCGAAGCGTCGCAGTCCTTCCTGGCGATGGACCCGCCGCGGCACACCAAGCTGCGCAAGGTCGTCAGCGCCGCGTTCACCCCGAGGCAGGTCCGCCGCATCGAGGATTCGATCAAGGCGAACGCGAAGACCATCGTCCAAGAGCTCCGAGCCGCCGGTAGCGGTGCCGATTTCGTCGAACTCTGCGCCAAGGAACTGCCAATCCGCACGCTCTCGGACATGGTGGGGATTCCGGTGCCCGAGCGCCAGCAGGTGGCGCATGCGGCGGATGCCGCCGTGTCGTGGGCTGACCCAGTCGCTCTGGGTGGCCGTAACCCCTTGGAAGTGCTGATGGCAAGCCAGGTGTACCTCCACGAAGTCGCCGGCGCATTGGCCGCGGAGCGACGCACGCGCCCCGGCGATGACCTATTCAGCAGCCTGGTGAACGCCGAGGTGGATGGTGACCGGCTGTCGGACGCGGACGTTGCTGCTTTCTTCGTGCTACTTTCCGTGGCCGGCAATGACACCACCCGCCAGACCACCAGCCACGCGATGAAGGCGCTCACCGACTTTCCCGATGAGAGGGCTTGGCTTGTTGAGGATTTCGACGACCGCATCGGCACGGCGGTCGAGGAATTCATTCGTTGGGCCACGCCAGTCATGACGTTTCGCCGCACGGCCGCAACGGATTTCGAGCTGGGCGGCCAGAGCATCCGGGCGGGCGAGAAGGTGGTGATGTTCTACAGCTCCGGCAACTGGGACACCGAGGCGTTCGACCATCCGGAGCGTTTGAACCTGAGCCGCAATCCCAATCCTCACCTGGGTTTCGGCGGAGGCGGCGTGCACTTCTGCCTCGGGGCTCACGTGGCACGCGCACAATTGCGCGCCATCTTCGGTGAACTCTTGCGCCAGCTACCGGATATCCAGGCCGGCGATCCGGCCCACGTGCCGGGCAACTTCATCCACGCCATCCGCAGCATGCCCTGCACGTTTTGATCGGTTAGCGCAGGGCTGTCGCCGGCAGCTCGTCGTCACGTCGCTTCAGGAATTTTCCAAGGATCCGTCAAGGCGCTCATCGGACTTTGGTGTCACGCACGTCGACACCAAGGAGAACGCAGTGTTCCGGACTCAGCAATTGACCCATTTCGGCACCCCCGCGGCCGCAGCGGCACCCCAGATTGCGCTGGCTGGTAGTGGCAGATGGGCGCGGAGCAGTGATGACCCGTTCTTCATCGAGATCAACCCCGCCGCGATGGGCTACCGCTCCGCTCCGCGGTGCATCGCTGGCACCGGCGGCCGACGCCGCCGACCGCGCAGTGCTTAACGGCATCAGCGAACCTACTCGACGGACGTTTGGCTTCGGTCACGTCTCGGTATTGGCCTTGTCTTGGCCTTCAAAACGCGTTGCCGACTACCGCACGGCGGGATGCCCGAAGCCAGCGGTGGTGGACGTGCCGCTAGTGGCATTCGAACTGCCGGTCGAGGCAGATCAGATTGGTCTGGATGGACGCCAAGGATTCTTCAAGGATCCGTCAAGGACCGGGCGAAATTCTATGAGTGTCAGCACCGACGAACATCCCCACAGAAAGTGACACCAATGTTCAGCAACCGCATTCGCACCATCGCTCGCAACGCCACCGGCTCCGCCCTACTGGCCTCCGGCCTCGGCTTGGCCGCCTTCGGACTCGCCGGTACGGCCAACGCCGCCCCGGTCCACGCCCCGGAGCGAGTGTATTGCCAGGTGTACCACAACGGCGTTCCGGTGTACTGGTACTGGGGCGTCTGCCGCTAACCAGGCGCGAACTCGGACCCAGCCCACAGCGGGCTGGGTCCTTTTGTCTTTGCGGGAAACCGTCTCTAGGACAGCGGTGTTTGTGCCGCGATGCCCGACAACGTGAGCTCGCAGGCCAGCAACACCAGCATTTCGGAGCATCCGCCGTCGACTTTGACCGTGGCGAGCTCGTCGCCGCGGGTCCGGCCGCGGTTGACGATTGCGATGGGGATGCCCAGTGCGGCGGCATGGCGCACGAACCGATAGCCGGAGAACACGGTCAGCGAGGAGCCCGCGACCAATAGTGCCTGGGCCTCATCCACGAGTGAACAAGCCTGGGCCACAATCTCTTTCGGCACAGTCTCACCGAAGTAGACGATATCGGGCTTGAGCATGCCGGTGCAGCGCGGACAGTCGAGGTAGCGGAATGACCCGGTGTCGGCGACGACGGCGTCGGCGTCGGGAGCCACCGCGAGCCCACCGATAGCTGTGGCTCGCTCGATGAATCCCGGGTTGAGTGCCTCGAGCTGTTCGGCCAGCGCGGCGCGGCTCATCGTGTAGCCGCAGCCCAGGCAGATCACCCGTGCGTAGGTGCCGTGCAGGTCCACCACGTTCGCGCTGCCGGCCTTGGTGTGCAGCAGGTCGACGTTCTGCGTGATCACGCCGGTCACCACGCCGGCGTTCTCCAGCGCGGCCAGCGCCCGGTGCCCGGCGTTGGGCAGGGTGTCGTCCATGTGCCGCCAACCGACGTGATTGCGGGCCCAGTACCGCTGCCGGAACGCGGGATCCGACGTGAACTGGCGGATCGTCATCGGATTGCTCGGCGGGGAATCGGGTCCCCGGTAGTCGGGAACGCCCGAGTCGGTGGAGATCCCCGCGCCCGTCAGCACCGCGACCCGGCGACCGGTCAGCAGCGCGACGAGTTCCGGCGATTCGGAGGACTTCACAAGCTCGAGCCTAGGAATTCATCAAGAGGAGGCGGCGGACGAGACAAGTTTTGCGAACTGATTGAGGTCTTAAGGCCCAGCTAGGCGACAATAGAAGGTAATGGATTTCTACAACAGCTACAGCCAGGGTTTTGTCCGGGTCGCCGCATGCACGCACCACACCACGATCGGCGACCCGGCGGCCAACGCCGCGTCGGTCTTGGGCCTGGCGCGCGCGTGCCACGACGACGGCGTGGCGTTGGCGGTCTTCCCCGAGTTGACGCTGTCGGGCTACTCCATCGAGGACGTCTTGCTGCAAGATTCGTTGCTCGACTCGGTCGAGGACGCACTGCGCGACATCGTCGTCGCATCCATCGATCTACTGCCCGTGTTGGTGATAGGCGCGCCGCTGCGACACCGGCATCGCATCTACAACACCGCGGTCGTCATTCATCGCGGCGCCGTGCTGGGCGTCGCGCCCAAGTCGTACTTGCCCACCTACCGGGAGTTCTACGAGCGTCGTCAACTCGCGCCCGGGGACGGCGAGCGCGGCGTCATCCGCATCGGCGACGTGGAGGCCCCGTTCGGTCCCGACCTGTTGTTCGCCGCTGCCGACCTGTCTGGATTTGTGCTGCACGTGGAGATCTGCGAGGACATGTTTGTGCCGATCCCGCCGAGCGCGGAAGCGGCGCTGGCGGGTGCGACGGTGCTGGCCAACCTCTCCGGCAGCCCGATCACCATCGGCCGCGCGGAAGACCGTCGCCTGTTGGCCCGCTCGGCATCGTCGAGGTGCTTGGCCGCGTATGTCTACGCCGCCGCCGGGGAGGGCGAATCGACAACCGATCTGGCCTGGGATGGGCAGACCATGATCTGGGAGAACGGCCTGCTGCTCGCCGAATCCGAGCGCTTCCCCAAGGGAGAGCGACGTTCGGTTGCCGACGTCGACACCGAGCTGCTCCGCTCAGAACGGCTGCGGATGGGGACGTTCGACGACAACCGGCGGCACCACCGGACGTTGACGGAATCGTTCCGGCGCATTGAGTTCCGGCTCGACCCACCGGCCGGCGACATCGGACTGCGGCGGGAGATTGAGCGATTTCCGTTCGTGCCGGCCGATCAGCAACGGCTGCAACAGGATTGCTATGAAGCCTACAACATCCAGGTCTCCGGGCTGGAGCAGCGAATCCGCGCGCTGAACTATCCGAAAGTTGTCATCGGGGTTTCCGGCGGACTGGACTCGACCCACGCGCTGATCGTCGCCGCACGCGCGATGGACCGAGAAGGTCGACCGCGCAGCGACATTCTGGCATTCACGTTGCCCGGATTCGCGACGGGGGATCGCACCAAGAGCAACGCGACCAGGCTGGCGCGTGCGCTGGGCGTCACATTCGAGGAAATCGACATCCGCGACACCGCCAAACTGATGCTCGACGAGATCGGTCATCCTTTCGCGGACGGCCAAAACGTCTACGACGTCACCTTTGAAAACGTCCAGGCCGGTCTGCGTACCGATTACCTCTTCCGGCTGGCCAACCAGCGTGGCGGCATCGTGTTGGGCACCGGTGACCTGTCCGAGCTGGGGCTGGGTTGGTCGACGTACGGGGTCGGCGACCAGATGTCGCACTACAACGTCAACGCCGGGGTGCCCAAGACGCTGATCCAGCACCTGATCCGTTGGGTCATCTCGTCAGGGCAATTCGAGCCTGAGGTTGACGAAGTGCTGCAGTCGGTGCTCGACACCGAAATCACGCCGGAACTCGTTCCGACCGGTGAGGAGGAAGAGCTGCAGAGCAGCGAGGCGAAGATAGGGCCGTTTGCCCTGCAGGATTTTTCGTTGTTCCAGGTCCTGCGCTACGGCTTCCGGCCGTCCAAGGTTGTGTTCCTCGCCTGGCATGCTTGGAACGACCCTGAGCACGGCGATTGGCCGGCGGGGTTCCCCGAGGACAAGCGACCGTCATACTCACTCAAGGAGATTCGGCACTGGCTGCAGATCTTCGTGCAGCGGTTCTACTCGTTCAGCCAGTTCAAACGCTCGGCATTGCCGAACGGCCCCAAGGTGTCTCACGGCGGTGCGTTGTCGCCGCGCGGGGATTGGCGCGCCCCCTCGGACATGTCCGCGCGTATTTGGCTGGACGAGATCGAACGCGAGGTGCCCGAAGACTAGAGGTGTCTGACAACCTCGCGATGATGGGTTGAGCTGTTACCGTCAATCGGGTTCGTCGTCGTCGGGTGCCAGGAGTTTTTCCGGGTGGTGGTAGGTGTTGATGCGGGGTTGCCCGTAATCCAGGTGGGGCGGCGGTAGCCATTCGGTGTCGCCTTTAGCGTTTTTGCGGGTGGTCCAGCCTTTTTCGGCGAGTCTGTTGTCGGGGCCGCAGGCCAGGGTGAGGTCGTCGATATCGGTGCGGCGGGTTTTGGTCCAGCCTTGAACGTGGTGGACCTGGCTGTGGTAGGCCGGGGCGTCACAGCCCGGCATGGTGCATCCACGTTCCTTGCCGTAGAGCATGATTCGCTGGGCCGGGGAGGCTAGCCGTTTGGTGTGATACAGCGCCAGGGGTTTGCCGCGGTCAAAGATCGCCAAGTAGTGATGGGCGTGGCCGGCCCAGCGGATCACATCCGACATGGGCACCAGGGTGCCCCCGCCGGTCAGGGCTTTGCCGGTGGCGGCCTCCAGGTCCTTGAGTGTCGTGGTCACGATGATCGACACCGGTAGCCCGTTGTGCTGGCCCAGCTTTCCTGAAGCGATCAGGCCGCGCAGTCCGGCCAGCAATCCGTCGTGGTTGCGTTGGGCTGCCGAGCGGTGATCGCGGCGGACCGCGTCCTCATCGGGTGTCTCGTCCACCACGGGTGTCTCGTCGTCGGGGTTACACGCACCGGGGGCGGCCAGTTTGGCCAGCGCGGCCTCGATGGCCGCGCGCAGGTCGGGGGTGACCAGACCGCTGAGGCGGGACATCCCGTCGAATTCCTGCTTGCCCACCACGATGCCGCGCTTGCGGGCGCGCTCCTCGTCGCTGAACTCGCCATCGGGGTGCAGCCAGTCCATGATCCGCCCGGCGTATTTGGCCAACTCGTCGGGGCGATACCCGGCGGCCTTGCCAGCCAGGTCGGCTTCGGCGGCCTGGCGGGTACCGGGGTCCACCTCGGCGGGCAGGTGGTCGAAGAAGTAGCGGATCTCCCTGATGTGCCCGTCCCCGATCAGTCCGTCGCGTTGGGCGGCTGCGGTATGACTGAGCCGTGGCGCCAACGGTTCACCGGTCAACGCGCGCCGTTCCCCGAGATCGGCGGCGTCGGCGACGCGCCGGCCGGCCTCAGCCTTGGTAATCCGCAACCGGTCGGCCAAAGCCGAGCGCAGCGTGCCGCCCAACTCCTCCTCGCCGGCTTGTGCGTCGAGTTGGTTGATGATGGTGTGCTGGGGTGCGCGCAGGCGCCGTGCGGCGCGTTCAAGGTGTTCGAGCTTGCCTAGTAGTTCTGGGGTGGTCAAGGCATCAAAGGACAAGTCGCACAAGCGGTCAAGCGCGGCGTCGAGCACGTCGAAGACCTCAACGATCTCCTCGCGACTGCTGCAACCCATGCCCAAAGTTTACGAACGCCCACCGACACAAAAGCACGCGTTGTGACTAGTGAAACTAAAGTGGCACAAGGGATTACATCAAGAACGAGCCTAACCCGGCTTAGCGCTCGTACGTGCCCGTCAGCACGCCCCGGGCCAGCACGTGGCCGCGCATGCGGGTCAGCAGAGCCTTGGCCGTGGTAACGGCGTCCGGAATGGTGTCGTCGATCGCGAACACCTGAAATCGGTAGTGGTGGGGCCCATGACCGGGAATCGGGCGCGGTCCGGCATAGCCGCGGTGACCCAGATCGGCTCGGATGAAACGTATTCCCGCGCAGCCGGGTTGCAATGCGCCAGCGGTGACATGGTCAAACGTCGGGTCAATCGCCGCGATGGTGTGCAGCAGCGGGCGGGGGAGCGGAACGTCGACGTCGTCGATGATGAGCACCACCTGTCGAGTCTGGGGCGGTAGGCCAGACCAGTGCAGCGCCGGCGAGGTGTTGGCGCCGACACCCTTTCCTGCGCTGGATCGCGGCGGCGGGCCGCCGTCGGTGAACGCCGAGCTGGTAACCGTGATGGAAGAGGGCGCATCAAATTCGCTGCCGGACAGTGGACTGCGCTGCTCGCCGGCACGAACGCGGCGGAAAAGCTTACCGAGCAGGGTTATCATGCGCCGCTTCCGGCGCCGCGCATGGCGACGCTGCTGGAGCGCAGCAGGTCACCGAGCTCGGCGGGCAGGTAACCCTGCGCCGCCAATCGGGGCATGACGCCGCCGCTTTCGATGATGTCGAGGATCAGGCCGGGCAATTTGGGCACCGTTCCGGACGCACCGGTGGTGTCGTTGCGCCACGTGCCTCCGGACAGATCGAAGGATCCGCTGTCGCCTTCGGTGAAGACGGTGGTCGCGCCGGGCACGGTCATGGCCGGAAGGCCGGCGTTGACGGCATTGCGAAAAAACAGCGAGTTGAATTCCTCGGCGACGAGCCCGGCGACGCCGAGCTCGGTGAACAGGGAAGCGACCGGCCGCGACGATCCGAGTCCGAAGTTCCTGCCTGCCAGCACGATATCGCCCGGTGACACCCGATCGGTCCAACCGGGGCGGACTTCGTAAAAGATGTATTTGGCCGCCTCCGCCGGTTCCATCTTCATCGCGAAGGCGGGGTACACGGCGTCGGTGTTCAGGTTGTCCCCAAACACCCAGACCTTGCCCGCGAAAGCCACTGTCATGACGTCACACTCCGTGGGTCGGTGATGTATCCGGTGATCGCGGACGCGGCGACCGTCGCCGGAGAGGCCATGAAGATCTCGGCCTCGGTGCTGCCCATCCGTCCGGTGAAGTTGCGGGTGCTGGACGTGATACATACCTCGCCGGGCCCGACCACACCCATGTGGTAGCCGAAGCAGGCGCCGCAGGTGGAGTTGGTGATGACGGCACCGGCGTCGGCGATGTCCTGCAGGTAGCCCAGTCGCATGTGTGGAAGGGTTGATGACCGTGCTGTCGACAGAGGCCGGGGTGCCGTTGCATCGGCAACTGTTTTTGGTGCTGCACGACGAGATCGACCGGGGCGTCATCGCCCCCGGCGACGCGTTGCCGACCGAACAGGCGCTGTGCGACCAATTCGGGGTCTCCCGTATCACCGTGCGTCGGGCCTTGGCGGATCTCACCGAACAGGGATACATCGAGCGCAGGCAGGGCGTCGGCTCGTTCGTGCGCGAGCACGCTCCGTCGGAGCCGGTTTCGGCGGGGCGTTCCTACCTGGATGGGCTGCGCCAGACGGAGTTCGAGACCGAGGTCGACGTGGTCGAACTCGGCACGCGGCGCCCACCGCGACCCATCGCCGAGGCCCTCGGGAGTTCCGGCGAGCTGCTCCACATCGTCCGGGTGCGGCGGCAACGCAGGACGGGCGAGCCGTTGATCGTGACCGATGCCTGGTTACCGGCGCATCTGGCCGACACGTTGACCGAATCCGCGTTGCTGCGCACCGCACTGTACGAGCTGCTCGCGGATGCAGGCGTCGTCGTGGACCGGGTGCAGCACGAAATCACCGCCGAGATCGCCGGCCCGCGCAATGCAAACCTGCTTGACACGGCGATCGGTGCCGCGCTGCTGCGCCTCAACCGTATGGGGTTCGTGGGTGGCGCGCCGCATCACTACGTGTCTGTTCTGTTGTCGCCGAACCGCAGTCGTGTGGTGATGAGCCAGTCGGCGGCCGAGCTGGAAACCGGTGCCGGAATGGCGATCACCCACGACGTGCGCCGCGAGTCCCGCTAGCACCCGCGGTCAGCAGGTCAGCAGCTAATCCGTTCGATCGCTTTGTTATCCGGTGCGCAGTCACCGGCGCCGGGCACCAGCGTAGCCAGCGCACCCGCGGCGCAGGCACGCCGCAAGGCGCGCAGGCGCTTGGTCTGCAAAGCGGGGTTAGTGCCCGGGTCGCTGGGCCAACTGGCGGCCAGGACTCCGGCGAACACGTCTCCGGCCCCCGTGGTGTCCACTGCCTCTACCGCTGGGGCGGGCACCGCGAACTCTCCGTCGGCGCCGGCATACCGGGCACCCCGTGCGCCCAGGGTAACCACGAAGTGCGTTGGCCGCCAGGGCCATTCGTCCGCCTCGGACTCGTTGGCGATCACGACGTCGGTGAGACCCGCCAGTTCGGCCAGCGCGCTTGGGTCCTGACCGGCCGGCGAGGCATTGACCATGACGACCGCTCCCGCGGCCCGGGCTTCGCGTGCCGCTGCCAGTGCCGCTGCCACCGGAATCTCCAACTGGGTCAACAACACATCGCAGTCGGCGACCACCGCGCGCACAGCCGGCTCGGTCAGCGTCAGCTGACCGTTCGCGCCCGGCGCCACCACGATCGTGTTCTCCGCCTCTGCATCGACCACGATGATCGCCGTGCCGCTCGGTCCGGGCACGCCTACGGTGCCGTTCAGTCCAACGCCGTTGGCCGAGAGGTGAGCCCGCAAGCGTTCGGCGGCCGCGTCGTACCCGACGGCGCCGACAAACTGCACGTGCGCGCCCGCGCGTGCAGCGGCCACGGCCTGATTGCCGCCCTTGCCGCCGGGCGCGGAGGTCAACGACGACGCCAGCACTGTCTCGCCCGGACGGGGAAGGGTATGGACGTCAAAGGTGAGGTCCAAGTTCACGCTGCCTACCACGCAGAGTCGCGTCACCATTGCGCCGACGTTAGTCGTTCAGGGTCTTTGAAAAGGTACGAGGCAACTTTCGTGCACCGAAGCAATTTGTCTAATTGCAATGCGACAAACGCCAATTTCTCCACATCCGCGCGCTAGTCTGCTGCGTTAGCGATGCTGATTCCGCTCAGGCAAGGGAGAAATTGATTGACGTCTGCCCAGGTAACAGACCCGGTACCGGGCGCCGAGACCGCGCCGGCCCAAAAGCCGCAGAAGCGTACTCGCCGTCCTCTGCTCTGGACGCGTTTCCGGTTCGGCATCCAGTCCAAGATCCTGGTCGCATTGCTGCTGTCGAGCATCCTGGGCGTGGCGGTGATCGGTGCCATCGGGGCCATATCCGGTCGCAGCGCATTGCGGGACGTCGAGTCCGAGCGGTTGATCGAGTTGCGCGAATCCCAGAAGCGAGCGATTGAGGCGCTGTTCAGGGAGGTGACTAATTCGCTCATCATCTACAGCGGCGGATTCAGTATCAATCAGGCTACGACGGCGCTCACCGACGGCTTCGCCCAATTGGCCAACGCCCAGATCACTCCCGCGCAACAGCAGGCGCTCGTCAACTACTACGACAACGAGATGATCCAACCGATCAAACGGGCGACCGGCGACGCTATCGATCTCAACGCAGTGCTGCCGACTTCTCCCTCGCAGCGATATGTTCAGGCGTACTATAGCGCACCGCCCAGACCGACCGCTGACTCGCTGCCCGTCGAGGACGCCGGCGACGGCAGCCCATGGTCGGCGGCTAACGCCCGCTTCGATTTCTACATGCGCGGCATCGTGACCCGCTTCGATTATCGGGACGCGCTGCTGCTGGACCTACAGGGCAATGTCGCCTACAGCGTCATGAAGGGTCCCGATCTCGGGACCAACATCCTCACCGGTCCCTATCGCGAATCAAATCTGCGCCAGGCGTACCAAAAGGCATTGGCCTCCAACGATGTCGACTTCGTGTGGATGACCGATTTTCAGCAGTATCAGCCGCACCTCGACGAGCCCACGGCGTGGGTGGTCTCGCCGGTCGGCATGAACGGCAAAATCAACGGGGTCATGGCCCTGCCGGTGCCGATCGCGAAGATCAACAAAATCATGACCGCCAACAAACACTGGCAAGAGGCGGGCATGGGGCCCGCAACCGAAACGTATTTGGCGGGTCCCGACAACTTGATGCGCTCTGATTCGCGGCTTTTCGTCGAAGACCCGAAGGAATACCGGCGGGCGGCTATCGATGGCGGTACGCCACCGGATGTCGTGGACCGAGCGATCCGGTTGGGTGGCACGACGTTGGTGCAGCCGGTGCCGACCGCGGGTCTGCGCGCCGCCCAACGCGGGGAGACCGGAGTTCTCAGTGCCACCGATTATCTGGGCAACAGGGAGTTGGAAGCCTATGCGCCGTTGAACGTGCCGAACTCCGATCTGCATTGGTCGGTTCTGGCGACGCGGGACAACTCCGATGCTTTTGCGCGGCTGGGTAGGTTCAGTAAGGGGCTCGTGATTGCCGTCACGTCGATGGTTTTCGCCATTTGCGTGGCCTCGCTGGTCGTCGCCCGAACAGCGGTGCAACCAGTTCGGCGCCTCGAGGAGGGCACGCGGAAGATCAGTTCGGGCGACTACGACATCAACATTCCGGTCCGGGCACGAGACGAAATCGGTGATCTCACCGCGGCTTTCAACGAGATGAGCCGGAATCTGGCGATAAAGGAAGAGCTGCTCAACGAGCAGCGCCGGGAAAACGACCGCCTATTGCTGGCGCTGATGCCCGAGTCGGTGGTGCAACGTTATCGCGAGGGCGAAGAGACCATCGCCCAGAAGCACCAGGATGTCGCCATCATCTATGCCGACATCGTCGGCCTCGACGAGATCTCCAGCGTGCTGCCCGAAGACGAATTGGTCGGGATTGTCAATGAGTTATTCCGACAGTTCGATTCTGCCGCCGAATCCCTTGGTGTGGAACGGATTCGTACGTTCCACAACGGCTATCTCGCCAGTTGTGGGGTCGTCACCCCGCGGCTGGACAGCATTCACCGCAGTGTTGACTTCGCCCTGGAAATCGGTCGCATCATCGATCGGTTCAACAGCGAAACCGGCCACCAATTAGGTCTTCGGGTCGGCGTGAATACCGGCAACGTCGTCAGCGGGCTGGTGGGCCGCTCCAGCCTTGTCTACGACATGTGGGGCGGCGCGGTAAGCCTGGCCTACCAAATGTACAGCGGCGCACCGCAGCCGGGCATCTATGTCAGCTCGCAGGTATACGAAGCACTGCGGGAGGTCCGGCAGTTCGCTCCCGCCGGCACGATTTCGGTCGGCGGTACCGATCAGGCGATCTACCGGTTGATGGAGCGGTGATGAGCACCTGGCAAGACCCGTGGTTCTACTGGGCGATCGGTATCGCGATCGGATTACCGGTCGGGTTGATCCTTCTCACCGAGCTGCACGACTTACTCGTCCGCAGGAACAGCCGTCTGGCCAGGCAGGTAAGCCTATTGCGCAACTACCTGCTGCCGCTCGGTGCGCTTTTGCTGCTGCTTGTCCAGGCCTCGCAGGTCCCGGCCCGAGACCTGCCGGTGCGAATCCTCACCACGGTGTTCGGCACGTTGGTGCTGGTCCTGTTGCTGTCGGGGCTCAACGCAACAGTGTTCGAGAGCGCGCCCGAAAGCAGTTGGCGCAAAAGGCTACCCACCATCTTCCGCGACGTTGCCCGCTTCGCTGTGATCGGCGCCGGTCTGGCGCTGATGTTGTCCTACATCTGGGGTGTGCGAATCGGCGGCCTATTCACCGCGCTGGGCGTCACATCGGTCGTCATCGGCCTGATGCTGCAGAACTCCGTCGGCCAGATCGTATCGGGCTTGTTCATGCTGTTCGAGCAGCCCTTCCGGATCGATGACTGGCTGGACACCGGGACTGCGCAGGGACGCGTCATCGAGGTGAACTGGCGCGCCGTGCACATCGATACCGGCAGCGGAATGCGGATCATGCCGAACTCGATGCTGGCCACCACGTCGTTCACCAACCTCAGTCGCCCGCCCGGCACCCACAAATTGGCGGTCACGATGGCATTCTCCAGCGTCGACCCGCCCGACCGGGTATGCGCGATGCTGTCGCGTGTTGCTGGCGCGTTGCCTCAGCTCAAGCCCGGCAGCGCGCCCCGCTCGGTACCGGTCGGCGCCGCCGAGTACCGCACGACGATCGGGCTGAGCTCACCCGCCGACGCCGGCGCCGCGAAGGCCACGTTCCTGCGGTGGGTCTGGTATGCCGCGCGACGGGAGAACCTGCACCTCGACGAGGCCGATGACGACTTTTCTACGACCGAACGAGTGGAGCACGCGTTGCGCACTGTGGTGGCACCGGCATTGCGACTCAGCGCTGAGGACCAACGGTCGCTGCAATCGTGTGCGCGGATCGTCCGCTACGGCGCCGATGAAACCGTGGAGTACGCCGGTCAGGTGCCCGCTGGGATGACATTCTTGGTGTCCGGGCAGGTACAGCTGACCACGACGGCTGACGACGGGTCGCTGGTGCCGGTCAGCACGCTGCTCGAGGGATCGTTTCTGGGCTTGACCACGCTGACTCGGCAACCGAACCTTGCCAGCGCATACGCGCTGGAAGAGGTAACCGCGTTGGAGATCGGTCGCGAGCATCTCGAGGATCTGGTGATGCATGAACCGTTGCTGCTACAGGATTTTGGCCGCACCCTCGAAGAGCGTCGAAGCAAGGTGCGTCAGGCCCGGGCGGTGAACGGGTCAGGCGAGGCGCCGGTGCGTTCGCGCTCCTGATACCGAACCGCCCCTGCCGGGTGGGGCAGCCTGACGTGCCCGGTTAGGGCCCGATACCCTGGTTCAATGAGTCTGCAAGCGCCATCCTGGAGCGGAGCGACACAGCAGCGGGAGCTCGACTTGCGCCAGGACGTCCACGACGCCGCGCGCCGCTCCCGCGTCGCCGCCCGCGCCCTCGCCTTGTTGCCGACCGTCGCAAAGGATCACGCACTGAAGGCCGCGGCGGAAGCGATAACGGCCAACGCCGAACAGATCCTCGCGGCCAACGCCCAAGATCTGGACGCGGCCCGGGCCGCCAACACACCGACCGCGATGCTCGATCGGCTCGCGTTGAACGCGAACCGCATCGACGGAATCGCCGCCGGTCTGCGTCAGGTGGCGGGGCTACCCGATCCGGTCGGGGAAGTGCTGCGTGGTTACACGCTGCCCAACGGGTTGCATCTGCGCCAGCAGCGGGTTCCGCTGGGCGTAGTCGGCATGATCTACGAGGGCCGGCCGAACGTCACCGTCGACGCTTTCGGATTGGCACTCAAGTCCGGCAACGCGGTGCTGCTCCGCGGGAGTTCGTCGGCCGCGAAATCCAACCAGGCGCTCGTCGACGTGTTGCGCACCGCGCTGGCCGGCGAGGACCTGCCCGCCGACGCGGTGCAGCTGCTTTCGGCCGCCGACCGGTCCACCGTCACCCACCTCATCCAGGCGCGCGGCCTGGTCGACGTGGTCATTCCGCGCGGGGGAGCCAGCCTGATCGACGCTGTGGTCCGCGACGCGCGGGTGCCCACCATCGAGACCGGTGTCGGCAACTGTCACGTCTACGTGCATGAAGGCGCCGACCTTGAAATGGCCGAACGGGTCCTGCTGAACTCCAAGACCCGCCGGCCCAGTGTCTGCAACGCCGCCGAGACCCTGCTGATCGACGCGGCGATCGCCGACCACGCCATGCCCAGGCTGATTGCCGCCTTGCAGGACGCCGGAGTGACGGTTCATCTCGACCCGGGCGAAGACGACCTGCGCCGCGAGTACCTTTCGATGGACATCGCGGTGGCGGTGGTGGACGGGGTCGATGCGGCGATCGCCCACATCAACGAATACGGCACCGGGCACACCGAATCGATTGTGACCAGCAATATGGCTGCCGCCCAACGGTTTACCGAGGGAGTCGACTCGGCCGCGGTGATGGTCAATGCCTCGACGGCGTTCACCGACGGCGAGCAGTTCGGTTTCGGCGCCGAGATCGGCATCTCCACCCAGAAACTTCATGCCCGCGGCCCGATGGGGCTGCCCGAATTGACCTCAACCAAGTGGATCGCGTGGGGAGACGGGCAGACCCGTCCGGCCTAAGTGTTAGGAGAATCCGATTGTGACCGTGCCCGCCCGGCCCACCCCGCTGTTCGCCGACATCGCCGACGTCTCGCGACGGCTGGCCGAGACCGGCTACCTGGTGGACACCGCCACCGCGACGGCGGTGTTTCTCGCCGACCGGCTCGGTAAGCCGCTGCTGGTCGAAGGCCCCGCCGGCGTCGGCAAAACGGAGCTGGCGCGGGCGGTCGCCCAGGCCACCGGGTCCGGCCTGGTCAGGCTGCAGTGCTACGAGGGCGTCGATGAGGCCCGTGCGCTCTACGAGTGGAACCACGCCAAGCAAATCCTGCGCATCCAGTCCGGTTCGGGGGACTGGGAGACGACCAAGACCGATGTGTTCACCGAGGAGTTCCTGCTGCAGCGTCCGTTGCTGACCGCCATCCGGCGCACCGAGCCGACGGTGCTGTTGATCGACGAGACCGACAAGGCCGACATCGAAATCGAAGGCCTGCTGCTGGAGGTGCTGTCCGACTTCGCGGTGACCGTCCCAGAACTGGGCACGCTCACCGCGGAGCGCCCGCCGTTCGTGTTGCTGACCTCCAACGCCACCCGGGAACTGTCCGAGGCGCTCAAGCGCCGCTGCCTGTTCCTGCACATCGACTTCCCCAGTCCCGACCGGGAACGCCGCATCCTGTTGTCCCGGGTCCCCGAGCTGCCCGAGCACCTGGCCGAGGAACTGGTGCGCATCATCGGCGTGATGCGCGGGATGCAGCTCAAGAAGTTGCCGTCCATCGCCGAAACCATCGACTGGGGTCGCACGGTGCTCGCGCTGGGCCTGGACACCATCGACGACGCGGTCGTCGCCGCAACCCTCGGCGTGGTGCTCAAGCACCAATCCGATCAGCAACGCGCCGCCGGAGAACTGAGGCTGAACTGATGGCCGCCCGCCGCATCCGACCGACCCGGCCGCTCGCCCCGCACGGGCTGCCCGGGCACCTGGTTGGGTTCGTGGAAGCGCTTCGCGGAGCCGGGATTTCGGTGGGCCCGTCGGAGACGGTCGATGCCGGGCGGGTGATGGCCACCCTCGGCCTGGGTGATCGTGCGGTGCTGCGCGAGGGTATCGCCTGCGCGGTCTTGCACCAGTCGGATCATCGCGACACCTACGACGCCATGTTCGACTTGTGGTTCCCCCCGGCATTGGGTGCGCGCGCAGTGGTCTTGGAAGAAGGGGATGGCGGGGCCGCAGGGGACGACAGCGGTTTGCCGCCCGACGACGTCGAGGCCATGCGCCAGATGCTGCTGGATCTGCTCACCGACAACCCCGAGCTCGCCGACATGGATGAGCGGCTGGTGGCGATGATCGCCCGGATCGTGGAGGCCTACGGCAAATACAACTCCAGCCGCGGTCCGTCGTTCTCGTCGTATCAGGCGCTCAAGGCGATGGCGCTGGATGAACTGGAGGGCAAGCTGCTGGCGGGGCTGCTGGCCCCCTACGGCGACGAACCCACACCCACCCAGGAGCAGATCGCCAAAGCGCTTGCCGCGCAGAAGATCACCCAGCTTCGCAGAATGGTCGACGCCGAGACCAAGCGGCGCACCGCCGAGCAGCTGGGCCGCGATCACGTTCAGATGTACGGCATCCCACAGCTTTCCGAAAACGTCGAGTTCCTGCGCGCCTCCGGCGAGCAGCTGCGCCAGATGCGTAAGGTGGTGGCACCGCTGGCCCGCACCCTGGCGACCCGGCTGGCGGCTCGCCGGCGGCGCACCCGCGCCGGGTCGATCGATCTGCGCAAGACCCTGCGGAAGTCGATGTCCACCGGCGGTGTGCCGATCGACGTGGTGCTGGCCAAACCACGCCCGGCGCGCCCGGAATTGGTCGTGCTGTGCGACGTATCCGGTTCGGTCGCCGGGTTCAGCCACTTCACGCTGCTGCTGGTACATGCTCTGCGCCAACAGTTCTCACGTGTTCGTGTCTTCGCCTTCATCGACACCACCGACGAGGTGACGCACATGTTCGGGCCGGAAGCCGACCTGGCCGTGGCGATCCAGCGGATCACCCGGGAGGCCGGTGTGTACAGCCGCGACGGGCACTCCGACTACGGCAACGCGTTCGTGTCGTTCATGCGGGCTAACCCCAACGTGCTGTCGCCGCGCAGCTCGCTGCTGGTGCTGGGGGACGGACGCACCAACTATCGTGACCCGGCCATCGACGTGCTGGCCGATATGGTGACCGCCAGCCGGCATGCGCACTGGCTGAATCCCGAGCCCAAACATCTGTGGGGCAGCGGAGACTCGGCCGTGCCCCGCTACCAAGACGTGATCACCATGCACGAATGCCGGTCCGCCAAACAGCTGGCCGCGGTGATCGATCAGCTGCTTCCCGTGTGACAGCGCCGCCTCAACCCGCCTTCCGGTAGACGAGCCAGCGCATCTCGATGGGGCGCTTATCACGCTCGATGGCGAACACGTCCTGGCCAGTGATCCAACCCTCATACCAGCTGGTGGGCGGCCAGGCACCCGGGGGCAAATGCTCTTTCTCGTGTTCGTATACGGAGTCATCGGCAACGAGCTCAAGGGACAGTCCGGCTGCCGCGATTGACATTTCGTCCCGCGTAAAGATAGTCGTGTAGGTTTGCTGCCCGAGCTCACGCGCGGCCTGGTCAGGTGTGTAGCCCTCGCGTGGCAGGAAGGTGTTGAACACCAAGTGACCACCGGAGGCCAGACACTGGGCAGCGAGCTCGAACAGGCTGCGCAACTGCTGTGTCGTCCGGAAATCCGAGACCACCTCGGAAAGCAGAATCAGCTGATAGTCCTGCCGCAGGTCGTCCTTACTCGTGAAGACGTCTCGGTTGATGACGCGGACGTCGAGGGATTCACGTTCGGCGTCAGCGCGGATCATCGAGGCGAACGACGGGGTCATCTCCACCACGTCGACCGGGTGGCCGCGCCGTGCCAAAGCAAGGGCGTTGCGCCCAGTGCCGGCCCCGATATCGAGTATCCGATGCACCTTGGGCTCGGTTGCCTCGTTGGCCAGCGCCCACACCCGAGCGTCGGGTTCGGTGCCGAACAGCGGCGGCTCCCGGGTGCTAATCCAGTCCTCGTAGGCGGCCTCCATCGTCCGCCATCGCGGGGCCACGTGGTAGTTCAAGGTCGGGCCGGCGGGGGCGTTGTACGTAATTACGATGCGTGAACGCGGGGAGGCCGAGAAGGCCTTTGCCAACTGGCCATCGAGCACGGCCCGCAGATTAGTGATTTGGTCGTCAGAAAACTTCCTCCCCACACCTGCAAAGATGTCGGCACACAGCGTCACGTACTCGTCGATCATGGCCGGAACGGCTGGCAGCGAGATCTCGCCCTTGACGACCGAGTGGCTAAGGAGCCGTCGCTTCATTGACTCTTTCGCCAGCTGCTGTGCTTGATCGACCGATCCGAAGGGCAAATCATCCACAGACACCTTCTACACGACCGAACGGGTGGTTGACAGTGCAATGGGTGAAAGGTCTCAGTGTGACGCACGCGGGGGTACGAAATTCAGGAAGCGGCCCATGGCAAGGGGGCCCTGCCATCGGCATTCAGGTCCCACGACGGGGCGACGATGGCCGAACGGTTCCGTCAGCGGCTGCTCCCCGCGCGGGTGAAACTACTCGACGATTGCCAGTCACCTGGTATTCCTCGACCTGCGCCATGCAGTGACCACCCGGGCGGCACAAGTACCTCGGCCCGCAAGGGCAACCCCGAGCTGAAAAATCGGCCCTGATCGGCCGCTCAAGTAAGCTGGCAAACCGTGCAAAAACACCGCCGCAGGCTGGGAGTGATGGGTGGGACGTTCGACCCCATCCACTATGGCCACCTGGTCGCGGCTAGCGAGGTCGCGCACTTGTTCGAGCTCGACGAGGTGGTGTTTGTGCCCAGCGGCCAGCCTTGGCAGAAAGAGCGGAATGTCTCCGCCGCCGAGGACCGGTACCTGATGACGGTGATCGCCACCGCGTCCAATCCCCGCTTTTCGGTGAGCCGGGTCGACATCGACCGCGCCGGGCCCACCTACACCAGGGACACGCTGCGGGATCTGCACGCGCTGAACCCGGATTCCGAGCTGTACTTCATCACCGGCGCTGATGCGCTTGCTTCCATCCTGTCGTGGCAAGGCTGGGAAGAGCTGTTCGACTTGGCACGGTTCATCGGGGTCAGCCGGCCCGGCTACGAGCTGCGCAACGAGCACATCACCGGCGTGCTGGGCGACCTGGCCGAGGGCGCGTTGACCCTGGTCGAGATCCCGGCCCTGGCCATCTCGTCGACCGACTGCCGCCAGCGCGCCGAACAGCGCCGACCCCTGTGGTACCTGATGCCCGACGGCGTCGTGCAATACGTCTCCAAACGCCGGCTTTATCGCAGCAGAGGCGCCGTCTCCCAGCACACCGCACCGCGTCTGGCCGCCGGGAACAACACGTGACCGCCACTCAGGAAGCCATCGACATGGCGACGGTGGCGGCCGGCGCGGCCGCCGCCAAGCTCGCCAACGACGTCGTCGTCATCGACGTCTCCGAGCAGCTGGTCATCACGGACTGCTTCGTTATCGCCTCGGCATCCAACGAGCGGCAGGTCAACGCCATCGTCGACGAGGTCGAGGAGAAAATGCGCGAGGCGGGCCACCGGCCGGCACGCCGCGAGGGCGCCCGGGAAGGCCGCTGGACCCTGCTGGATTACCGCGACATCGTCGTGCACATCCAGCATCAGGACGACCGCAACTTCTATGCCCTGGACCGGCTGTGGGGCGACTGCCCGGTGCTGTCGGTGGACTTAGAAGCCCCAGAAGGCCCTGCGGACTCGGCGAGCGCGCGATGAGGATTCGTCGTCTGGTGATGCTGCGGCACGGCCAAACCGACTTCAACGCGGGTAGCCGGATGCAGGGGCAACTGGACTCCGCGCTGACCGAACTGGGCCGCACCCAGGCGGTCGCCGCCGCCGAAGTGCTGGGCAAGCCGCAGCCGTTGCTGATCGTCTCGTCGGATCTGCATCGCGCCTACGACACCGCGATCACGCTGGGGGAGCGGACCGGGCTATCGGTCCGGGTGGACCCCCGGCTGCGTGAGACTCATTTGGGCGACTGGCAGGGGTTGACCCACACCCAGGTCGACGCGCAGGCTCCGGGTTCCCGGCTGGCCTGGCGCAACGACGCCAGGTGGGCACCGCATGGCGGAGAAAGCAGGGTCGACGTGGCCGCCCGAAGCGTGCCGGTGGTCGCCGAGCTGGTGTCCGGCGAGCCGGAATGGGGTGACCCCGATGGGCCGGACCGGCCGGTGGTGCTGGTGGCACACGGGGGTTTGATCGCGGCCTTGTCCGCCGCGCTGCTTAAGCTGCCGGTCGACAACTGGCCGATTCTGGGCGGCATGGGCAATGCCAGTTGGGTGCAGCTGAGTGGGCATGCCGGCGACTCGGATGTCGGCCCCGACAGCATCCGGTGGCGCCTGGACGTGTGGAACGCTTCTGCTCAGGTCGCCAACGATGTCCTCTGAGGTGCGGCCAAGGCCGGCTCTGCTGGTATTCGCCGACTCACTGTCCTATTACGGTCCGACCGGCGGCCTGCCCGCCGACGATCCGCGCATCTGGCCCACTATCGTTGCCTCGCATCTTGGTTGGGATTTAGAGCTGATCGGGCGCATCGGCTGGACCTGCCGCGACATCTGGTGGGCGGCAACCCAGGACCCACGGGCCTGGGCGGCGCTGCCCAGAGCGGGCGCGGTGATCTTCGCGACCTGCGGGATGGA
This sequence comes from uncultured Actinomycetota bacterium, assembly GCA_963820985.1. Taxonomy (GTDB): domain Bacteria; phylum Actinomycetota; class Actinomycetes; order Mycobacteriales; family Mycobacteriaceae; genus Mycobacterium. The sequence continues at coordinate 179,712 of CAWGCI010000009.1, read as the reverse complement.
CTCGCTGCCGTCGGTGTTGCCGACCGCGTTGCGTGAGTTGATCCGCTATGTGCGGCCGCCCTGGCTGCGGCGCTGGGCGCGCGACGGTTACGGGTGGGTGCAGCCCCGGTTGTCGCCGGTTGCCAGGCCCGCGCTACCGCCGCACTTGACCGCGGAATATCTTGAACAGATCCGCGCCGCAATCGATTTCAACCGCCCGGGCATTCCGATCGTGGCTTCGCTTCCGTCGGTGCATATCGCGCCGACATACGGCAAAGCTCACCGCGGCCGCGCGGGCACAGTGGCCGCGATCACGGAATGGGCACAGCGCCATGACGTTCCGCTGGTGGACCTCAAAGCCGCTGTCGGCGACGAGGTTATGAGTGGGCGGGGAAACCCCGACGGGATCCATTGGAATTTCGAGGCGCACCAGGCGGTCGCGGAACTGATGCTCAAGGCGCTGGCCGAAGCAGGCGTGCCGAACGAGAAATCGCGCGGGTAGCGCCCATGACTGTCGTGGTGGTGACCGACGCGGCGGCGCGTCTGCCGGCCGACTTGCTCGATAAATGGGCGATACGCGTTGTCCCACTGCACATCTTGCTGGACGGGATGGATCTGCGCGACGGCGTGGATGAGATTCCCGATGATCTTTACAAGCGCCACGCCACGACCGCGGCGGCCACTCCGGCCGAACTGGCCAACGCCTACCAGCAGGCGCTCAGTGACAGCGGAGGGGACGGCGTGGTAGCAGTGCACATCTCGTCGGCGTTGTCGGGGACCTACGGCGCCGCCGAACGCACGGCCGCCGACCTCGATCCGGCGATTCGGGTTGTCGACTCCAGGTCAGCCGCGATGGGCACCGGTTTTGTCGCGCTGGCCGCAGCGCGGGCGGCGGCCGGCGGCGCCGACCTGGATGCCGTTGCGGGCGCTGCGCATTCGGCGGTGGGCCGTAGTCGCTCGTTCATCGTGGTGCACCGGTTGGACAATCTGCGCCGCAGCGGGCGCATTGGCGGGCCCCAAGCGTGGCTGGGCACCGCGCTCGCGCTCAAGCCGCTCTTGCGTATCGATGACGGCAAACTTGTTCTGGCCCAACGGGTTCGCACCGTCAGTCACGCTACGGCCACCATGATCGATCGGGTTTGCGAGGTGGTCGGCGAGGGTTCCGCCGCTGTGGCGGTACACCACGTCGCCAACCCCGACGGCGCGAAGGAGGTGGCCGCCGCGCTGGCCCGCCGGCTGCCGGCGTGCCAGCCGGCGATCATTACCCCATTGGGGCCCGTGCTGGCGTTGCACGTCGGCGCCGGAGCGGTCGCGGTGTGTCTGGAATTACCGGAGACCTAACCGGATCAAGGCTCGACGGGGCTGCGACGAGCATTGTCACCGCGGGGGTGAACAACTTTCGGCCACCAGAACCAGCGTCCCAGCAGCGTGGCGACCGACGGCATCAGTAGCGTGCGCACGATCAGAGTGTCGAGCAGCAGACCGATACACACTGTCGACCCGAACTGACCGAGCACCGTCAGCTCGCTGCCCAGCATGGACGCCATGGTGAACGCGAACACCAGACCCGCGGCCGTCACCACCCCGCCGGTGCCGGCCATCGATCGGATGATGCCTGTCTTGAGGCCGGCGTGGATCTCTTCCCTGAACCGGGAAACCAACAGCAGGTTGTAGTCGGATCCCACGGCCAACAGGATGATGACCGACAGCGCCATCACGATCCAGTGGATCCTGAAGTGGAACAGGTCCTGCCAGATGAGCACGGACAGGCCGAAGGACGCGGCGATGGAGCTGGCCGCGGTGCCCACGATCACCAGTGCGGCGACCGCGCTTCGGGTGAGCAGCAGCATGATCATGAAGATCAGCGTCAACGACGCGACCACCGCGATCATCAGGTCGTATTTAGCGCCGTCGTGCATGTCCTTGAAGGTCGCCGCGGTTCCGCCTAGATAGACCTTGGCCTCCGACAGCGAGGACTGCTTCAGCCCTTCCTGCGCGGCCGTTCGCTCGGCATCGACCCGTGAAATACCTTCCGGCGTCATCGGATCGCCCTGGTGGGTGATGAAGAAGCGCGCCGACTTGCCGTCCGGCGACAAGAACATGCGCAGGCCGGTTTGGAAGTCGGGGTTCTGGAATGCCTCAGGGGGCAGGTAGAACATGTCGTCGTTCTGCGACTGGTCGAAGCTTTGCCCCATCACAATCGCGGTGTTGCTCATGGCCTCCATCTGGTTGATCATCGCCGAGAACGTCTGATACAGCGTCAGCGTGATGGCCCTGGTGGCCTTCTGCGAAGCGATCAGCGCGGGGAACAGCGACATCAGCTCGTGCGTGGCCGCGGCGGTGTGCTGGATGTCTGCCGTGAGCTCGTGGAACTTCTCGGCAAGCTGGTCGAAACCGTCGATTGAGTCGAATATGGACCGTAACGAGAAGCAGATGGGGATGTCGTAGCAGTGCTTTTCCCAGTAGAAGTAGGACCTGATCGGCCGCCACATGTCTTCGAAATCCGCAAAGTGATTTCGCAATTCATCGGTGATCTGCGATGTTTCCGCTGTCGTCTTCGCGCTATCGTCGGCAGCCTTGGAAAGATCTTGCGTCACCGCGTATTGGCGTTCCGTGATGTCGATGTTGACCTGCAGCTGGTCGGCCAACTTGAGGATGTCGGCTATGCGGTCTTTGAGGAAGGCCATGTTCTGCATGGTCGTTTGGCTCTGCATGCTGTTCTGAAACGGTATGGAACTGTGCTGAATTGGAATGCCCAATGGCCGGGTGATGTCTTGGATCATGGCGATGCCCACGACGCGGATCACGTTCTTCGCGACCTTGTCCAACACCAGCATGTCGGCCGTGTTTCGCATGTCGTGATCCGCCTCGATCATCAGCATGTCGGGGTTCATCCGGGCCTGCGAGAAGTGCCGGTCCGCGGCGGCTTGCCCCTGGTTCGAGGGCGCCGAGGTGGGCAGATAGTAGCGGTCGTTGTAGCTCGTGTGGTAGCTCGGCAGAGCGACCATGCCGATCAGGACGACCGCACTACTCACGGCCAGGATCGGCAAGGGCCAGCGCACCACCGCGGTGCCGACCCGCCCCCACAGGCGACCCCTCTTCGCCGCCACCTTGGATTCGAAACGGCCGAACTTACTGCCCAAAAAGACGATGGCGGGACCGAGCGTCACCCCGGCCAGCACCACGACCAGCATGCCGATGGCCACCGGCGCGCCCATCGTGTTGAACCAGGGCAGCCGCGCGAAGCTCAGGCAGTACGTCGCCCCGGCGATGGTCAGGCCGGACCCCAGGACCACCGGGGTCACTCCGCGAAACGTCGTGTAGTACGCCGTTTCTGGATCCTCACCGGAGCGCCGCGCCTCTTGATATCGGCCGACGAGGAAGATCCCGTAGTCCGTGCCGGCCGCGATCGCCAGCATGGTGAGGATGTTCGCGGCGAATGTGGTGAGCCCGAATGCGTTGTTATAGGCCAGAACCGCGACGACCCCGCGTGCGCACATCAACGAGACCAAGGTCATGAACAACTGGATCAGCGTGGTGCCGATGGAGCGGTAGACCAGGAACAGCATGATGGCGATCGCGCCGAGGGTGAACAGCGTGATCTTGGCCAGGCTGGCGTTGCCGATGACGTGCATGTCGTCGCTGAGCGCGGCCGGACCCGTGACGTAGACCTTCAGCCCGGCCGGCGGTGGATTCTCGTCGATGACCTTGCGGACCGCCTCGACCGAATTATTGGCCTGGGTGGTGCCCTGGTTGCCGGCAAGGTTCAACATGACATACGCGCCCTTGCCATCGGCGCTCTGGGCGCCCGCCGCCGTCAACCGATCGCCCCAGAAGTCCTGAATGTGCTGGATGTGCTTGTGATCCTGCGTCAGCTGGCGAATCAGGTTGTCGTAGTAGTGATGCGCCTCGGTGCCCAGCGGTCCCTGGCTCTCCAGCACGATCATGATCGTGCTGTTGGAATCGAATTCCTTGAAGTTGTGGCCCAGGCGCATCATCGCCTGCATCGACGGGGCGTCCAGCGGGGCCATCGGTGCCGAGTGCGCCTCGCCGACGACCTCCAACGTGGGGACGGCGACGTTGACGAGCACCGTGATCAACACCCAGCCGAGCAGGATCGGCACCGCGAACAGCCGGATCATGTGCGGAATGAACGGCCGGTGCGGGCGCTTGGTGCTCGCGTCTGGCCCGGGACCAGCGGCGTCTTGGGCCTGGATCGGGCCCGTGGGCGAGTCAGTCGCCTCGTCTGTCCGATTCTCGAGGTCGCTCATGCGGACTTCACCAGGCAGAAGGTCTGCGGGTTGACGCCGTCGGACTTCCGCTCTTCGCGGACCACCCCGTCCACGGTGATGCGGCAGCCGATCTGACTGCCGTCACCTTGCACCATGATGTTCGCGCTCACCGAGGGCAGCGTCGTCGAGACGGTGTAGGACCAGGGCAGCGGGGCGGCGTTGACCTGGTTGGTGTTGGCGTCGGCGTCCCAGTAGTTGATGTTCGCGGTGCTCCCGGCCGAGCCGAAGACCTCATAGAGGACGACTTTCGGGTTGAACTGCACGATCTTGATCCCGGCGCCGGCACCGGCGTTGAGGTCCTGCGATCCGAAGATCTTGTGAATCCGGGACACGATCAGTGCCGAGACGGCGAGCACAACCACCAAGACCAGGGGTATCCAAGCTCGTTTGAGTAAGCCGGTAATGCGACCCACCTTCATTCACCGCCCTTCGCGCACCGATCCTGGGTTGCAACGCGCCACCGCAAAGCTTGCTTCCTGCGTCGTTGCCGGGGTCGACGGAACGGAACCTTTGTTCGGCTAAGAATGTTAGACCTTAGAAGACGCAAGCGTTCCTCCGGGTCCCTAGGAGGCCACCCGGCCGGTGACCGGGGGCAGGTCGGCGAGTGTCACGATCCCGGGTTCGGCGGCCACCACCGCCGGTACCGCGTTGGTGACCGGCATCGCGGTGTAAATCATGCCCAGACCCATGAAGCCGGGCTCCGTCCAGTCCTTCGGCGGCAGGCAGTGCAGCACGGTGCGCATGTTGGGCAGCCCGAAGACCTGGATGACGTGACCGTGCTCGATCGGTTTGGGCGGGGCCACGTGGTTGCCCATGGTCCAGTTGAACCCGACGCTGACGACGTTGCGATCACCGACCCAGCCGCGGTGGTAGCCGTAGACGCCGCCGATGGTGCCGGCCGGGATGGTCATGAAGCCGAGGTCGGAGTCACCTGTGGCCGCGGTGAACGTGACGTCGAAGGTCATCTTGTCCAGCTTTGCACCGATCGCATCTGCCATCATCGCCGCCGATTCGGCGAAGACCTCACTTTCCCGGCGCACGCTCTCGGCCAGCCCCGGCGTCTCGGGGTCTTGCGAAAACCCCATCGCCGTTTGGGTTTCCGCCGATTCGTAGGTCGAGCAGTCGACCGACTCGGTGATCCGGATCTCGTCGATGCGCTCGCAGGACGCGCTCAGCACCATGCCGACCATGTTCGTCATCCCGGGGTGCGCGCCGCTGCCGAAGATCGTCGAGCCGCCGCGCTTACAGGCGTCCTCGATGCGTTGCCGGTCCTGCGGGGTCTGCTTGCCGCCGGTGATCCAGGCCGCGCTGGAGCACACGTTGACGCCCGATTCCAGCAGGCGGACCAATTCGTCGATGTTGGGCCACAACGGGTTGTAGCAACACGCGTCGGGCGCGAGGGCGAGGAGCGCATCGATGTCATTGGTCGCGCGCACGCCCGTCGGCTCCGGCCAGCCCGACAGCTCGGCGGCGTCGACGCCGATCTTGTCGGCACCGTGCGCGTACACCCCGACCAGCTCCATATCGGGCCGGCCGATGATGGCGTGCAACGATCGCCGTCCTATGTTGCCGGTCGTCCACTGGATCACCCGCAGCGGGCGGTCGGTGCTGGCTGTGCTCATCGGGGCTCCTTTGCCGGTGCGGTTGGACTCATTATGTTCAACCCGGTGCCCGTGCACGCGAGCCGGGCGGTCGGATCCGCCGATAATCACATGGGCCACATGAGTACCACCCGCCGGCCATTATGCGATTGCGCGATGGCGTCGGTGATGTCACCTTCAAGAGTCGGTCGGTCGTGCTGCACCGCGCCGGTGCGCACTCCGGCAGGATTGCGACTTCAAGCGTCCAACCGGGCGAATTGGTCCCGGCGGTACTGCTCGACACAGGCGGCGCGCTGAATTTTGCCGCTCGTCGTGGTGGGAATCGACCCGGGCGATACCAGGACGAGGTCCCTGACATTCAAGCCGTGCGCATTGGATATCGCCGAGGTGACGTCGCTTTTCACGCAGGCGAACCAGCGCATCGCCTCCTCGTTGGAATCGCCTCGCTTCTTGAGCTCGATGACGGTGACGAGGTTCTCCGTACTGTTCACCGGAACCGATATCGCCGCGACCCGACCACTCGTGATCTCTTGGACCGTCGCCTCGATGTCCTCGGGATAGTGATTACGCCCACGGACGATCAGCAGATCCTTGATGCGGCCGACAATGAACAGCTCACCTTCGTAGATGAAACCCAGATCGCCGGTTCTCAGCCACGGGCCGTCGGGCGTGCCCGGCGAAGGGTCGACGAGCGTTGCGCCGAAGCAGCGCTGTTCCTCTGGAGTTTTGCGCCAGTAGCCGTCGGCGACGTTGGCGCCATGCAACCAGATCTCGCCGACCAAGCCGTGCGGGCACTCGAGGTTGGTGTCGGAGTCGACGATCCGCAGCGTGGGTGATTGCGGCACTTTGTATTTGACCAGCTCGGTGCCGGTCCCCACCGAACACCGCTGTGCCCGGCCCGCGGACAGTTCCGCAGGATCGAAGTGCACCGGCTCCGCTGACTCGCTCCACCTGCCAGCCGCCACGAACACCGTTGCCTCCGCCAACCCATATGATGGACGCACCATTTCGTCGCGGAAATTGAAGTGAGCAAACCGATCAACGAAGCGTCTCAAGGAAGCCGGCTCGACACGTTCGGCACCGTTGATGATGCCCAGCACCCCCCCGAGGTCGAGCCCGGCCAGGTCGCTGTCGGTTGTCTTGCGGGCGGCCAAGTCAAAGGCGAAATTTGGCGCAGCTGAAAATGTGTGCGGAGTTGCGGCCAGGGATCGCATCCATCTGGCCGGCCTTTCCAGAAACGAAATCGGACTGCTCAGCTCGACACGATGACCGCTCAGGATTGGTGTGCAGACCCCCAGCATCAAACCCATGTCATGGTAGAAGGGCAACCACGACACAAACGTGGTATCCGATCGAAACTTAACGGGGGTGTCCGCGAAGTAGCCGCGCATCAGCTGCTCAAAATTCACCTGAAGGTTGCGGTGCGAGATCACCACTCCGGTCGGCAGCCGGGTTGAACCCGAGCTGTACTGCAAATATGCGGCGCTAGGCAAATCAGCTGTCAAAGCGCTTGTTCCACCATCGGCGTCCAAATTCATCGAATCGATTTCGACGATCTTCGGAACAGCGTCCAGAGGTGCTTGGCCAACATAGTCGGCGATATCTTGCGCGACCGCCGACGTGGTGAGAACAACCGCGGGTGACGTATCGGCAAGGACCGCACCCACCCGCTCATGACTCGAGCCGCGGTGCGGCAACGGCAACGGGACTGCGATCAGCCCAGCCTGCATGGATCCTAAAAACGCCGCTATGTAATCGAGGCCCTGGGGAGCCAGGATTACTGCCCGGTCACCAACCGATGCATGAACGCGGAGTTCGCGTGCCACATTCAGTGTTCGGCGAGATAACTGCGACCACGTGAGACTTTCGGGAACGCCCGCCAAGTCGTCGACATACTCGGTAAAAGTGCACGCGACGTCATGCGGCCGCAGGCTGGCACGTCCATGCAGCATCGAGAGAATAGATGGCTGAGGCGTATTCGTCACATTACGTCCGTGCTAGCTCTTTGAATCTCTTTGCATCCGTCGGCTCGGAGTCGATTGTCAGCCCGCGGGGTGGGAAAACGCGGCCCCGGCGCTATTGAGCATTTGTGAGAGAGGGTCCGCGGCGCCGAAAGTCGCCTCGTTGGCCGGCGTGGTGATGGCCAGCGGGTCGAAGCCGTGCACCGGATCCACTTGGATCGGAGCGGTCGACGGATCGTCGTTTCGCGCATAGCCCGCATTCACCCGTGGTATCAAGATCGCGTCGAGCTTATTGAGCGTGTCCTCGTCGATCCCGATGTACGTCAACGGCATGACGAGCGGAAGGTGTTTTTCGGGGATCAAATACGTCGTCGTCGTCGCTCCCCTGGAGTTGACCGTGGTTCTGATGTTCTGCGGCGGCACCTGGCTCGGGCTGGTGAACGCCACCGCAGTGTGACCGGTGGCGAGGCCCATGAGCGCGTTACCGAGAGCGAACAGGTTATCCGGCCGGTCGGGGAAGTCGGCGATCGAGTCGTAGGCGGAGACGAAAACCCTTGTGTCGTATTGGCTCTCGAACTGAGGTGGTATGCGGTAGTCGAATACTGGAGCAACGCCGCCCACCGGGAACATGGCGGTCAGGAAACTCTGGCCGAACGGGGTACGCGCAATGGGGTCGCCAAATGTGGCGAAGCTCAGCTGATCTGGCGGTGGTGCTGTGGGATCGTTCGCGAGCCGAGCCTGCTCGGCATCCAGCACGAGGCAACCCTCGGATAGGCCGATTGCGACGCCGCGACCACCTTTGCGGATCGCCGCGTCGAGGTTGTTTGCTCCCTCTTCGACCGACTCGCCGATGCTGGGACCGTCGAAACCCGCGCCCGGGAGCGCTTGATCGAGTTGGCTTATGCCCGGGAAGAGTTGTTCTAGCACGTGGCCCTGAACCTGCCCTGCCGGGTATCCGACGTTGAGCCGCTTCAAGTTGGGGAACCACTCAGCGCCTTCGCGACGGATGTACTCGTCATAGGGAATACCCAGAACGTGAGCGCCCCCGAGCGCGAACGCCGTTCCGTCGGTTGACAGCCCTGGACCCGGCGTCCCGGGGGCCGGCGTGTCGTCGGCTGAGACAGTCCCCATACCGAAACAGCCCAAACATCCTGTGGCGCTGACAGTTACCAGCGTGGTGACTCCTGCGAGTAGTTTCTTCATCCCTACCCCTGACCGCTCGGCTTCTCTAGTTTCACATAAATCATGTGTGCGCGCTAACCCGGTTGCGGCCCACTCGTGACGGCCACCAGTTCGCCCGTCCGACCAGCGCAGCGATCGCGGGAACCGTGATGGTGCGCACCAAGAAGGTATCCAGCAGAATCCCCACACCGATCACGAAACCGCCTTGGATCACGGTGCCGACGCTGGAGAACAAGAGCCCGCCCATCGAGGCGGCGAAGATCAGACCTGCCGCGGTGATCACGCCGCCCGTCGAACCCAGGGTGCGAATGATGCTGTAACGGGTGCTCTGCGGAGACTCGTCACGCATTCGCGAGACGAGCAGCATGTTGTAGTCGGCGCCCACCGCGATCAGCACCACGAACGCGAGCGGGGGCACGCTCCAATGTAGTTGCTGGCCGAGTGCGACTTGGAAAAACAGGACGCCGATACCCACTGCCGATAGATACGAAATGACCACGGAAGCAACAAGATACAGCGGTGCGACAATCGCACGTAGCAGGGCGATCAGGGTCAGCAGCACGACGATGAGGGTCACCGCAATGATGAAACGGATGTCGCGTCCGTAGTAGTCGCGGGTGTCTTTCAGGCTAACGGTATATCCCGCCATCGATACCGTGGCGTCGGACAACGTTGTATTCGGCTGGGCTCCCCGAGCGGTCGCAGTGATCGCGTTGACCTGATCCATGGCTTCGGCGCTGAACGGGTTGAGTTTGGTTTGAACCAGATACCGCACCGAGTGGCCATCTGGCGAAATGAATACCTTGGCGGCCTTTTGGAACTCCTCTAAATGCAGCAGCTGGGACGGGATATTGAACCCGGCCATTGCCGGTTGTGCGGCATCATGTTTCAGCGACAACAGAAACGCCGCTGACTCACTGAGCCCGCCACCCAGCTGTTTGACTTGGTCGACGAGTTGAGCCACCGCGTCGGCCACTTCCTGGCTCCCACCGGCGAACCGGTCCGCGCCGCGTTGCACGCTGTTCAGGTTCGTCTGCAGGCCACCGGGTTGGTCCATCCCCATGGAATGCATCACCTTGGCGACGTTCATCAATGCGCCACGCAGGCGGTTGATCGCTGCGTTCAAGGTCTGTTTGTCCAGGGGCGTCTGCAGTTGTCGCATTAGATCGTTGATCGCGTCGAGGTCCGCTTGGTCGCGCTCGCTGGCCATCTGCTCAAATCTTCCGCGGGTGGCGCTGCACGACGGATTGGCATCGCAGACCGGGTTACCCTGTAGCGCCGCCAGTACCGGGCCGATCCAGCCAAACATGTCCTTGACGGCTGAAAAGTTCCAGCCCATCGCATTGCTGAGTGAGTTCACATGGTCGACGAGCTTGGCTGCGGTGTCGACCTCCTTGACCAAGTGTGTCGCCTCCATACTGGGTTTTCATCGATGAGAAGGCGTCGATCAAGCCCTGGATACTGGTGGCGAGCATGCCGACTTGGCCTCGTGCGTCGCTCAGGTTCTTGGCCAGCGCGCCGGCCCCGTCGACCAGCCGGTTGAGGTCATTGGTGTGATCGTTGATCAGCGTGGATCCGCGGGCCAGAATGCTGCCGACAGCGCCTGCCTGGTAGGTGGCTCTGAATTGTTCTGGCACGGTGCCGGTGGGACGCGTGATACCGCTGACTAAAGCGATATTCGGCAGTTGGCTGACTCGGTCCGCCAGCTGTTCCAAGTCCGCAAGGGCCTGCGGCGTGCGGAGGTCACGCGGCGATTGGATGAGGATGTATTCCGGAATGGACTGATTCACCGGGAAATGGTGATCCAGTGCGGCGTACCCGACGGAGCTCGGAGCAGAAGGCAGCAAGGCCTTGCGATCGTCGTAATTATAGCGCACCAAGCCGGCGCAGCTGGCCAGGATGATCAACACCAGCACGCTGGCAACGAGATGCGCCCGCGGCCTGCGCACAATGCGTATGCCGGAACGCCGCCAGAACCGGGCGGTGAGTTCGCGCCGTGGCTTGACCCAGCCCCGCGGCCCGGCGAGCACCAGAATTGCCGGCAGCAACGTCACTGCGGCAAGGAAAGCCACGCCGATCCCGATCGCCGACGACACGCCGACCGTCTTGTACAGGCCCATTCGGGCGAAGCTGATGAGCAGAAACGTGATTCCGACGGTGGTGGCGGACGCCGCGATCACTTTGCCGATAGAGGCCATTGCCATTTTGACCGCCTGATCGAAATCCGCACCTGACCGCAGGTAGTCGTGATATCGGCTGATGAGAAAGACGGCGTAATCCGTTCCCGCGCCGGCCATGATTGCGCTCAGGAAGACGATGGACTGGTTCGAGACACCCGTGCCGGTGAGTTGGGAGTAGCCCGCGACGATGGCCTGTGCGATCACCAGAGACAACCCGATCGTGACTAACGGCAGCAACATAGTGACCGCGCTGCGGTAAACCACCAACAGGACGATGAGCACCAGGACCGCGATCGCCACCTCGATCGGAAGGCGATCTCGTTCGCCCGCGACCGTGAGGTCGGCGACGGTTGCTGCGGGTCCGGCGAGGTTTGCCGTCAGCGGCGTTCCGGTGACGGCGTGTTTGACGATCTCGCTGACCTGGTGGAACGCGGCGTGAGCACGTGGCGAGCCCAACTCGCCCGCAACGCCGACCGGCAGCACCCAAGCTTTGCCATCCTTACTGGTCAAGGCCGAGCGCAGGGGTGGCGTGCTGACGAAATCCTGCAACATCAAGACATCTCGGGTGTCCTGGCGCAGCGCTTCCACCAGTTTGCTGTAAGCGGCTTCGTCAGCCGGGCCGAGCCCCTTGTCGTCGGTCAGAACCACCAACATGAGATCTTCCGAACCCGATTCGTGGAACGCCTCGGCCATCTTTCGAGCGGTGACGCTCGACGGGGCGTCGCTGGGCAACATGGCGAGCGGGTGCTTCTGGGCCATCTCGTTGAGGGATGGGCATGTCAGTGGCAAAGTCACCGCAATCGCGACCCAGAGCCCTATTACGACCCAGGGCCACCGCACCACAAAATCGGCTAGCCGCCGCATATCACCCTCACTCCCGGGAACTGTTCGACGCTACGCAACGCGTCCCCAATGCCCACTGTCGGCGACCCGCCCACACACGGATCTCATCGCTTCCATATAGCGGACGACTGATTTCTGGGCGACCGGATTGTCGGGAAACATGATCGCCATGGCCGTGCCCTCCCCGTACCGGAATACATAGATGGTCAGCTGATATGAATACCGGCCGTCAGAGTAGATCCCGATATTGTCCGCATAACCCAGGTCGGCTGCGGCCAGAACAGCGTTGAGCGGGGCAGCGCCGCCATGGAAGAAGTTCGACACCGGAAAGTTTGGCTGCGGCCAGTTCAACCATGGCGCCAATTCCAATACGCGGTAATACGGCACCTTCGCCAGGTGCTGGCCCGAATCGAACGAGGCCTGCGCTGCCCACGCGGCATCGGCGAAAGAAGCCGCGGCTATTGGCACGGTGATCGGGACTAAGCCGGTGAACCAACCCTGCGCCGTGAAATTGTCCGTCGTTCTCCGGGTATCCCTGGGCGTGAGGCCGTAATAGGTGAGAGCACCCGTAAACTCATGCTCTACCAGGGCCAGGCAGGCGAACAAGCCGCCGATGAAGCGCGCGCCGACCGCGGTGCAGGCTGATTCGAACCGCTCCGTCTGTTCTGCATCCATCAGAAGTTCGGAGACCATGTCGCTGTCACATGGCTCCGTCGGGTTACCCAACGGGAGTGGGAATTCAGGAAAGCCGCCATTGTTGTTCTCGGCGAAGTCAATCCACGCGCGTATTTGAGGCGAATCGACGGTTAACGCTGACGTGTACTGACGCTCGCGGGTGCAGAAATCGTTGAAGCTGCCGGCGTCGGGAAGCGCAAGGGGTTCACCGCCTGCGCTCAAGGCCGCATACATCCCGTTGGCCTCAAGCATCGTTGTGCCAATCAACGTCGCGTCCCCGTGGACATGATCCATGGCGGCGAAGAAAGTGAAACTACCCTCGCTTTGGACAATTCCGAAGGTGAAGCAGGCCCACTCCAGCGGATTCGGTATGGCCACGACATGAGCGCGTATTTCCTCGACCGTCCTTATGCCGTGACCGATCGGCGCGAATTCGATGTCGGCAGGATCGCTGATGGTGTGCCTGCTGAACTCTCCATTACCGGTGTGGTCGAACCAACTGCTGAAGGTGTCATGCCGCCGCAGGTATGTGTTGACGGCGTGATTCATGGCAGAAATATCGCACTGCCCGGGCACTTTGCAGGCAGCGATGATTTGGCGCGAAAAGTCCAGCCCCGCGGATGTCCGTTCGTGGTAATTACGAAGATGTTGGCCCTGCATGTAGCTGACCGGCACAGGACTAGCCGGCGCTTGTCGAGCCCTTTCCTGGGATGCGCTCGTCGGGTGCCAGGAGATGACCGATCCGGGGGTCGGCATCCAATCCCCGAGCGAGCCGATCGTGATTTTCCCGATGCGCAAAACTTTCTCCCCGGTTGTCAAGGTTGCGCTCCAAGGCTGCAGGTCGGCCCGCTGGTAGCGAGACCAAGATAACCCTTGCGACAAGCACTGGCGGCGACATGCGCGGATACGGGCTCAACGGCTGCCCACCGGCTCGGCGTGCTGTGGCGATAGGGAAAGTCCCTTGGGAACGGCGAGTTGCACGCGGGGTGAACAGCCGCGCCCGACGATACTTGCGCGATGTGGCGTCGCGAAGCCCCCGCACTTGTCATACTTGCCGTCGGAGGTGTTTCGGCTGCGCAACCGGGCCGACATGTTAGATTCCCAGACGGCGGTCGCTGGCGGCAATACACCGGGGGAGCTCCGCCGGGTCTGGTCCGGGGGTGTTTGCAACGAGCGGCCTAAGACGTGGTTAGTAAGCGACCACGGCGCATACGCCGCGGCCCGCGGGCATCGAATCTCCGCCAGCCGAGGTAGAGAGGACAACCGCATGGCATCCGCCGAAGATCTGATGCAGGGGGCATTAGGTTTTGCGGGTATCGCGATTGTCGGCTACGCGGCGCGTTTTCCGGGTGCTGCCGATGCGGACGAATTTTGGCAGGTGCTACGCGAAGGCCGGGATGCGGTATCCGAGGTGCCCAGGGACCGGTGGAACGCCGACGAATTCTTCGACCCGGATCCCGATACGCCCGGAAAGATCGTCACCCGTCGGGCAGGTTTCATCGACGACGTAACGGGGTTCGACGCGCCGTTTTTCGGCATGTCGACGCGCGAGGTCCGGTTGATGGACCCGCAGCATCGGATCTTGCTGGAGACGGCGTGGCGGGCGGTGGAGCATTCAGGCACCGCGCCAACGGCTTTGGCGAACACCAACACCGGTGTGTTCATCGGTTTGTCCACCCATGACTACCTGGGAATGGCGTCCGACGAGCTGACTTACGCCGAGATCGAAGCCTATACGGCAATCGGGACATCGTCGGCCGCAGCAGCGGGTCGGATCAGCTATCGGTTGGGGCTGCAGGGCCCGGCGGTCGCCGTCGACACGGCGTGCAGCTCGTCGCTGGTAGCGATCCATCAGGCATGCCAGGCGCTGCGCTTGGGGGAATGTGACCTCGCGCTGGCCGGCGGTGCGAACGTCTTGCTCACCCCGGCGACCATGATCACCTTTTCCCGAGCGCACATGCTTGCGCCCGACGGCCGATGCAAGACATTCGACGCGGCTGCGGACGGCTACGTGCGCGGCGAGGGGTGCGGCGTCATCGTCGTGAAGCGGCTCGAGGACGCGCTTCGCGACGGTGACCGGATTCGGGCCGTGATTCGGGGCAGCGCCATCAACCAGGACGGCGCATCGGGTGGTTTGACGGTGCCGAACGGCATTGCGCAGGAACGGGTCATCGCCCAGGCGCTGCAGCGCGCCGGCGTCGCTCCCAGCGACGTCGGATACCTGGAGGCCCATGGCACGGGGACATCGCTGGGCGATCCGATCGAGGCCCAGGCCGCGGGGGCGGTGCTGGGCGCTGGGCGCGAGGCGAGCCGGCCGCTGTTGATCGGCTCGGTGAAGACGAACATCGGGCATTTGGAAGCGGCCGCGGGGATCGCGGGTGTCATCAAGGTCATCCTGTCGCTCGAGCACGGATTACTGCCGCAGCACCTACACTTTCGCAATCCGTCTCCGCACATTCCCTGGGACCAGCTGGCGGTGCAGGTTGTCAAGGAAGCCACCGCTTGGGAACGCAACGGGCGGCCCCGTATTGCGGGAGTCAGCTCGTTCGGGTTCGCCGGTACCAACGCGCACGTCATCCTCGAGGAAGCGCCCGAGGAGGAAGGTCAGCTCGCTGCGGACCCGAGTCCGGTCGACCAGACCGGGAACCAACGTTCTTGCATCCTTCCGCTATCGGCGCGGACACCCGCCGCTCTGGTGCAAATCGCCGATCAATATCGCGGTTGGCTGAACGCGCACCCGGAAGCTACGTTGGCGGACGTGTGCTTTACCGCTGGGGTGGGGCGGGCTCACTTGGAGCACCGCGCCGCGCTGGTGGTCAATTCGAGAGAATCTGCCGGTGAGCTGCTCGGTGCGCTTGCGGACGATCGCCCGGCACCCGGTTTGGTTCGCGGCGTATCCGATGACACCCCGAAAACGGCGTGGCTGTTCACCGGTCAAGGCAGCCAGTACCCCGGTATGGCCCGAGAGCTGTTCGACACCGAGCCGGTGTTCGCCGAGACACTGACTCGCTGCGCGGCAGTGGTCGCTGAAGTGCTCGAAAAGCCCTTGCTGGAAGTCATTTTCGATCCGGATGGCCCGGACAGCGAAGCGACGCTGCGGCAGACCTCGTACGCACAACCCGCCCTGTTCGCGGTCGAAATGGGCCTGGCGCGCCTCTGGCAGTCGTGGGGCTTCGAACCCGACGTGGTGCTGGGCCACAGCGTCGGCCAGTATTCGGCGGCCTGCGTCGCGGATGTGTTCAGCCTCGAGGACGGCGCGTTGCTCATGGCCGAGCGCGGCCGCCTCTTCGGCAGTTTGCCCGCGGGCGGTCGGATGGTCGCTGTGTTCGCCGCCGCCGAGCGCGTCGAGCGACTGACGGATGAGTTGCCGAGTCTGTCGGTTGCCGCCTACAACGGTGCGAACACTGTACTGTCGGGACCCGGGGATGATCTGCACCAGGCGATCTCCGGCTTGACAGCCGACGGTGTTCGGTGTGATTGGCTGGACACCAGCCACGCGTTCCACTCGGCGCTGCTGGATCCGATCCTCGACGAGTTCGAGTCCTACGCAGATCGGCTCCATTTCGGCCCGCCGCAAAGGATTTTGGTGTGCAACCGCACCGGCGCCGCGCTCGGCACGAGCGCGAGACTCGATGGGGCCTATTGGCGTCGCCACGCGCGCCAACCGGTGGAATTCGCCAAGAGCGTGCGCACCCTTGCCGACCTGAATTGCAAAGTGCTGTTGGAGATCGGCCCGCAACCGGTGCTCACCGCCGCGGCCCTGCGGGCATGGCCCGACCCGGCCACCGCACCGCGGGCGATCGCATCGTTGCGCCGAAACACCGCCGACCACCGGCAAATCACCGAAGCCCTTGCTGACGCGTACGTCCTGGGCCACCTGCCCGACTTCGGCACTGTCATGGGGCCGGCGCGAAAGCTCGACCTGCCCACCTACCCGTTCGAGCACCGCCAGTACTGGTTCAACGAGCAGGAGACCCGGTCCACTCCACAGGCCTCGAAACAGACTCCAGCCGTGCGCACCGAAGCCGTCCGGCTTCTTGAGGACGGCCGCATCCAGGAACTCGCCGCGCTGCTCGACGGTGCAGGCGGCAATCCGCAGACCGTGGACTTGCTGAAAAAGCTTGCCGCACAGCATAACCAACAGCGCGAATCTCAGTCCATCGCGGACGACCGTTACGAGATCCGCTGGGAGAAATCCATCGCTGGAAATTCCGGGGTCTCAGGTGCGGAAGCCGGAGAGGGATCTGCCTGGCTCCTCATTGGCGACGATGCCAACGTAATTCAGCCTTTGGTCGACGCGCTGACCGCGCATGGACACCGGCATCAGATTCTCGGGTTACCGGTGTCCGACGCGGACGAGGAGCGACTCGAGGTCGCGTTGCTCGCTGCGGCGGCAAGCGAACCGGCGCTGCGGATCCTGCACGTCGCGGCTCTCGGCACCGACCCCACGCCGTCGACGCAATCGCTGGAGCGGATGCAACACCGAGTGCTGGGTGGTACCCGGCGACTCTTCCGCGCCGCCGTTGCCACGGAACTGCGCACACCCATCTGGGTGATAACCCGCGGCGCACAATGGGTCACTGACGGGGACTCCACATCACCGGATCAGAGTTGCCTTTGGGGATTCGGTCGTGCCGCCTCACTGGAGCATCCGCAAGTGTGGGGCGGGCTGGCGGATCTGGCTGATGGGACTGCCTTAGCAACGACGGCAGAATGGTCGCGGTTGATCAACCAGGTGGCGGCCGAACCGCGCAACTCGGCCGTTAGGGAAGACCAGATCGCGCTGCGTGGTCAAGACGTCTATGTTCCACGGCTGGTCCGACGAATCGGGCAGCCAGCCGCAACGCCGCTGGCATTGCGTGCTGACGCAACGTATTTGGTGACCGGGGGGCTGGGTTCGGTCGGACTGGAAATAGCGGAATATCTGGCCGCGCACGGCGCCCGGCAGCTGGTACTGGCCGGCAGACGCGCGCCCACCGATTCCGCGCAAGCGCGCATCGATGCGCTACGCGAACAGCACGGCTGCGAATTTCGGGTTGTCGCGGCCGATGTCGCCGATGCGGCCGATGTCGCGCGTCTGTTAGCCACTGTGCAGGCCGAACTACCGCCGGTGGCCGGCATCGTGCACGCCGCAGGCGAGATCGGTACCAGCCCGCTGCGCACCCTAGACGACGCCGAAATCGATCGAGTGTTCGCCGGGAAGGTCTGGGGCGCTTGGCATTTGAGCGAAGCGGCTGCCGACCTGCAGCTGGACTTCTTCCTCAGTACCTCCTCGATTGCATCGGTATGGGGCGGGTTCGGTCAGACCGCCTATGGCGCCGCCAACGCCTTCCTCGATGGGCTGGCCTGGCGCCTGCGCGAGCAGGGCGTCGTCGGGATCAGTGCCAATTTCGGTCCCTGGTCGGCGGGCATGGCCGACGAGGAGGCCCGTGCGCGGCTGGCTGAGCGCGGGGTCCGGACATTATCGCCCGCCGATGCATTGGCGGGTATGGCTGACCTGCTGGCTGCTTCTTGTGTTCAAGGCGTCGTGGCTCGCATCGAGTGGGCGCGGTTCCTGCCGCTCTACCAGCAAGCGAGGAGGCGGTCGTTCCTGGCGGAGTTGGAGCGTGAGGTGCCGGCGTCGGTGTCGGCCCCGTCCTTGTCCGGGCCGTCCGGGAAGACGCAGTTGGTCGAGCAGCTCACCCTTGCTCCGGTGCAGCGGCGCAAAAAACTTGTCGCGGATTACCTGCGCGAGGCGGTGGCGGAGGTGACGCGAGTCGATGCCGCCGAGATCCGCGAGGACGCCGGATTCTTCGATCTCGGCATGGATTCGCTGATGGCCGTCGAATTGCGGCGCCGCTTGGAGCAAGCAGTGGGCAAGGAGTTGCCGGCGACCTTGGCGATGGACTACCCACGTCTGTCCGACGTGGGTGACTACTTGCTTGGCGAGGTGCTCGGTCTCAGCGAGCAGGCAGCCAACGCCGGGCCTCGGCCAGCCGCGGTGGTGACCTCACCAATGGGGCGCACGGATGAGCCGATCGCGATCGTTGCGGTGGCGTGCCGTTTTCCCGGTGCAGCCGATCCCGAAGCTTTCTGGGAGGTGTTGTCCGGCGGTGTCGATGCGATCCGGGAGGTCCCGGATGATCGATTCGACATCGACGAGTTTTACGACCCGGATCCTGAGACGCCGGGCAAGATCTACAGCCGCTTCGGTGGTTTCCTCGACGGCATCGACGGATTCGACCCGGAATTCTTCGGTATTTCCCCGCGCGAGGCTGTGTGGATCGATCCGCAGCAGCGGCTGATGCTGGAAACTGTGTGGGAGGGTCTGGAACGTGCCGGGTATTCCCCGGGGGCGTTGCGCGGCAGCCGAAGCGGCATCTTCGTCGGGGTGGCCACCAACGAGTATTCGCACCTGCTATCCGCGGAATCGGTTGAGAAGATCGAGCCGCACTTCATCACCGGCAATGCGCTCAATGCCATTCCGGGTCGCGTTGCCTTCGCGCTCGGGCTGGAAGGACCGGCGGTAGCGGTCGATACCGCGTGCAGCTCGTCGTTGGTGGCCGTCCATCAAGCCTGCCAGGCATTGCACTCCGGCGACTGCGATTTGGCGTTGGCCGGTGGGGTGAACGTGTTGCTGAGCCCGGTGTCCATCATCGCCGCCTCGCGAGCCAGGATGCTTTCCCCCGTCGGCCGGTGCAAGACCTTTGACGCCTCCGCCGACGGTTATGTGCGCAGTGAAGGCTGCGGGATCCTGGTGCTCAAGAGGCTCAGCGATGCGGTGCGTAACGAGGATCGGATCTGCGCGGTCATCCCGGCCAGCGCGGTCAATCAAGACGGCGCTTCCAGCGGTTTGACGGTGCCCAACGGGGGCGCACAGCAACGGCTTATCACCACGGCGCTGGCTCGCGCCGGTCTCACCGGCGGCGATGTCGACTACCTCGAGGCGCACGGGACAGGCACCGCGCTGGGCGATCCAATCGAGGTGCAGGCGGCCGGGGCCGTCTATGGCGCCGCTCGTGACGCGGACCGCCCGTTGCTGATCGGGTCGGTCAAGAGCAACATCGGCCACCTCGAGTCGGCATCAGGGGTCGCCGGCCTGATCAAAGTTGTGTTGTCGCTGCAGCACGAAATGCTGCCGAAGAGCCTGCACTTCGAGACACCGTCGCCGCATATCCCGTGGGACTCACTGCCGGTGCGGGTCGTGGACGAGGCGATTCCGTGGCAGGCCAACGGCAGACCGCGACGTGCCGGCGTGAGTTCCTTCGGGTTCACCGGCACCAACGCACACGTGCTGATCGAGGAGGCGCCAGCACAATCGGCGACCGCCGACGAATACTCGACAGGCGACCTCTTGTCCGACGTCACCGTGGAATTGGAGTCGGACGCTGCAGATGAGCCGGTCGACGTGCTGCCGCTGTCCGCGCGATCACCGCAGGCGCTGGTGGACTTGGCGCAGCGATACGGGGAATGGTTGAACGCCCACCCCAAAGTGGACATCGCCGATGTGTGCTTCACCGCCGGAGCCGGGCGTTCGCATTTCGAACACCGGGCCGCGGTTGTCGTCGATTCGGTTCAGAGCGCCCGCGAGCTGCTGGCCGAGTTGGCCGAGAATCGGATGCGACCCGGAGTGGTACGCGGCGAGTGCACGGATCCGCCGACGACGGCGTGGTTGTTCACCGGGCAGGGCAGCCAGTACCCGGGCATGGCGCGCGAGT
This sequence comes from uncultured Actinomycetota bacterium, assembly GCA_963820985.1. Taxonomy (GTDB): domain Bacteria; phylum Actinomycetota; class Actinomycetes; order Mycobacteriales; family Mycobacteriaceae; genus Mycobacterium. The sequence continues at coordinate 159,302 of CAWGCI010000009.1, read as the reverse complement.
TGTTCGATGCCGAGCCGGTTTTCGCCGACACCGTGACACGATGCGCGGAAGCGGTCAACGGGTTACTGCCGCGTCCGTTGCTGGAGGTGCTATTCGCAACCGACAGGGACGCTGGCGCTGAAGCCGGAAAAGCACTGCGGCACACGTCTTTCGCGCAGCCTGCGCTGTTCGCCGTCGAGATGGGCCTGGCCCGGCTGTGGCAGTCCTGGGGTGTCGAGCCTGACGTGGTGCTGGGACACAGCGTGGGCCAGTACGCGGCGGCGTGTGTGGCCGGGGTTTTCAGCCTCGAGGACGGGGCGCGGCTAATGGCCGAGCGCGGTCGGCTGTTCGGCGGTCTGCCCGACGGTGGGCGAATGGTAGCGGTGTTTGCCGACGCCAAGTACGTCGAGGAAATCGCCAACCATTTCCCCCGAGTGTCGGTCGCCGCCTACAACGGCCCCAACACGGTGCTGTCGGGTCCCGGCGCGGACCTCGAACAGATCGTCGCCAGGGGTGGCAGTGACGGGATCAGGTGCAGCTGGCTGGAAACCAGCCACGCCTTCCACTCGGAGTTGCTGGAGCCGGTGCTGGACGAATTCGAGTCCTATGCAGCGCGGTTGGACTTCGCTATGCCGACGATGCCGCTGGTCTGCAACCGCACCGGCGCCGTGCTCACTGCGGGAACCCCGCTCGACGCACAGTATTGGCGGCGGCATTCCCGTCGGCCGGTGCAGTTCGCCGAAAGCGTGCGCACGGTGGCGGCGCTGGGGTGCTCGGTGTTGATGGAGATCGGTCCGCAACCTGTTTTGACCGGAGCCGCGGTGCAAGTCTGGCCGGAACATCTGGCCGCGCCGCGAGCGATCGTTTCCCTGCGCAAGGGCATCGCCGACCGGCGCCAGATCGCCGACGGGCTAGCCGCGGCGTATGTCAGCGGTCACCGGCCGAACTTCGCTGCGCTGCACCGTCAACCTCGCCGCAGACTCGAACTTCCCACCTATCCGTTCCAGCGCCGTCGGTTCTGGCCCAAGGCTTCCGGTGTCGCCGGGATCGATGGTCAGGGCGCCGCCGCGTCCGGACTCCTGGGTAGCGCCAAAGAACTCGCCTCGGGCGACTCGGTCTACACGAGTCGGCTGTCGGTCAAGTCGCAGCCGTGGCTTGCTGATCACGTCATCTACGGCACCGTAGTCGTCCCGGGGGCGACGTATGCGGCGATGGCCCTGGCCGCCGTGGGGCCGCCGGGGCGACTGCAGGACGTCTACTTCTATGAGCCAATCATCCTTCCCGAGAAGGCCTCTCGCGAAGTTCAGCTGAGTCTGCATCCGCTGGAGGACGGCTCGCAAAACGGGGAGGGCTGGAGCTTCCGAGTGCACAGCCGCCCATACGGCGTCCGTGATGCCGAATGGGCGTTGAACGCCGATGGCACGGTGTTCACCGGCGTTGCCCGTGCCGAGACCGAGGCGGCACCCGATCCGACAGAGTCCGTCGACGCGGCAATCGAGCGGTTGGGTCGTAGCCGTCCGCAGTACTTGTTCGAGACCTTCGCCGAGAAGGAGCTGGAATGGGGGACCATCTGGTCCTCGTCCCTCAAATCGTTATGGGTCGGCGAAGCCGAGGCGATCGGCGATGTCACCGTCGGCGAAGAACTCGCCGAACACCTCGGAGCCGAACCGATGCATCCGGTGCTGCTCGACCTGTGCACCGGAGTCGTGTTCCCGGCGTTCCCGGCGCTCACCGCGGCGGAGCGAGAGATGAGGGATCTGTTCCTGCCATTGCGGTACGGGCGGGTGGAGCTGCTGGAGAAGATGCCGCGGCGGTTTTATTGCCGCGGGAGGTGGCATGCCAACGACATCGACAACGAAATCCAAGTCTTCGACATCGATTTCGTGGATCGGGATGGCCGCTACCTGGGCGGGATTTATGAGTTCACGGTCAAACGCGCGCCCCGAGAGGCATTGTTGCGCGGGCTCGCCGGCGATTCCACCCGGCTGCTGTACACCCTCGGGTGGCACGAGCTGCCGCCTCAGTCGTCGAGCGGTGATGCCGACGGCGCCGGAAACGTCAACGGCACCTGGCTCGTTGCCGGATTCGACGAGCTGGCGGCAGACGTGCCGGGCTGCATCTCGTTTGACCGCAATATTGATCCGGAGCTCTTGGGGCAGCGGTTGGTACAGGCTCAAGAGCGTGGGGTGCCGTTCGGCGGCGTCGTTTGGCGCAGCGCCGGACCGAGCGCGGAAGAGTCCAGTGCTGAAGCTGTTGCGCGGCTGGAAACCGAGATCGCCCACCTGCTCAGTGCGGTGCATACCCTGCAGGGCGCTGATGATTCGGCGGCGGTCAAACTTCCCGGTGGTCTGTGGATCATCACCGAACGGGGTGTGGCGACCGAGTCCGGTGAGCCGGTCGACCCGGTGCAGGCGGCGCTGTGGGGACTCGGGCGCACCATCGTCAACGAGGAACCGGGCCTGCGCTGCCGGCTGGTCGATTACGACGGATCAGAGCAGGCCGTGCACACGCTGGCCGGTCTTCTCGACGCACCGATTGCCGAACCCGAACTTGCACTGCGGCAAGGAAAGTTCTTGGCGTCCCGGTTACTGCCATGGGCGCGCGGCGGTCATCTCGCGGTACCCCGTGCAACCGATTACGTTCTGGCGCCCACTGAACGCGGCGCAATCGACAATCTGCGTCTGATCGAGCAGGAAGCGTCGCCGCCCGACGCCGGCTGTGTGCAGGTGCGGGTTGAGGCCGGTGGCTTGAACTTCCGGGAGGTGCTCAATGTGCTGGGCCTCTACCCGGGCGATCCGGGCCCGCTCGGCGGCGACTTCGCCGGCACCGTCACGCAGTTGGGCAATGGCGTCACCGGACTAGAGGTCGGCCAACGCGTCTATGGCTTCATGCACGGCGCGTTCGCCACCCGGTTCAATGTGCCGGTTCACGTAGTGGCGCCGCTGCCCGACGGGCTGAGCGCGGTTGCGGCGGCCACCATTCCCGCTGCGGCACTCACGACCCGACTCGCGTTCGACTGGGCGCAGCTGAAGCCTGGTGAGCGTGTGCTCATTCACGCCGCGAGCGGTGGTGTCGGATTGGCCGCGATCCAGATGGCGCAACGGAAGGGCGCGATCGTCTTCGCCACCGCGAGCGCCTACAAACGCGCAACACTGCGCAAGCTGGGTGTGGAATATGTCTACGACTCGCGCAGTACGGATTTCGCCGACCAGATCCTCGCCGACACCGACGGCGCCGGTGTCGACGTGGTGCTCAACAGCCTGACCAATGAGGGGTTTATCGAGGCGACGGTACGGGCGACCGCCCAGAATGGCCGTTTCGTCGAGATCGCCAAGCGCGACATCTGGACGCGCGAGCAGATGGCGGCGGCCCGTCCCGATATCGCTTACGAGATCGTCGCGTTGGACTGGACCTGCGTGGAAGACCCCGAGCATATTCGTCGCCTGCTGGGGGAGGTGTCGGACGGGTTGGCCAGCGGTGAGTGGACGCCACTACCCGCCGAGATCTACCCGCTGAGTGAGGCGAAGACGGCGTTTCGCCGCATGCAGCAAGCGCGGCACATCGGGAAGATCGTGCTGCAAATGCCGCACCCGCTACAGCCGCGCGGCGATCGGAGCTATCTGATCACCGGTGGACTCGGTGCCATCGGCCTGCACACGGCGGCCCATCTGGCCCAACTCGGTGCCGGCGACATCGTGCTGACCAGCAGGCGCGCGCCCGATGTGCAGGCGCAGCGGACAATTGAGGACATCACCGAGCGCTACCGGTGCCGCATTCACACCTTCGCTGCCGACGTCGGCGACGAGGCGCAAGTTGAAATGCTGCTGGAGCGGATTCGCGCGGAGTTGCCTCCACTCACGGGAGTGGTGCATTTGGCCGGCGTGCTCGACGACGCGCTGCTGTCACAACAGAGCCTGGAGCGTTTCTGGACGACATTGGCGCCCAAGGCGTTCGGTGCCATCTACCTAGACCGATTGACGAAGAACGACGACCTCGACTTCTTCATCGTGTCCTCCTCGGTGTCCAGCCTGCTGGGTTCACCCGGCCAGGCCAACTACTCGACGGCCAATGCGTTGCTCGATGGACTGGTCGCGGATCGAAAGGCGCGAGGCTTGCCGGCGACCGGGATCAACTTCGGTCCCTGGGCCCAGGGAGGCATGGCCTCTTCGGAGGCCGCGCGCGCCAATATCAGTGTGCAAGGCCTGATTCCGCTGGAACCGACGGCCGCCCTCAACGCGCTCGCCGAGGTTGTCGGCAACGGAACGGGGCAGGCAACCGTCATCAAGGCCAACTGGCAACGTGCCGCCAAGCTGCTCGGCGGTTCTCGCCCGCCGATTCTCGACCTCGTGTTGCCGAGTGCCGTCGGGGAAGCAACCGGCGACAGTGAGTTGCTCCGGCAACTGCAGGAGATACCGGTGGCGCAGCGCGCCGGTTTCATCACCGAATTCCTGCAGCGCGAGGTGCAGGGCTTTTTGCGGCTCACACAACCGCCCGCCGCAACCAGTCGGTTCTTGGACCTGGGTACGGATTCACTGATGGCCGTTGAACTCCGCAACCGGTTGCACAGCCAGTTCGGTGGCGCCTTCACGATCAGCGCTACCGCGGTGTTCGACTATCCGACGATCGGTGGGCTCGGCGAGTACCTGGCTGGCCAGATGCCCGAGTTGGCCGCACAGTCGGGTGCGGCGGAATCCGTCGAAGCGCCCGCACCTACGTGATCGGTGCGTCGAGTTCTCCGGGAGATCAGTCTTTGAGCCTGGCCAAGTCGTAGTCGGTGATGTGGTCGATCAGCACCCCGAGGTGATCCTGCGAGGAGCCCAGGGTTTGCTCGATCGCGGTGAGCCGGGCCGCGTAGTGGCTGACCGGATACTCCGCGGTGATGCCGATGCCGCCGTGCATCTGGATCGACTCCTGCGCGATATGCCGACCCGAGCGGCCGATCTGCAGCTTGGCGCGCGAGGCGATCACCGGGTCGAGGTTGCCGTCGGCGATCGACATCGCCGCGTAGAAACTCATGCTGCGGGCCAATTCCAGCGAAACGTACATGTCGGCGGCGCGCTGAGTGAGCGCCTGAAACTTGTTGAGTGTGACGCCGAACTGCTTGCGGGTCTTGAGATAGTCGGTGGTCAGGCGCAGCGCTTCCTCCATGGCCCCGACCGCTTCGGAACACAACGCCGACTGGATGCGGATGAGGGTGTCGCGGATGGCGCGTGATGCGTCGACGGCTTCGGAGGCACCGCCCAGCGGTTGCGCAGGCGCGGACTCCAAGTCGATCTGGGCGCCGCGCTGTCCGTCGAACGTTCGGTAGCCGTGGCGGGTCGCGGTTTCGGCGTCCACCAGAAACAACCCGGTACCCCCGTCGGGCAGCGCGGCGCTGACCACCAGCGTGTCGGCGCAGTCACCGGCCAGCACCGGGTTCTTTCGTCCGCTCACTGTCCACGAATCGCCTTGCCGCGCAGCCCTAGTGGAGGTTTCGGCGGTCGGCTTGCGGTGGCCTGGCTCCAGGTGGGCGAAGGCCAGTAGATGCTGGCCGGCCGCGACATCGTCCAGAAGCTGTTTCTGCTCATCGGTGCCCAGTTCGGCGATCAGCGCGCCGGGCGCCAGCGCGGCGTGCAGGATCGGCTCGGGGGCCAACCTGCGCCCAACCTCGGTGAGCACCGCCATGATCTCGATCTGGCCCGACTCATCATCGAAGCCCAGGCCGAGAATGCCGGTGTCGGCGAGCTGGCTCCAGACCTCGCGGCTCCAGCCCAGATCCGAGCCGATGACTTTGATGCGGCTTTCCGGGTCGTAGGTGCGCGACAGCAGGTCGCGGGTGGTGTCGCGGAGCAGGGTTTGCTCGTCGCTCAACTGAAAGTCCATGGCTGCCTCACAATCCCAGAATGGTGGACGCGATGATGTTGCGCTGCACTTCGCTGCTGCCGCCGTAGATCGACGCCTTGCGCCAGTTCAGGTAGCGCGGGGCACTGGTCTGCGCCCAGTTCGGAGAGGAAATGTCTTCCCCGTCGGCGGGAAGCGCGTCCGGCCCGGCCACCTCGACGAACAGTTCGGTGGTTATCTGCTGTAACTGACTGCCCCGCAGCTTGAGCACCGACGACGCCGGGTTGGGCGTCCCGTCCGAGGAGTCTGAAACCACCCGTGCCTGCGTGAGTTCCAATGCCAGCAGCTCGTTTTCGGCCTCGGCCAGCCGGGCCGCGAACAGCGGGTCGTCGAGCACCCCGGTTTCCACGGCGTATTTTTTCACTTCGGCGAGGTGCACTTTGGTCCGTCCCACCCCGGCGATGCCGGTGCGCTCGTTGCCCAGCAGGAATTTTGCGTACGTCCAGCCCTGATTCTCTTGTCCGACAAGCTGGTTCGCCGGTACTCGGACATCGGAGAAGAACAATTCGTTGATCTCCTGGCCGCCGTCGATCGTCTTAATGGGCCGAAGTGTGATGCCGGGCGTCTTCATGTCGAAGAGCAGAAACGAGATCCCGGCCTGGCGCTTGGGCGCCTGCGGGTCGGTGCGCACCAAGCAGAAGATCCAGTCCGCATACTGGCCCAGCGTCGTCCAGGTCTTCTGGCCGTTGACGACGTAACTGTCGCCGTCCCGGACTGCGGTGGTGCGTAGCGACGCGAGGTCCGAGCCGGCCTCGGGTTCGGAGAAGCCCTGACACCACCAGATGTCGAGGTTGGCGGTCGGCGGCAGGAAGCGCTCCTTGATCTCCTGTGACCCGAATTCGGCGATCACCGGGCCGACCATCTTGGTATTGAAGTTCAGTGGCTCGGGAACACACGCCAATTGCATCTCGTCGGACCAGATCTGGTGCTGGGTCGGCGTCCAGTCCTTGCCGCCCCATTCGACCGGCCAATTCGGTACCGCCAGACCGTGTTCGTTGAGGATTTTCTGCGTGGCGACGACCTGGTCCTTGCTGAGCGACGAGCCCTGACGCATCAGTTCACGGATGTCTTCGGGGATCTTGGTGGTGTAGAAGCTGCGAAGCTCATCGCGAAATGCGGCTTCGTCTGCTGTGAGCGCCAGTTTCATGGCAGCCCTCCTCTTTATTGGGAGCCGTTGGGGTGAGAGCTGGGGGGCTTCTCCTGCACGTTAAGCTGCCGTCGCCGCCGCACGCCAACCGGGTGCCACTGTGCCGTTTGTGCCGTTTGTGCACACGTGCTCGTTGATCCACAGGCCGGCGTCCGGACGCTGTCGGCGGCGGCCATTGTGGCGGTTGTCGGACCTACGGTCGGCGACATGCGAACCGAACTTCCCGCCGAGCGACTGCATCGACGGCTCGATGCCGACCCGGACAAGCCGGACACCCAGACGCCCGCCGACGCCGACCGTTCGGACCTGACGCCGGAAGCCGCGGACGAGGACCAGAACTCGTTGTTGCCGCGCTGGCTTCCGGACGTGTCCCAACGTGCGAGCTGGCTCGCCAGGGTGCGGGCCGATCCGGGCCGCGCCGGCGCCATCGCCCTGGCCGTCGTCGCCGCACTGGCCGTGCTGATCACGGTATTCACCCTGGTGCGCGACCGGCCCGCGCCGGTGATGTCCGCCAAGCTGCCCCCGGTGGAGCGGGCCGCGTCGGCGAGCCCCAGATCGTCGGCCGCACCAGGTGTGGGCCAGCCAGCCAGTCCGGATCGACCCGTGGTGGTCAGCGTGGTGGGCCTGGTGCACACGCCCGGACTGGTCACCCTGGCGCCCGGCGCAAGAATCGCTGATGCGGTGCAGGCTGCGGGCGGCGCGGTGGATGGCGCGGACACCATCGGACTGAATATGGCCCGTCCGGTCGGTGACGGTGAGCAGATCGTGGTCGGGATCGCACCCGTCTCGGGACAGCCGTCGGTGCTCGGCAGCTCGGTGGGATCGGGATCGGCGCCGGCGTCCGGGAGCCCGCCAAGTTCCGGGCCGGCGGCGGGATCGACGAAACCCAGGGGCGGTGAGGTGGTCGACCTCAACGCCGCGACCGTGGAACAGTTGGACGCGCTGCCTGGAGTCGGCCCGGTCACCGCCGCGGCGATCGTGGCGTGGCGGCAGGCCCACGGCAGGTTTACCAGCGTGGACCAACTCGCCGACGTCGACGGCATCGGCCAGGCTCGCCTGGACAAGCTGCGCCCTCTGGTTCGTGTCTGATACTGGTGCACCCCTCGATGTACGCCTGGTGCCGGCCGCACTCACCAGCTGGGCGGCGACGGCCGCCGGGACCGTGTGGCCTGTCGGCCGGGTGTTCGCGTTGTGCTGCGTCATGTTGGCCGCCGTCTCGGGCGCGCTGTTGTTCTACGCCGCGCGCCGGCGCGGTCGGGGTGCGCGGCTCCGGTCGATCAGTGCCGGACTGGTCGCGATCGGTGTCGTGGGCGCTGGATTCGGGCTCGCTATCGCGTTGCGCGCCGACGCCGTTAGTCGCCACCCGATCACCGCGGCGTTCGGATCGGCCGTGCCGGTCACGGTCACCCCCAGCGAGAGCGCGCTGTCGCTGGGCTCCGGCCGGCTGATGTTTCGTGCCACCTTGCAGCGGCTGCGCGACGACGAAATATCCGGTCGGGTAGTGGTTTTCGCGCGCGCATCGGACTTCGATTCGGAAGACGGTTCAGTGCTGGTCGGCCAGCCGATGCGGTTCACCGCGCGCATCAGCCGCCCGTCCCGCCACGACCTGACCGTCGCGGTGCTCAACGCGACGGGCCGGCCCACCTTTGGCCGGGCCGGTGCGGTGCAGCAAGCCGCGCACACCGTCCGCAGCCGTTTTGTCGCCGCGGTTCGAGGCGTGTTGCCCCGCGATCAGGCCGCGATGTTGCCCGCCCTGGTTCTGGGTGACACCTCGGCGGTCGCCGCCGAGACCGGTCGCGAGCTTTCGCGCGGCGGGCATGACGCACTTGACCGCGGTGTCGGGGGCCAACGTCACCATCGTGTGCGGCGCGGTGCTGTTGTCGGCCCGGCTGCTCGGTCCCCGGGTGGCCGTGCTGCTGGCCGCGTTGGCTCTGGTGGCCTTCGTCATCGTGGTGCAGCCGACGGCCAGTGTGTTGCGGGCCGCCGTGATGGGCGCCATCGCGTTGGCTGGAATTGTGTCGTCGCGCCGGCGGCAAGCGATTCCTGCTGTGTCCGCCACCGTGCTGGTGTTGATGACCACGGCCCCGCAGCTGGCCGTCGACGTCGGCTTCGCGCTGTCGGTGCTGGCGACGGCCGCGCTGATCGTCATCGCGCCGGTCTGGTCACGGCGACTGGTTGGGCGGGGCTGCCCCAAGCCGTTTGCGGATGCGCTCGCCGTGGCGTGGGCGGCGCACGTGGTGACCGTTCCGCTGGTCGCCGGTATCTCGGGCCGGGTCAGCCTGGTCGGCGCGGTCGCCAATCTCGCGGTCGCCGCGGTGATAGCACCGATCACCGTGTTGGGCAGCGCGGCGGCCGTGATGTGCCTGCTGTGGCCGGCCGGGGCGCAACTGTTGATCCGTTTCACCGGCCCCGAACTCTGGTGGGTGGTGAGGGTGGCGCACTGGGCGGCCGGCACGCCTGGCGCGACGGTGTCGGTCCCGGCTGGTCTGCCTGGCGTCGTGGTGGTCGGTGCCACCGCAGTGTTGGTGGTGGCGCTGTGGCGGTGGCGGTGGTTTCGCGCCGCGACGGGACTGACCGCGATCGTCGCGCTGGCCTGGTCGCTGTCGGTACTAGTCGGCCGGTCATGACACCATCGTGGGGTGAGCGATGCTGCACCGTTGCACCTGGTGCTGGGAGACGAGGAATTGCTGGTCGAGCGGGCCGTGGCAGAGGTGCTGCGGTCGGTACGGCAGCGGGGCGGAACCGACCCGAATTACGATGTGCCCGTCAACCGGATGCGGGCCGGTGACGTCAGCACCCACGAGCTCGCCGAATTGCTGAGTCCGTCACTGTTCGCCGACGAGCGCGTCATCGTGCTGGAGGCCGCCGCCGACGCCGGTAAGGAAGCCGCCGCGCTGGTCGCCTCGGCGGCCGCCGACCTTCCGTCGGGCACGGTGCTGGTGGTGGTGCACACCGGTGGCGGTCGAGCCAAAACGCTGGCCAACGACCTGCACTCGCTGGGCGCCGCGGTGCATCCGTGCGCGCGGCTCACCAAGGTCGGCGAACGCATCGACTTCATCCGCAGGGAGTTTCGCGCGTCGGGGGTCAAGGTCGACGAGGAGACCGTGACAGCCCTGCTCGACGCCGTCGGTTCCGACGTTCGCGAACTCGCCTCGGCCTGTTCGCAACTGGCCGCCGACACCGCCGGTGAGGTGGACGCGGCCGCGGTACGGCGCTATCACAGCGGCAAAGCCGAAGTGAAGGGCTTCGACATCGCCGACAAGGCGGTGGCCGGCGATGTCGCGGGAGCCGCCGAGGCCCTGCGGTGGGCGATGATGCGTGGCGAGCCACTCGTGGTGTTGGCCGACGCGCTGGCCGAAGCCGTGCACACCATCGGCCGGGTGGCACCGCTGTCCGGCGACCCCTACCGCCTGGCTGCGCAGCTGGGAATGCCGCCCTGGCGGGTGCAGAAGGCGCAGAAACAGGCGCGGCGCTGGTCGCGTGACACTGTCGCCGCCGCGATGCGAGTGGTGGCGGCGCTCAACGCCAACGTCAAGGGAGCCGTCGCGGACGCCGACTATGCGCTGGAATCCGCGGTCAGAAAGGTTGCCGAGCTGGCGGGCGATGGGGGCCGCTAAACGGGGAGCCGATAGCGGCGGGGCGTCAGCCCAGGCCGTTGAGGGCCTTGGCCAGCGCCGACTTCTTGTTGGCCGCTTGATTCTTGTGGATCACGCCCTTGCTGGCCGCCTTATCCAGCTTGCGGTTGGTCGACGCCAGGAGCTCCGCGGCCTTTTCCTTCTCGCCTGCGTGGGCGGCCTCACGGAACGCGCGAACGGCGGTACGCAGCGAGGACTTCACCGATTTGTTGCGCAGCCGGGCGCGCTCGTTGGTACGGTTGCGCTTCTGCTGCGACTTGATGTTGGCCACGCGTGAGTTCCTTAGTTGGTCTGGGGCTGATCCGGGTCGGCCAGTGGGGCCTTATCGCCCGTAGCGACTGTCCAGGTTAGCAGTCGGTTACGTTTTCACCCAAAAGCGGAACTCTGGGTCTGCTGTGCCGCCAATTTTGAGAGAGCATGTCAGACGTGAGCCTTGCAAACCAGGTCGAGAGGCCCAAGCGGCGGTCGCGTGTGCGCTCCGAACGCATCTTCGGCGGGTACAACAGGTCGGACGACGTCTATTCGATGGCGTTTGACGAGATGTTCGACGCCCAGGGGATCGTCCGCGGCCCGTACAAGGGCATCCACGCCGAACTCGCGCCCGCGGACGTCGCGGATCTCAAGGCCCGCGCCGACGCGCTGGCCCGGGCTTTCATCGACCAGGGCATCACGTTCTCGCTTTCCGGCCAGGAACGCCCTTTCCCCCTGGACCTGGTTCCGCGGGTCATCTCGGCCGCCGAATGGAACAAGCTGGAGCGCGGCATCACCCAGCGCGTCAACGCCCTCGAGCGCTACCTTGACGACATTTATGGGGATCAGGAGATCCTGCGCGACGGCGTGATCCCGCGCCGTTTGATCACGTCCTGCGAGCACTTCCACCGTCAGGCCGTGGGCATCGTTCCGCCCAACGGCGTACGCATCCACGTCGCAGGCATTGATTTGATCCGGGATGACCGCGGCGACTGGCGGGTTCTCGAGGACAACCTGCGCTCGCCGTCGGGGGTCTCCTACGTCATGGAGAACCGGCGCACCATGGCACGGGTTTTCCCGAACCTCTTCGCGACCCATCGGGTGCGCGCGGTCGACGACTACTCCTCGCACCTGCTGCGGGCGCTGCGCAACTCCGCGGCCACCAACGAGGCCGACCCGACGGTGGTGGTCCTGACCCCGGGCGTGTACAACTCGGCCTACTTCGAGCACTCATTGCTGGCCCGCCAGATGGGCGTCGAATTGGTCGAGGGCCGCGACCTGTTCTGCCGCGACAACCAGGTGTACATGCGCACCACCGATGGGGAGCGGCAGGTCGATGTCATCTATCGGCGCATCGACGACGCCTTCCTGGACCCGCTGCAGTTCCGTGCCGACTCGGTGCTCGGGGTGGCAGGTCTGGTCAACGCCGCGCGCGCCAGCAACGTCGTGATTTCCAGCGCGATCGGCAACGGTGTCGGCGACGACAAACTCATCTACACCTACGTGCCGACCATGATCGAGTACTACCTGGGCGAAAAACCGCTGCTGGCCAACGTCGACACCTACCGCTGTTGGCTCGATGACGAACGCGAAGAGGTGCTCGACCGGGTCCGCGAACTGGTCCTCAAGCCGGTGGAGGGTTCCGGTGGATACGGCATCGTTTTTGGTCCGGAAGCCTCCAACAAGGAAATCGCCGCGGTCAGCAAGAAGATTCGCGACGATCCACGAAGCTGGATCGCCCAGCCGATGATGGAGCTGTCCACCGTGCCGACCCAGATCGGGAGCTCGCTGGCGCCGCGCTACGTCGACCTGCGGCCGTTCGCGGTCAACGACGGCGACGGCGTCTGGGTGCTGCCGGGCGGCCTGACCCGCGTTGCGCTGGTCGAGGGTTCGCGGGTGGTCAACTCCAGCCAGGGCGGCGGCTCCAAGGACACCTGGGTGCTGGCGCCACGCGCCTCCGTGGCCACCCGGGAGTTGGGCGGCGCCGAGGTGGTGCGTACGCTGCCGAAGCCCGACCCCGACCCGGAGGCCGACGGATCGTCACCGTCACAAAAGCAGTCGCAGCATCAGAAGCAGAGTCAAAAGCCGCGGAAACAGCGGCCCCAGCAACAGGGTCAACAGCAACAACAGCAAAAGAAGACGGTCCGCTGATGCTCGCCCGCAACGCCGAGGCGCTGTATTGGATCGGTCGCTATGTCGAGCGCGCAGACGACACCGCCCGCATCCTGGATGTGGCCGTGCACCAGTTGCTCGAGGATTCCAGCGTCGATCCCGACCAGGCCTCCCGGCTGCTGCTGCGGGTGCTCGGTATCGAGGCGCCGGACCACGAGTTGGACGTCTGGTCGCTGACCGACTTGGTAGCATTCAGCTCCGACACTCAGGGAGGTTGCTCCATCGTCGGCTCGATCTCGGCGGCGCGGGAAAACGCGCGGTCGGCGCGGGAAGTGACCTCGAGCGAGACCTGGGAGTGTTTGAACACCACCTACCACGCCCTCGCCGAACGCGAGCGGGCCGCGAAACGCCTTGGCCCACACGAATTTTTGTCCTTCATCGAGGGGCGGGCGGCAATGTTCGCCGGCCTGGCCGATTCGACGCTGTCCCGTGACGACGGGTACCGCTTCATGGTGCTGGGCCGCGCCATCGAGCGCGTCGACATGACGGTGCGGCTGTTGCTGTCACGGGTGGGGGACAGCGCGTCGTCGCCAGCGTGGGTGACGCTGCTCCGCTCCGCGGGTGCGCATGACACCTACCTGCGTACCTACCGCGGGGTGCTGGACGCGGGTCGGGTGGTCGAGTTCATGATGCTCGACCGGCTGTTTCCGCGTTCGGTGTTCTACTCGCTGCGGTTGGCCGAACACAACCTCGACGAGCTGCTGCACAATCCGCACAGCCGGGTGGGCGCCACCGCCGAAGCGCAGCGGTTGCTCGGGCAGGCCCGCAGCGAGCTGGAGTTCGTGCAGCCCGGCGTGTTGCTGGAGTCACTGGACAGCCGTCTGGCCAGCCTGCAGAAGACCTGCAGTGATGTCGGAGACGCGTTGACATTGCAGTACTTTCACGCCGCGCCGTGGGTGGCGTGGTCGGAAACGGGCCACCAAGGCCGGCTGGTCAGCAGGCGGGTGGAAGCCTGATGTGGCGGATGCGGGTGGTGCACACCACCGGATACGCCTACCCATCGCCAGTGACGGCCTCTTACAACGAAGTCCGGCTCACGCCGCGGTCCAACACCCGGCAAAACGTCATCCTCAACCGCGTCGAAACCATTCCGGCCACCCGGTCCTACCGCTACATCGACTATTGGGGTACCGCCGTCACGGCGTTCGATTTGCTTGCGCCGCACACCGAACTGACGGTGTCGTCATCGTCCGTCGTCGAGACGGAGCGCCCGGAGCCGGCGTCGACGCGGGCGACGTGGACCGATCTGCAATCGGTGGCCGTGATCGATCGGTTTGACGAAGTGCTGCGCCCGACCGAGTACACCCCGGCAAGCGAACGTGTTACGGCGGTGGGCAAGCGGATCATCAAAAACAACGAGCCTCGGGAAGCTGTGATCGCCGCCGCCCGGTGGGCGCGCAGCGAGCTGGATTACCTTCCGGGCACCACCGGCGTGCACTCGTCGGGGCTAGACGCGTTGGAGAAGGGCAAGGGCGTCTGTCAGGACTTTGCGCATCTGACGCTGATGGTGTTGCGCGGCATGGGAATTCCCGCCCGCTACGTATCGGGGTACCTAGATCCCAAAGGCGACGCCAAGGTCGGAAAGACCGTTGACGGCCGCAGTCACGCCTGGGTCCAGGCGTGGACGGGCGGCTGGTGGAACTATGACCCGACCAATGACACCGACATCACCGAGCAGTACATCAGCGTGGGCGTCGGCCGCGACTACAGCGACGTGTCCCCATTGAAAGGTATCTACTCCGGCAAGGGAGCGACCGACCTCGACGTGATCGTCGAGATCACTCGGCTGGCATAAGCACCAGCCGCTGGGTTCATTACGGGGCGCCGTGCGCGCCGGGTTGACCGAACAGCTTGCCGCGAGTGCCGCCGGAACCCCCGGACCCGCCGTCGGCGCCGTCACCGCCGTAGCCGATCAGCTGGGCGTTCCCGCCCGCACCTCCAGACCCACCCAGGGGGGTTAGGGCACCGCCGCCGTTACTGCCGCCGCCGCCGCCGTTGCCGAGCAATGCGCCGGCCCCGCCGGCCCCGCCAACACCACCCGGTCCGGTGATTCCGGCACCGGCTCCGGCGCTGCCTCCGTGACCGCCATTGCCGATCAGCCCGACCGCTTTGCGCTTGGTCCTCAACGCTAAGCAGATCGTATGGCGGCCCCAGCAGCTCATACGCCTTTCCGCAAACTTTTTCGGTCACCCGGCTGGCTTAGCGGGCCGCCCTAGCGTGCGGTAGCCGGGATGGATGTGCGGCGTCAGGCCTTGTTGCTGCGCCACCGCGGCAAGCAGACCGCGCAGGGTGGTGCGTTGCTCGGTGTCCAGCGCCGCCGTCAGCCGCAGCTCATGCTGGCGCGCGAGTTCGGAAAGCTTGCGCATCAACTTTTTCCCGGCCGCGGTCAGGTGCAGGGCATGCAGCCGGCGGTCGTCGGGGTTGCGGCGGCGCTCGACGTAGCCACGCTCCTCGAGCTCGTCGACATAGACGACGACCCGGCTCGGCAACATGTCCAACTGAGCGCTCAGGGCTTGCTGGCTGCGGCCGGGCTCGGCGGCGATCGCGCGCAGGATCCCCGCGTGTGGCGGCCCCAACTCGATGGTGGCCATCTGCTCGGCGAACAACATCGCCGCGTGATGGCCGAGTTGGGCCAACAGAAAGGCCACGCCGTCCTGGTGGTCGCCAGCTAGGGCCGAAGAAATCTTAGTAACCTCAGTCACCGTCACATCATAAACTTTATGAATAATTCTACTGGTGAATCCTGTTGAACCTTGCCAGTGTTCAGCTCCAGGCATATCGTTCACACTATGAATGATTCGGCAGAAGATGGAATCGGATCAGGTCCGGCTCGTCGCCGGCAAGGAGGGCCACCGCTGGTGTTGCTTGCCTTGATCTGTATTGGGCTGCTGTTCGGTGGTCTGGCCATCGGGGTGGTGCTGGGCGGTCTGATGCCGTTGCCGTATGGACCCGCGGCCGCAGTGCAGGCGTACGTGCGCGCCCAACCGGTCGCTGTGCAGGTCATCGCCACAGCGGTTTTCGGGTCATCGGTGCCGTTGGCGATCTATGCGGCGACGGCCAGCGCCCGGTTGCGGCAACTCGGGGTGACCGCGCCCGGAGCCACGATCGCGCTGACGGGCGGCACCCTTGCGGCCGGTGCCCTCGGTTTGACCGGTTTGTTGGGCTGGACGCTGTCGCGACCCGAAATCAGCGCGGACACCGCACTGGTTCGGGCGGTTTACTACCTGGTGTTTCTGGTCGGCGGCCCGGGGCACAGCGTGGCTTTGGGTCTGCTCGTCGCCGGGATGGCGGTGCCCAGCCTCGTCCTGGGGCTGACGCCGAGAACGGTGGCCTGGATAGGCCTCGCGATCGCCGTCCTTGCTGAATTGACGACGTTGGTGTTGGTCTGGCCGGAACTGGGCGTCATCCTGCCGATCGCACGGGTCTCGGCGTTAGTGTGGCTGGTGGTGGCCGGTGCGCTATTGCCGTTGCGGCGCAGCGATATTCGCGACGGGCACCGACGATCGCGACCCCCGGCGGGCGCCACCATCGGGTGATGACATCAGGCGCGCGCCGGCACCTCGACCCGGTGCAGGTCGTCGCCGAGCTCGATGCGCCCGCTGAATTCGGTCGCGGCCAGTGCCCGCCATTGTTCCTCTTGCCCTGGCACGATGGCCGGCACATAGTGCGTCATGACCAGGGTGCCCACGCCCGCGCGCGCCGCGGTTGCGGCGGCCTCCTGCACCGACGAGTGGTAATCGCAAACGTCCTTGACGCGTTGCTGCGGGACATGGGTGAGAATGTCCTTGCGGATCACGGTGTGCACCAAGGCGTCCGCTCCGGCCGACAGCTCGTCCAGGCTGGCGCAGGGCACGGTGTCGCCGGCCAGCACCACCGAGGCGCCATCGAATTCGATCCGGAACCCGACCGTCGGCGCCACCGGCCGGTGATCGGTCGGCGCCACCCGGATCGTCACGCCATCGCGATCCCACACCGGGCCCTCGGTGCATTCGTGAACCTCGATCGGCGGCGGTGCATTCAGGTCGGCGTGATGGGCGATCCGGTAGCCGATGTCGTGGCCGAACGCCTTCAGCGTCGCCTCCACCGTCTCGGCCGTGCCCGGGGGCCCGATGATCGGCAACGGCGCCGGGTCGGGCGCGAAATTGCTGATCCAACTGGTGATCAGGACGTCGCCGAGTTCGGCGATGTGGTCGCTGTGCAGGTGGGTGAGTAGCACCGCCGACAATCCGGCAGCGCCGACACCGACCGCGGCCGCGCGCTGCAACACGCCACGCCCGCAATCGACCAGGAACACTTGTCCGCCGGCCCGCACCAGGGTGGACGGCCCGGCGCGGTTCGGGTCGGGGATGGGACTTCCGGTTCCGAGCAGCGTGACTTCGATCATGGGCCCATCCTTGCAAGGCAGTGCGGCCTGCAGTGGCAACAGCGGTCGCGTTTCGGCCGTCAATCACCGGGTACGTCGGCTAGCTAGGGCTGAAGTCTTTTCGCGGCTTTTCGCGGGTATGCTTTCCCGCCGCGGGAGTTAGCCGTAGCCTGGTGTGAAGCAGGTCACAACCCCAGGTGGAGGTCTTAATGCGGATCGCGGACGTCTTGCGGAATAAGGGTGCGGCAGTGGCGACGATCAGCGCCGATGCGACCGTCCCAGAGCTGCTCGCCGGCCTCGCCGAACACAACATCGGCGCCATGGTGGTCGTCGGAACCGACGGTGTCGTCGGCATCGTCTCGGAGCGCGACGTGGTACGCCAGCTGCATGCGCATGGCGCCGGCGTGCTGTCTCGCCCGGTCTCGAAAATCATGACCGCCACGGTCGCCACCTGCACGAAATCCGACACCGTCGACAGCGTCAGCGTGCTGATGACCACGAACCGTGTGCGCCATGTGCCGGTGCTGGACGGCAAGAACCTGGTCGGCATCGTCAGTATCGGGGACGTCGTGAAGACGCGGATGGAAGAACTCGAGGCAGAGCAGGAGCAGCTGCACTCCTACATCACGCAGGGCTCGAGCTAGCGCCAGGAGTACTCGGCGCGCAGCCGGGCGGCTACCACGTCGAAAAGCTCGCGGTCCAGGATCGCGCCTTCGCGGCGGATGCCCTCCTCGGGCACGTCGAGCACCCGGTCCAGCCGGACCCAGCTTTCGCGGCCTTCGTAATCCCAACCGCCCGAGCCGATCCCCACCCAATCCTTGTCCGCAGCGTGGCGTTGCTGGCTGGACAACATCAGCCCCAGCAGGACGCTCCGGTCACGGCCCACGACGAGGACCGGTCGGTCTTTGCCCTGGCTGGGATCTTCCTCGTGGACCACCCAGGTCCACACGATCTCCCCGGGGTCAGCCCGGCCGTCGAGGTCGGGGGCGTAGATGACCTTGCGGGCCCGCTGCGCGGTCGGGAAGCTGGTGTTGGTCACCGGCCGGCCCGCGGTGATGGCCACGGGCGGCGCCGGCGCGACCGCGGCGATGACGTTCACAGTGACCTTGACGGCGTGCTGGAGTTCCTTCAGGACGGCCTGGGACTGCTGAACCTGACGGACGAGGTTCGGAGCCCGTTTGGTCACCAGATCCTCGGCGAATCCCTGCAACGTCTTCCACCGTGACTTCCGGTCCGACGCCATATGCGGCAGTTTAGTCGTGAGCCGGAGGCCGTCGATCGCGGCGAATTGTGTCTCGGCCACCCCGCCTAGATACCCTGGACGCCAGCGAACCGCCGCTCAAACACCCCAGTCCAGGAGATTCCCATCAGCAGTTTCGCCGACAAGACCTTCACCGCGCCGGCGCAGATTCGGAACTTCTGCATCATCGCCCACATCGACCACGGCAAATCCACGCTGGCGGACCGGATGTTGCAGTTCACCGGTGTGGTCGACGAGCGCTCGATGCGGGCCCAGTACCTGGACCGGATGGACATTGAGCGGGAACGCGGAATCACGATCAAGGCCCAGAATGTGCGGCTGCCGTGGCGCGTGGGTGACACAGATTACGTGCTGCATCTGATCGACACCCCGGGCCACGTCGACTTCACCTACGAGGTATCGCGCGCGCTGGAGGCCTGCGAGGGCGCGGTGCTGCTGGTCGACGCCGCGCAGGGCATCGAGGCGCAGACCCTGGCCAACCTCTATTTGGCCCTGGACCGCGATCTGCACATCATCCCGGTGCTGAACAAGATCGACCTGCCCGCCGCCGACCCGGACCGGTACGCCGGTGAGATCGCCCACATCATCGGCTGCGAACCCGGCGAGGTGCTGCGCGTGTCCGGCAAGACGGGCGAAGGCGTCGCCGACCTGCTCGACCACGTGGTGCGTGAGGTGCCGCCCCCGCAGGGCGACGCCGACGCGCCGACCCGTGCCATGATCTTCGACTCCGTCTACGACATCTATCGCGGCGTGGTCACCTACGTCCGGGTGGTGGACGGCAAGATCAGCGCCCGCGAGCGCATCGCGATGATGTCCACCGGCGCCACCCACGAACTGCTCGAGGTCGGCATCGTCTCGCCCGAACCCAAGCCCAGCGCGGGCCTGGGCGTCGGGGAGGTGGGCTACCTGATCACCGGGGTGAAGGACGTCCGCCAGTCCAAGGTCGGCGACACCGTGACGACAGCCCGCAACGGCGCCAAGCAGGCGCTGACGGGCTATCGCGAACCCAAGCCGATGGTCTACTCGGGGCTGTATCCGGTGGACGGTTCGGACTACCCCGATCTGCGCGACGCCTTGGACAAGCTGCAGCTCAACGACGCGGCGCTGACCTACGAGCCGGAAACCTCGGTGGCGTTGGGATTTGGGTTCCGGTGCGGCTTTTTGGGCCTGCTGCACATGGAGATCACCCGCGAGCGCCTGGAGCGCGAGTTCGACCTGGACCTCATCTCGACCTCGCCGAACGTCGTCTACCGCGTCATCAAAGAGGATGACACCGAGATCGTCGTGACCAACCCGTCGGACTGGCCGGAGGGCAAGGTCCGCACCGTCTACGAGCCCGTCGTCAAGACCACCATCATCGCGCCCAGCGAGTTCATCGGCACCATGATGGAGCTGTGCCAGTCTCGCCGCGGCGAGATGGGCGGCATGGACTACCTGTCGCCCGAGCGGGTGGAGCTGCGCTACACGATGCCGTTGGGGGAGATCATCTTCGACTTCTTCGACTCGCTGAAGTCGCGCACCCGCGGTTACGCCAGCCTCGACTACGAGGAAGCCGGCGAGCAAGAGGCCCAGCTGGTCAAGGTCGACATCCTGCTGCAGGGCGAGCCCGTCGACGCGTTCAGCGCGATAGTGCACAAGGATTCGGCGTTCGCCTACGGCAACAAGATGACCACCAAACTCAAGGAGCTCATCCCACGCCAGCAGTTCGAGGTTCCGGTGCAGGCGGCCATTGGATCGAAAATCATTGCCCGCGAGAACATCCGGGCGATCCGCAAGGACGTGCTGTCCAAGTGCTACGGCGGTGACATCACCCGCAAACGCAAACTTCTGGAAAAGCAGAAGGAGGGCAAGAAGCGGATGAAGACCATCGGGCGGGTCGAGGTGCCGCAGGAGGCGTTCGTCGCCGCGTTGTCCACTGACGCGGCGGGGGACAAGGGAGACAAAGGCAAGAAGTAGCCGCGCCGCGCGTCGGCATCAGCGAATTCATAGGAACCTCCAGGGAATTTCGGCGACTGCGGTGTAAAGAGTTGGGCGGCATGGATTTTCGTCGCCCGGACGGATGGAACCGCGCTGCCCGATGGCGCTCGGCGAGATCATTTTGACGTCATCGGCACCGTTCATGCCGAATGCCGGACGTAACATTGATTATGAACGTAAGCTGTTGAGAAAGTTAACAAAAAGTAACGTAAAGTTAAACAAAGGCTAGCGTGTCGCGCTTTCGGTGGGAGTAGTTTGCGGCAGCATTAAACGCAAAAGGCCCGGTAGGGATATCGGCAACACGCCGGGCCACAGGTAGGGCAAGGAGTCAGGGAGCGAGGCATTGGGCCATGAGGGTGGCGCGAGGCGGCTTAGCGCGGGCGGTTGCCGTGCTTGGCATCGGACTGCTGGCCACCGCTTGCACCGTCGTCACCGGTGGCAAAGCTCAAGCGCCGCCAAGTGCGGAGCCCTGGTCACTCACCGGTCAAGCAATCACGCAGGTGCTGGTCAATGACAAGACGCTGTCGCGAATTCTCAACCAGCCCTTTGTGATTGATTCTCGCCTTCCGCCGCGGTTCGGCGGTCCCGAGGCCTTGCAGGGCTTGCGTTCGCCTTCGCCCGACGACTGCCTTGGCGTCGCAGAGATGTTGCATCAAAGCGTCTATGGCGCAAGCAAAGTCAACAACGTTGCGGTCGAGGCTTGGCGGCATGCCGCCCGGCCCGGCCAGCTGACCAGCATCAAAGAGGGCGTGGTCAGTCTGGCCACGGCCGCCGACGCCAACGCGCTGTTCTCGAGATTCGCCCAGCAGTGGCAGAGTTGCGGTGGTCACACGGTGCTATTGCCGGACGCCGTGTTCCGGCTCAAGGCGGAGATCACGAACGTCCAAGTTGCCCCGTCCGTTCTCGTGGGAACCGTTGCGATCGCGTTCAATTCGGGACGTTCGGATCCGACGTCGATTCCAGCGGGGCGGGCCATCGGTATACGGGGCAATTGCCTGGTCGAGGTCGAGGTCGACTTCTTCAATGCGTCGACCCGGTCGCTGCAAGGATCGAGCGTTACCAACGCCACCGCTTTCGACATCGCGCACCTCATGATGGAAAGGGTCAGCGCGCTCAGCTGAGCACTGCGTAACCGCTACATGGGCGCGTTGGCGGGCTGGAACATCCCGGAGCCGTCGGCTTCCTCTTCTGCACGGATCACGTGCACCACCGCGTTGATCAGCGCCAGGTGGGTGAACGCCTGCGGGAAGTTGCCCAGGTGCCGGCCGGTTCGCGGTTCGATCTCCTCGGCGTAGAGGTACAGCGGACTGGCGTAGGCCAGCAACCGCTCGCACAGCCGCTTGGCGCGACGCACCTCGCCGATTTCGACCAGCGCCGAGACCAGCCAGAACGAGCAAATCGTGAAGGTTCCTTCGTCGCCGGAGAGCCCGTCGTCGGTCTCGTGCACCCGGTAGCGCAGCACCAGGCCTTCCTCGGTGAGTTCGTCGGCGATCGCCAGCACGGTGTTGCGTACGCGTGGGTCGTCCGGCGGCAGGAATCGGGTCAGCACCACCAGCAGCAACGAGGCGTCCAGTGCGTCGCTGCCATAGCGCTGGGTGAACACGCCCCGGGAGTCCACCCCGTGCTTCAGGATGTCGGCCTTGATCTCCTCGGCGATGGCCCGCCATTGCTGGGCGTAACTCTTCTCGCCCTGTCGCTCGGCCAGCTTGGATCCGCGGTCAAGCGCGACCCAGCACATCACCTTCGACGACGTGAAGTGCTGGGGCTCCCCGCGCACCTCCCAGATTCCGCGGTCAGGCTCACGCCAGTGTTCAATCGCCTCTTCCACCTGCTTCTTGAGCACTGGCCACAGCGTCTCCGGGACTTGCTCGCGCGACTTGGCGTGCAGGTAGAACGAGTCCAGGATCGAGCCCCAGATGTCGTGCTGGACCTGGTCGTAGGCGCCGTTGCCGATCCGCACCGGGCGCGCGTGGTCATAGCCGGACAGGTGGTGCAGTTCCTCTTCGACGAGGCTGCGCTCGCCGCCCACGCCGTACATCACCTGTAGCGGGTGGCGCTCGTTGCTATTGGCGCCGGACACGTCGGCGATAAACGCGAAGAAATCGTCGGCCTCGCGGTCCAGTCCCAGCGTATAGAGGCCCCACAGCGCGAACGTCGAGTCGCGCACCCAGGCGTAGCGGTAGTCCCAGTTGCGTTCGCCCTGCGGCGTTTCCGGCAGCGAGGTGGTGCTGGCCGCCAGCAGTGCGCCGGTGGGCGAATAGGTCAGCCCCTTCAGCGTCAGCGCGCTGCGTTGCAGGTATTCCCGCCACGGGTGGTCGGGGAAGTTACCGATGTTGATCCACTGCCGCCAGCACTCGGTGGTTTGCCACATCTTGTCTGCGGCCTCTTCGTAGGTCTGCGGCGCCGGATGCTTGGTCCAGCTCAGCGCGACGAACACGTCGTCGCCCTCGGTCATCCGGGTGCGCGCGCGAGCTTCGCGCCCCTCCAGCCCGATCCGCAGATTGGTCGTCAGCCGCAACGTCGGGTGGGCGTCGGGGTGTTTGCTGGCGCGCGCGATAGCCTCGCCGTACGCGTTGGCCGAGTATTCCCAGACGGCGCCGACGCGGTGGTAGTCGAAAGCCGGCTCGCAGCTCATCATCAACTCAACCGTGCCGCTCACGCAGCGCACCGTCCGCAGCATGATGTGTTCGGCATCCCAATCCATCGGAGTGCGGCGATGTGTTCGGGAGCGGCGCTCGATGTCGTGCCACTTTCCCATCACCAGCGCGTCGCGCACGATCACCCACCCGGTGTGGGTCTGCCAGGTGGTTTCCATGATCAGGCTGCCCGGCAGGTAACGGCGGGCCGACGGCACCGAGACGCCATACGGGCCGATCCGGAAATGGCCCGCGCTGCGGTCCAGGATCGCGCCGAACACGCTGGGGGAGTCCGGCCTGGGAACGCACAGCCATTCCACCGAACCGGCGGGCGAGATCAGGCACGTCGTCTCCCAGTCGGACAGGAAGGCGTAGTCGGCGATCGGCGGGAACGGGTTGCGCAGCACTCCGCTGGAGGCGAACGGCGCGGGAGCGCTGAAATCGAAGGAGGCGGGTTTGCCGGCACGGTCGGCCACTTCGAGGGCTTTTGCCTCGGCGTCGACGTCGGATTGAGCGGTCTCGTCGGCGGGTTGGGCCGGTTGGTCGGCGGGTTCGGCGTGCAGGACCATGTCGACATCATCATCTCTGGACCTCCCGGCGTCCATCGATTGCCCGAGATGTGGGTTTACCCGGGACGCCTGGCGTACTCGGGTGCATGCTCGGACAGCGGCCCGATCGCCATCATGTAGCCGATCAAGCGTCGCAACGCCGGCGTGCGGCTCACCAGACGCACGGCGCGTGGCGGTTCGCGGTCGGTGTCGGTGACCGCGACGGCGACCACTCTGGTATGGATCATGCGTTGCACCGCCTGCACCATCGCCGTCGGTATCCAGCGGCGCACCTGCACCCGGGCCAGCTGCCGGTTGGATACCCGTCCGGCGCGCAGCGGTCCGGCCAGCATCCGCGCGGCGGCGACGGCGTCGGCCACCGCCAAATTGATTCCGACGCCGCCGACCGGCGACATCGCGTGCGCCGCGTCGCCGATGCACAGGACACCGGCGGAGTACCACCGCCGCAGCCGATTGAGTTGCACATCAAGCAATTTCACGTCGTCGAACGACGTCAATGTGGCGACGCGATCGGCGAGCCAGGGCACCATGCTCACCAGCACCTGGTGCAACGATTCGATGCCCTTTGATCGCATCTCGGCGTCGGTTCCCTTGGGGATGATGTAGGCGATCTGGTAATAGTTGCCGCGGTCGATCAAGATCACCCCGTGCCCGGCCTTGAACGTGCCGGCAAGCCCGGGCGGGTCGTCGGGCTGGCGAGGCAACCGGAACCACCAAATGTCCATCGGCGCGCCGAAGGCTCGCGGTCGCAGGCCGACCGCCGAGCGCACGGCCGACGTGCGGCCGTCGCACCCCACCGTCAGTTCGGCGCGCATCTCTTTGACCCCGGATTCGTCGCGGTAGGTGACGCCGATAACGCGGCCGCGGTCGTGCCCTGAGCCGCGGACCACCCCGGTCACCGCGGTGCTGCGCATCAACCGGAAGCTGGGCTCCGCCTCGGCGGCGGTGGCCAGCATCTCGAGGAAGTCCCACTGCGGCACCAGGGCAATGTGCTGATGCGCGCCGGGGAGGTGAGTCAGGTCGAGATCCACGGTTTGGCCCTGCAGCTGCATCCGGGCGGTGTCGATGAGGCGATGCGGTAGCTGCGCGAACTGCTCGGCCAAACCGAGTTCGTCGAGCAGGCGCAACGTGCTCGCGTGCACGGTGTCGCCGCGGAAGTCGCGCAGAAAGTCGGCGTGCTTTTCCATGACCGTGACATCCACGCCGGCGCGGGCCAGCAGCAGGCCAAGCACCATTCCCGCGGGCCCGCCGCCGGCGATCAGGCAGGTGGTTGTCTCGGTTTCTGGGGCTGCGGGAGACACCTGCCGATCTTGACACACGATGTGGTGGCCCCGGCGGGACCAGGGGGAATCCCGGGGGAATATAGGGTGAACCTGGTGAACGGGCTCCTGAATTGGTGGGACGGCATCGAGTTGTGGCTGTCAGGGCTCGCGTTCGTGCTGCAGGCGCTGGTGGTGATGCCGGTGGTGCTGGCGTTGGCCTACGTCACGGCGATATCGCTGGACCGCCTGCTGGGCAAGGGCATCCAGCTGATGCGGTTCCTGCGTCGCACCGACGGGGCGTCCGGGTAAGCGCATGCCGCGCTCTCGGGTGACGTTGGTTCTCGTCGCGCTCGTGGTGCTGGTCATCGTCACCTGGTTGCTGACGCACTGAGCCGTCGGTCCTTGCCCGAGATGACACCCGGGCAAAGTCTGTTAGGCTTCGCGCCATGCACGCAGCGTCCAGTGGCCTTGAGTGCTGTGCCTTCGTGCACTGTTGTCGCTGACTCCCAAACCCGTGCGCGGTCTGGTATGGAATTAGCGAATTCTCCACACATCTGATCCGATCGCCTTTCCGCAGCAACGGGATCCCCAGACCCGTACAGCCCGCACTGGAAGGCCATCAATGCTCAACGACATCGCGAGCGATTCGCGTTGGCGCCGCGTCCGGAATGGCCGTTATGCCGGGTTGCTCGCGCTGATCGTCGGTGTCGTGGCCGCTTGTCAAGGGGGTGCGAGTGACGTCGTCGGCGGGGGAGGCCTGACCAACGCGCATGCGAGCATCACGCTGGTCGCCTACTCGGCACCAGAACCCGGATGGAGCAAGGTGATTCCCGCGTTCAACGCCTCCGAGGAGGGCAAGGGCGTGCAGGTGATCACCTCGTATGGTGCCTCCGGCGACCAGTCTCGCGGTGTGGCCGACGGTAAGCCGGCGGACCTGGTGAACTTCTCGGTCGAACCGGATGTCACTCGACTGGTCAAGGCCGGCAAGGTTTCCAAGGATTGGAATGCCGACGCCACCAAGGGCATCCCGTTCGGGTCGGTGGTGACGTTTGTTGTGCGCAAGGGCAACCCGAAGAACATCCGCGATTGGGACGATCTGTTGCGGCCCGGCGTGCAGGTCATCACCCCCAGCCCGCTGAGTTCGGGATCGGCCAAGTGGAATCTGCTCGCCCCGTACGCCGCGAAAAGCGCAGGCGGCAGGGACAATCAAGCGGGCATCGACTATGTCAGGAAGTTGGTGAGTGAACACGTCAAGATGCGCCCCGGGTCGGGGCGGGAAGCCACCGACGTCTTCGTCCAGGGCAGCGGTGACGTGTTGATCAGTTACGAGAACGAGGCCATCGCCACCGAGCGGCAAGGCAAACCGGTCGAACACATCACCCCGCCGCAAACCTTCAAGATCGAAAATCCGCTGGCCGTGGTGACAACCAGCCCGCACCTGGACGCCGCCACTGCGTTCAAGAACTTCCAGTACACCGCCGCCGCGCAAAAGTTGTGGGCACAGGCCGGTTTTCGGCCGGTCGATCCCGCCGTCGCCGCCGATTTCCGGGACCAGTTCCCGATGCCGGTGAAACTCTGGACGATCGCCGACCTCGGTGGCTGGAGCACAATCGATCCCCAGCTGTTCGATAAGAACGTTGGCAGCATCACCAAGATCTATACGCAGGCCACCGGATGACGGCGCTGCTAACACGTGCGCGTTCGTCCCGCCGGACGGGCGATACGTCGCTTCGGGTCGGTGTGGCGATGGTGTGGCTTTCGGTGATCGTGCTGCTGCCGCTGGCCGCGATCGCGTGGCAAGCCGCGGGCGGGGGCCGGCACGCCTTTGGGCTGGCGGTCACGTCGCATGCCGCGGTGGAGTCTTTCCGGGTGACGCTGACTATCTCGGCCGCAGTCACGTTGATCAACGCGGTGTTTGGTCTGCTCATCGCCTGGGTGCTGGTGCGTGATGACTTCGTTGGTAAACGGTTGGTCGACGCGATCATCGATCTGCCCTTCGCGTTGCCCACCATCGTCGCCAGCCTGGTGATGTTGGCCCTCTACGGGCACAACAGCCCCGTGGGTCTTCATCTGCAGCACACGGCGTGGGGTGTCGGTGTGGCGCTCGCGTTCGTCACATTGCCCTTCGTTGTGCGCGCCGTTCAACCGGTGTTGCTCGAAATCGATCGGGAGGCCGAGGAGGCGGCGGCGTCGCTGGGCGCCAACGGCCCGAAGATCTTCACCTCGGTGATACTGCCCTCGCTGCTGCCAGCGTTGCTTTCCGGTGCGGGCCTGGCGTTCTCGCGGGCGATCGGTGAGTTCGGTTCGGTGGTGCTGATCGGTGGCGCGGTGCCGGGCAAGACCGAAGTGTCGTCGCAGTGGATCCGGACGTTGATCGAGAACGACGACCGCACCGGTGCCGCCGCAATATCCGTTGTGCTGCTTTCGATCTCGTTCGCTGTGCTGTTTGTGTTGCGTCTTTTCGGGGCGCGCGCGGCCAAACGTGAGGAGTTGTCCGCGTGACATCTTCGCTGCGGGTTCGCTACCTTCTCCGATCCCTTGCTCTGGCGTATATCGGTGTGTTGCTGGTGATTCCGGTGGCGGTGATTCTGTGGCGGACCTTCCAACCCGGGCTGGGCCAGTTTTACGACTGGGTGAGCACCCCGGCCGCGATTTCTGCGCTGAACCTGTCGCTGCTGGTGGTGGCCATCGTGGTGCCGCTGA
Source organism: uncultured Actinomycetota bacterium (assembly GCA_963820985.1). Lineage (GTDB taxonomy): Bacteria > Actinomycetota > Actinomycetes > Mycobacteriales > Mycobacteriaceae > Mycobacterium. The sequence continues at coordinate 131,748 of CAWGCI010000009.1, read as the reverse complement.
ACGTGGTCTTCGGTATCCCGACGGCATTGGTACTCGCCCGCAACCGTTTTCGTGGCAAAGGGGTGCTGCAGGCGATCATCGACCTGCCCTTCGCGGTATCACCGGTCATCGTCGGTGTCGCGTTGGTCTTGCTGTGGGGATCGGCCGGCGCGCTGGGCTTCGTCGAGAAGGACCTCGGGCTCAAGATCATCTTCGGGCTGCCCGGCATCGTGCTGGCCAGCATCTTCGTCACGCTGCCGTTCGTGGTCCGCGAGGTGGAACCGGTATTGCACGAATTGGGGACCGATCAGGAGGAGGCGGCCGCGACACTGGGTTCTGGCTGGTGGCAGACATTTTGGCGGATCACACTGCCATCCATCCGGTGGGGCCTGACCTACGGCATCGTGCTGACCGTCGCACGTACCCTCGGCGAGTACGGCGCGGTCATCATTGTCTCGTCCAACCTCCCCGGAAGGTCGCAAACGCTGACCCTGCTGGTCTCCGACCGCTACAACCGCGGGGCCGAATACGGTGCCTACGCGTTGTCGACGTTGCTGATGGGCGTCGCCGTACTGGTTTTGATTGTCCAGGTGGCTCTCGATGCCCGCCGGGTGCGTGCGGCCAGGCAGGCCTGACAAGGAGACGTCAACATGACCGGTACAAGCATTTCGGGGACTGACCACGCGATTGTGGTGCGTGATGCCTACAAGCGTTACGGGGATTTCGTCGCGCTGGATCACGTGGATTTCGTCGTGCCCGCCGGTTCGCTGACTGCGTTGCTGGGTCCCAGCGGTTCGGGCAAGTCGACGCTGTTGCGCACCATCTCCGGCTTGGATCAGCCCGACAGTGGAAGCGTGACGATCAATGGCCGCGAGGTCACCGGGGTGCCGCCCCAGCGGCGCGGCATCGGGTTCGTGTTTCAGCACTACGCCGCGTTCAAGCACCTGACCGTGCGCGACAACGTCGCCTACGGGCTCAAGATCCGCAAGCGGCCCAAGGCGGAGGTCAAGGCGAAGGTCGACAACCTCTTGGAGGTGGTGGGGTTGGCCGGGTTTCAGAACCGCTATCCCAACCAGCTCTCCGGTGGCCAGCGCCAGCGCATGGCGCTGGCGCGCGCGCTGGCCGTGGATCCGGAGGTGTTGTTGCTCGATGAGCCGTTCGGGGCGTTGGATGCCAAGGTTCGTGAGGATCTGCGGGCCTGGCTGCGCCGCCTGCACGACGAGGTGCATGTGACCACGGTGCTGGTCACCCACGATCAGGCCGAGGCGCTGGATGTGGCCGACCGCATCGCGGTGCTCAACAAGGGCCGCATCGAACAGATTGGTTCGCCCACCCAGGTCTATGACACCCCGGCGAACGCGTTCGTGATGTCGTTTCTGGGCGCGGTGTCGGTGCTCAACGGTGCCCTGGTGCGGCCCCACGACATCCGGGTGGGACGAAACCCCGACATGGCGGTCGCCACCGCGGACGGCACCGCGGCGGCCACCGGCGTTCTGCGCGCCACCATCGACCGCATCGTGATGCTGGGCTTTGAGGTGCGGGTCGAGTTGACCAACGCGGCCACCGGAGGCGGTTTCACCGCCCAGATCACCCGCGGCGACGCCGAAGCGCTCGGACTGAAGGAAGGCGACACCGTGTACGTGCGCGCCACCCGGATTCCGCCCATTGCCGATGACACCACGATTTCCCGCGACGCCGACACCGGTGGTTCCGAGGCGGATCCGAGCACGCTGACCACCGCGTGATCAGGGGCGTAACCTATCAGCAGAGGGGCGATCGACACCGCACCAGCCTGACCGAAGGCCGCGATGGTCAGGCCGCGATGCGCTCGGAGCGAGCTTTCAGCGCCTGATCGAAGCGATCCAGCACTGTTTCGGCCACCAACCGGTGTGCCCCCAACGGAGCCGCCATCTCAATGCCGGCGCCGTTAGCGAATGCGCGCACCCGGTCCGGCAGTAAACCGGGCGCCAGGAACCACGGCGCGATGACAACCCGCCGGGCGCCCTGGCGGCGCAACCTACCCAGCGCTTCAGTCAGCGATCGTTCGTCTTGGGTGGCGAACGCGGTGGTTGCTCCCGCCCACGAGGTGCCGGCCAACAGTTTCGGCGCGACTTTGCGCGTGCGCGCGTTCGCTGTCAGGTCGGATGTGCCGATCGCCACTACGAGGACACCGAGACCGTCATCAAGACGCGACACGCCCAACTCTGTCACGCGCCGACGCATCACCGATACCAACCGCTCGTCCTCACCAAGCACGGGAGCTTGCCATATATGTTGGGCTGTAAAGCAATCGGCAATCTGGCGAGGAATGTCGACCCGGGCGTGGTACGCGTTCGCCAACAGTAACGGGGTAACGACCGCCGGGCCATCAACCGACGTGAGCACATCGGCCAGGCTCGGTGAATTGTGTTCCAGGAACGCCAGGCGAACGTCCAGAGCCGTCCGGAGGCGCGTCAGCCCGCCCGCGACAATCCGGGCGTTTGCAGCCGACCGCGGATCCGCACTGCCGTGCGCGGTCAGCAGCAGTTTGGGTGCGTGCGTCACGGGCGCCGCTCCTCCTCATCGCTTCGCTCTGCAGCGTCGCCGACGCGCGTCACGACGCGTGCAACCCGCATTCGGTCTTGGCGAGTCCTTGCCAGCGCCCGCTGCGCGGGTCGGTGCCCTCGGCGGGTTTGGCGGTGCATGGAGCGCAGCCGATCGACGGATATCCTTCGTAGACAAGCGGATTCACCAGCGCATCGTGTTCGTCGATGTAGTCCTGCATGTCCTCGTCTGTCCACGCCGCCAACGGGTTGACCTTTACCAGCTTGAAGGCCTCGTCGAAGCTGATCAGTGGGGCGTTGGCGCGGGTTGGCGCCTCCACCCGGCGCAGCCCGGTCACCCAAGCGGAGTAGCCACGCAACGCTTTGCCCAGCGGGGCTACCTTGCGCAGCCGGCAGCACTCGCCGGGATCACGGCCGAACAAGTCCTTGCCTAGCAGGTTGTCCTGCTCGGCGACCGTGTGCTCCGGAGCGACGTTGAGTACCCGGACGTCGTAGACGGATTCGACCGCGTCCCGGGTGCCGATGGTTTCGACGAAGTGGTAACCGGTGTCCAAGAACAGCACCGGTACGCCGGGGCGCATCTTCGCGGCCAGATCCACCAGTACGGCGTCTTGCATGTTGGAGGCCACCACGTAGTTGCATGTCGCCCAGCCGCGGGGTCCGTTCACACCGCCGAACGTTTCTTCGGTCCAGCGCAGCAGTTCGTTCGCGTTCGCGCCCTCGAGTTCGGCCGCGCCACGCTTCGCCAGCTCGCGCAGCTCGTCTTCGGTCGGCTTGGTATTTTCGCCGCTCACCGCAAGTCACCTTCCTCGGCGCGAATCGCCCACTGCGCAAACCGTTCACCCGCGTTGCGGTGTTTGACGAAGTTGCGCACCACTCGTTCGATATAGTCACCAAGCTCGTCGCTGGTGACCTTGTGCTGGCGCAGTTTTCGGCCGAAGCCGCTGTCCAGGCCGAGGCTGCCGCCCAGGTGCACCTGGAACCCCTCGATCGAATTGCCGTCACCATCGTCGACCATCTGGCCCTTGAAACCGATGTCGGCCACTTGAATTCGCGCACACGAGTTGGGGCAGCCGTTGATGTTGACCGTGATCGGCACGTCCAAGCGGGAGTTGATGTCGTCGAGACGACGTTCCAGCTCCGGCACCAACGACTGCGCCCGCACCCGGGTTTCGGCGAAGGACAGCTTGCAGAACTCAATGCCGGTGCACGCCATCAGGTTTCGGCGCCAATGCGAAGGCTGTGACTGCAGCCCCAGCGCCTCGAGGCCGGCGACGAAGTCGTCGAGCTTGTCGTCGGCGATGTCGAGGATGACCAACTTCTGGTAGGGGGTGAACCGGATGCGGTCGGACCCGGCCTGCTCGGCCAAGTCGGCCACCGCGGACAGGATGGTGCCGGACACCCGCCCCGCGATCGGGGCGACCCCGACGGCGTTGAGGCCGTTCTTGAGCCGTTGCACCCCGACGTGGTCGATCGGATGCGCGACCGGCTCGGGGGCCGGGCCGTCGATCAGCGGACGTTTGAGGTACTCCGTCTCCAGAACCTCCCGGAATTTTTCGATTCCCCAGTCCTTGATCAGGAACTTCAGCCGTGCCTTGGCCCGCAGCCGCCGATAGCCGTAGTCGCGGAACACCGAGGTGACCGCCGCCCACACCTGAGGCACCTCCTCTAGCGGAACCCAGGCGCCGACCCGTTGGCCCAGCATCGGGTTGGTGGACAGCCCGCCGCCGACCCACAGGTCCAGGCCGGGCCCGTGCTCGGGATGGTTCACGCCGATGAACGCGATGTCGTTGACCTCGTGCACGACGTCCTGCAGGCCGGAGATGGCGGTCTTGTACTTGCGGGGCAGGTCGGCGAAGTCGGGTTTGCCGATGTAGCGGCGGACAATCTCATCGATCGCCCAGGTCGGATCCAGCACCTCGTCCAGCGACTCGCCGGCCAGCGGTGAGCCCAGGATCACGCGCGGGCAGTCGCCGCACGCCTCGGCGGTCTGCAGGCCGACTTCGTCCAGGCGCCGCCAGATCTCGGGGACGTTTTCCACCTCGATCCAGTGGTATTGCACGTTCTCCCGATCGGAGATGTCGGCGGTGTCGCGGGCGAATTCGGTCGAGATCTGTCCCAGCGTGCGCAGTGCGGCAGCCGACAGCGCGCCGCCGTCGCAGCGCACCCGCATCATGAAGTATCTGGCCTCGAGCTTGTCCATGTTTTCGTCGCCGGTCCAGCTGCCGTCGTAACCCTGCTCGCGCTGGGTGTACAGGCCCCACCAGCGCATCCGGCCGCGCAGGTCGTTTTTCTCGATGCTGTCGAAGCCTTGCTTGGCGTAGATGTTCTCGATGCGGTCCCGAACCTCAAGCGGCGGGCCGGCCTGCTTGAACTCCTCGTTGGCGTTGAGCGGCTCGCGACTTCCGAGCGCCCACTGGCCCTCGTCGCGAGTTTTCGCCGGACGCGCTGTCGTCATTCGGGGGGCTCCTTCGCGAACGTTGTCAGCCATGGAACGCGCAGAACACCGGTTCTCTTCCGGTGGCGCAGATCCGGTGGCCGGGCTGGAGTACAGGGGGGCTGGGTCTACGACATCAAGGCAGACAGCAACAGCTACAGACGCGCTTGAGGTCGATATGCCGCCGCGCCACCAGGGCTGTCCGCAAAGGGAAGCGCAGGTTCGGGTTGGCGGCGATCACGCGCCCATTCTGCCATGGATCGCGACAAGCCATACAACCAGGTCAAATTTCTTCTCACGGTGATTAAAACTACCCGCCAAGTCTGGGTGATTTGGTAGACAAAGCCGGGAATCAGCTGAGAACGGGACATCGTGCAAAGATTTGGCATGACCCTTCGCCAGGCACCGGTCGATCTGCCCGCCATGCAGGCGAACCCCGGGCGGCCGTTCGGTGTGTATGTGCATGTCCCGTTCTGCATAACTCGTTGCGGTTATTGCGATTTCAACACCTATACGCCGGCCGAGTTGGGTGGCGTCAACCCGGACGCCTGGCTGCTGGCGTTGCGCACGGAGCTCGAGCTGGCGGCCGCGCGGTTGGACGCACCAACGGTGAGCACCGTGTTTGTCGGCGGTGGCACGCCGTCGTTACTGGGGGGTGAGCGCCTGGCCACGCTGCTCGACATGGTGCGCGAACACTTCACGTTGGCGCCGGACGCCGAAGTCACCACCGAGGCCAACCCCGAGTCGACGTGGCCGGAGTTCTTCGACGCCATCCGCGCGGCCGGCTATACGCGGGTATCGCTCGGCATGCAGTCGGTGGCGCCGCGGGTCTTGGGGGTGCTCGACCGGATACACACACCGAACCGGTCGGCGGACGCGGCCCGCGAGGCGTTGGCTGCCGGCTTCGAACACGTCAGCCTGGACCTGATCTACGGCACGCCGGGGGAGTCCGACGACGACCTGTTGTGGTCGGTCGACACTGCGATCGAGACGGGTGTCGACCATGTGTCGGCCTATGCTCTGGTCGTCGAGGAGGGCACCGCGCTGGCCCGGCGGGTCCGAAGCGGTGAGTTGGCCGCCCCCGACGACGACGTGCTGGCGCACCGCTACGAACTGGTCGACGCGCGGCTGTCGGCCGCCGGGTTGGCTTGGTACGAGGTGTCCAACTGGTGCCGCCCGGGCGGTGAATGCCGACACAACCTCGGCTACTGGGACGGCGGCCACTGGTGGGGTGCGGGACCGGGGGCGCACGGTTACATCGGCACGACACGCTGGTGGAATGTCAAGCACCCCAACGCCTATGCAGAGGTGCTGGCCGACGCCACTCTGCCCGTAGCCGGTTTCGAGCAACTTGACGCGGAGGCGCTGCACACCGAAGACGTGCTGCTGAAAACCCGTCTGCGCCAAGGGCTGCCGCTCGCGGCGCTCGATGCCGCCGAACGCGAACGCGCCCATACGGTGATCGCCGACGGGCTATTGGTAACCGAAGGCGACAGACTGGTACTCACCGCCCGCGGACGGCTGCTGGCCGACCGGGTCGTGCGCACGCTGCTGGGGTAGTTCTCAGGCGCTCGGTAGCCAGTGCCCGAGGAGACGCGCGATCTCGATCTAGAGCCGGCAACGCGACTAAAGACACATGATGCGAGCACGAGCCGGGCCTCACGGCCGCCAACAGAAGAGTCGGTCGGCCGTCAATCCGTAGCTTGAGCGGCCCCCAACTCGTGGACGTTGGCTATGGCGATCCGCGTGCTCGTCTCATGTTTGGACAGGCGCCGCATGTGGTCCCATCCCTCGATCACCAGCCTCGGACTCTGGTCTTGGCCGCTGAACTCCTCCAGGAAATAGCGGAGGGACTCACCTGTCGTGTGATCGACGAGAGGCACACGGGTGCTCAAGTGGAGATACACCGCCCGTGTATCGTCCGGAAGCTGCCTCAGCTCCCGAATCACGTGGAACAGGTTGAAACAGACAAGGGGACCATCCAGGTACAGGTGGTATGTGTCCTCAGCCAATTCCCGTTGGGACACCGGATTGCGGAAGAGACTGAGGAAGCGCATGCCAAAATTCGGCTTAGCGACTTCCGCACCGTTGCTCAGCGTGTGCCATAGGCCCACGTACCACAGGTTCAGGACCAACTCCAGGGCGATGCCGGCGACGATGCCGATGAGTAGGTCCGTCGTCACGGTCACGAACAATGTGGTGGCGAAGACGACGAACTGCTCCGTCCCGACCCGCCCGACCTTGACCCAAAGCGCGGGCTTACACAGCTTGTAGCCGATGAAGACCAGGATGGCGGCCAGGACCGCCATCGGGACCATGTCGATCACGTAGCGGCCGAACAGCACGAATGTCAGCAGGAAGCAGGCGTTGTAGAAGTTGGCCCACTGGGTCCGGCCGCCGGCCAGGACATTCGCCGTGCTCTTGACCATGCCGGGGATGATGGTCAAGCCGCCGAGCAGGCTCGAGGCGCCGTTCGACACGCCCATGGCCAGCAAGGTCCGGTCCGGGTCGGACCGGCGGCGGTAGGGGTCGATGTTGTCTACGGCCGAGATTGTCGCCAGGGATTCGGTCGCGTCGATCAAGAGCAGGGTGACGACCAGGTAGGCCAGGGGCAGCAACACGGCGGTATTGGTGAATGCCTCACCGAAGTGGGGGAAGACGATCCCGTGCTCGAGCGAGTCGGGAATGTTGATCAGGTGGGATTTGTCCACCTTCAGGATGAATGTGCTGACTAACGTGCCGCCTAGGAACACCCAGACCGGAGGAGGCATGACCTTCAGCAGCCGCCAGGGCACGACCGCGAGCGCGAACAGCGCCACCAGGCAACCGACCCCCAGGGCGCAGACCTTGGGGCTCATCGAATGGACGTGGCTGGGCACTTCGCCCAGGACCGCCCAGAATTCGTGGGCCTCGAACTTCACTCCCATGAAGAGAGGGATCTGCTTGACGATGATCATCAGGCCGATCGCTGCCAGCATGCCGTGGATGGCTGCGGCCGGGAAGATGGCGCTAAGCCGGGCGACCTTCAACTTGGCCAGGATGACTTGGAACACGCCCGCGATGGCGATGGCGACCAGGACCAGAGGGTATCCAACGGCAAGCAATTCCGAGGTAGAGCCGTGGCCTAGGCGGGCGTGTCCCAGTGCGATCATGCCAGCGAACAGGGCCGGCGCCAGTCCCGCGGCCGGGCCGCTGATGGTTACATATGAGCCGCCTAAAAACGGCAGGATGAAACCAGCGATGATCGCCGACATGATCCCGCAGATCGGCGGCGCACCCGAGGTCATCGCGATTCCCATCGAGAATGGCAGCGAGATCATGGCCACCGTGAAACCCGAGCGAAGGTCATAGGGCCAGTGTTTGAGACCGGCGAGGCCATTGCGGGGCTTTTCGGTCGGAACGGTCACATGCATTTGCGTGGGTGAGCCCCCTTTCAACAGCATCGGTGAGTCTCCTCTCAACAGCAGCTCAAACAGGGTGTAGGTGAAATTCTCACGGGACTCATGCAGCATCCTCCCTCTCGCACCCGCGGTGGCCGAAGTGAACTGGTCTTTACGAACTATTGACACGAGTTTTACGAGCATTTGACACCGCACTTTGGCAACCCGGAAACATCCAGTCACCCCACGGGTGTCGGGTGGGTAGTACGTCCAGCTGGCATGCGACGCGGCGAGTGGCCGGATTAATACTCACGGTCATCGGCGCTAGGGTGCGGAAGCCCGTGCGGCTAGAACTCTCCGGACTACCTGCCGAAGACGTCTTTCAGGATTACCCGACGTAGTGTGCATGCTGCTCGGGTAGCGCCGTTTCATTGAGCGCGAATCAGCACGTCACTATGGGGCGGTCTCGATGCAGAGCGGGATGCCGATATCGACGTGTGTCAGGCAGCAACCGGGAACCAGTGCCCGACGGCGCGGGCGATTTCGATGTAGAGCGGGATTCCGATCGTGACGTTGTACGAAAACGTCAAACCCAGTGATGCGGCCAAAGGCAGGGTTGGGCTGGCCTCGGGGATGGCCAGCCGATGGACCGCTGGGACCGAGATGTAGGACGCCCCGGCGCAAAGCACCGCGAACAGCACATAAGTGCCCGGCTGGAAGTGGGTGTCGGTGACGGAGGCGTACCCGTGGGCGATCAGAATCCCAAGTGTCGCAAACAGATTGGGCGCCAGCAGGCCAAACAAGATGAAACCGCGGCCGGCGAACTTGAGATCACGCAACTTACGGGACGCTGTCATGCCCATCTCGAGCAAGAACAGGCAGAGGGCACCCTGGAACGCCGCAACGAAGAACTCGTTCTGGTCGTGAACGACCTTCTGCCCCTGCAGTGCACTGATGAAGCCGATCATGATGCCGCCGACGAGGAGAATCAGCCCGGGATTGAGGAACACTTCCTGCAGGAGCTTGCCGGAGAACATGGGCATCCTCTTGGCCTTGCCGATCGCCGGACTCCGGTCGGGCTCCCAGTTCGGATGCTCCAGCTTTTCCATCGAGAGCTCGAGCTGCTGCTCGACACCGCGTTCCTCCTCGGTCGTGAGAATCCGATCGTGCGGGGGCCGCGCGGCGGTGCCCGGACCGGCCCCGACCTCGACTGGCGGGGTGTAGCCGGGTTCGTCCGGCATGTAGCCCGATTCACTGAGACCTCGGTGCCGCAGTCGCGCCACCAGGTACAGCGCCACCAGGCAGCCCGGAATCTCCATCACTGCCAGCAAGACCGGCATGTAAGCGTTGAAGGCGATGTGCACGCCCGCCAGGACGGCCACGCAGGTACCGAAGGTTCCCGCCGAGTCCGAACCGTAATATCCGGCGACCGTCGCCCGGTCGACTCGCCGCAGACGGGTCATGTACTTCAGCAGGAAGTAGGCCAAGCATCCGATTGCGAAGTTCAAGGCGAACCCCAGGACGGTGAAGCCGGCGATGTTGTCGATGTCGGCCGGTTGGGTCTTGGCGAGTTCTTCGCCCCCTTGCCAGCCGATGGCCACCAGCAGGTACATGGTCAGGCCCTGATAGATCACGTAGGGGAACTCGAACCGAACCTTCAGGATCGGGATGAGGAAACCGAAATAGAAGAACAGCAACAGCGGCTTGAAGAGATTGTGGGTGAAGTTCTGCCAGAACTCATCAAGCATCGGTGCCTCCGGTTGATTCAGTCCGGCGATGAGGTGAGCAGCAACTATCGCGGGGCGTCCGCAAACACCATTAGTACCTTGAGGACTCACGGGACCTAAGTCAACTGGGTGAAGCCGTCTTTACGCACAATTAACAACCCTGTTGCGGGCACTATCAACCATTCGGTCTGGGTGGCTTGTGTGTCGGGTTCGCGTGACAGCCTGCGTAGCGGGCAACTTCCAGAAGTGCCGTGAGCCGAAGCTACTCACCGAGTCGGGCATCGCGGCGGGTCAAGACGGCACCCGTCAATAATCCTGTGGCCCATGGCGTTTAGTAGGACATCAGCCGACGGCCGCACAGTGGCACGGTGCTCGCTCCGCGTGACCGACTGCTGGCCGACGCGGAGCCTTCGGCCTCAGGAGATCAGAACCAGTGCGAGATCAAACGGTTGACCTCGATATAGAGCGGGATCCCGATAGTGACGTTGTACGAAAACGTCAAACCCAGTGATGCGGCTAACGGCAACGTTGGGCTGGCCTCGGGGATCGCCAGCCGCTGGACCGCCGGGACGGCGATGTAGGACGCCGCACCGCACAGCACCGCGAACAGCACGTAGGTTCCCGGCTTGAAATCGGTGTGCGTGAGCGACGCGTAGCTGTGGGCGACGATGATTCCTAGCGGCGCAAAGATATTCGGCGCCAGCAGACCGAAGACGATGAAACCGGGGCCCGCTGCTCGCAGGTCTTTCAGCTTGCGCGACGCCGTCATGCCCATCTCGAGCAGGAACAGACACAGCACACCCTGGAATGCCAATACGAAGAATTTGTCGTCGTCTGCAACGACCTTCTGCCCTTGCAGCCCACTGATGAGGCCGATAAGGATGCCGCCGATCAGGAGTACGAGCCCGGGGTTGAGGAACACTTCCTGCAGGAGATCACGGGAGAAGATGGGCATCCTCTTGGGCTTCCCGAGAGCGGGGGACCGGTCGGGCTCCCAGTTCGGATGCTCCAGCTTTTCCATCGAGAGCTCCAGCTCTTGCTCGATGCCGCGTTTGTCCTCGGTCTCCAGGCTCTGGCCGTGCGGGGGCCGCGCGGCGGTGCCGGGACCGACCCCGACCTTGACCGGCGGGATGTATCCGGGCTCGCCGGGCATGTACCCCGCCTCGTTCAGACCCCGGTGCCGCAGCCGCGCGACCAGGTACAACGCCGCCAGGCAGCCAGGAATCTCCATGACGGCCAGCATGACCGGCATGTAGGCATTGAAGGCGATGTTCACACCCGCCAAAAAGGCGACACAGGTGGCAAAGGTCCCTGCCGAGTCCGACCCGTAATAGCCGGCGACCGTCGCCTTATCGACTTTTCGCATCGAACTCATGACGTTCAGCAGCAGGTAGGCCAAGCCTCCGATCGCGAAGTTCAACACGAAGCCCAGGATCAAGAAGCCGGCGATGCTGCCGACCTCCTCGGGCTTGATCTTGGCGAGCTCTTCGCCTCCGTGCCAGCCGATGGCCAGCAGGAGATACATGGTTAAGCCCTGATAGATCACATAAGGGAATTCGAACCGCACCTTGAGGATCGGAATCAGGAACCCGAAGTAGAAGAACAGCAGGAGCGGCTTGAACAGGTTGTGCGTGAAGTTCTGCCAAAACTCTTGCAGCATTGGTGCCTCTCTTGTTGATGCGGCGATCAGGGGAAGCAGCACCGTGTGCCACCAGGGCAACCACGAACTCCCGAGACCGTGCAAAAATTTATCGCCGCCGATGTGGGACCGCCACTCGGACACGTCGAGTTATGCCCAGGTTCGGTCGACGCGTGCACGAATAGCCCCTGTTGTCTAAAGTCAGTCGTCAGAGCCGCGCTGGTCGGGCTGGGTAATGCGCGTTTAGCGTGAATCCACTGTGACTATGTTGTGGATTTGCTGTGGGGAGTCGCGCTGGCGTTGTGTCACTCGACCGTTGCGCCGAAGGCGAGCGGTGCCAGCCGATTTCCCCCGAAGTCGGCCAGGCCAAAGATCGACCGTACACCGCTCTGTCGGTTGATCAAGACCTCGTCGACCCCACCTGCGTGGACTTCTCGCCGACTGCAAGCCCCTTGCGAACTGTTGATGTTCCTGCCGGTCGCCGGTGTTCGATGGCGACCGCCGTTAGCTGCGATGAGCGAAAACGGTCGTCGTTAAAGCCTTGTTAGGGCTCTCCGCGTGGCGCCCGGCAGTGGGGTTCGCCACGGTTAGTAGAAAGGGTTGCGCCCAGTTACATAGGTTAGGCTACATTTACTAGCTGTGACCGATGTCAGCATCAAGCCCAGTTCTGCAGGCACCGCGTCACTGTCGGCACCGCTACCGGATCACGTCGACCGCGCGGACCTGGCAGCCGAGCTGGCGGCGGTGTTGCCCGAGCGAGTCGGCGAGGAGTACCTGCTCTACGAGCGTGACGGTCAATGGGTTCTGGCCGCCGGGGTGCTCGCAATGGTCGAGCTGGATAGCGACGAATTGCGCGTCATCCGCGACGGCGTGACTCAGCGGCAGCATTGGTCGGGTCGACCAGGACCGGTCCTGGGCGAAGCGATAGACCGGTTGCTGCTGGAGACCGACCAGGTTTTCGGCTGGATCGCCTTTGAATTCGGCGCCTACCGCTACGGGTTGCAGGAGCGGCTTGCGCCGCGAACCCCATTGGCCCGAATCTTCTGGCCGCGCACACGAATCGTGCTGAACCGGAACGAGATTCGACTGTTCGGCGCCGGGGCCGGTCACCTCGACACGGTGCGCGAGTTGCTCGGCGACGGGGTCCGCGCAATGCCGGAGGCCCGCGCGGTTGACGTCACGGCCGACTCGTCCGGCTATCGGGATCGGGTCGCGGCAGCCGTCCGCGAGATCGCCGCCGGCCGCTACCACAAGGTGATCCTGTCTCGTTGTGTCGAAGTGCCTTTCGCGCTTGACTTTCCTTCCACCTATCGCCTGGGGCGCCGGCACAACACCCCGGTCAGGTCCTTTTTGTTGCGGCTGGGCGGAATTCGCGCTGTGGGGTACAGCCCGGAGTTGGTCGCAGCGGTCAGCCGCGATGGTGCGGTGATCACCGAGCCGTTGGCCGGCACCCGCGCGCTCGGACGTGGTTCGGCGCTTGACCGTGAGGCGCGTGACGACCTCGAATCGAACTCTAAAGAGATTGTGGAGCACGCTATTTCGGTGCGCAGCTCGCTTCAAGAAATCAGCGAGATCGCGGAACCGGGCACTGCGGCCGTCACCGATTTCATGACGGTCCGTGAGCGGGGGAGCGTGCAACACCTCGGTTCGACGATCAGCGCGCGTCTGGACCCGTCGAGCGACCGGATGGACGCGCTGGAGGCACTTTTCCCGGCGGTCACCGCCTCCGGTATCCCTAAAGCCGCCGGTGTCGAGGCCATCTTGCGCCTCGACGACGGCCCACGCGGTCTGTATTCCGGTGCGGTCGTGACGATTTCCTCAGACGGCGGGCTGGATGCCGCCCTGACGCTGAGAGCGGCCTACGAGCAGGACGGGAAGACCTGGCTGCGGGCCGGCGCCGGCATCATCGAAGCGTCGGAACCTGAACGTGAATTCGAAGAGACCTGCGAGAAGCTGTCCACGCTGGCGCCGTATCTGATTCCGCGTCCCTAGCGCCACTCGTCGCCCTGGTGGCCGACCCCGGGTCCGGTGACGAACGGCATTTTTGTGTGGGGCCTTTTGGCCCTAGTTGGCGTACGCGCCGGCTGGCGATGCTTCAGACCGAGCCGCAAACGATGGTGCTTGCGCATGGTAGTGAAAGCGGGGTCGCTGTGCCGTGTATGCACCCGAGCCATGGTCGGTGCGGGAATTCCCCGACGTCGTAATGCTTTCCAACCGCCGGGTCTCCTCATCACACGCCGAGCGGTTGGCGCGCGCGGTGGGTTGCGCGTTAGCCCGTCGAGAGATCACCGGGGGTGCTCGGGTACGGCTGAAAACGGGGAATTGCGGCGGCGGACCGATGGTCGTGCAGGTGAATCTCCGGGTGCGCGACACCCCAGCGCGCGTGATGGCCGTCACTGCGGGCACCGGTGACCTCACGCCGGCGCTGACCAGGCTGGATCGTCAGATCGAGTCGCTGTCCGCACCGTGGCGCCCGCGACCGTGGCCCGATTTGACCCGCCGGATTTTGACCGCGGGACCAGACACCGTCGTCGCCCGCCGCAAGGAGGCTCTGACCCAGCGTCTGACCCCTATGCAGGCGGCAGAGGTCATGGATGCAATGGATTACGACGCGCATCTGTTCACCGACGTCGAGACCGGGGAGGACGCCGTGGTGTACCGGGCCGGGCCGTCCGGGCTGCGGCTGGCGCGCCAGCGCCAGGTGTTTCCCCCCGGGTGGTTATGTTCGTCGAACCTTTCCGGTCCGCCGGTGCCGCTGGTGGTGAATCCCCATCGGGCACCGGGACTCACCGAGGCCGCCGCCGTGCGCCGGATGCGTGAGCACCGTTCGCGATTGCTGTTTTTCACCGATCCCGCGAGTGGCCGCGGCCAGTTGCTGTATCCCCGCTACGACGGCAACCTCGGGCTGATTACGCCGGTCGACGGGCGTGACTCGTAGTCGCGCCGCGGCGTGTCTGGTTGCATGTGACCGGCTTATACACATACATTGAGTGTTACTTATCGGAACACATAACTGGGAGGGGTCCGTGTCCAAGGACTTGACCAACATGCAGCTACTCCACGAGCTCGAGCCCGTGGCCGAGCGCTTGCTTAACCGCCACCTTTCGATGTTCAAGGAGTGGAACCCGCACGACTACATACCGTGGTCCGACGGCAAGAATTTCTACGCCCGGGGCGGGCAGGACTGGGAGCCCGGGCAGAGTCGTCTCTCGGACGTGGCCCAGGTGGCAATGGTCCAGAACTTGCTGACCGAGGACAACCTGCCGTCGTATCACCGCGAGATCGCAATGAACTTCAGCATGGATGGACCCTGGGGCCAGTGGGTCAACCGGTGGACCGCCGAGGAGAACCGGCACAGCACGGCGCTGCGCGATTACCTGGTGGTCACCCGCGCCGTCGACCCCGTCGAGTTGGAGAAACTGCGCATGGAGCAAATGACCCGGGGTTTCAGCCCGGGACAGAATCACCAGGGAGACCTGTTTGCTGAGAGTGTTTTCGACTCCGTCATGTACGTCTCGTTTCAGGAGCTGGCCACCCGCGTCTCGCACCGCAACACCGGCAAAGCCTGCAACGAGACGATCGCCGACCAACTGCTCGCCCGGGTCTCGCACGACGAGAATCTGCACATGCTGTTCTATCGGGACGTCAGCGCCGCTGGCCTGGACATCGCGCCCAACCAGGCGTTGAAGTCGGTGCATCGGATTCTGCGCAACTTCAAGATGCCGGGCTTCACGGTCCCCGAATTCCGTCGCAAGGCGGTGATCATCGCCGTCGGCGGCGTCTACGACCCACGCATACACCTGGACGAGGTGGTCATGCCGGTGCTGAAGAAGTGGCGGATTTTCGAACGCGAGGACTTCACCGGCGAGGCCGCGTGGATGCGCGACGATCTGGCCATGCTGATCAAGGAGCTCGAGCAAGCCAGCGACAAATTCGACGAATCCAAGCAGCGCTACCTGGAGCGAGAAGCTCGCAAGACCGAAAGGATCACGGCCAGCAAGGTGCTGAAAACCGAAGGGACGCTAACGCTTAGCGGACGGTAGGCGTGTCCGTCAGCTGCTCAGTCGCGCCGTGACGGTGACGCGGCCCTTGTCGTCCCGGTTGGCGACCGCGTGTCCAACGCGATCCGTCTCGTCAATTCGCAACGTGAGCGGCGCGCCGTCGTTGAGGAAATTCCGCCACCACGTCTTTGCGTCAGGCATGCCGACGCTGATTACCACGTCGTCACCCGAACGGCGATAGGACACGGGGATGCTGAATGTGCGTCCGGACCGTCGTCCGGTATACGTCACCATTGCGATGTTCCGATTTATTAACCTGCCGAAGCGGGGCGAGTTGGCCAAGGCGGCCACCGGCGCATTGACGACAGGTGCGGCGCGCAGCAATAGGCGTCCAAGATTTTCGAGCGGCACCACCCAAGTATGCCAATTAAAGTGACTGAGTGCCCGCGACGCCGACCTGCCGAGCGATCGCCCGTTTGTCGATCTTGCCGACCGGCGTCGTGGGCAGGGCGGCCATCGCGATCAGCATGTCAGGCCGTGCATGAGCGGCCACCCCGCGCTCGTCGAGGTAGGCGTTCACCTCGGCAAGTGTCATCGGGGCCCCGGCGAAAACGACTACCGCGCAGATCTTTTCCCCCAGGTCAGAATCGGGGAGGGGGACCGCGGCAGCCGACCAGATGGCCGCGTGAGTCAGCAGCGGCTCTTCAATGCTCTGGGCGGCGATGGTTTCACCGCAGCGGCAGATGACGTCTTTGGTCCGACCGGTGACCACCAGGTAGCCGTCGTGCCGGATGCGGACGAGGTCGCCGCTGCGGTAGAAGCCGTCGGGATCAAAGCAGCGCTCGTTATCGCGTTCCGCGCGAAAATAGCCGTTGAACGTGTACGGTCCGCGTACCAGCAGCTCGCCCTCTTCGCCCCGCGCCACCGGATGGCCGTCGGTGTCGACGACGCGCAGCTCGTCGGCAGGGCAGAGTGGCCGACCCTGGGTCTGGTCGACCAGGTCCGGAGGGTCGTCGAGCCGGGTGAAGTTCAGCAGTCCCTCCGCCATGCCGAATACCTGCTGCAGACCGGGAGTCAGCGCGGCGCGTATCTGCCGGGCATCCTCGGCCTCTAGCTTGGAGCCACCAACTTGCAAGAGCCGCAACGACGTTGGTGTCACCGGCTCCCACTCGCAGGCTTGCGCCCACAGCTTGGCCAGCGCCGGCACCAGCGCGGTGACGGTGACACGGTGCCGTTCCATCGTGGCGAACGCGGCCTCCGGGCTCGGATCGCCGCTGAAAACCACTGTGGCGCCGACCGTTATCGCGCCGAGGAGCCCGGGGCATGCCAGCGGGAAATTATGCGCGGCGGGCAACGCGACGAGATACACGTCGTCTTTCGTCAGCCCACTCAGCTGGGCGCTGGCAGTGGCGTTGTAGACGTAGTCGTCGTGAGTGCGGGGGATCAGCTTCGGCGCGCCGGTGGTGCCACCCGACACCAAAAGCAGCGCCGGTGACGCGGTGTCACCGACGATTGCGGGCGGCTCACCGGCGGGCAGCGCCGACCACGAAATGAACGGACCGGGGTCCCCGTCGATGACCACATGGCGGAGTTGCGGATGCGCGTTGACCAGCTGCTCGGCCATCGCCCGGTAGTCGAAGCCGTTCGCCATGTCAGCAATCACGAGCCCGACAGCACCACTGACCGCCGCGAAGCGGCTGAGTTCTGCGAGCCGATGCCCGGGTAGACACATCACCGGAATGGCCCCGGCGCGCAGCAGACCGAACAGGGCCACGGCGAATCGGCGGGAATTGGGCAACTGCAGCAGCACCCGGTCAGCGGGCTGTATACCCAGGGCGGTCAAACCGCCGGCGGCTTGCTCGGCAAGTTCGTCCAGCTCGCAGTACGTATGGCTGCCCGTGTCGTCCACGACCGCAACGCGGTCGGGCCACGTCGTCGCGGCATCTCGCAGCAGTGTGTCGACGGTGCACCCGGTCCAGTAGCCGGCCGCCCGGTACGCCGCGGCCCGCTGTGGCGGAAAAGCCACGAACCCATCCGTACCTGCGGTTTCGGACGGCGGGGGCGGGGTTACAGGCACCTCGGTGGGCTCCTCGGGGCAGGCGTGTACTGGCCTGTGGACTGGCTTGAGCCATAGGGTAGCGTACACAAAAGTTAGGACAGCCTGAGCTAAGCTGAGCGACGGAGGTGGGGTTGTGGTTGGCGCATCATTCGCCGGCGTGCTTCCCCGCGTTCGCGCGCCATGGGCGGAGGCTCGGTGAGCGGGACGATGGCGATCATCGGAGCCGGCGCGAAGGCGGTGGCGGTAGCCGCGAAGGCGGCGGTGCTGCGCGACATGGGCGTCGACGTTCCCGACGTCGTCGCCGTCGAACGCACGGGCGTCGCGGCCAACTGGCGAGCCGGCGGCGGCTGGACCGACGGGCGGCAGCGGTTGGGTACCAGTCCCGAAAAGGACGTCGGATTCCCGTACCGTTCCACGCTGGTGCCGGGACGCAACACCGAGGTCGACGAGCGGATGATACGGTTCAGCTGGCAGTCGTATCTGGTTGCCTCGGACCAGTTCGTGGGCTGGGTCGACCGGGGCAGGCCGGCGCCGACGCACGACACCTGGGCTCGGTATCTGCGCTGGGTCGCCGACGAGGTGGGCTTGAAAGTCGTTCGCGGCGAGGTGGTTCGGATTTCGGTCGACGAATCGCGCTGGGTGCTGGACACCCACGAGTCGAGCCTGACCGCCGACGCGCTGATGATCACGGGGCCGGGGCAACCGGAACGGTGCATCCTTCCGGGTGACCCACGCGTGTTGTCGATCGCGCAGTTCTGGGACCGTGCGAACAGCCACGACCGGATCGTCGCCGAAAACGTGGCGGTCATCGGCGGCGGGGAGACCGCGGCGTCGATGCTCAATGAGCTTTTCCACCACAGGATTTCGACGATCACAGCGATCTCGCCGCAGGCAACGCTGTTCACCCGCGGTGAGGGTTTCTTCGAGAACTCGCTGTTTTCCGACCCCGCCGGGTGGCGCAGCCTCACGCCGGCCGAGCGGCGTGAATGCATTGCCCGCACCGACCGCGGCGTGTTCTCCGCGCGGGTTCAGGAGTCGTTGCTTGCCGACGAAAGGATCAAGCATCTGCGCGGGCGCGTGGCTCGCGTGCTCGACCGCGACAACCGAATCTGGATCACGCTGAGCACTGACACCAATGGCGAACCACGCGAGATGCTGCACAACTTCGACCTTGTGATCGATGGCTCCGGCGCCGACCCGCTGTGGTTTGTCCCGCTGTTGCAACAGCCCGCGGTTGACCTGCTGACGCTTGGGCTGGGCGGGTCGCTGACCGGCGAGCGCCTGGAGGACTCCATCGGCCACGACCTCGCCGTTGCGGGCATCACCCCGAAACTGTTGCTGCCCAACCTGTCTGGCGTCAACGAGGGCCCCGGATTCCCGAACCTGAGCTGCCTGGGGCTGCTGTCCGACCGGGTGCTTGGCGCCGGGCTGGGTGAAGTCGGGTCCGAAAATCTCGCGATCATGGAGCGGCCCGGTTTGATCGGTTAGGCCGCCGGCGTCAATTGGGTTCGTCGTCGTCGGGCGCTAGCAGTTTCTCCGGGTGGTGGAAGGTGTTGACGCGGGGTCGCCCGTAATCCAGGTGGGGTGGCGGGAGCCATTCGGTGTCGCCGTTGGCGTTTTTGCGGGTGGTCCAGCCCTTCTCGACGAGCCGGTTATCCGGTCCGCAGGCCAGGGTGAGGTCGTCGATGTCGGTGCGGTGGGTTTTGGTCCAGCCTTGGACGTGGTGGACCTGGCTGTGGTAGGCAGGCGCGTCGCAGCCGGGCATGGTACACCCACGTTCCTTGCCGTACAACATAATTCGCTGCGACGGGGAGGCCAGGCGCTTCGTGTGATACAGCGCCAGGGGTTTGCCGCGATCGAAGATCGCCAAGTAATGATGGGCGTGGCTGGCCCAGCGGATCACGTCCGACATCGGCACCAGGGTGCCCCCACCGGTCAGGGCTTTACCGGTGGCGGTCTCGAGATCCTTAAGCGTCGTGGTCACGATGATCGACACCGGTAGCCCGTTGTGCTGACCCAACTCGCCCGAGGCGATCAGGGCGCGCAATCCGGCGAGCAATCCGTCGTGGTTGCGTTGGGCTGCCGAGCGGTGATCGCGCCGCACCGCATCCTCGTCGGGTGTCAGGTCCACGAAGGGAGTTTCGTCGTCGGGGTTGCACGCGCCGGGGGCGGCTAACTTGGCCAGCGCGGCCTCGATGGCGGCCCTCAGTTCGGGGGTCACTAGGCCGCTGACGCGCGACATCCCGTCAAATTCCTGCTTGCCCAGCATGATGCCGCGCTTGCGGGCGCGTTCGTCGTCGCTGAATTCCCCATCGGGGTTGAGCCAGTCCATGATCCGCCCGGCGTATGTGGCCAATTCATCGGGGCGATACCCGGCTGCCTTGCCGGCCAGGTCGGCTTCAGCGGCTTCGCGGGTACCCAGGTCCACCTCGGCAGGCAGGTGGGCGAAGAAGCCTCGGATCTCCTTCACGTGCCCATCCCCGATCAGCCCGTCGCGTTGCGCGGCCGCGGTATGACTGAGCAGCGGCGCCAGCGGCTCACCGGTCAGTGCGCGCCGTGGCCCGAGATCTTCGGCGTCGGCGATGCGCCGGCTGGCTTCGGTCTTGGTAATGCGCAGCCGGTCGGCCAACGCGCACCGCAGCGTGCCGCCCAACTCTTCCTCGCCGGCCTGCGCGTCGAGTTGGTTGATGATGCTGTGCTGGGGTGCGCGTGGGCGGCGGGCGACGCGCTCCAGGCGCTCGAGTGCCCGCATCAGTTCCGGGGTGGTTAACACGTCAAAAGACAGCTCGCACAAGCGGTCCAGGTTGGCGTCGAGCGTGTCGAAGATCTCCACGATCTCTTCGCGGCTGCTGCAACCCATGCCTCAAATTTTACGAACGCCCACCGACACGAATGGCCCGATTGTGACCACAGAAGCCTAAGTGGCGCAAGTGATTACAGGGAATTCAACTTCGTCAGCACGTCCGCGATCGAAGCCCCGCCCAGAAGATCCGCTACCTCCAGATCGTGATTGAACTCGAGCTTCACGCGGCGGCGCAGCTCCAGGGCCTGCAACGAATCCAGGCCGATCGCGACCATGGGGGCTGTGATGTCGATGTTTTCGGTGCGGTCCTCGCCGATGGTCGTGGCCAGCAGGCCCAGCAGCCGTCCCGAGATGTCCGAATCCGCAACGGCCGATCGGACTTCGACGGGCGGCCCCGACAGCCGGGATATCAGGGGCCCGTAGCCGTAGGCCTCCAGCACCGGACGGGCGAGATCGAAGTCGTACGCCAACACGATGGCATTGCCGTGGAACTCCCTCATTCCCACCGCCAGCGCATCGGCGGGAGTCATGGGAATGACGCCGATCGCGGCCAGCTGCGCCGTGCTGGTCGCGTCGAGATCGAAATGGACCGTCCACTGACCCCACTGCACGGAAACGCAGTCCAACCCCTCGGCACGGAACCGATGCGCCATGGCGTCGAGCATGCGATTGGCCGCGGCGTAGACGACCTGGCCGCGGCCACCGATCGTCGCCCTGGCCGAAGAGCACAGCAAGACCCGGCAGTTCTCGGCCCGCGGATACGTCGCGAGCACCCGGGCGATGCCGACAACCTTGGCCCGCATCGCGTGGTCGACCGTTTCGGTGGTGATGTCGGCCAGTTCGATCGCCGAATACTCCACGGCGGCGTGGATTATCAAATCCGCCGGAGGATTCTCGGCGGCCAGTCGCGCCACCGCCGCCTGGTCGCCCACGTCGCATCGGGGGACGTGGATGTCCGTCGTTGTGGCCGAACGGATCTGGCGCAGCCGATCCGCGACGGCGGCGGCGGTCTCGCCTGATCTGCTCGCCAGCGTGATGCGGCGGGCGCCGCGCCGCGCGAAGTGATCGCAGAATTCGAGTCCGAGATTTCCGGTGCCGCCGATGATGAGCACATGGTCGGGTGGGGCGTCCGCGACAGCGGGGACCGTGTCGCCCGGGGCAATCCGCTTCGCATACAGGCCGCCGTTGCGCAGTGCCAGCTCCGGTTCTTCGCCGGTGTGCAGCGCGGCGAGGATCCCGTTCGCGGCTTCGGACGTGGTCGCTTCGGGCGGCAGATCGAGGTGCTTGAATCCCACGCCCGGATGGTCGGCGCCGATGCTGCGGAAGCCCGCGCTCGCCGCCGCGTGGACGGCATCCGGCGGCGCGTCGTCGGCTACCACAGCCTCGCCGCCCACCGTCACCAGCCAGCAGTCGGCGATCGCGCCGTCAACCTCCGACGGCCACCACGTGCGCTGCGAAAAGAACCTCGCGACCTCGGTCGCGGCGGCATAGTCGTCGAGTTTCGGCGTTCGCGGAACGAGGATCACCAGTGTATCGAGATCGCTTGAGATACTGTCGATCACGCGAGCGGTAGCGCCGAGGTCTCCCGCCGCACGGCACAGGGCGGCGGACAGTTCCGGGCAGGCACCGGTGTGATCGATGATGCCGATGGCACGCGGCGGTACCAGCGAGCGCTGCGACAGCCGCACCCACTCCTCGACGAAGAGTCGCGCCTTGGCGGTGTCAGCTTCGGGGGCCGACTCCGCCGTCTCGGGCAGAGCCGGGCGGTAGAGCTGCCACAGCCGGGTGTCATTCATCCGGGTGTTGGGGAAATCGACCAGGGGCAGTGGGGCGGGACCGTCGGGTTCGGCGCCCAGACACTCCCACCGGTAATCCAGGTCGTGAACGGCCAAATGCGCGAGATTGCGGGTGAACTCGCCGAGATCGGTGGCCGTTCGGAGGGAGGTGCCGAGTACCAGGGCATCGTGGGTGGTGAGATTCTCCTGGATCGCCAGTTGCAGCGTGGGATGCTCGGCCAGCTCGACGAATGTGTCGACGCCGAGAGCCAGCGCGGCGGCGATCGCCTTGTCGAACCGAACGGTGTTGCGCAAGTTCCAAAACCAGTATTCGTCGGCCGCCAGGTCCGAAGTGATCGAGCCGCCGAGAGTGGCTCCGAGGCAGTCGATTTCGGTGTCCAGGAACTTCGGATTCTGTAGTTCGCGCTGCGTAGCCGCGCGCACCTTTTCGGCGAGCCCATTGATCAAGCTGGTGTGCGCGGGATACTGGACGCGAATGACGCGCGCGAACGTGCCCCGCTCGGTGAGCGTGTCAACGACGTTCTGGACCGTTTCCCGATCGCCGGAAATTCCCACCATGCTCGGTGAGTTGATCACCGACAGCTCGGCCCAACCCGGACAACGCGCCAGCACGTCCTCGCAGGTATCGCGGTCGGCGGCGACGACTGCCATTGCGTAGTCACCGGATTCGAACTCGTCGGCGGCGTGCGCGCGGATCCCGACAACGCTGACAGCGTCCGCCAGCGTGATCGCGCCGGACACGTAGGCCGCGGCGATCTCGCCCTGGCTGTGGCCGAGGGTGATGGCGGGCGTAATCCCGAAAGCTCGCCACATCGCGGCCAGCCCGACCATCTGAGTGAACAGCGCCGGCTGGACGGTGCTCGCCTTATCTTCGGCCGAAACATGCTCGTCGAGAAGGTAATCCAGCGGCGACTCGCCGAGCCGGTCCGCGAACGCCTCGGCGCAGCGATCTACTTCGGCTCGAAACGCGGGGACAGCGTCATAGAA
Source organism: uncultured Actinomycetota bacterium (assembly GCA_963820985.1). Lineage (GTDB taxonomy): Bacteria > Actinomycetota > Actinomycetes > Mycobacteriales > Mycobacteriaceae > Mycobacterium. The sequence goes on along the minus strand of CAWGCI010000009.1, from coordinate 108,397 downwards.
GACCCGGCCCATCCCGGGTCGCTGGACTCCTTGCCCCGGAAAGACATAGGCGAGCTTGCGTGCCTTGGCGGCGGGTTCGGCGCGAACCAGCGCAGGATGTTCCCCGCCATCGAACACAGCCCGCAGGGCGCCGAGCAAGTCGTCGCGCCCACCAACCATGGCCAGGGCCCGGTGCCGGCGGGCGACTCGCGTCCGGAACAGCATGTCGGCGATCTGCTGCGGTGCCACCTCCGGATGGTCGCTGGCATAGGAAAGCAGGGCCGCGGCCTCGTCGTGCAGCAGATCGCGGGTATCCGCCGATACCAGCACGGGAATGCGGTCGTCGGGCAGCCGGTAGGTCAGGGGCTTCACTTGCTCACTCCCCGGAACCCGCGGGCATGGCGATGATTGCGTGCGCATTGGCGCCCCCGGCGCCGAATGAGGAAGCTGCGCCGTAGCGGATGCCGCCTTTGGGCTGCCAGGGGTGCAGTCTTGTGGCCAGCCGCAGGCCCGTCGAATCCCAATCCACCGTCCTGGTTGGATTGTCGGCGAACAGGGTTGGCGGAATCTGACCGTGCTGGCCGGCCAGCAGCAGCTTGGTCAGCCCGAGCATGCCCGACGCCGCTTGCGCGTGCCCGACATTCGACTTGATCGAGCCCAGCAGCGCCTCGGATCCAGCGGCGCCGTAGGTGGTGAAGAGGGCGGTCAGTTCCTGTGGATCGCCCGCCAGCGTCGCGGTGCCGTGTCCCTCGATCATGCCGATGTCAACGGGATCGATGCCGGCCGCATCGAGCGTCTTGGAGACGAGCTGCGCCTGGGCCCGCGTTCGGGGGACCAGGATCGGTTTGCCCTTGCCGTTGTGGTTGGTGCGGATCGCCATGATGCGTCCGTAGATTCGGTGACCCAGTTGGCGCGCCCGTGATTCACGTTCGACGACAACCATTCCCGCGCCTTCGCCCCACACGGTTCCGGTGGCGTCGTCGGAGTAGGCCCGACAATGCCCGTCCGCGGAAAGAGCGTGAAGTCGGGAGAATTCGTAGAAGGCTGCCGGTGCTCCCAGAACGCACACGGCGCCGGCCAGCGCCCAGTCGCACTCATCCAGCTGAATCGCGTTGGCGGCCAGCTGCACCGCGGTCAACGACGATGCGCACGCCGTATCGATGGAGATCGACGGACCCACCAACCCAAGGCAGTGCGAGATTCGGCCCGCGCCGCCGAGCTGTCCCATTCCGACGGTCCGGAATCCGGTGTACTCGTCGGTCGTCGTCGTGCGGCGGCCGTACTCGGTCATCGACATCCCGACGAAGCAGCCGGCCTCCGCACCTTCGAGCGTCGCTGGATTAATTCCGGCGTTCTCCAGTGCCTTCCACGCCACCCGCATCGCGACGCGCTGCTGCGGGTGCATCGCCATCGCCTCGTGATCGGTCAGGCCGAAGAAGGGCGCATCGAACGACCCTGCGCCGTCCAGGAATCCGGCGGAGTCGCACACCTGCCGCCAACCCTCGTCGACCCGCGACGACGACAGCAGATCATCGACGGTCCACCCGCGATCACGCGGAAACGGGCCGAGCAGCTCACGCGACTGGGTGAGGGCCGACCATAGGGCGCCCGGACTGTCGATTCCTCCCGGCGCCTCGACGGCCATGCCGGAGATGACGACCGGGTCGGTCGCCGCCGCCACGGCAGCTCCGTTGTCGCTCACGCGGTTTGCTCGCACTGCGCGCTCGACGCCAACAACTCCGCGACCGCATCGATATGCGACTTGAGATAGAAGTGCCCGCCGTCGAACATCGTGAGCTTGACGGTGTCGGTGTGCTTGCCCCATCCGTACAGGTCGCCCATGGTGATGTAGGGGTCCTGATCACCGCCCATCGCGTGAATCGGAGCCGCCACCTTGACGTCGTCGGCGCACGAGTACGCGTCGAAAGCGTGGTAGTCGGCCTTGATTACGGGCAGCGCGAGCCGCATGAGTTCGCGGTTGGCGATCACATCGGAATCGGTGCCCTCGAGCGCCGCGAGATGGTTGAGGATTTCCTCGTCATCCTTCGGGTGCGATGGTTTGTCCGCGGCATTGCTGGGGGCAACGGCAGCGGAGACATGCAGGTGCCGTACCTCGATCCCGTCGGCTTCGGCGAGCCGGACGAACTCGAATGCGACGAGCGCCCCCATGCTGTGGCCGAACGTGACCACCGGGACGGCGCGATCGTGATCCGACGCGGCGAATTCGGCGAATGCTCCAGCGGCGATCTCGTTCAGCGAGGCCAGCGCGGGTTCGGCCGCCCGGTCCTGGCGTCCGGGGTATTGGAAGATGACGACGTGGAATTTCCCGCTGAGTACCTTCGAGAAGTCCCGGTAGGCCGACGCACCGGACCCGGCGTGCGGGAAGACCAGCAACGGAATGCTGTCGAGCGAGGCCGGTTGGTGGAACTGCCTGATCCACCCCAGCGTGCGCGGCATTGCACCCACCTCTCGATCTCCGATAACTTAGCGAAGGCTAACATAAGCTTCCGCTCCGCGTGGACGGTGAGTCTGGCCCGTTGACCTCGGGGTTCGCTGCCCGTGCGCTGGAGGAGCTACCGATCGCGGATCATGAGGGCGGCCCGTTTGCTCGGCAGGTCGAGGTCGACGGTGTGCCGGAACCCGGCCCGCTCGAACGCCCGAATCGCTCGGGTGTTTTCGGCGTCGGGTTCGGCGACCACCCGAGTGGCGTCCGGATCCGCGTCCAGCTGCCAGGACGACACCGCGCGGAGCAGGCTCACCGCCAGGCCACGCCCGCGGCATTCGGCCGGCCCCAGCAGCACGTGCAGTCCGGCGTCATGCGCACGGGCGACGTAGTGCTGGGCGAGCGGGTCGAGGTCGGCGCGGTAGAGCTCCCAGTAGCTCATCGGGACGCCATCGAGTTCGCCCAGATACGCCGCGGAGTGCGCGCTGCGGTCCTGTCGCTGCAGGTAGGCCGCGATTTCTCCGAGAGGCCACGACATCCTCCAGAAGCGCGCCACCTCCGGGTCGTTCATCCAGGAGTGCAGCAGGGCCAGGTCGTCGTCGGGGCCCACCCGACGCAGCGAGAAGTCCCCTGAGAAGGCGTCATGGTCCAGCGCGGCTCGGCACTGCCGCAGGTCCAGCTCATTCACCGGCGAACCTCCCGACCCAACGGCCCGCATGGTCCGCCGTGAGCGCATCGGGCAAGGGCCGGCCGGCGCGTTGCTGCGACAGCCCCAACAGCCCTCCAACTTAGCGAAGGCTAACATAAGCAACTGGGCCGGCGGACGATGCCTCAACGGCGGAGTTCGTCGCTAGTCCGGCCGTGGCGAATGGCGACAAATTGGAGGCGTCGTTGAGGCGCGTTGTGATCTGGCGAACTGAATATCAGGGGTGAGACCAACCATGGCAGACACGGAAGCCGAAGCCAAGACGATGCAGGAACGCCGCCGGGAACTGCTGCGTCGACGCATCGCCGAAAGTGGGATGGCGGCAGCCGAGTCGGGCAAGCGGGCCGCGATTCGCGCTGGAGAACGCTACCCATTGTCGGCCGGCCAGCGCCGGATGTGGTTTCTGCAGGCCATGGACGTCAGCGACGTCACGCTCAACATCTGTGTTTCCTATCGGCTGACGGGCGCCGTGGACGAGGCGCGCCTGCGTTCGGCGTTCGGCGATGTCGTTGCGCGCCACGCCATTTTGCGCACCGTCTACGGGGTGGACAGCGAAGGTGAACCCTATCAAGTGTTTTCCGACGGCCCAGGCTGCGCAGAGATCGGTTGGCGGAGCGAGGATGTGACACATCTGCCGATGGAGGACCGGCAGCGGCGGATCGACGCGTTGGCGGCCGACGAGTTCGGCCGCCCATTCGAGTTGACGCGCGAGCTGCCGTTGCGGATCATCCTGATCCGCAGCGGTCCCGATGATTTCGTGCTGCTTCTCACGGTGCATCACATCTGTTGGGACGACGATTCGTGGGACGTCTTCTTCCGCGAGCTCAGCACCGCCTACAACGGTCACCAACCGAGCGGGACCGCGCCACAGTTTGTCGCGGTCGAGGTGCTCGAAACCCCGGCGGAACCCGGCATCGCCGACGTCGGGTACTGGGCCGACGTGCTGAGGCCGTCGCCCGAACCCTGGAGCTGCCCGGTGCCGGCGTTGGGGCCGCCGCGCATCCGTCCCGACGGGCCGAGCGCCGGCACCGGGCGGTGCCCACCGACCTGTTCGGCCGCGTGGAGAGTTTCGCGCGCGAGCACGCCGCGTCACCCTTCATGGTGTTGCTGGCGAACTTCGGCGTGCTAGTCCGCCGCTACACGGGCGCAACGGATTTCCTGGTCTCGGTGCCGGTGACCGATCGTGCAGCCGCGGCCCACGGCGCCATCGGGTACTTCGGCAACACGCTGCTGCTGCGGATCGCCGCGCGACCACAGGACACCTTTACCTCCTTCGTCGAGGCGGTGCGCGAGACATGCCTCAACGGGTTCGCTCATCAATCCGTCGGCATCGATCGGGTGGTGCGCGAAGTCAACCCTGAGCGCATGGGACACGACGGCATGGATCACCTTGTCCGCCTGGGCTTCAGCATGCGCAAGAGCGCGAGTGGCTTCGCGTTGGACGGCGTCACCGTGCGACAACTGCAGCTGGGCGCGGTGACCGCGCACCTTCCGCTGGCCCTCGCGGTGGTGCTGGACGCCGACGGCGTGCTCGTCGAGTGCGAATACCAGACCGACGCGCTGGGGGCCGCGCTCGTCGATCAGATGCTGGTTCACTACATTCAGCTGCTGGACAACGCGCTGGCGACCCCCGAGCACCGCATCGCCAGCCTGGACATGCTCGGCAGCGGCGAGCGGGAGCGCGTCCTGCAGCAGTCGCACGGCGACCTTGTTCCGGTGCCTGCCACCACGATGGTCGCGATCCTCGAATCGGCCGCGGCCGCCAGGCCGGACGCGGTCGCGCTGGTTTCCGACGAGGCGCAGCTGACCTATGCCGAGCTGCATCGGCGCGCGAATCGCTTGGCGCGCTGGCTGATCGGACAGGGGTTCGGCGCCGACGACGTCATCGGCCTGCGCATGACCACGTCGATCGAGTTCGTCGTCGCAATGCTTGCCGTGCTCAAAGCCGGCGCGGCTTACCTGCCGATCGACCCGGCCTACCCGGACGAACGCATCGAATACCTGATCTCCGACGCCCACCCGAAGACGGTCATCGGGCGCGACGAACTCGACGCGGCGGAAAGGGCCGCGGCACAGTTGCCGGACGTCGCGCCCACGGACGACGACCGGCTACGTCCGTTGCTTCCCGGGCACCTGGCCTACGTCATCTACACCTCCGGCTCGACCGGCCAGCCCAAAGGCGTGGCGGTCTCGCATCAGGCGATCGCCGAGCACGTCGAGTGTTTCGCCGCCGAATGGAGCATGACCGCCGAAGACCGTCTGCTGCAGTCGTCGTCGGTGAGTTTCGACGCCTCGCTACTTGACCTCTTCCTCACGTTCTCGCTTGGCGCGCAGCTCATAGTGCCGAAGCCCGACGCCTTCAACGACATCGGCTACGTCGCCGATCTGATCAGCCGCCACCGCGTCACCGTGCTGCACATGGTGCCCTCCATGCTGAGCACCCTGTTGCTGCTGCCGCAGGCCTCTGACATCGCTGAGTGGCGGCAGCTGCGTCACGTGCCGGTCGGCGGAGAAGCGCTTCCGGGCGAGGTGGCCGAAAAATTCGCCGGCTACTTCGATGCGGAGTTGCGCAATCACTATGGCCCGACGGAGGCCGTGGTCTGCTCGACCCACATGCGGGTGCAGGGACCGCAAGGCAATCGCGTGGTGCCCATCGGGGTGCCGAACCGCAACGTCTACGCCTATGTGCTCGACGAGCAATTGCAACCGGTTCCCGCCGAGGTGATCGGCGAGCTCTACCTCGGTGGGGTTCAGTTGGCGCGCGGGTATCTGGGGCGTCCCGGGCTGACCGCGGAGCGATTCGTCCCCGATCCGTTCAACCCCGGCGTGCGGCTGTACCGGACCGGAGATCTGGTCCGCCGCAACATCTCCGGCCAACTGGAATTCGTCGGACGAGCCGACGAGCAGGTCAAGATCCGTGGCTTCCGCATCGAACTCGGAGAAGTAGAGGCAGTGATCGCGTCGCATCCGGCGCTCAGACACTGCCTCGTCGTCACGGAAGAGTCCGAGGCCGGACCCATGCTCGGCGCGTACCTGGTGCCGATAATGGGTTCCGCCGAGATCGACGTTGACGAGATACGCGCACACGCGGCGTCGGTGCTGCCGGAATACATGGTGCCCAGTGCGTTTGCGGTGATTCCCGAGATCCCGTTGACGGTCAGCGGCAAACTGGACAAGCGGGCACTGCCCGCGCCAACCCCGGTCGCGGTGCGGGCCTACCGTGAACCGGCCACGCCCACCGAACACCGGATGTGTTCGATCTTCGCCGGGCTGTTCGGCTGGGAGCGAGTCGGTGCCGAAGACTCGTTCTTCGGGTTGGGCGGACATTCGCTGCTGGCGGCGCGGCTGGTGGCGCAGATCCGTGCGGAGTTCGGAGTGGAGCTGGCCGTACGCGCCGTGTTCGACACTCCGACGCCGGCGGGATTGGCATCCCGCCTGGTTGAGCAGTTCCGTGCCGAGTTCGACATAGACCTCGATGCCCTCGACGAGATGGACGCCGACGAGCACGTACCGGAGTCCGCACGCCCGCAACTCGCCGAAGCGGTTCGCCCGGAACGACCCCCGTTGTCGTATTCGCAGCTGGCCGCGTGGCTGATGTACCGGCTGGAAGGCGCGCGGGACGGCTTCAGCATGCCGTTTGCGCTTCGCTTCACGGGTCGGCTGGACAGTGCCGCGCTCGCCGAGGCGCTCAACGACGTGGTGGCGCGGCACGAATCGCTGCGCACGAATTTTGCTGAACACGAAGGTGTTCCGTACCACATCGTGCATCCGACGCTACGGGTGGAACTGCCGGTAGACCACGTCAGCGAAGACCGGCTCGACGAGACGGTTGCCCAGCTGCGCCGGCACGTGTTCACTCCCGAGTCCGGACCGCTGATCAAGGCGACCCTGTTGGCGCTCGGCCCGGACGCCCACATCCTGGTCGTGCTCGTCCACCACATCGTCAGCGACCACGCGTCCCTCGGCATCCTCTTCGAAGACCTGATCGCGGCCTACCGCGCGAGGCTAAACGGCGACTCCCCGCGGTGGTCCGCCCTTACCGTCCAGTTTGCGGATTACGCACTGTGGCAACGAGATGCGTTCGATCCGGGAAGCGAATGGGGACAGGTCGAACTGGCGTACTGGCGTGAAGCGCTGGCCGAATTGCCCGACGAGATCTCGGTGGCCCCCGACCATTCGCGCCCGCCGGTCATCGGAAAGACCGGGGAGGTAGTGAGTTTCACGGTCTCGGCCGCCCGCCGGGCCGCCCTCACGCAACTCGCCGAGCAAAGCGGCGCTACCGAATTCATGGTCTATCAGGCCGTTCTGGCGGTACTGCTGCACAAGCTCGGCGGCGGCGCGGACATTCCGATCGGCAGTCCGGTGGTGTCCCGGGTCGACCCGGCCACCGAGAGCCTGATCGGCCTGTTCGCCAACACGGTGGTGCTGCGCAACGACCTCACCGGCGCCCCCAGTCTGCGCGCCATGGTGGCGCGGAGCCGCGACGTGGTCCTCGATGCGTTCGCACACCAGGAACTGCCCATCGAACGCCTGGTTGAGGCGATCAACCCGCCGCGGTCGCGATCTCGGAACCCGCTGTATCAGAGCATGATCCACTTCCGCGGTGAGGACTGGGCACTAGTTCCCCGTGATCTGGCCGGGACGGGAGATACGGGAGATACCAAGGTCGTTGTGCTTCCGATCGACTTCGAGGTCTCTCTGCTCGATCTCGACGTGGGCATGAACGTGACACCCGACGGGGAACTCGACGTGCGGATCGTCGCCAATGCCGATCTCTACGAACCGCGGACGGCGGAGCTCATCGCCGATGCCCTCGACGCGTCGTTCGATGCCTTCGCGACGACGCCGGACGCCGCGGTGTCCACAGTGGAGTTGTTGCCCGCAGCCGACATGGACACGCTGCTCGCCCCGCCGACGGCGGCTGCGCCGTCGCAACCGATCGCCGACGCGTCGGCGGAGACCCTGCGGGCCCTGATCGCCCTGTTGGAGGAGCTGCTCGACATCACCGGCGTCGGCGCGGAGGACAACTTCTTCGCCCTTGGCGGTGACAGCATCATCTCCATCAAATGGTCGGCCCAGGCCAACGCGCAGGGGCTGGCCCTGACCCCACCGATGGTGTTCGAGCACATGACCATCGCCGAGCTGGCCGCGGCGGTCGATGCGGCCACAGTCGCCTCCGACCAGCCGGCAGCCCAACAGGATTCGACGCCAGAGCAGCAATACACGCCGATGAGCGCATCGGGCCTGAGCGCCGATGCGCTGGCCGAGCTGACCGCGTCCTGGCAAAGACAATCATGAGGCCGCGTCCGTGACGTCAGCTCCGCAGATCGAGGACGTCCTTGCCCTCAGCCCCCTTCAGGAAGGGCTGTTCGCGCTGTACCGACTGGCGCAGGACGGCGTCGACCTCTACAGCATGCAGTTCGTGGTCGACATCGACGGACCGGTCGACGTCGCGCTGTTGCGCCGCAGTGCTCAAGCGATGCTGGAGCGACACCCGAACCTGCGCGCCGCCTTCTGGGATCGCGACGTGCCCAAGCCGGTGCAGATCGTGCCCGCTGAGGCGGAACTGCCCTGGTCCGAACGGGTCGCGACGCCAACCGAATTCGACTCCATCGCGCGCTCGGAGCGGCGCCGGCCGTTCGATTTGAGCCGCGGCCCGGCGTTGCGCGTCGTGTTGCTCACTGTCCCCGGCGAGACCCGACGACGCATGATTTTCACCGCACATCACATTCTGGTGGACGGCTGGGCGCTCGCGGTGTTCTTCACCGAAATGCTCGCCGTGTACCGGGCGGGTGGGTCAGCCGACGCGCTGCCCGCCCCGCGGCCCTACCGCGACTACATCGTGTGGCTGGCCGGCCAGGACAGGGCGGCCGCGGTCGCCAAGTGGAACGAATATCTGGGTGGCTTATCCGGACCGCTGATGGTGGCCGACGGCACGGTGGCCGCGGGGGACGCCGTGCCGGAGAAGACGGAACTGCTGCTGCCCGAGGCGGATACGGCGCGGCTGCGGCAGTGGGCCGGCCACCACGGCCTCACCCTCAACACCGCGGTGCTGTTCGCCTGGGCCGTCGTGCTCAGCAGGCTCACCGACCGGCGCGACGTCGTCTTCGGCACCATCGTCTCCGGCCGCCCCGAACAGTTGCCGGGCGTGGACACCATGGTCGGCCTGTTCATCAACCCCGTGCCGGTGGTGCACCACGTGAACCTTAGCGAGTCCGTGATCGAGCAATGCGTCCGCTTGCAGCGCGAGTCGTCGGTGATGCGCGACATCGGCTACCTCAGTCTCTCCGAGCTGCAGCGGGCACACGGCCGCGGAGCCCTGTTCGACAGCATGTTCGTCTTCGAAAACGCGCCCATCGAGGGCGCCATCCGTGAGGTCACCGAGCCGGGCGGAGCCCGCTTCTCGCCGATCGAGATGGAAAGCCTGACACACTATCCACTGACCGTGGTCTCGCACCTGAAAGGCGACGCGCTGGTCGTTCTCGTGGAGGCGATTCGACAGGCGCTGCCCCATCTTCGGCCGGACCAGGTCGGGGAGCGATTGCTTGGCGTGCTGCGGCAGCTCCCTGACGTCGGTGACGAAAATCCCGACGCCCTGGACATTCTCACTTCGGCGGAGCGCGCCGAATTCAGCAACTTGGCGGCTGTGTCGGCACCCGGGACCGCGGTGTGGGAGACGTTCGAGGCGCAAGTCCGCACCACCCCGGACGCCGTCGCATTGACCACCGGCGGCGGGGAGCGGTACACGTATGCCGAACTGCACGCCGACGCCAGCCGACTGGCGGGAGAGCTCGCGCGGCTTGGCATCGGCCCGGAAACCATTGTCGCACTGGTGCTGCCGCGCTCCAGCCGGTCGGTCGTCGCGATCCTGGGCGTACTGGCCGCCGGCGCCGCCTATCTGCCGGTCGACATCACGTTGCCGACCACTCGCGTCGAATCCATTCTGCGGCAGTCGGGCCCCGCGCTGGCCATCACCGTGGCCGACCACATAGAGCTGGCCGGGGGGTTGCCCGCGTTGGTGCTCGACGATCCCGCTGCGGCCGAGCGTATTTCGCGACTGTCGGCCACGGCTCCGGCGGTGCGCCGTCATCCCGAGCACAGCGCCTACGTCATCTTCACGTCCGGCTCGACGGGTGAGCCCAAGGGCGTCGTCGGCACCAACGCCGCGATACTCGCCTATTTCGCGGACCATCGCGACCGCGTCTACCGGGCGGCCGCGGCGCGGCTGGGCCGTCCGCTGCGCATCGCGCACGCCTGGTCGCTGAGCTTCGACGCCTCCTGGCAGCCCATGATCGGGTTACTCGACGGCCACGCCCTGCACCTGTTCGATGCCGAGGAGATGCGCGACGCCGACCGGCTGGTGCAAGGCATGGCGAGCCAGCAGATTGACATGATCGACACCACCCCGTCGATGCTTGTTCAGCTGCGTGCCGCCGGTCTGCTGGACCGCCCCCTCGAGGTGCTTGCCCTGGGCGGTGAAGCGATCGATACCGCGCTGTGGCAGCAGTTGCGTGTGCTGCCGCCGGCTGTCTTCAACTGTTACGGGCCCACCGAGGCGACCGTGGAGGCGGTAGTGGCGCCGGTCAAGCATTACGACACACCGACCATCGGCACGGCGAACGCCCGAACCTTCGGCTACGTGCTGGATTCGACGTTGCGGATGGTGCCCACCGGTGTGGTCGGCGAGCTCTACCTGTCCGGCGCGCAGCTGACGCGCGGCTATGTCGGCAGATCTGCACTGACCGCGAGCCGATTCGTGGCGGACCCGCTGCGCCCGGGACAGCGCATGTACCGCACCGGTGACCTGGTGCGTCGCCTGCCGCACGGCGGATACGCCTATTTGGGGCGCGCCGACACCCAGGTCAAGATCCGCGGCTACCGCGTGGAGATCGGCGAGATCGAGGCAGCGCTGCGGGGCCGGGCGGGCGTGCACGATGCCGCCGTCGCCGTGGTGCGCCGTGCAACAGGCGCCACCCTGGTGGGTTTCGTTGTGTGGCATCGGGGTTCCGACAGCGATCCGGTCGGGCTGCGCGCCGAGCTCGCCGAACGCCTGCCGCTGTATATGGTGCCGTCCCGGATCGTGGTGTTGCCGCGGCTGCCGGTCAACACCAACGGCAAGCTCGACGGTCACGCGTTGGACCGGCTGGCCTCCGATGCGCTGTCGCATGTCAGCGCGGACGGGGCGGCGTCGGCGTCGACCGAGACGCAGCGGACGCTGTGCAAAGTATGCCGGGAGCAGTTCAATGGTGTGGCGCCGCACATCGACGACGACCTGTTTGCTCTCGGGCTGGACAGCATCGTGGCGATCTCGTTGGTCCACAAGGCCCGGCGGCGCGGTCTCGTCGTGAGTCCGCGGATGGTGTTCACCGCGCCGACAATTCGCGGACTGGCCGCGGCGATCGACGAAGCCGGCCCGGACACCGCCGCCCAGGATGGCGAATACGGCGAGGTGCCACCGCTGCCGATGGTCTCCTGGCTCTACGAGTACGGCAATTACCGCCGTTTCACCCACACCGTCCTGCTTGGGCTGCCGCGTGAAATCGACCGCCCGGCAATCGAGTTGATATTGCAGATGCTGCTCGACGGGCACGACACGCTGCGGTCGATCCTCACCGACACTGCCGAGGGGCCGCGCCTGGTCACCCGCGAGCCCGGCGTGGTTCGGGGCGCCGACGTGCTTACCTGCGTGCAGGCGTCGGGCTCGACCGACACGCAGTTGTGTTCCGCCATCACGAATTCTGCCCGCGCGGTTACCGAGGAGATCGATCCCCGAACGGGCGCCATGCTGCGGGCGGTCTGGTTTCGCGGCGCCGAACGCGGCGAGGTGCTGCTAATCACCGCACACCACCTGGCGGTCGACGTGGTGTCCTGGCACATCATGCTGGGCGATATCGCCGAGGCGTGGCGCTCGGTGCAATCGGGCGCGGCACCGAAGACACTGCCGGAGTTCACTTCCTACCGTCACTGGTCACAGCTGATGTGGCAACGCGCCGCGGAGCCGGAGGTGCAAGACCAGCGCCAATACTGGATCACGCAGGTCCGCGAGCCCGATCCTGCGCTGGGTCGGCGGCATCCGGACCCGGCCCGAGATAACTGGTCAACGATGCGCGTGAGCCAGGTCATCACCCTGGTGTCCGACAGCCAGCGCGTGCTCGCCGCGCTGACCCGAGACGGCGGTATGCGCGAATTCCTGCTGGCTGCAACCACAATCGCGGTTGCGAGTTGGCGTCGAGAGCGTGGTCAGGATCCAGGCGTGGGCGTGCTCATCGCCCTGGAAGGACATGGGCGCGCCGACGCGGAGCTCGATACCGATACCACCAACACCGTCGGCTGGTTCACCAACGCCTTCCCGGTGCGGCTCGGAGCGGGCGCGGCGGCCGTCGATATCGAGCGGGCCGAGGGTGATCCCGTCGCGGCGCGGGCGTTGCTGAACTCGGTGACGGCCCATCTGCGCGCCATCCCGCACGACGGATTGGACTACGGGCTGCTTCGATACATCGACCGAGTCCCCGAGCTGCAGCACGGGGCCGAACCGCAGATTCAGTTCGGCTATCTGGGCCGCCTGGACCTCAGTGGGGCAACGGATCAACCGTGGTCACTGCTCACCGCGCCGTATATCGACGCGCTCCCGATCGACCCCGAGCCCGATCTGCCGCTGCGCTTCGCGCTGAACATCAGCGTGCTCGTGGGCGCGACACCCGAGGGTCCGCAACTGATCGCCAACTGGCGATGGAGCGATGCGCTGTTCGCGCGCGCCGACATTGACCGTCTGACGCATTTCTGGCAGCGCGGCATCGCCGCGCTCTCGGCAAGCGTGGCATAGGAAGAGAACCGACATGGAATTCAGCCGGGACGAGATCAGGGCCGCGGTCGCGGCCCAGCTCGGCTCCGCGGCCACCGAGATCGCCGACACCGACGATCTCATCCAGATGGGTCTGAACTCGATGCGCATGATGGCGCTTGCTGGGGGGTGGCGCAAGCGGGGGTCCGGCATTACCTTCGCCGACCTCGCCGGCAGCCCCACCATCGAGTCCTGGCACGCGTTGCTCGGCGGTGACGAGATATCCAGCCCGGCAACACCCGACGATCTGCCCGCCGAGAAAGACCGGGCCCTGGAATCAGCACCGTTCCCGCTGGCCACCATGCAGCATGCATATTGGATCGGTCGCTCCGATGAACAGGAGCTGGGCGGTGTCGCTGCCCACCTCTACGTCGAATTCGATGGTGGCCCTATCGATCCAACGCGCCTGAAAGCAGCGGTATCGCAGCTCGTCGCGGCGCATCCGATGCTACGAACCCGATTCCTGCCGGACGGAACGCAACAGACGATGTCCGAGCCCGGCCGGCCGGTCTTCAGCGTGGTCGACCTGCGTGGACAGAGTTCGGACGCGGTGCACACCGCACTGGCGGAGTTGCGCGAACGTAAAACCCACCAGCGCCTGCGAATTGAAGACGGTGAGGTCGTCGATGTCACGCTGACACTGTGGGACGAGGAGCGCAGCCGACTGCATCTGGACATCGACATGCTGGCCGGCGACGCGTTGAGCTATCGGGTACTGGCTTCCGAGTTGGCCGCGGCGTATCACGGCACGACGCTGTCAACGCCCGGTTACAGCTACCGGCGGTATCGCACCGAGCGTCAGCCCGATGCCGCCGCGCACGAGCGTGGCCGGGATTGGTGGCAACAACGATTGCCCGAGATGCCCGGCGCGCCCGAACTGCCCACCGTACCGCTCGGTGACCGCACGGCAGCGCATCGCACCGTCCGCTACGACCACTGGCTGTCGCCGGAGGCCAAGCGGATGCTGGTGTCAGGGGCGCACCAGCGCGGCATAACGCCGGCCATGGCGTTGGCGGCGGTCTTCGCCGACACAATCGGCGGCTGGTCGTCGCAGAGCAAGTTTCTGCTGAATGTGCCGCTGTTTCACCGCGAATCGGTGCACCCGGACATCGACCGGGTGATCGGGGACTTCACGTCGTCGATCATGCTCGAGGTCGACGTCACCGCCGACGTGTCCGTCGCCGAGCGCGCGCGCCAACTGCAGCGCACGATGTACGAAAGCGGCTCGCACGCAGCCTATTCCGGACTCGAAGTGCTACGTGATCTGGGCAGGCGCCGGGGCGAGCCGGTGCTGGCGCCGGTCGTTTTCACCAGCGCCCTCGATCTCGGCGAGCTTTTCGCCGACAAGGTGATCGAGACTTTCGGTGAGCCGGTGTGGATTATTTCGCAGGGGCCGCAGGTCTTGCTGGACGCCCAGGTCACTGAGTTGCGGGGCGGATTGCTGATCAATTGGGACGTCCGCGAGTCGGCGTTCCCGCCGGGACTGATCGGTGCCATGTTCGCCACGTTCACCGAGGCTGTCGAGCGGCTCGCCGGCGGCGACGCGGGATGGGACGCCGACGCCGCGGTGCGGCTGCCCATCGACCAGGCTGAGGTGCGTGCCGCGGTCAACGCGACCGACGGTCCGGTCAGCGGGCGGTGCCTGCATCAGGGCTTCTTCGAGCACGCGGCGGCCGCCCCCGACGCTCCCGCCGTGGTGTGGGGCGTGCATGACGGTGTGGCTGGGTGGACCTACCGGGAGCTCGCCGAGCGCGCGCTTGCGGTCGCAGGAGCGTTGCGCGCCAACGGGGTAGGTACCGGCGACGCCGTCGGCGTTCAGCTACCCAAGGGGCGCGATCAGGTTTTGGCGGTGCTCGGCGTGCTTGCCGCCGGCGGGACCTATGTGCCAATCGGCTTCGATCAGCCGGATGCGCGCCGGACCAAGATTCTTCAGTCCGCCGACATCGTTGCCGCGCTTACGGTGGACGGCGCGAATCTGGGCCCCGGGATTTCGTGCGTATCCATCGACGCGGCGCGCGCGCATCCGGAGCCGTTGGTAGCGCCGGTCTTTCCCGCTACCGGCCAGATCGCGTATGTGATCTTCACCTCCGGTTCCACCGGCCAGCCGAAGGGGGTCGACGTACCGCACCGCGCGGCGATGAACACCATCGACGCGGTGAATGAATGGTTCGGGGTCGGCAGCGCCGATCGGGTGCTCGCGCTGTCCGCCCTTGAGTTCGACGCCTCGGTCTACGACATCTTCGGCATGTTCTCGGTGGGTGGCTCGCTGGTCGCGGTCGACGCCGACGAAAAGGCCGCGGCGACCACATGGGTGGAACTGCTGCGCCGACACCGGGTTTCGATCCTCAACTGCGTGCCGAGCATGCTCGACATGATCCTGGAACTCGGCGGCGACCGGTTGGGCGATTCGCTGCGCGCCGTCACCCTCGGTGGCGACTGGGTGGGCGCCGACCTGGCTCGCAGGGTGGCCAAGCAGGTGCCCGGATGCCGGTTCGCGGGCCTGGGCGGCGCGACCGAAACGGCCATCCACAACACCATCTGCGAAGTAATCGGCGAACCGCCGGCACACTGGGCGACGGTGCCTTTCGGCGTTCCCTTGCGCAACGTCCGGTGCCGCGTGGTGTCGCCCTCGGGCCGGGACTGCCCCGACTGGGTTCCTGGCGAACTCTGGGTAGGCGGCGCGAACGTCGCCGCCGAGTACCGTAACGATCCCGAACGCACGGCCCAACGATTCGTCGAACATGATGGCATCCGCTGGTACAAGACCGGTGATGTGGCCAGATACTGGCCCGACGGCACCATCGAGTTCCTTGGCCGCACCGACCATCAGGTACAGATTCGCGGATACCGCGTCGAACTGGGCGAGGTGGAGAGCGCGCTGCGCGCCGTGCCCGGGGTGCGGCATGCCGTCGCCGCCGTCGTCGATGCCGGCGCACCGAAGCTGGTCGCCGCCGTCGCAGGAGACCCAAGCGAGGTCGGCGACATCACAGCAGCCGTCGGCGAACTGCTGCCGGCCTACATGGTTCCCACGCGCACAGTGCTTTTCGCTCAGTTTCCGCTGACCTCCAACGGCAAACTGGACCGCCGCGCGGTGGCCGCGCTGCTCGAACCGGACGCGCCAGCGTCTTCAGCCGCCGGAGACGGAGCCCCGCGCAACGACGTGGAGGCCGCGTTGGCCGAGATCGTCGCCGAGGTGCTGGGCGTGAGTGCGGTTGGCGTGCACGATGATTTCTTCGCGAGGGGCGGAGATTCGGTGTTGGCCACCACCGTAATCGCGCGGGTCCGCGACTGGCTGGAAGCCGATCATGCGGTGGTCGCGGACCTCTTCGCCACGCGGACCGTGGCCGGTTGCGTCGAGCGACTGAACAATCGAGAAGCTCAGCGCGGCACGCCCGACCGGCTGGCCGTGATCGCCCGTCACTACGTCGACATCGCGGCCATGAGCGATGAAGAGGTACTGCTGGAGGGCTAGGTAGGGCGCGGCTAGTCCTCTGTAACCTTTGTGCCACTGTGGCTTCAGTAGTCACTGGGCGAGACATTTCTTTGTCGGTGCGCCTTCGTAAAATTTGAGGCATGGGTTGCAGCAGTCGCGAAGAGATCGTCGAGGTCATCGATGAGTTCGATCGCGTCCTGGACCGCTTGTGTGACCTTGACTTTTGACGTCTTGACCACCCCGGAACGGTTGCGGATGTTGGAGCGCCTGGAACGCGGCGTGCGTCGGCAGCGCACGCCCCAGCACGTGTTGATCAACCAACTCACGCACAAGCCGGCGAGGAGGAGTTGGGCGGCACGCTGCGTTCGGCGCTTGGCTAATCGGTTGCGCATCACGAAGGCCGAAGCCGCCGGCGGATCGCCGACGCCGCCGATCTCGGGGAACGGCGCGCGTTGACCGGTGAGCCGTTGGCGCCGAAGTTGACCGCGACTGCGGCCGCCGAACGTGACGGGCTGATCGGTGACGGGCACGTCAAGGAGATCCGCCGCTTCTTCGCACACCTGCCCGCCGAGGTCGACCTGGGTACCCGCGAGGCCGCCGAAGCCGATCTGGCCGGCAAGGCCGGCGGGTATCGCCCCGATGAGTTGGCCACCTACGCGGACGGGTCATGGACTGGCTCAACCCGGATGGCGAATTCAGCGACGAGGAACGGGCCCGCAAGCGCGGCATCGTATTGGGCACGCAGGAATTCGACGGAATGTCACGCCTCAGCGGCCTAGTGACCCCCGAGTTGCGGGCCGCCATCGAGGCGATGCTGGCCAAACTGGCCGCCCCCGGGGCGTGCAACCCGGACGACGAGACACCCTTCGTGGACGAGGAGCCCTCAGAGGTCGCGGTGCGCCGCGATCACCGCTCGGCAGCCCAGCGCAACCACGACGGGTTCCTCGCCGGCATGCGCGGCCTACTGTTGTGCGGTAAGCAACTGGGTCAGCACAACGGCCTGCCCGTGTCGATCATCGTGAGCACGACGCTGCAGGACCTCGAGGCCGCTACCGGCAAAGCCCTGACCGGTGGGGGCAGCATCGTGCCGATGTCGGATGTGATCCGTTGGGCCAGCCACGCCCACCATTACCTGGCGAGTGCGGCAAGCCCCTGGCGCTGTATCACACCAAGCGCCTGGCCTCGCCCGCGCAGCGAATCATGCTCTACGGCAAGGAACATGGCTGCACCAAGCCCGGCTGCGACGCCCCGGCCTACCCCAGCCAGGTCCACCACGTCCAAGGCTGGACCAAAACCCACCGCACCGACATCAACGACCTCACCCTGGCCTGCGGCCCGCACAACCGACTCGTCGAAAAAGGCTGGACCACCCGCAAAAACGCCAAAGGCGACACCGAATGGCTACCGCCGCCGCCACCTGGACTACGGGCAACCCCGAACGAACACCTTCCATCACCCCGAGAAACTCCTCGCACCTGACGACGAGCCTGATTGACATCACTCCGCAGGCTAACCCCGCGCCCGCGGAGCCGACGATCATGCTGCCGACGCTGCATTCCTGCAGTTCGTCGACCCCGGTGGCCGTGACGAATGCGGCTGTGTCACCGAACCCTTGGGCGCACGCGCCGAGGCCCATCGCGGTGGCGGCCAGGTAGATCGTCTGCATCAGGACGCCGACATCCTTGAGGATGGCGGCGTAACCGATCTGCTCGTAGGTCCACATGATGCGGCCGGCACGCGCTGCCATGACGATCAGGATTTGCGGCTCAGCGCCCCCGGTCAGCGTCGCCGCGGCGGGTTTTAGCAACTGGGACACGGCCTTTGAATCAGCGGCCGCCACCAGGCGCAGCGCGTGGTCGAACGAGTCGTAGTGGTACATGCCGGCCTCGAGCCCGGCGACGTTTCGCACCACCGGGTAGAGCTCGAGTTCGTAGATGCCGCCGCCAGACGGGTACGGACGCGACAGCAATTCTTCGCCCTCGCCGACCGGCAGCGTCCTGCGCGTCCGCGCGGTCCGGTATAGCAATTCGGCGAGTTGGTCGATGGTGATCGGGTGCGCATCGTCGAATGTCCTTGTCGAAACCCGATCTTCGAGGACGGCCGTCAGCGTCGGGTCTTGCGCCCGTTTGTCCGCGAGGTCGGGGACGGGCAGGGCGATCGGCTCACCCGAATATTTCGTTGTGCGTGCCGGAGGCTGGGGGAACCGGCCCTTGGCCCACTTAGTCGGGCCGAAGTGCTCCCAGGTGACGTTGCGCTCACCGAGCGTGCTGCGGCGGTGGAACCACAGATCCGGTGCGCTCCAGCCGAGGGCCTCGAGGCCGTGGTCCTCGTCACCGACCGCAACGAGCATTCCGCTCCAGCGCAGGTCCTCGATGAACTGCGACGAAATGGCGTCCGGCAAGTCGGTGCTTTCCGACCCGTCGAGCAGGGCGAGCAGACGCGCGTCGTGGATGCGCACGTCACACCACGACAACGGATGCTCGAGAACGAAGCCCTCCGAATCACGATGCAATACAGCGAATTTCGACAGCACGACGGAAGACGGCGACGACGCCGGTCGTGGCGGCGGTTGCCCGCACGGCACGATGGCATACAGCTCCTTGGCGCCGTCACGCACCGCGACCATCAGCCAGCCGCCGGCCGCAAGCTGGCTTACCAGGGTGCCGACGTCGTTTCCGCCGCCAGGTTTGGACAGCTCCGAAACCGTTGCCGGCCCCAGGTTCAGCGCCTTGAGCGCGCGGAGTTGGCCCGCGGTCAATTGGGTCAGCTTCTCGCTGCGCGGAGGATTCAGCAGCACCGCTCCGGCCGGTGTGGTCAAGCAGGTGACGCCGGAGCGGAACGCGAATCGTGTTGGGTCGGGATATGTGACGCCGCGCAACCGCAATCCCTTTCATCTTTGAAATGCCAAGCCAACCAGCGTAGGCCAGCGGCAAATTGGGCTGCCACACAGCTCCGGCACTTACGCCGGCCGTATTGCACACCCGTCAGCACATCGCCACAAGCGAGCAACGTGGCGCCAATCGAGGGGGAGACCTGACCATGAAGATCACCGTGAAAACCATCGCCACCAGCGCCGCGGCGGTGGCGGCAATCGGGGCCGCGGCCGCCTTCCTGACGTCCACCGCGACGTCCACCGTGACGTCCGTCGCATCGGCGCCCTGCCTAACGTCCGGCAGCCGGCGCCGTCGGCGCGCCGTTGCCGCAGGACCCGGTTCCTACCGCGAACGTTCCGACCGCGGATCAGTTGACCGGCGTGCTGAACAGCCTGGCCGATCCCAACGTTCCGTTCGCCAACAAGAGCAACCTCGTTGAAGGCGGCATCAGCGGAACCGAGGCGCACATCGCCGACCACGAGTCGAAGAAGGCCGCCAAGAACGGCGACCTGCCGCTGGCGTTCAACGTGCTGAACATTCAACCGGGTGCCGCCCCGGGTTCGGCCACAGCTGACGTTGCCGTTTCGGGTCCCAAGATCCCGAGCCCGGTCACCCAGAACGTCACGTTCGTCAACCAGGGCGGCTGGATGCTGTCGCGCGCCTCGGCGATGGAGCTGTTGCAAGCCGCTGGGCACTGAGGCGTTCAGGTTCCCAGGGAGCTGTCCAAATAGCTCCTGCAAAGTGACCGTCCCGAGACACAAACACCAGCCACAGCGGGAACACTGGCAACCGTCTCGCCAGGAAAAGGCATGGAAAACGGGTATAGCACCCAGTGTTGTGACAGTCGGTCACATCCCGTGGCGAATCGGAGGGGGAACCGTGAAATCGATCGTCATCAGCGCGGCGGCGCTTGCCGTCGTCGGCGGTGCAGCCGGGGGCTTGTCATCCAACGCAGCTGCCATCCAGCCGTCAAACGGGGTGCAACTGGCCGCCGTCGGGGCGCCCCGGCCGGAGGACCCAGTGCCCCCGCCGCCGGGGCAAGACCTACCGACCCCCGACCAGCTTTCCGGCCTGTGCACGCAAGCTACCGATCCCGGCGTGTCCTACACGACCAAGACAAATCTGGTCCAGAACGGCATCGCTCCGGCCGAGGGCCATGTTGCCGACCACGACCTCAGGAAGGCCTACCGGGACGGGAAGTTTCCCGAGACCTTCAACGCGACCAATATCGCGCCGGCCGGTCCGGACGCGGCTCAGGCCGACGTAGCCATCTCCGGGCCCAAGTTCGCCGGGCCGGTCACGAAGCACCTCTTCTTGTCAACCAAGGTGGCAACTGGATACTGCAGCACGACGCCGCGCTCGCTCTGCTGCAGGCGGCGACGAGCTAGCAGGTCACCGCACTCAGGTCGATCCGCGCGATGCGCTGCGGGTCGGCCAGCACGTCGATCGCGGCGACTCGTCCGCCACGGATGAGGAACCCCATGATCGCGGTTGGCTGACCGGCGACAAAGATGACCGCGCCGGCGGCGCCGTTGACGGTGGCGGCGCGCGCCTCGCGCTCCGATCCGGCGTAACTGCGGGCCAGCTTGGCCACGGAGGCGGCGCCCTCGGCCCGGACCACGGCGGCGCCGGGGCCGAAGTCGCCGCGCAGCACCACGCCGGGATCCAGCGCCGACACCAGCTTCTCGAAGTCGCCGTCGCGTCCCGCCGCGAAAAAGGCGTCGACGGCCTCGCGCTGCGCGGCCATACCGGCGTCCGGAACCGCGTCCGCCTCGTCGATCCGCCGGCGTGCACGGCTGGCCAGCTTGCGCGTCGCCTCGGGGGTGCGGTCGACGATCGGCGCGATTTGGTCGAACGGCACCCTGAACACGTCGTGCAGAACGAACGCCAGCCGCTCGGCCGGTGGCAAGGTGTCCAGCACGACGAACAACGCCAGGCCCACCGCCTCGGCCAGCAGCGCCCGGTGCTCGGGGTCGTAATCGCCGTCCGCCTCGATGATCGGGTCCGGCAGATGCGCGACCAGCTCCTCGGGATCGCGGGCCCGCCGGTCGCGCAACGTGTTCAAACAGATCCGGGCCACCACGGTGGTCAGCCACGCGTCGAGGTTCGCCACGTCCTTCCCGTCCCTTTTGCTGATGCTGCTCAGCCGCAGCCATGCCTCCTGCACCGCGTCCTGCGCGTCGTCGATCGAGCCCAGCATCCGGTAGGCGATGGCGCCCAACCGGGGCCGGGCCGCCTCGAACCGCTCGGTCAGTGCGGTATCCGGAGCGCCCACGGTCACGTCTCTGGCAGGGCGCACACCCGGCCCGTGGAGAAGCCGGACGAGCCGATGCCGAGCGGGACGTTGAACCGGGCCCGCAGGTTGCCGAGCGTGATGACGTGGGTGAGCCCGACGAGTTGGGCGGTGTCGAAATGGGCGCGCAGTGCGTCGAACAGTTCGTCACTGACCTCGACCGGCGTGCGGCTGACCGCGGTGGCGTACTCCAGGACCAGCTTGTCGACCTCGGAGAAGCATGCCGCGTTCCGGTAGTCGGCCATCGACGTCAGCTCTTCGTCGGTGATGCCCCACTGACGAGCGATCTGTGAACCGAGGTCGATGCAGTACTCGCAGCGGACCGTCGTTGCCGACTTCAACTCGGCCAGCGCGCGCACCCGCGGGGCGAGGATGTCCAGCTTCGACTCGGCCTGCTCGAGTCGGCCATAGGCGTTCAGCAACCGCGGGATGTGGGCGTACATCCGCAGCGGTTCGAGCATTTCGGCGGTTTCGAGTCCGGTCATCCGCGCCACCTTGCGCTTGGTGAAGAAGAAGGCGAGCCTGGCGCCCAGGCCGGCGTCGCGGTCGGATACTCCCTCAAGCCTGGACATGGCGATCCTCCTGCGTTGCTACTGGATGGTCCTCACTATGTCGACACCCGGCGGCACGCAAACGTGACCGGCTCTAGTGGTGCCCGTCCACCGGCATGTCCATGTCGAACACCCGCGCGTGCAGCACGGTGCGATTACGCAGCGCGGCGCGCACCGCCCGGTGCAGGCCGTCCTCGAGATAGATAACGCCCCGCCACCTCACCGCGTGCGGAAAAAGGTCGCCGTAGAACGTGGAGTCTTCCGACAGCAAGCGGTCGAGGGCGAGCACCGTAGTCGTGGTGACCAATTCGTCGAGCCGGATCTGCTGTGGCGGTATCTGGGACCAGTCCCGGTAGGACAGCCCGTGCTCGGGGTAGGGCTTGCCGTCGCGCACGCCTTTGAAGATCATCCGCGGATCCTCTCCGACGCTGGGTGCGAGTCCAAGCCCAAGCCCGACGGGATCATGCTGGACAGGCTAGCTTGAAACGCGGCCTGAATCGCAGCTCAGGCTCGAATCGGCGGAGCGCGCACGCGCCGCCGGGCCGCTGCGGCGGTCAGTACCTTCTGAGACCATAAAATGAACGTGATCCAGGAGGTGAACAGTCGATGGGCAGTGCCGACGATCGTCGCTTCGAGGTGCTGCGCGCCATCGTCGCCGACTTTGTCGCCACCCAGGAACCGATCGGTTCGAAATCCCTGGTGGAGCGCCACAACCTTGGCGTTTCCAGCGCCACCGTCCGCAACGACATGGCGGTGCTGGAGGCCGAGGGGTACATCACCCAGCCGCACACCAGCTCGGGGCGGGTGCCCACGGAGAAGGGTTACCGCGAGTTCGTGGACCGGCTCGACGACGTCAAGCCGCTGTCATCGGCCGAACGGCGCGCGATCCAAGGCTTCCTGGAGTCCGGTGTCGACCTCGACGACGTGTTGCGGCGCGCGGTGCGGCTGTTGGCCCAGCTGACCCGCCAGGTGGCGGTGGTGCAGTACCCGACGCTGTCAACCTCGACCGTTCGCCATTTGGAAGTGATCGCGCTGACACCGGCGCGGCTGCTGATGGTCGTCATCACCGAATCCGGTCGGGTGGATCAGCGCATCGTCGAACTCGGCGATGTCATCGACGATCACCAGCTCTCCCAGCTGCGTGAGGTCCTCGGTCAGGCGCTGGAAGGCAAGAAGCTCGCGGCGGCTTCGATCGCGGTGGCCGACCTCGCCGCACAGCTGAGCGGCGCCGGCAGCTTCGGGGACGCCGTGGGCCGCGCGGCGACGGTATTGCTGGAGTCGCTGGTCGAGCACACCGAAGAGCGCCTGCTGATGGGCGGAACCGCCAACCTGACCCGCAATGCGGCGGACTTCGGTGGCTCGTTGCGCTCCATCCTGGAGGCCCTGGAAGAGCAGGTGGTGGTGCTGCGGTTGCTGGCGGCCCAGCAGCAAGCCGGCAAGGTGACGGTGCGAATCGGTCACGAAACGGCTTCTGATCAGATAATGGGCACCTCCATGGTGTCCACCGCCTACGGCACGTCAGATACCGTGTACGGCGGTATGGGTGTGCTGGGGCCCACTCGGATGGACTATCCGGGAACTATCGCCAGCGTTGCTGCGGTTGCTCTCTATATTGGCGAAGTCCTGGGTGCCCGATGAACGCGCACCTGCTACGGAGTTTGAGGACAGCCGCCTAGGGGCGGCACAGGAAAGGTCAAGCGTGGCACGCGATTACTACGGGCTGCTCGGCGTAAGCAGAAACGCCAGCGATGCGGACATCAAACGCGCATACCGCAAGCTGGCGCGTGAACTGCATCCCGACGTCAACCCCGACGAGGCCGCGCAGGCGAAATTCAAGGAAATCAGCGTTGCCTATGAGGTGTTGAGCGATCCGGAGAAGCGCCGCATCGTCGACCTGGGCGGTGATCCGCTGGAAAACGCGGCCGCGTCAGCCGGTGGTTTCGGTGGTTTCGGCGGGTTGGGCGATGTATTCGAGGCCTTCTTCGGCGGCGGCTTCAGTGGAGGCACCGCGTCTCGCGGTCCCATCGGGCGGGTCCGGCCGGGTTCGGACTCGTTGCTGCGGATGCGGCTCGACCTCGAAGAGTGCGCGACCGGCGTCACCAAACAGGTCACCGTCGACACCGCGGTGCTGTGCGACCGGTGTCAGGGCAAGGGCACCAACGGCGACTCCGCGCCGATACCCTGCGATACCTGCGGCGGTCGCGGGGAGGTGCAGACCGTGCAGCGTTCGCTGCTGGGCCAGATGATGACGTCGCGGCCGTGTCCCACCTGCCGCGGTGTCGGGGTAGTCATCCCCGACCCGTGCTACCAGTGCGTCGGAGACGGCCGGATACGGGCCCGTCGGGAGATCAGCGTCAAGATCCCCGCCGGCGTCGGCGACGGCATGCGGGTCCGGCTGGCCGCCCAAGGCGAAGTCGGCCCCGGGGGAGGGCCGGCGGGTGACCTGTACGTCGAGGTGCACGAGCAGGCGCACGACATCTTCGTCCGCGACGGTGACGACCTGCATTGCACGGTTTCGGTGCCGATGGTCGACGCGGCGCTGGGCACCACGATCACCGTGGACGCCATCCTGGACGGCATCAGCGAGATCACCATTCCGCCTGGCACGCAACCGGGTTCGGTCATCACACTGCGTGGTCACGGGATGCCGCAGCTGCGCTCGAGCACACGGGGAAATCTGAACGTCCACGTCGAAGTGGTGGTTCCCGCTCGATTGGACCACCAAGATTCCGAACTGCTGCGTGAACTGAAGAGCCGCCGCAGCCGCGACGTGGCCGAGGTCCGCTCGACGCACAGCGCCGGTGGCGGATTGTTCAGCCGGCTGCGCGAGACATTCACCGGGCGGTAACGCCCGCGCATGGTGGCGACGCTGTTCTACGTCGACGCATTGCCCGATACCGGTGAGCTGGCTGTTGTGGGCGGCGACGAGGGATTTCACGCCGCCACGGTCCGCCGAATCCGTCCCGGCGAGCAACTGGTGCTCGGCGACGGCGCCGGTGGCCTCGCCAGCTGTGTCGTCGAGCACGCCGGTCGCGACGAGTTACGTGCCCGGGTGTTGGATCGTTGGAACGTCGCGCCCCGCCGGCCGCCGGTGACTGTGGTGCAGGCGTTGCCCAAGTCCGAGCGCTCGGAGTTGGCGATCGAACTGGCTACCGAGGCCGGCGCCGACGCCTTCGTCGCCTGGCAGGCGGCCCGCTGTGTGGCCAGCTGGGACGGCGCCCGAGTCGACAAGGGGCTGCGCCGGTGGCGTGCGGTTGCCCGCTCGGCCGCCCGGCAATCCCGTCGGGCGCACATCCCGCCGGTTGACGGCGTGCTGTCCACCGCGGCGCTGATCCAGCTGGTCCGCGACCAGGTAGCCGCCGGCGCGGCGGTGCTGGCCCTGCATGAGTCGGCGACCGTCCGGTTAACGAATATCCCTGTAGCACAAGCAAAGTCGCTAGTTTTGGTGGTCGGTCCCGAAGGGGGAGTCACGACGGAGGAGATTGCCGCGTTCACCGATGCCGGTGCTGTGGCGGTGCGGCTGGGCCCGACCGTGCTGCGGACGTCGACCGCCGCCGCCGTGGCGTTGGGTGCGCTGGGCGTGCTCACCCCCCGCTGGGACGAGCCCGGCGATCTCCGGCCGAGCCCGTAATCCGTGCCTGCAACTCGTCGACGCCGTTGCCGCTGAGCTGATCCAGTGCCCACGGGCGCCCGGCCAGCACCGAGGCCAATTGCGCGGAGCCGCCTGCCACCTCCCGCCCGCCTACGCCGTGGGCCCAATCCGCGTCGGTGGCGCGCAGATTCAGCCCACGTGCCCATGCCGCGGCTGGTACAAACGGATTCGGCACTCGCACTTGGGTATCCAGCACCGCGATCAAAGCCGTGGACTCGACTTCGGACGGCCTGCCCAGGGCAAATGCGATGTCGAGCTCGTGGATAACGTGATCCCCTAACAGCAATCGTCGGGGAAAGATCCGGCCGACACCGCGCGGACGGTCGATCAGTGCGGCGAATTCGTTGATCAGCTCGGCGGGACTCTGCCGTTGTTCGAGTTCGGTGGCCAGGGCTGCGTTGGCCCGGTCGAACGACCCGCGATGCCCGGCGATGCCGAGGATCAGCGCCGCGGGCGACGCCCGGTATCCCAGGACGAGGTGGGCCAGGACTTCATGATTGCTCCACTCGGTGCACAGGCTTCGTCGCGACCAGTCAGCGTCTGACAGACGGGCAGCGGACTCGGCGAAGCGGATATCGTTGTCGTGCAGTAGATTACGCGGCTTGAACATCTCAGACATGCAGATGCTCCCGCAGGAATTTCGTCTGGTCGGCAAGCAGGTCGGCCACCAGCGGCGGGCGGTAGATCGCGAAATGGTCGCCGTCGTAGTGGCGCGCGGTGCCGCGGGGTGCGCGCCGGGCGACATCCTCGGCATGGCGTGGGTCCATCAGCGTCTCGCGTCGGGAGACGCAGACCAGCACCGGTGCCGCGATCCGGCGAGCCGCACGTTTAGCGCTCGTAACGGCGATGCCGGCAACACTTGCCGCCGCGATGCGGTTGTCGAACGACCCGCCGGGATCCACGGTGGAGTTCCAGCCTTCCTCGGCGCCGGCTACGGTCACGGCAGCCAGGCTGCCGGGCTGCCCGACGATGGGGATGTAGCGCCGCCCGCGCCCAATGGCGGTGCGAAAGGTGTCCTCGACCATCGCCGGTCCGACACGCAACGTCGCCCGCAGCCCGAGCCGACGCAGCGCCGCTGGGCCGTCGACGATGGGGCATTGCACCACGACCGCGGCGAGGTCGGGCCGGTCGGCGGCCACGCGCAGCACGTGCATGGCCCCAAGGCTGGTGCCCCACAAAGCGGTGCGGCCGGCATCGATACCGAAGCTGCCAGATAACTCACGGACGAATTCCAGCGCCGACGCGATGTCCTGGCGATGCCGCCGCAGGCTTAGCCGTTGCCGCGGGGTGCCGTCGGATTCGCCCAGATGCCGGTAGTCAAAGGCGAGCGTGGCGATGCCCGCGTCCGCGAAGTGCTGCTCATAGCGGGACAGGGACATGGTGTGGTTGGCGCCCAGCCCGTGCGCGAACACGACGATCGGGTACGGGCCCGCTGTGGGCGGGCGGATCAGCCACGCAGCGCAGCGGGTGCCGTGCGAGGTGAAGGCAGTAGTGATCGTGTCGGCCATGCATTTCCTCCAATACGTACGATGTACGTGTTGTATCTTACGTACGATGTACGTGTCAACCGATGGAGGAGGAGCGCCGTGCGGGCACGCTTCGCGGTTTCCGACATCGCCGCGGCGGCGCTGGAGATCGTCGACCGCGATGGTCTGGGCGGTCTGAGCATGCGGACGTTGGCCGCGGCCCTGGGCACCGGTCCGATGACGCTCTACAACTACGTCAGGGACCGCGCCGAACTCGAGGAGCTGGTTGCCGAAGCCGTGATCGCCGATGTCAACGTGCCTGAGCCGTCGGATAATTGGCGCGACGACGTGCGGGCGATCGCGATGGCGATGTGGGAGACGATGCGCCGCCATCCCAATGCCGTTCCGCTGGTCCTGACTCGCCGCACGGTTTCTGCGTCGAGCTATCTGGCTGCCGACCGGCTGATTGCGGCACTCGCGCGCGGCGGGCTCACCGAGGTGGACCTGCTGGCCGGCTTCCGGGCGGTGCTCGGCCTCGTCATGGGTAGCGCCCAGGTGGAATTGGCCGGGCCGCTGGCCGGAGGTGAGCGGGAACGAGAGGAAATCGCTGTCGCGGCCCGCATTGGCGGGCTGGCCGGCGCCGAGCATCCGCACATCGCTGCCCTGGCACAAACCAGCCAGCAGTCCACGGCCGTGGCTGACTTCGAGCGCGGACTGGATATCCTGCTCGCGGGCGTCGAATCGTTGGGACGCCGTCCTGGCCAGCGGTAGACTGACAGCTCAAGAGTCCCGCGTCAGAAATCAGAGGAAGCAGGCACCCGAAGGCTTGGAAAACACGTGACGCCCCGCGAGACCAGCGCTGCTGACGCAGCTGGAGCTCGGCAGGCCGACGCTCAGGTTCGCAGCAGCATCAATGTTCCGCCCGATCTCGTCGTGGGCCTACTCGGTTCGGCAGATGAGAACCTGCGCGCCCTCGAGCGCATATTGACCGCCGATCTGCATGTGCGCGGTAATGCCGTCACCCTCTCGGGTGAGCCGGCCGACGTCGCGCTCGCCGAGCGGGTGATCTCCGAGCTGATGGCCATCGTGGCCAGCGGTCAGCCGTTGACACCCGAGGTGGTTCGCCACAGCGTCGCCATGCTCGTGGGCACCGGCAACGAATCACCCGCCGAAGTGCTGACGCTAGACATCTTGTCGCGCCGCGGTAAGACAATCCGGCCCAAGACGCTCAACCAGAAGCGCTACGTCGACGCCATCGACGCCAACACCATCGTGTTCGGCGTCGGCCCGGCGGGCACCGGCAAGACCTATCTGGCCATGGCCAAAGCCGTCAACGCGCTGCAGGCCAAGCAGGTCACCCGCATCATCTTGACCCGGCCAGCGGTGGAGGCCGGTGAGCGCCTTGGCTTTCTGCCGGGCACGCTGAGCGAGAAGATCGACCCGTACCTGCGGCCGCTGTATGACGCGCTGTACGACATGATGGACCCCGAACTGATCCCAAAGTTGATGTCCGCCGGGGTAATTGAGGTGGCACCGCTGGCGTACATGCGGGGAAGGACGCTTAATGATGCCTTCATCGTCCTCGATGAGGCGCAGAACACCACCGCCGAGCAGATGAAGATGTTCCTCACCCGACTGGGTTTCGGATCGAAGATCGTCGTCACCGGAGACATGACACAAATCGATCTACCGGGCGGCGCCAGATCCGGCCTGCGGGCGGCGGTCGACATCCTTGAGGACATTGACGACATCCATGTCGCGGAGTTGACCAGTGTGGACGTCGTGCGCCACCGGTTGGTGTCCGAGATCGTGGACGCTTACGCGAAATTCGAGGAGCCGGGTTCCGGGATGAACCGGGCGGCCCGGCGGGCTTCAGGCCCCCGCGGTCGGCGATGATGGGCAACCCATGAGCATCGAAGTGTCCAACGAGTCGGGCATCGACGTCTCCGAAACCGAACTGGTCAGCGTCGCAAGGTTTGTCATCAACAAGATGGACGTCAACCCCGGCGCCGAGCTGTCGATGGTGCTGTTGGACACCGCGGCGATGGCCGATCTGCACATGCGCTGGATGGATCTGCCCGGCCCGACCGACGTGATGAGCTTTCCGATGGACGAGCTCGAGCCGGGCGGGCGTCCCGACGCGCCGGAGCCGGGGCCGGCCATGCTTGGGGATATCGTGCTGTGCCCGGAATTCGCCGCCGATCAGGCGGCCGCGGCGGGCCACAGTCTCGGACATGAGTTGGCGCTGTTGACAATCCACGGGGTGCTTCACCTGCTGGGCTACGACCACGGCGACAAGGACGAGGAAAAAGAGATGTTCGCCCTGCAGGACCGGCTGCTGGAAGAGTGGGTCGCCTATCAAGTCGAGGCTTACCAGCTGGATCGCCAGGAGGAGCGGGACCGCCGGTTGCTGGATAAGTCAAGGCATTTCGACCTTTGACCGGCCTGTCTCAGCTGCTCGGCGCGCTCGTGTTGATTGGGCTGGGCGGGCTTTTCGCCGCGATCGACGCCGCCATCAGCACGGTGTCGCTGGCCCGGGTGCAGGAGTTGGTGCGCGACGAGCGGGTTGGCGCCGGGGCCCTGCTCAAGGTGATCACCGACCGGCCGCGCTATGTCAACCTGGTCGTACTGCTCCGCATCACGTGCGAGATCACCGCCACAGTACTGCTGGTGGTGTTCCTGTACGACAACTTCGGACTTACCTGGGGGCTGGTCGGCGCCGCGACCATCATGGTGATAACCAGCTTTGTCGTCATCGGCGTGGGGCCGCGTACGCTTGGCCGCCAGCACGCTTACCCCATCGCGCTGACGACCGCCCTTCCGCTGCAGGCGATCTCACGACTGCTGATGCCGATCCCACAATTGCTGGTGGTGGTGGGCAACTTGCTGACCCCGGGCCGGGGCTTACGGAACGGGCCGTTCGCATCCGAGATCGAGCTGCGCGAAGTCGTCGACCTGGCCCAGCAGCGCGGCGTCGTCGCCGCCGATGAGCGCCGGATGATCGAGTCGGTCTTCGAACTCGGTGACACCCCTGCCCGTGAGGTCATGTTGCCCCGCACCGAGATGATCTGGATCGAGGATGACAAGTCAGCCGCTCAAGCCACCACCCTCGCCGTCCGCAGCGGGCATTCCCGCATTCCGGTGATCGGCGAAAACGTCGACGACATCGTTGGCGTCGTTTACCTGAAAGACCTTGTCCAACATGCATTTTTCTCGGACGACCGCGGCCGGCACACCAAGGTGGCGCAGGTGATGCGCCCAGCGGTGTTCGTGCCGGATTCCAAACCGCTCGACTCGCTGCTGCGGGAAATGCAGCGCGACCGCAACCACATGGCGCTGCTGGTCGACGAGTACGGCGCGATAGCGGGGCTGGTCACCATCGAAGACGTGCTGGAGGAGATCGTCGGCGAGATCGCCGACGAGTACGACCACGCCGAGACAGCACCGGTAGAAGATTTGGGCGACAAACGTTTTCGGGTTTCGGCGCGTCTGCCGATCGAAGATGTCGGTGAGCTGTACGACATGGAATTCGACGACGATCTCGACGTCGACACGGTCGGTGGCCTGCTGGCTCTGGAACTGGGCAGGGTCCCGCTGCCCGGGGCCGAGGTGGTATCACACGGCTTGCGGTTGCGCGCCGAGGGCGGCCCCGATCATCGGGGACGGGTGCGGATCGGTACCGTCCTGCTGAGCCCGGCCGAATCCGACGAAGGCGGAGAGGCACGGCGAGCGTGAACTCGCGGCGAAGAATCACCCGAAAAGTCGCCGTGGGTGCACACTCGGCGCGGGGTCGAAAATGACCGAATTCCGCTCGGGCTTCGTGTGTTTGGTCGGCCGCCCGAATACCGGCAAGTCGACGCTGACCAACGCACTGGTCGGCAGTAAAGTCGCGATCACCTCGGAGCGGCCGCAGACCACCCGGCACACCATTCGCGGGATCGTGCACCGGGAGAACTTCCAGATCATCCTGGTCGACACCCCCGGCCTGCACCGACCGCGCACTCTGCTGGGCAAGCGGCTCAACGACTTGGTTCGCGACACCTACGCCGAGGTTGACATCATCGGGCTGTGCATTCCGGCCGACGAAGCGATCGGTCCCGGCGACCGGTGGATCGTCGAGCAGATCCGTTCGGTCGCGCCCAAGACCACGCTCGTGGTCGTCGTCACCAAGATCGACAAAGTCTCCAAAGACCAAGTCGCCGCACAGTTGGTCGCGGTAGCTGAACTGGTCGACAACGCAGCCGAAATCGTCCCGGTGTCGGCGGCCACCGGCGAACAAGTCGATGTGCTGATCAACGTGCTGGCCGCGGCGTTGCCCGCCGGTCCGGCGTACTACCCCGACGGTGAGCTGACCGACGAACCCGAGGAGATCCTGATGGCCGAGCTCATCCGCGAGGCTGCCCTGGAGGGAGTGCGTGACGAGTTGCCGCATTCGTTGGCGGTGGTGATCGACGAAGTGACTCCGCGGGAGGGGCGTGACGACCTGGTCGACGTGTACGCGGTGCTGTATGTCGAGCGGGACAGCCAGAAGGGGATCGTCATCGGCAAGGGCGGCGCCCGACTACGGGAAGTGGGGACCGCCGCGCGTGGTCAGATCGAGAAACTCCTGGGCACCAAGATCTACCTCGACCTGCGCGTCAAGGTCGCCAAGAACTGGCAGAGCGACCCCAAACAACTTGGCAGACTTGGGTTTTAGCTCGCCCACCACACGTTCGGCTGCTTGGACGCCCAGCCGCAGACCGCCTCCAGCTCGGCAGCCAGCGAGATCAGCATGCCCTCGCTGTTGGCCGGGCCCATCAATTGCACGCCGATCGGCAGGCCATCCGAGGTGAATCCCGCCGGCACGTTGATCGACGGCCAGCCGAGCACGTTCCAAGGCCAGGTCACCGGGCAGGTGCGGATCATGGCGCGGTCGGTGGCCAGGCCGCCCAGCCGGTCGAAGGAACGCGCCAACGGCGGTGGTTGCGCGGTGGTCGGCGCCAGCACCACATCGACGATGTCGAAGATCGAACCCACCCGGTGTTGGTCGGCGGCCTCATGGCGGCGCGCGCTCTTCAGAATCGCCTGTCCCAGTACGTGACCCGTCCGCAGGTTGGCCAGCGTGCGGCGGTCCAGGATGACACCCTCGCCCAGCCGCTCCTCCCAGTCCCGTAGGCCCGACGTGGACCGGGCGAGAAAGTCCCACGACAACCGCAGGCCGTAGTCCGGGTTGCCCGATACGACGTTGTGGCCGAGCAACTCGAGCTGCTTGGCCACCGCACGCGTCGCCGCCAGGATTTCGGGGTGCAACTTGGACCGAAAGAACGTGTAGGGGAACCGGGTTGACAGCGCGATGTTCAGGGGACCGGGTGCGATGCCGACGTAGTCCGACGCCGTCAGCGGGGGCGGCGTGTGCAGGTCGCCCTCGATATTTCCGGACGCGGCGTCGAGCACCAACGCCGCATCGGCCACGGTGCGGGCCAGCACGCCGTTGACCGTGATGCCGTTGAAGGCTTCCGGCAACGGCCACGTGGAGATGCGGCCGCGTTGCGGTTTGATGCCCACCAGGTGGGTCCAGGCCGCGGGGACGCGCACGCTGCCGGCGCCGTCGGAGCCGATCGCGGCGGTCACCAAGCCTGCGGCCACCGCGGCCGCGCTGCCGCCGGACGATCCGCCCGGGGTGTGCCGGCGCGACCAGGGGTTGCGGGTGTGTCCGAATCCGGGTCCGCTGGTGAACGGCCACTGGCCCAGTTCGCAGGTGTTGGTTTTGCCGACGATCACCGCGCCGGCCGCCTTTAGCCGGCGAACCACCTCCGCGTCGTGGGTGGCGGGCCGGACGCGCCCCTCGGTGCCGAAGGCGGTGGGCACTCCAGCAACGTCGACGTCGTCCTTGACCGCGATCGGGATGCCCAGCAACGGCGCCGTGTCACCGGCGGCTCGCCGCCTATCGGCCTGCGCGGCGTCGGCCAGCGCGGACTCGGTGAGCACCACCCGGAAGGCGTTCAGCGTGGACTGGCTCATGTCGATCGCGTGCAGCGAACGGCGCACGAGCGTGTCGGATGTCACTGAGCGGGTGGCAAGCTTATACAGCAGGTCAGTGAGCGTGGGCAGGCGCTGGTCGCTGGATCCGGAACCCGAGCCAGAAAGGGCCCCGGAGGAAGGCCCAGAAGCGCCAATCACGGGGTACGAGACTAACGGCGCGGATACCCGTAATGTCGCGGCGGGGTGCAAAACTATTGTCATGCGGCTGTATCGAGACCGGGCTGTTGTGTTGCGCCAGCACAAGCTCGGCGAAGCCGACCGAATCGTGACCTTGTTGACTCGCGATCACGGGCTGGTTCGCGCGGTGGCCAGAGGCGTGCGCCGTACCCGCAGCAAATTCGGTGCGCGACTGGAGCCGTTCGCGCACATCGACGTGCAACTGCATCCGGGCCGCAACCTCGACATCGTCACCCAGGTCGTCGCTATCGACGCGTTCGCCACCGACATCGTCAGCGACTACGGCCGGTACACCTGCGGGTGCGCGATGCTGGAAACCGCGGAACGCCTCGCCGGTGAGGAGCGGGCCCCCGCCCCGGAGTTGCACCGTCTCACGGTGAGCGCCCTGCGGGCGGTGGCCGATGGACGCCGACCCCGTGACTTGCTGCTGGACGCCTATCTGCTGCGCGCCATGGGCATCGCCGGATGGGCGCCAGCGCTGACTGAGTGTGCCCGCTGTGCCACACCGGGTCCGCATCGGGCATTTCACATTGCCGCCGGGGGCAGCGTGTGCGCGCACTGCCGCCCGGCCGGTTCGACGACGCCGCCGCTGGGTGTGCTGGAACTGATGTCCGCGTTGCACGACGGCGATTGGGCGGCTGCCCAGGAAGCGCCGCAATCTCACCGCAACCACGTCAGCGGATTGGTGGCCGCACACCTGCAATGGCATCTGGAACGGCAGCTCAAAACCTTGCCGCTGGTGGAACGAACCAATCAGCCGTATCAAGTCGATCGCTCGGTTGCTGATCGGCGCGCCGCGCTGATCAGACAGGATATGGCCGGTGGCTAAGATCGCCCGCAAGCTGACGTCCACCGATTTCCCGCAGCTGCCCGCCGCGCCCGTGGACTACCCGACCTTCCCCGACAAATCGACCTGGCCCGTTGTCTTCCCGGAGCTGCCGCCATCCCCGGACGGCGGTCCCAGTCGGCCGCCGCAGCACACGTCCAAAGCGGTAGCGCCGCGCATTCCCGCCGACCGGGTGCCCAATCATGTCGCCATCGTGATGGACGGCAATGGCCGTTGGGCCACCCAACGTGGCCTGTCACGCACCGAGGGGCACAAGATGGGCGAGGCCGTGGTGATCGATATCGTTTGCGGCGCAATAGAACTCGGGATCAAATGGCTCAGCCTTTATGCCTTCTCCACCGAGAATTGGAAGCGTTCCGCCGAGGAGGTCCGCTTCCTGATGGGTTTCAACCGCGACGTGGTGCGTCGCCGGCGGGAGAACCTCAAGGCCATGGGTGTCAGCATCCGGTGGGTGGGCTCACGCCCGCGGCTGTGGCGCAGCGTCATCAATGAGTTGGCGATCGCGGAGGCCATGACGAAAGGCAACGACGTCATCACGGTCAATTACTGTGTCAACTACGGTGGGCGCACCGAAATCGCCGAAGCGGCAAGAGATATCGCTCGTGAGGTGGCCGCGGGAAGGCTCAACCCAGACCGTGTCACCGAGGCCACCATCGCCCGACACCTGAACCGTCCCGACATCCCCGACGTCGACCTGTTCCTGCGGACCTCGGGGGAGCAGCGGTCCAGCAATTTCATGCTGTGGCAGGCCGCCTACGCGGAATTCATCTTTCAGGACAAGTTGTGGCCCGACTATGACCGCCGCGACTTGTGGGCGGCTTGCGAGGAATACGCATACCGCGATCGACGGTTCGGGAGCGCCTAGTGGGGACCGGAAGCGCGGCGGAGCCGGGCGAACCGGGTCCTCACGGGAATGATCCCGTGGGGACCGGAAGCGCGGCGGAGCCGGGCGCAGCGGGTCCTCACCGGAACAATCCAGTGCCGTCGTTGCAAGAGCGGCTGGAAGCGATACTTCGCGAAGTCCTGCCCGTGAAGGAGGAACCCGACGGCGGGCTTACTGTGCGCCATGACGATACGTTCGCGTCGTTGCGGGTGGTCAACATCGTCGAGGACCTCGACCTGGTCTCGCTCACCCAAGTACTGGCGTGGGATCTGCCGCTGACCAAGAAGGTCAGCGACCAGGTGGCCAGGCATGCGCGCGACACCAATTTCGGAACGGTGACACTGGTCGAGAAGGTCAGCGAGAAGGCCGTGCAGCGCAACTCCGGCAGAGGTGCCCCCAAAACAGCGGACGTGATGCTGCGCTACAACTTTCCGGGCGCCGGCCTGACCGACGACGCGCTGCGCACCCTGATCCTGCTGGTGCTGGACACCGGCGCCCAGATACGCCGCGCGCTGACGGGCTGAGTGCTACTGCCGGCAGTCCGAGCAGGTGCCGAAGATCTCGATGGTGTGGCTGACGTCGGAGAACCCGTGTTTGCTGGCCACTTCCGCCGCCCACACCTCGACCTCGTGATCGCCCACCTCGATGGCGGCGCCGCAGCTGCGGCACACCAGATGGTGGTGATGGTGTTCGGAGCACCTGCGATAGACCGACTCCCCGGTGTCGGTGCGCAGCGTGTCGAGCATTCCCGCCGCCGCCATCGATTGCAGCGTCCGGTAGACGGTGGTCAGGCCGATGTTTTCGCCACGGCGGCGCAGCTCGTCGTGCAGCTCCTGAGCCGAGCGGAACTCGTCGAGGGTCTCCAAAAGCGTCGAAATAGCTGCTCGTTGGCGGGTGGCACGGACGCTGGTCCCGGTGTCCGTCATCGGGTCACGGCCTGTCCTCGCCGGCGTGGGCAACCGCGTCCACGACGATATGCGCAAGGTGGTGGTCGGCAAGCCGGTACAGGACTTCGCGGCCAGAGCGCTCCCCGGCGACCACACCCGCCGCTTTGAGGATCTTCAGATGCTGGCTGACCAGCGGCTGAGGCACGTCGAGGGCATCGACCAGTTCATGCACGCAGCGCTGGGACTCACGCAACTGCAGCACGATGGCGATCCGCACCGGCGCCGCCAGCGCGCGCAGCAGCTCGCCGGCGGCGTCCAGAATCTCGCGCGGCGGCGGCGCGGGATACGCATCGAGCCCCGGAAGCCCATCGGGGCCGTGCTCGTGACCACCAAGCAGATCAGGGGTCATCGTTGAGGATGATCCGTCCGCGGCGGCAGGCGTCGAAGACATCGCCATGTGAAATCATCACCCGCTGTCAGGAAAGGTTGGGCCGACTTCCACTGTCACATGCGTGATGATGCATGTCAAAGACCGCCGCGTCGATCGCTACCATGACTGATGTTTTGGGCGCAGCGGTCCACTACCGCGCGCCTGACCCCAATCCGGGAAGGAAGTGGACTATCCCCGTGGCGTCCGTCATCGACACCGTAGTCAACCTGGCCAAAAGGCGCGGCTTTGTCTTTCCCTCGGGTGAGATCTATGGCGGCACCAAATCGGCGTGGGACTACGGTCCGCTGGGCGTGGAACTCAAGGAGAACATCAAGCGGCAGTGGTGGCGCGCGGTGGTCACGGGCCGCGACGATGTGGTTGGGCTCGACTCGTCGATCATCCTGCCGCGGCCGGTATGGGTGGCCTCCGGCCACGTCGAGGTCTTCCACGACCCGCTGGTCGAGTGCCTGAGCTGCCACCACCGGCATCGCCAGGACCACATGCAGGAGGCGTACGCGGCCAAGAAGGACATCGCCGATCCCGATTCGGTGCCGATGACCGAGATCGTCTGCCCCGACTGTGGCACCAAGGGGGAGTGGACCGAGCCGCGCGAGTTCAACATGATGCTCAAGACCTATCTCGGACCCATCGAGACCGAGGAGGGGCTGCACTATCTGCGCCCCGAGACCGCGCAGGGCATTTTCGTCAACTTCGCCAATGTGGTGACGACCTCGCGCCGCAAGCCGCCGTTCGGCATCGGCCAGATCGGCAAGAGCTTCCGCAATGAGATCACCCCCGGCAACTTCATATTCCGGACCCGCGAGTTCGAGCAGATGGAGATGGAGTTTTTCGTCGAGCCGTCGACCGCCAAGGAATGGCACCAGTATTGGATCGACACCCGCCTGCAGTGGTATGTCGACCTCGGTATCGATCCGGAGAACCTGCGGCTCTACGAACACCCGAAGGAAAAGCTGTCGCACTACTCCGACCGCACCGTTGACGTCGAGTACAAGTTCGGTTTCCAGGGCAACCCGTGGGGTGAGCTGGAAGGTGTCGCCAACCGGACCGACTTCGACTTGTCCACGCACTCAAAGCATTCCGGTGTGGACCTGTCCTTCTACGATCAGGTCAACGACACCCGGTACACGCCCTATGTCATCGAACCCGCAGCCGGTCTGACCCGCTCGTTCATGGCGTTTTTGATCGACGCCTACACCGAGGACGAAGCCCCGAATGCCAAGGGCGGCATGGACAAGCGCACGGTGCTGCGGCTCGACCATCGGCTAGCGCCGGTCAAGGCCGCGGTGTTGCCGCTGTCTCGCCACGCCGACCTGAGCCCCAAGGCCCGCGACTTGGCCGCGGAATTGCGGAAAAACTGGAACATCGACTTCGACGACGCCGGCGCCATTGGAAGGCGCTACCGGCGCCAGGATGAAGTCGGCACGCCATTTTGCGTGACGGTGGATTTCGACTCACTCGAAGACAATGCCGTTACCGTGCGCGAGCGCGACGCCATGACGCAGGAGCGCGTCGCCATGAGCAACGTCTCTGACTATCTGGCGATGCACCTGAAGGGCAGCTAGCGCCGCACTTTCACCGTTGTAGTCCCGACGCCCTTGTAACGCGTGGGGGGGTGTGGGCGGGATTAATCGGGTGAAGGAGGGGCGCTGGTGAATTTTTCGGTGTTGCCGCCGGAGATTAATTCGTTGCGGATGTTCTCTGGTGCGGGTTCGGGTCCGACGTTGGCGGCTGCGGCGGCTTGGGAGGGGTTTTCGGCCGAGTTGGGGTCGGCTGCGGAGTCGTTTTCGTCCGTGACGCTGACGCTTACTGATCAGGGGTGGCGGGGGCCGGCGTCGGCGGCGATGGTGGCTGCCGCGCAGCCTCATGCGGGGTGGTTGAGTGCGGCGGCGCCGCGGGCTGCGGGGACGGCGGCGCAGGTGACGGCCCCGGCAACTCTGGCTTCCAGAATTCGGGCTTCGGTAACTCGGGCCTCACCAACACCAGCACGACCGACACCATGCCGGGAAACTCGGGAATCCGCCGTGCGGGTATCGGCAACGCGGGCTATACCAACGCAGCGGTCAACGACACCGGCTTCTTTGTCGCGGGTGCCACGAGTTCGGGCTACTTTATTTCTGGCAGCGGTACCTCAGGCCTCGGCGACGTCGGCACTGGGCTTTCGGCTTTCTTCAAAAATCTGTTCTAAAGGCGACAGCCCGCTCATCGCCCCTCTGACCGGCTCGACAGCGTCTCGTCGCGGTCACGTCCCAGCGGGACGAAACCGCAAGCTGCCGTTCTCGGATCGGTCCAACACGTTTGGTGAAACCGCGGATTTTCGGTCGGGATTGGCTTACGATGCGGCGGTGGTTGTTGTCACGTGTGGGGACGTTCTGCGTGACGGTCGGGGTGTCTGGTTGTTGGCGCCGCCTGGGCGGCTGGCTGGGTTGGGGTTGTGATGGTTTTGGAATTTGCGTGGTTGCCGCCGGAGATTAATTCGGCGCGGATCTTTGCTGGTGCGGGGTCGGGGCCGTTGCATGTGGCGGCGACGGCCTGGGATGGGTTGGCGCAGGATCTGTCGGCGTCGGCGGCGTCGTTTGATTCGGTGATTGTGGGGTTGACGGC
Organism: uncultured Actinomycetota bacterium; assembly: GCA_963820985.1. Classification (GTDB taxonomy): domain Bacteria; phylum Actinomycetota; class Actinomycetes; order Mycobacteriales; family Mycobacteriaceae; genus Mycobacterium. The sequence continues at coordinate 69,293 of CAWGCI010000009.1, read as the reverse complement.
GGGGCCGTGGGCGGGTCCGGCGTCGGCGTCGATGGCGGCGGCGGCGACGCCGTATGTGGGGTGGTTGACCGCGGCGGCGGGGCAGGCGGCTGCGGCGGCGGCTCAGGCGCGGGCGGCGGCGGCGGCGTTTGAGACGGCGTTGTCGGCGACGGTGCATCCGGCGGCGGTGACGTCTAATCGCACGACGTTGGCGTCGTTGGTGGCGACGAACTTTTTCGGTTTCAACGCTCCGGCGATCGCGGCCACGGAGTTTCTGTATGTGGAGATGTGGGCTGCTGATGTGGGCGCGATGCTGGGGTATCACGCGGGGGCGACGTCGGTGGCTTCGACGATGGCGCAGGTCAGTTTGCCGCCGGTGAGTTTGGCGGGGTTGTCGGGCTGGGTATCGCAGCTGGGCGTGCAGGTGGCGACTGAGGTGTCGTCGGTGGGTGCGCAGGTCACCTCGGCGTTGTCTGGGGTGTCGTTGGCGTCGTTGTCGTCGGCGGCCTCGACGTTGCAGCCGTTGACGTCGGTTGCCCAGATTGCGATGTATCCGGCGAGCATGGCGATTTCGCCGTTGATGAGCGTTTTTCAGATGGCGAGTCAGAGCTCGGCTGGCACGGCCAGTTTGGCTGCGGCCAATGCGGCGGGGTTGGGCGCTGATGCGACCAAGTTTGTGGGGAGTGCGGTTCCGGATCTCAAGCCGTTTGGTGGTGCTGGGGGTCTGGGTGCGGGCATGGGTGCGGATTTGGGGAAGGCGCGGTTGGTGGGGGCGATGTCGGTGCCCCCGACGTGGCAGGGGTCGATGCCGGCGCGGATGGTCAGTTCGGCGATGTCGGGGATGGGCGCTATGCCCAACGCTGCTGCGATGGCCGGAGCCGCTCAGGGCGCCGGCGGTGGGATGATGCCGATGCCGATGCCGATGGGTGGTGGCATGGGCGCCGGCGGGATGCCCGGGGGCATGATGGGCCGCGGTGGCGCCAGCCCGCATGTCGTGCAAAACCGGCCCAGCGTCGTCCCACGCACCGGCATCTGACAGCACTTTGGCTGTCAACCCCTCGAACGCGTCGAAGTGGGTAACTATTCGACCCTCCCAGGCGAATACCTCATGGCAGATCGTGTCGCGGTTTGGTGAAACCGCGGATTTTCGGTCGGGATTGGCTTACGATGCGGCGGTGGTTGTTGTCACGTGTGGGGACGTTCTGCGTGACGGTCGGGGTGTCTGGTTGTTGGCGCCGCCTGGGCGGCTGGCTGGGTTGGGGTTGTGATGGTTTTGGAATTTGCGTGGTTGCCGCCGGAGATTAATTCGGCGCGGATCTTTGCTGGTGCGGGGTCGGGGCCGTTGCATGTGGCGGCGACGGCCTGGGATGGGTTGGCGCAGGATCTGTCGGCGTCGGCGGCGTCGTTTGATTCGGTGATTGTGGGGTTGACGGCGGGGCCGTGGGCGGGTCCGGCGTCGGCGTCGATGGCGGCGGCGGCGACGCCGTATGTGGGGTGGTTGACCGCGGCGGCGGGGCAGGCTGCGGCGGCGGCTGCGCAGGCGCGGGCGGCGGCGGCGGCGTTTGAGACGGCGTTGTCGGCGACGGTGCATCCGGCGGCGGTGACGTCTAATCGCACGACGTTGGCGTCGTTGGTGGCGACGAACTTTTTCGGTTTCAACGCTCCGGCGATCGCGGCCACGGAGTTTCTGTATGTGGAGATGTGGGCTGCTGATGTGGGCGCGATGCTGGGGTATCACGCGGGGGCGACGTCGGTGGCTTCGACGATGGCGCAGTTCAGTTTGCCGCCGGTGAGTTTGGCGGGGTTGTCGGGCTGGGTATCGCAGCTGGGCGTGCAGGTGGCGACTGAGGTGTCGTCGGTGGGTGCGCAGGTCACCTCGGCGTTGTCTGGGGTGTCGTTGGCGTCGTTGTCGTCGGCGGCCTCGACGTTGCAGCCGTTGACGTCGGTCGCCCAGATTGCGATGTATCCGGCGAGCATGGCGATTTCGCCGTTGATGAGCGTCTTTCAGATGGCGAGTCAGAGCTCGGCTGGCACGGCCAGTTTGGCTGCGGCCAATGCGGCGGGGTTGGGCGCTGATGCGACCAAGTTTGTGGGGAGTGCGGTTCCGGATCTCAAGCCGTTTGGTGGTGCTGGGGGTCTGGGTGCGGGCATGGGTGCGGATTTGGGGAAGGCGCGGTTGGTGGGGGCGATGTCGGTGCCCCCGACGTGGCAGGGGTCGATGCCGGCGCGGATGGTCAGTTCGGCGATGTCGGGGATGGGCGCTATGCCCAACGCTGCTGCGATGGCCGGAGCCGCTCAGGGCGCCGGCGGTGGGATGATGCCGATGCCGATGCCGATGGGTGGTGGTATGGGCGCCGGCGGGATGCCCGGGGGCATGATGGGCCGCGGTGGCGCCAGCCCGCATGTCGTGCAAATCCGGCCCAGCGTCGTCCCACGCACCGGCATCTGAGAGCTATAGAGCGTTACCCGTTTTCGACTTGGGCTCAGGCGTGGCCCATGCGCCGCCGAGCCAGAACGTGACTATATGACGCACGGGCCGGGGCCGCGAGTGCAAGACAACACTGGTCCCAAGCCGCACAGGATCCCTGTTGCCACAAGAGCTAGCAGCAGCACCGTGCACCGCATGTCGAGGACGCTACCGGGTAATCGCTCGTCTTCGACCACACTTCGACGCTGAAATTCATCTCCAGGCGATTCAACGTGCCCGTTCCGAACATCAGCGCCTGGCGGAACAGCACGGTCGGCGACATGACCTGGGCGTTCAACTTCGCCGTTCCGCCGGACCCGTCGCGGCCCAACCTGGAGCACACGGCGCTGGCCGCCCTGCCGAAACCCACGCAGTGTTTTCCGAACCTGGTGCTGGGGACCGTCGCAGGGGCAGCAGTTCCGTATCGAGTGCCGTACCCGCAGGCAATGCCCACCCAGGAATCCGGACCCGCCCGTCCGAAACCCAGCGGTTTCTGCTGACTCAAAACCCGTGAGACCTGCAAGTTCGATGAGCCGGCCCGTACCCAAACGGTGCGTTACCCCGGATGCCGTCCTGCCCTCATGGCAACGTGCGTTGTCGCGGAAAATTTGGATCGGCAATTTGACGACATTGTCGCGGGAATTGGCTTACGATGCGTAGTGCTTGGTGGTGAGTGTTTACCGCTAGGCCTGACCCTATGGGATCGGAGTTAGAAGGAGACGACGTGCTTTTGCCTCTTGGTTCGCCCTTGCCGGACGACGCTGTGTCGGCAAAACGGGCCGAGTCGGGCATGCTTGGCGCGTTGTCGGTACCGCTCAGTTGGGGCGTTGCGGTACCACCGGATGACTACGATCCATGGGCCCCGGAGCCTGAAGAGGGCACCGAGCCCGATGCTATGGCGGTCGACGGCGCCAAATCTGACGCGACCCCTGAAGACATGGACGAGTGGGACGAGTGGAGAGAGTGGAGCGAGTGGGAAGCCGAGGCTGAACCTCGTTTCGACATGCCGCGAAGTAGCAGCGTGATACCGCATTCTCCGGCGGCTGGTTGAGAGAGGAAACTGGCGCTGTTTCACACGTAATCGGCGGCTTCGGTACTCCCGTAGTCGGCGGTTACAGCGGCCAACCCATACGACAAGTTTCAGATGACAAGGAGACTAAACATGGCACGCTTTATGACCGACCCGCACGCAATGCGGGCGATGGCTGGCCGTTTCGAGATGCACGCTCAGACGGTGTCCGACGAGGCTCGCAAGATGTGGGCGTCCTCGCAGAACATCGCCGGGGCTAGCTGGAGCGGTACCGCTCAGGCGACCTCTTACGACACGATGGGCCAGATGAACCAGGCCTTCAACAACATCGTGAACATGCTGCACGGCGTGCGGGACGGTCTGGTCCGCGACGCGAACAACTACGAGACCCAAGAGCAGGCCTCGCAGCAGATCCTCAGCAGCTAGTTTTTTCAAAACTACTGCATCCCAAAAACATTCGACTTAGGAGGACGTAAGAATGAGCATTAACTACCAGTTCGGCGATGTAGACGCCCACGGCGCTCTCATCCGCGCGCAGGCCGCTTCGTTGGAGGCCGAGCACCAGACCATCGTTCGCGATGTGCTGGCTGCCGGTGACTTCTGGGGCGGCTCGGGTTCGGTGGCTTGCCAGGAGTTCATCACCCAGTTGGGTCGCAACTTCCAGGTGATCTACGAGCAGGCCAACCAGCACGGCTCGAAGGTGCAATCGGCCAGCAGCAACATGGCCAGCACCGACAGCGCTGTCGGCGGCAGCTGGGCCTGATTCGGTTCACGGCGGCGCACTGGTACCCAGTGCCAGTGCGCTCGCCCTAACCGCAGATCGCAAAGACACCCGTCCACGGGATCCGTGGGCGGGTGTCTTTCATGTTTTCCAGGTGTGCCGGATCAGAACCGCCCGCCGCCACCCATGAAGCTTCCGCCTGATGAGCTCGACGAGCCGCCGAACGATGTGGGGATCCACCCGCCGCCCAACCCACCCCGCCCACCTCCGCCGAGCAGGTCGCTGATGATGATCCCCCCGATCAGCGCGCCCGTGTTGTCGCCGCCACTGCCTCCTCTGCGGCTGTAAGCGCGTTGGGCCGACTGCACGTCGGCATTGGCCAGTGACTGCGCGTGCGCGGCCCACGCCGACGCCCCGTTGGCGTAGGCAGTCGCCTCGAGCAGGTTGGTCGTCCGCTTGTCGTGTGCGGCCTGCAATTGTCGTTGCGCTTCGGCCAGCCGGGTCCGAGCTTCCGGGCCGATACTGCCGCGACGCGTGTCGATGTACTCAGAGACTGCCCGCACACGCGACTCGGCGGTGAACAACGCCTGCTCGTACGCCCGGTTGAGCCGTTCGGCGGTCGCTTGTTCTTCGGCCAGGGCGGCCAGCCGCCGAGTCAGGTCCGCGTCGGCCCTGGTCAACTTGGCGAATGCGTCCAGCGGATCGGCGGACAAAGTGCCGCGGGCGCTCTCGGCGGCGGTGACGGCCGCGTCGCGCGCCGCAGTCAATTCCTTGATGCCCGCAGACCGGGATTTCGGCGTCCGCTTCAATTGCTCGTTGGCGCGATCGATGTTCGCCTGGATGTCGGCCGTGGTCGAGGGCAGGGTGGCGATGGCGTGCCGGATGTCGCCGGCCGCCGTGTCCACGGCATCGAGGAGTGCACGAGCTTGTCCGAGCGCCGACTCGGCCGCATGAAAAGCATCCACCAGGCCGGTCTGCTTCCCGGTCTCTGCCTGGCCGGCGAGTTCACGGGCTGTGCCGATGTTGCGGTCGGCAAAAGCCATCCGCTCCTTGGCGCCGGTGACATTGCCGGCGACCGAACTCAGTGCCGCGTCGTCAAATTCCTTGTGCAGCTCCGCCATCTGCTGTTCGGCAGGTGTGATGCGGCCGCTCAGTTCGACGTATTGCTGGGTCAGCCCGTCGAGCTGGGACGGCGCGTTGATCACCAGATCCCGCAGGTTCTCGAACGCATCGGTCTGTGACTCGAGCTCGCGGTCGGCGCGCGCCGCCGACACGATCACCCGGATGAGCAGGTCGCGGCGTTGTGCGGGTGTCTCGGGCGTGGCGTCTTCTAGCTGCTGGCGCACGGTGAACGCCTGGGCTAGAGCCGCTTTGGCGTTGTTCACCGCTTCGGTGAACGGTTGGGTCCGCTCGTCCCCGAACTCGTCGATCGCGAGTGCGAGCTCGTTGGTGCTGGTGCGTAACGCGTTGTCGACGTCCACCACCATCGACCGTGACAGGTCGTCGAGGGCCTGCGGCGGAACCGCGGCCAGCGCATTCACGTCGGTCGGGTCGACCTGCCGCGCGGCGGCCAGAGCGGCAGCACGCCTGCGCCGGGCGCGGCGGCGCATGACAATCAACAAGAGTGCGACGGCGATGACGATGGCGGCCAAAACCACCAGCAGCACAATCCGGCCGGTGTAATCGGGTGGCCTGTTGAGTCCGTTGGCCGCCGCGACCGCCGCACCACTCCAGTCGCCGTTGCGCAATGCGGGTTCGATCTGCGTGCGGCGCAGCTCGTCGACTTGACTTGGTTTGACGTTCCGAACGGTCGAAGGCACCAAGAACGCATAGGCGCGCCCGGTGCTGGACACCGCCAGCACGGCGTCGCTGTCACCCAGGTCGCTGGTGTCGTAGGTGCGTTTGGCCCAGTTCACCGCGGTCAGTCCGGAGAAGTCGTCGACGTAGACCACCCACAGCCGGATGTGGCGATCGGCGTAGAGCCTGTTGACGGCTGACGTCACCGCGGCGCGACCGGAATCCGACAGCAGGCCGGCGTTGTCGGTGACGTACCCCGGCAACCGGAATGGTAGCTGCGCGTCAGTGGGCGGCGCCAGCAGCAGCCCGGCAGTAATGACGGCGAGGAATACGCCGCACCAGCGAGCGATGCGCATGGTGGTTAATTTAGTCCTGCGACTTGGCTTTGAGACGAGGTCGGACTTCGCTGCCTTTGTCCTGGCAGACTGTGCTGCGGTGACTACGACGGTGATCACGAATCAGCAGGACCCCTACGACGACTTCGACCGTGAACGACGGGCGATCGAAGCGCCGAAGACTGCGGGTCTGCCCGGTAGCGAAGGCCAGCACCGCACCGACTTCGCCCGGGATCGGGCCCGCGTGCTGCACAGCGCGGCGCTGCGACGGCTGGCCGACAAGACGCAGGTCGTTGGACCCCGTGAGGGTGACACTCCGCGCACCCGGCTGACGCACTCGCTGGAGGTGGCCCAGATCGGGCGCGGGATGGCGATCGGGCTGGGCTGCGACCTCGATCTGGTCGAGTTGGCCGGCCTGGCCCACGACATCGGCCACCCGCCGTATGGACACAACGGCGAAAAGGCGCTCAACGAGGTCGCGGCCGAGTACGGGGGCTTCGAGGGCAACGCGCAGAATTTCCGAATCCTGACCAGTCTTGAACCCAAAGTACTTGACGCACAAGGATATAGCGCCGGATTGAATCTGACTCGAGCATCCCTGGACGCGGTCACCAAATATCCGTGGACGCGCGAACCCGGGGAACGCAAGTTCGGGTTCTACGACGAGGACCACGAGGCGGCGGCCTGGGTGCGTTTGGGTGCGCCAACACACCGCACGTGCCTCGAGGCGCAGGTGATGGACTGGGCCGACGATGTCGCCTATTCGGTGCATGACGTCGAGGACGGTGTCGTCTCCGAGCGCATCGACCTGCGAGTGCTCGCCGACGACGACGAAGCAAGCGCGCTGGCCCAGCTGGGGGAGGGCGAATTCTCCCGGGTGAGTGCCGACGAGTTGATCCAGGCCGCACGACGGCTGTCGGGGCTGCCCGTAGTCGCCGCGGTCGGCAAGTACGACGCCACGCTGGCCGCGTCGGTCGCGCTCAAGCGATTGACCAGTGAGCTGGTCGGCCGGTTCGCCTCGGCCGCCATCGCGACCACGCGTGCGGCCGCCGGCCCGGGGCCGCTGGTGCGTTACCAGGCCGACCTGCAGGTGCCCGACCTGGTGCGTGCCGAGGTCGCGGTGCTGAAAATCCTGGCGCTGCAGTTCATCATGTCCGATCCGCGGCATCTGGAAACCCAGGCGCGGCAGCGCGAACGCATTCATCGGGTGGCGCGGTGGCTGTCCTCCGCGGCGCCCCGAACGCTCGATCCCGTCTTTGCCGCGGCGTTCACCGCCGCCGCCGACGACGGCACACGGTTGCGGGTCGTCGTCGACCAGATCGCCTCGTATACCGAAGGTCGGCTGGAACGCATCGACGCACGCCTTTAAGTGCGGATTAGGCTGCCCCTCATGACCAAACTCGCCGCCGCTGCCATCCTGATGTCACTTCCCGTCGTGGCCGTCACTGCCTGCAGCTCACCTCAAAAGCCGAGCAGCCAGCCGGGCACCACGCCCCCGGTCCAGACCGGTTCTCCGGCGCCGTCGGCGTCCATCAGCTCGGCTCCCGGCGCCGGATCGCTCGCCGCGGAACTTAAAACGCCCGACGGCAAGTCGGTGGCCACGGCGACCTTCGACTTCACCGGCGGCTATGTGACCGTCACGGTAAAAACGGTGGCCCCCGGCATCTTGTCGCCCGGTTTCCACGGCATGCACATCCACGAAATCGGCAAGTGCGAGCCCAACTCGGTCGCCCCGACCGGCGGTCCGCCGGGAAACTTCTTGTCCGCCGGCGGCCACTACCAGGCACCCGGACACACCGCGAAGCCCGAGAGCGGCGACCTGACCTCGCTTGAGGTGCGCTCGGACGGCTCCGGTTACCTGGTGACCACCACCGACGCGTTCACCCGAGACGATCTGCTGGCAGGTAACAAGACCGCGTTGATGCTGCACGGCGCCGAGGACAGCAGCATGCCGGGCATGCCGGGCATGTCGGCGGACCGCGTCGCATGCGGCGTCATCGGCACCGGCTAGCCGAGCTGCCGGATCGCTGTCGCGCTCGCGCTCTACACTGGGCCGATGGCCGGCCGGATCTCCGATCGCGATATCGCGGCCATCCGCGAACGGGTCCATATCGAAGAGGTCGTCGGTGACTACGTCCAATTGCGGCGCGCGGGCGCGGATTCGCTGAAAGGCCTGTGCCCCTTCCACAACGAGAAGTCGCCGTCGTTTCACGTCCGGCCCAACCACGGCCACTTCCACTGCTTCGGCTGCGGCGAGGGCGGGGACGTCTACGCGTTCCTCCAGAAGATCGAGCACGTCAGCTTCGTCGAGGCGGTCGAACTGCTCGCCGACCGCGTCGGTCACACGATCAGCTACAACGGCGCAGCCACCAGCGTTCAGCGCGACCGCGGCAGTCGCAGCCGGCTCATCGCGGCCAACGCGGCCGCGGCAGAGTTCTACGCGGCGGAGTTGGAGTCCGACGAGGCGGCACCGGCGCGCAAGTACCTCACGGAGCGGAACTTCGATGCCGACGCCGCGCGTCGTTTCGGCTGCGGATTCGCGCCGTCGGGCTGGGAAAAGCTGACAAAGCATCTGCAGCGCAAGGGTTTCGAGTTCAAGGAGCTGGAGGCCGCGGGCCTGTCCCGGGAGGGGCGCCGTGGCCCGATGGACCGTTTCCACCGCCGGCTGCTGTGGCCGATCCGCACCGCGTCCGGCGAGGTGATCGGGTTCGGGGCGCGGCGACTGTTCGACGACGACCCAATGGAAGCCAAGTACGTCAACACGCCCGAGACGCAGCTGTACAAGAAGTCGTCGGTGATGTTCGGCATCGATTTGGCCAAACGCGATATCGCCAAGGGACACCAGGCCGTCGTCGTCGAGGGCTACACCGACGTGATGGCGATGCACCTGGCCGGGGTCACCACCGCGGTGGCCTCGTGCGGCACCGCCTTCGGCGACGATCACCTGGCGATGCTGCGCAGATTGATGATGGATGACAACTGGTACCGGGGCGAACTGATCTTCGTCTTCGATGGCGACGCGGCGGGGCAGGCGGCGGCCCTGAAGGCGTTCGACGGCGACCAGCAGGTCGCCGGAAAGTCGTTCGTCGCAGTGGCCGCGGACGGCATGGATCCCTGCGAGCTGCGACTCAGTTCCGGCGACAACGCGTTGCGGGATCTGGTAGCGCGTCGCAAACCGATGTTCGAATTCGCCATCCGCAGTTTGATTCCCGACGGGACGGTGCTCGATGACGATCCGCAGGCACGAGTGGATGCGCTGCGCCGGTGTGTTCCCCTGGTCGCCCGGATCAGGGACTACGCCTTGCGCGACGAATATGCGCGACGCCTTGCGGGCTGGACCGGCTGGTCGGACGAGGGGCAGGTGCTGACCCGCGTCCGGGCGGACGCGAGCCGTCGCGGCGCCCCGGAACGCGGCAAAAGGCGCGGTGCGCGCACCGAGCAAGCACCGGCCGTGCAATCGCCCGGTGCCCCGGCCGAACCCGCCGTGCCTCGCCCCGACCCGCGCGACCCGACCCTCTGGCCGCAGCGCGAGGCGCTCAAATCGGCGTTGCAATACCCGGCGTTGGCCGGCCCGGTGTTCGACACGCTTACCGTCGAGAGTTTCACTCACCCCGGATACGCGGCCGTGCGTGCGGCCATTGATGCGGCGGGCGGCACGTCGACCGGCGTCAACGGCGCGCAGTGGATCGACGCGGTGCGCCAGCAGAGCGCATCGGCGCTGACCGCCGGCCTGGTCAACGAGCTGGGGGTGGAGGCGATCCAAGTCGACGACGAGAAGCTGCCGCGCTACATCGGCGGGGTGCTGGCTCGTTTGCAAGAGGTGTGGATGGGCCGGCAGATCGCCGAGGTGAAGTCGAAACTGCAGCGCATGTCGCCGATCGAGCAAGGCGACGAGTATCACGCGCTGTTCGGCGACCTGGTCGCCATGGAGGCCTACCGGCGCAGCCTGTTGGAGCAGGCCAGCGGCGACGACCTAACCGCGTGAGGTGGTGTTCTGCCGCTCGGCGCGCTCTACCGAACGTTCGACTACGGCGGTCTGGTCATCGATCTCGGCGAGGGTCACAAACCCCGTATCGGGTGAAATCCGGTTCGCGATCTCCCGGCGCCCCCGTTCGATCACCGACTTGGTGACCGGGCTGCTGGTCAGAGCGCGACAGGTACCGACGATCTGCTCATAACGGTGGCGCCCAGCCTTGGTGCCCAGCACGTAACCCATTCCGAGAACGGCGACATACCCAATCAAATCGGTCCCTCCCGACTAGGCGCGGCTGGTTCCATCCTGCCTCACCGACGCCGGTCGACGCGCGGCGGCAGGCCGGGCGGATGTCAGGTGCCGCTTAGTATTCGGGAGAGCGTGTGCCAGCGGCGGTGGCGATGACGAAACATCAGCCGGATGAACAGGCGGGTGGGCGCGCCGCGCCAGCCGTCGTCGGATTCGATCTCGTCGGTGTAGCGGCAGCTGTGGTCGTCGATGGGCTCGAAACTCAGGCGGTGATTCCAGGTATGGACTGGTCCGCCGTATTCGTTGGTGAAGATTTCGGTGGGACCCAGTTGCTTGACGGTGAGGTGGTGGGTCCATCCGGGGATCACGCCGAACAGCCAGAATCGTGCTGAGCCTTGGGTGCCGACGTCGACACGATCGGGCACGTCCAAGCGGTATACGTGCAGTATCGGAGCCAGGACGTACTTCATGAGTTCAGGCTTGCGCGCCAGCGCGCCCGCCGTGCTGGCAGGGATGGGCAGCTCGGTAGTTAGGGTTACCTTACTCATGCAATAGATGCTGCCTCCCACATCCGGTGTTGGCAATCTTGAATCCCCGTAGAACCCGCCCCGTTGGGCTGGGGTATGCCGGTACGCTAGAGTCGTCCCGCGATCGGGTTAATCCCCTGTAGCTCAATTGGCAGAGCATTCGGCTGTTAACCGAAGGGTTGGTGGTTCGAGTCCACCCGGGGGAGCAAGCGTTGTCGCAGCTCAGCGCGGATTTTCGGCCCGCAGGCCGCGATATTTTTCGATCCCGGCGCGACCACCCGTCCCGGTAGCCGAACGAAACGGGTTGCCGCGGGCCACAATTCAGTTCGGCGAAACCGATCCTCGGGGCCGAGCTCGAGCTCGAACGTTTACCCCCTCGTGTTCTGGATGTGACGGCGGTCACTCACTGTTATTTGACGTGACAGGAGTGCCCTGAAGTGGTGTTGTCGCACTCGAGACCGGGATGGACGATGCGGATTTCGCGGTTGCCGATGTGGCGGTGGCCGCCGCGCGGTTGTCGCCGCAGGCGTGTGCGTGCTTGTCGCGGGGGGCGTGGCCGTGGCGCATGCTGCCCCGTGGGCCCCCGGCGCGGTCCTGCTCGTCGGCAGTTATCAAGGAATTCCCGGGCAGTACTCGAGCATCCAGGCAGCCATCGACGCCGCCCGACCCGGGGACTGGGTGCTCGTCGGCCCGGGCGACTACCACGAGACCGGCAATCGCGTTCCCCCCGGGGCCGTCGGCGACGACACTGCGGGGGCCGCTGTCCTGGTGACCACGCCCGCGATCCGCATCCGTGGCATGGACCGCAACGGGGTCGTGCTTGATGGCACCAAGCCCGGGGCGCCTCGGTGCAGCTCCGCGCCCCCCGACCAGGACCTCGGTCCGCCCGGCCCGAGCGGCGCCCCGACGGGGAGAAACGGCCTGATCGTGTTCAAGGCGTCCGGTGTCAGCGTCGAGAACCTGACCACCTGCAATTTCCTGTCGGGCTCGAACACCCCGGGCGATCAGATCTGGTTCGACGGCGGCGGCTCGAGCGGCACCACCAACATCAGAAGCTGGCGCGGCGCGTTCCTGTCGGCCACCTCGAGCTACTTCGCCGGCGAGAATCAGCCCCTCGCCCAGTACGGGCTCTACGCCTCCAACACCTCCGGGCCGGGGCTGTTCACGCAGGCGTACGCCAACAACATGGGCGACGCCGCGTTCTACATCGGCGCCTGCCCGGACTGCAACACGATCCTCGACCACGCCCACGGCCAGAACTCGGCCGAGGGATACTCGGGAACCAATTCCGGCGGCCGCCTGATCATCGAGAACTCCGAGTTCGACAACAACCACACGGGGTTCACCACCAACAGCCAGAACAACGACGACCAACCGTCGCCCCAATCCGGCCGCTGCCCCGGAAGCGAGATCGGTCCGACCGGGACCCATTCGTGCTGGCTGTTCACGCACAACTCGGTGCACGACAACAACAACCCGAACGTGCCCACCACACCGGGCATCGCCGGCTTCAGTCCGGTGGGAACCGGCGTCCTGATCTCCGGCGGCCGGTTCGACACCGTCGATGCCAATGACATCCGCGATAACGGCGCGTGGGGCGTGTTGCTTGCTCCCGAGGTCGACACCGCGAAACCGCCGCCGACCGCGCACTGCCAGGGTGGCATCGGCCTGAAGGTGTTGTCGTTCTGCTACTACAACGACTTCGGCAATGAGATCGAGAACAACACGCTGAGCCACAACGGGTTCTTCGGCAACCCGAGAAACGTTGACCTGGCTGAGATCTCAAACCTCGCGTATCCCGGCAACTGCTTCCACGGCAACGTGGACACCTCGGGCACGGCCGTCCGTCACACCGCCTTCGAAGGTCGTCCGGGGGTCACCAGCGACCCGCGCTTCATCCAGTTCTTCCCGCACGGCGTCTGCGGGATCCCGGACAAGGGCAAGGGGATCGTGAGCATCCTCAGCCTGCAAGTCGCCTGCGACTCGGAGTACCTCGGCAATTGTCCGCAAACCCCGGTCTCGAACTACCCACGCCGGACGGTGGTCCAGATGATGGCGCTGCCCCCGCAGCCGAGCATGCCCGATCCGTGCCTGGACGTGCCGCGCAACCCGTGGTGCCCCAACAACCCGACCAGCCCGCCCCCGTATCGCGTGCCAGGGTCCACCGTTTACTAGGTCAGCGATTGGGACCGCCCCGCTGGACGAGCCAGATGGTTAACGCGACGGAGGCGACCACGGCGATGCTGAGCACGATGGCGGATGTCATCGGAATAATCTATCGAGCAAGGAGCGAAGCGTGTCATAGACCCGGGTGCCCCGGTCGGAAACGGCGTAGTTGAGGCCGGAGACCGCGAGTCGACTCCGACATGAATTTACTTTGAGTGCAACGTATTTCAAGGAGAATTTATGGAATTCCTGGTCACCATGACCACGCACGTCCCGGATGGAACCCCGCCCGAAGCCGTCGACGAGGTCCGCGCCCGGGAGGCCGCGCATTCCCGCGAGTTGGCTGGGCAGGGCCACCTGCTCCGACTGTGGCGTCCGCCGCTGCAGCCCGGCGAATGGCGCACCCTCGGACTGTTCGCCGCCGACGACCAGCAGCAACTCGAACAGGTGCTCGCCTCAATGCCGCTGCGAGTCTGGCGCACCGACGAGGTCACGCCGCTAACCCCGCACCCCAATGACCCGGCTCGCCCCGCTTAGTCGTATGCCGGTTCCCACATGGTGTCGCGGACGGCTTGCCCGACGTCATCGTGAGTCCTGGTGGCTACGCCGTCTTCGACGGCGGCGCGATACACGGCCTCGGCGACCGCCTTCGAGATCTCGCGCAAGTTCTGCACGTCGGGCAACAGTGAATCTCCCGGCTTTGTCGGATTAGCCTGTAAGACAACGGCCTTCGCCGCCGCCTGCAGCATGCCCGGCGTGACCAGCCTGGCCCGGGCAACGATGATGCCCAGTCCGATACCGGGGAAGACCAGCACGTTGTTGGCCTGGCCGATGGTGTAGGTGGTGCCGTGGTATTCGACGGGCGCGACCGGGGTGCCGGTGGTGATCAGTGCCTTGCCGTGCGACCACTCCACCACGTCGGCCGGCATGGCCTCCATGCGTGAGGTGGGGTTGGACAGCGGGAAGATCATTGGGCGCTCGCAGGACGCCGTCGTCGCCTCGACGACCTCTTGGGTGAAGGCGCCGAGCACCGCCGAAAAACCCAACAGGATGGTTGGTGACGCGAGCTTGATCGCGTCCACCAAGCCCACCCGATCGCCGGGGGCCACACCCAGCTGCTGGCGGTTCTTGGCGTAGGGCACCTGGAATTCGCGAAGGTCGTCCATGTCGTCGAACAGCAGGCCTTGCTTGTCGATCGGCCAGATCTGCGACCTGGCCTGCTCGACGGTCGCGCCGTCGGCGACCATCGCGTCACGGATCTGGTCGGCAACGCCGATGCCGGCGGTGCCGGCTCCGAAGACGACCGTTTTCTGGTCGCGCAGCGGGATACCGGTGACATGGCATCCGCCGTATATCGCTGCCACGACTACCGCGCCGGTTCCCTGCACGTCGTCGTTGAACACGCAGTAGTCGTCCCCATAGGTCTGCAGGATCTTGCGTGCGTTTATCGGCCCGAAGTCCTCGAAATGCAGGATCGCGTGCGGAAAAAGCCGGTGGGCGGTCTCGATGTAGGACCTGATGAACTCGTCGTACTCCGCGCCCCGCCGCCGGGCGTGGCGATTGCCCAGATAGAACGGATCCTGCAGCAGCTGTTCGTTGTCGGTGCCGACGTCGAGTGACACCGCGATGCAACGTCGGGGGTCGATTCCGCCGCCGGCGGTGTAGAGCGCCAATTTGCCCACGGCGATTTGGATGCCACCCACGCCCCAGTCGCCGATGCCCAGGATCGCTTCGGCGTCGGTGCACACGATCAGGTCGACGTCGTCGGGCCCCAGCCCGAGCGTCTCGAAGGCTTCGGCGATTTCGTCGGGGGCATCGATGGTCAAAAACAGCCCGCGCTGCCCACGGTATTCATCGGAGAAGCGTTGAATCGCCTCTCCGACGGTCGGCGTGTACACCACCGGCATAAGTTCCGGCAGATGATCGGCGAGCACCTTGTAGTACAGCAGCTCGTGACGGTAGTGCAGCTGCTCGAGCAGCAGGTTGCGGCCCAGGTCGGTGGCCATGCTTTGCAGTTGATGCCATACCCGGTCGGCCTGTTGCTCGAGCGTGAGCACGGCCGACGGCAGCCGGCCGGTCAACCCGAGGGCCCGCCGCTGCTCGTGGGTGAAGCCGACCCCGCGATTGAGGCTCGGCGAGGACATGGCAACGGGAATCCGCGGCGTGCAGGCTTGGCTCATCACAACCTCCGGCGATCGGTGGGCGTGTCAAGGCACCGTACGCCGATCCAGATGAACGCACCGTGAAGAGCCGGGCTTAGCCGGGAACCGTCAGATCGAAAAGTCCTCGCCGTGCCACACCCCGGCTTCGGGCGGCCGGATGACGCGTTCGGCCTGTCGGCCGTCACCCTGGCCCTCCAGCCTGGCCACTCGGGTCAGCAGGGACTGCAGGCTGACGCCGACGAGGTCGGGCAGCATCGAGTCGTCTGGGCCGCCCGGGCCGGGGTGGCTGCGGCCGATGATCTGTCCGGGAACTCCGACCACCACGGCGCTGGACGGAACCTCTTTGACCACAACGGAGTTGGCGCCGATCCGACTGTCGTCGCCGATTTTGATCGGACCCAGCACCTTGGCTCCAGCGCCGATGATTACACGGTCACCGATGGTGGGGTGGCGCTTGCCGGTATCTCTGCCGGTGCCCCCGAGGGTGACACCGTGGAACAGTGTGACGTCGTCGCCGACTTCCGCGGTTTCCCCGATCACCACGCCAGTCGCGTGATCGATGAACAATCCGCCACCCAAGACGGCGCCGGGATGGATGTCGACGCCGGACAGAATGCGGGTGAACTCCGCGACCACCCGCGCGCCCACCCTGGAGCCGCGATTCCACAGCCAGTGACTGATCCGATGGCCCCACACCGCGTGCACGCCGGGGTAGGCGAAGATGACCTCCAGCGTGGTGGGGTTGGCCGGATCACGCTCCCGGGCCACTCGTATGTCGCGCCGTATGGCATCCAGCATGGCTAGTCGCTCAGGTCGGCGAACAGCACCGTGCTCAGATATCGCTCGCCGAAGTCGGGGAGCACGACGACGATGAGCTTGCCGGCGTTCTCCGGCCGGCGGGCCACTTCCAGTGCGGCCGCTACGGCAGCCCCCGAGGAGATGCCGACCAGCAGGCCCTCTTCCTTGGCCAGCCGCCGGGCCAGGTTGAGCGCGTCGTTGTTTTCGACGGTGATGATCTCGTCGACCAGGCCCATGTCCAGCACCGCGGGTATGAACCCGGCGCCGATGCCCTGGATCGGGTGCGGTCCCTTTTGGCCGCCGGACAGCACGGGCGACGCGGTGGGCTCCACGGCGACGAACTGTGCGGATGGCTTGCGTTCCTTGATGACCTGAGCGACGCCAGTGATGGTCCCGCCGGTCCCGATTCCGGAGACGAAGATGTCGACCTTGCCGTCGGTGTCCTTCCACACCTCTTCCGCGGTGGTGACGGCGTGTACGGCGGGGTTCGCCGGATTCTCGAACTGTTGAGGTATGAAATAGCGGTCATCGGTCTTGGCCAGTTCCTCGGCCTTGGCGATGGCGCCTGGCATGCCTTCGGCGCCGGGAGTGAGGACGAGTTCGGCGCCGTAGGCGCGCAGCAGCATCCGCCGCTCGATGCTCATCGTGTCCGGCATGGTCAGCACGCACCTGTAGCCGCGCGCTGCCGCCACCATCGCCAGCGCGATGCCGGTGTTGCCGCTGGTGGGCTCCAGGATGATGGTGTCGGGCTTGATCAGACCCGCTTTCTCGGCCGCGTCGATCATGGCCACCCCGATGCGGTCCTTCACGCTGCCCGCCGGGTTGAAGGATTCCAGCTTGGCGACAACGTCGGCCACGGCGCCGTCGGTGACCTTGCGCAGCCGGACCAAAGGCGTGTGTCCGATCAGTTGTGTGATGTTCTCAGCAATGGTC
The DNA here is from genome assembly GCA_963820985.1 of uncultured Actinomycetota bacterium. Taxonomy (GTDB): domain Bacteria; phylum Actinomycetota; class Actinomycetes; order Mycobacteriales; family Mycobacteriaceae; genus Mycobacterium. Next base: position 52,156 of record CAWGCI010000009.1, on the reverse strand, counting down.
ATCTGTCATCTCCAACGTTTCAGCTGGAGCCGGATCAGATCGGTACGCGCGCAGGTGCCGTCGGTGAAGACGATCGTGTCAACGGTCTGTGAGTAGGTACCGCCTCGGTAGCGCGTCGTGCGCGTGAGTTCGGTGGGGCCGGTCATGGTGGTTGATCTTCCTGAAGGCTTTATTCAAATAGCGCGGACCTCGGCGCCGGGCGGACCGTATACCTTCCGCTTGCCGGGGAGAGCGCGTGGATTGCTGAGGGCGTTAGCAGGCGTCAGGAATCAACAGCAACGACAACAACAACATTCCAGGGCGAGGCGGCGCGTAAGGACAAAGCGCGGCTGCATGGCCTGTTGCATAGGCCCCACTATAGGACCCGCTGCGAGGACGTTGTCAGATGGCCTGCGCACTGCGTGCGTGAGCGGGGGGTCACAGGCTGCCCGACTCTGCTGCTGCATCGTTAAGCGGAAGGACCACGATGACCTCGACGAAGATAGGTTCCAGCCCGCGACGATCACGCCACGCTGGTTGCTGGCTTTGCTCAGCCGGGTGCCGGTGTATGCGGTCCCAAGCCCCAATGGAATACGTTGCTGGTCAGCAGTACCAGCCCCAGTGAGACCGACGCGACGACGGCGAGCCCGATGATCGCGACAACGACCGGCCGCCATCCCGTCCGCGCAATTTGGCGGATGTCGGTGGTGATGCCAACGCCGGCGAAAGTGAGCAGGAACGCCCATTTCGACACGTTGGCGAGGTTGGCGGTTTGGCCCTTGGTCAGCCAGTGCGCGGTCGCGATCGCCGAGACAGCCAGGAACCCGAGGACGAATTTCGGGAACTTCGCCCAGACGAACGCGGCCTTGGCCTTGACGCCGGGCGCGATCTCGTCGGCCTGCCCCCGCGCAGCCCAATACAGCGCGAAACCGAGGACGACGAAGCCGATCAGTGCGTTGCGGGTCGACTTGACCAGCACGGCGATCTTGCCGGCATGATCGGAGAACAGGTAGCCGGTCGCGGTGGTTTCGGCGGTGTTGTCCACCGACAGGCCCGCCCACAGCCCGAATTGGTAGTCGCTGAGCCCGATCGCGTGACCCAACGGCGGCAACACGAACAGCCCCACCGCGCCCAATGCCAGGATCGCCACGATCGCGTAGCTGACGTCGGCGTTGCGGGCCCGAATCGCGCCCTTTGCCGCCACGATGGCCGAGACCCCGCAGATCGACGTGCCGATCGCCAGCAGCGAGCCCAGCTTGCCCGATAACCCGAATGCGCGCGCAGCAACCAGGATGATGGCTCCCGCGACCACCATGTCGACCAGGATCTGGACCAGACTAGTGGCGCCCAGTTTGGCGATGTCACCCAGCACGAATCGCGAGCCCAGCGCGATGATCCCGACTTTGAGCCAGAACTGGTAGGTCAGCACGCCGGGCCGGAACACCCGGTGCAGGCCGATGGTGTTGGTGATGACTAGGCCAATCAGGATGGCCCACAACACATATTCGATGTCCGGCACGGTCCAGTGGTGGTGTTTGGCCAACGTGTTCCACCAGATCTGGGCGTACTTGCCCAACACGCCCACGGCGACCAGCAGCACAATGCCCGGCGCATAGTCGAGCGGGCGGGTGCTGGTGAACGCCGCTTCCTGCGACGCTTCGTCGGGTTCGACGCTGACGGTGCTCACGGGGTCACCAGGGGATCTTCGGGAGCACATCGGCGACGGCCAATGCGACGATCACACCGGCGAGCAGCGTCGCCCACCAATCGTCACCGACCCGCTCCAACCAGCCTCGCCACTGCGGCGTCTCTGTCTCGACCACGACGCAATGTTGCGTGGCCGACGCCGGGTGACCAAGTGATTGGCTCGCTGTGAATTTAGGTCACTGACTCGGACGAGGACTGCGCTCGTTGAGCAGGGCGATGACCTGCGCAGCGAGATCATCGATGTCGGCGCCGGTGGTGTCCAGCACCAGGTCCGGGCTCTCGGGTGGTTCGTAGGGCGCATCGACACCGGTCAACCCTTTGAGCTCGCCGCGGCGTGCACGCGCGTACAAGCCTTTGGGGTCGCGCTTTTCGCATTCTGCCAGCGACGTGGCGACGTGCACCTCGATGAAAGGCAGTTTGGCGGCGTCGTTGAGGGCGCGCGCGGTGTCGCGGTCCGACTTCAGCGGTGACACCAGTGACGCCAGCGCGACCACGCCGGCGTCGGCGAGCAGCCGGGTCAAATGGCCGACCCTCCTGATGTTTTCGGTCCGATCACCGGGGGAGAAGCCCAGGTCGTCGGAGAGGCCGTGACGTAAATTGTCACCGTCGAGCAGGTAGGCCACCCGTCCCGATTCGACCAGTGCACGCTCGACAGCGACCGCGACGGTCGACTTTCCGGACGCGGGCAGGCCGGTGAACCAGATCGTTGCGCCCGGCTGGCCGGTGGCCTGCCAGCGGTGTTTCCGGTCCAACGCTGACGGATGCCAGCGGATGTCGGTGCGCGCGTGGGTGCCCGGCTTGACCTCGCGCGCCTCGATGATGGTGCCCGCACCGACGGTGTCGTTGGTGGTCTCATCGATCAGGATGAACGCGCCGCTGTCGCGATTTTCGGCGTAGTTGTCGGCGATCACGATCGAGCTGGTGCGCAGTGTCACGGTGCCGATGTCGTTGAGTGCCAACTCAACCGGACCGTCGAGCTCGTCGAGTGTTTCGGGATCCAGCCGCGAGTGCAGTTCCTGCACGGTCGCCCGCACGGTCTTGGTGGTTTGTTTGAGTGCCAGTCGGGCACCGGCCCGCAATGGGGCGTCGATGAACCAGCACACGGTGGCGTCCAACTCCCGGGCCAGCACCGGCAAAACCGCGTCGTCGGCTCCGCTGACCAGTACGTCGCCACGACCCACGTCGATGTCATCGGCGAGCTCGACCGAAACCGACAGCGGCGCAACCCCTGTCATGCGGTCGTCGTCGAGGGTGTCCAGGGCGGTCACGGTCGAGCGAGTGCCGGCAGGCAGCGACACCACCGGGTCACCGACACTCAGCGTTCCTGCTGCCAGCCGCCCTGTGTAGCGGCGGCGCACGTCGGCGGTCGGCCGCGACACCCACTGCACCGGCAGGCGCAGTCGCGACGCCTCGGCCTGCGGCGCCGCCAGCTCGACGGCTTCGAGGTACTCGAGCAGGGTGGGGCCGCCGTACCACGGCGTGCGCTCGGAGCGGTGCACGACGTTGTCGCCGTGCTTGGCCCCGACCGGGATCACGGTGATGTCCACGCCGCCGAGGCGCGCCGCCGTCTGACGTAGCTGGTCCTCCACGTCGGCGAATCCGGCCTGGTCGAAGTCGATGAGGTCGATCTTGTTCACCGCGGCGACAAAATGCTTGATGCCCAACAGCTTTGCGATCCGCGCATGCCTGCGAGTCTGACGCAGCACCCCGGCGCGTGCATCGACCAACAGGATCGCCACGTGCGCGTTGGATGCGCCAGTGAACATGTTGCGGGTGTAGCGCTCGTGGCCAGGGGTGTCGGCGAGGATGTAGCTGCGGGTGTCGGTGGAAAAGAATCGGTAGGCGACGTCGATCGTGATGCCCTGTTCGCGTTCGGCGCGCAGACCATCGGAGAGCGCGGCGAGGTCGGCGACGCCCTCCTCGTCGGTGACAGCCTCCAAGTGGTCCAACGGCAAGCTGTCGGTGTCGTGCATCAGCCGGCCGATCAGGGTGCTCTTTCCGTCGTCCACCGATCCCGCGGTGGTGATGCGCAGTAGCTGTCGCGTTATGCCCTTGGGCAGCAATGTCTTTGCGGCTTTCTCTGCGGCGGTCATCAGAAGTAGCCCTCTCGCTTGCGGTCTTCCATTGCGGCTGCCGAAGTGCGGTCGTCGGCGCGGGTCTCGCCGCGCTCGGAAACCGTCGCCGCGGAGATCTCGGTGATGACCCCGGTGATGTCGACGGCCGTGGAGCGTACCGCGCCGGTGATAGTCAAGTCGCCGACGGTGCGGTATCGCACCCATTCCACGGCCGAGCTTTCACCGTTTTGCGGACTGGTGTAGTCCGAGACCGCAAGCAGGATGCCGCCGCGCTCGAACACCTCGCGTTCGTGCGCGTAGTAAATCGACGGTATCTCAAGGTCTTCCAGCTCGATATAGCGCCAGACGTCGAGCTCGGTCCAGTTGCTCAAGGGAAACACTCGCACCTGCTCGCCCTTTTTGATCCGCCCGTTGTAGAGCGACCAGGGCTCGGGGCGCTGAGCGCGGGGATCCCACTGGCCGAATTCGTCGCGGAAGCTCAGGATCCGTTCTTTGGCGCGGGCCCGCTCCTCGTCCCGGCGGGCACCCCCGAACGCTGCGTCAAAGCCACCTGCTTCCAGCGCGTCGAGCAGGGTTCGGGTCTGTGCCCGGTTGCGGGAAGCCAGGGGACCGGGGTCGGGCACTCGCCCGTTGTCGATGGATTCCTGCACCGAGGCGACGATCAGCTTGTGTCCCTGACCGATGACCCTACGATCGCGGAATTCGATCACCTCGGGAAAGTTGTGTCCGGTGTCGACGTGCATCACCGGAAACGGCAGCGGCAGCGGCCGAAACGCCTTTTCCGCCAGGCGAAGTAGCACGATCGAGTCCTTGCCCGCCGAAAACAGCAACACCGGCCGCTGCAACTCGGCGACGACCTCACGGATGATGTGCACCGCTTCGGCCTCCAGCAGCCGCAGTTCGTCGACGCGGCGTGCTTCCGTTGTGGTCATACTGGCAGCCCCTCTCGCTCGGCATCCGCTCGGTAGCGCTCCACCCACTCGTCGGAACGTTGGTCGGCTTGCCGCTCGAGCACCGGTTCGGGTGCCAATCGCGGGTCTAGGCCCAACGCTTCGAGGATGGTGGCAACCACCTCAGTCAGATTGCGCCACAACACCGGATAGGAAACCTCCATCGGCTTGATGTCTTCCTCGGCGAACCAGCTTCGCCAACCCTGTTCCTGGGCGCGGAGCATGGTGACGACGTGGGCGATCGCTCCCGCGTGATAGGTGGCCCGCGCATCGCGGATCGGGTCGGGCCTGCCCCGCCACACCCGCGTCTGCACCGCCCGCCAAAACGACACCGCTTGCGACACCACATCGGGTCGGTAGACATACACGAAGAGCGGCTCCTCGCCGACCACATCGCGGATCGCGGCCAGCAGTCCGCTGGCGGATGGGTCAGATCGATTCGGTAGATCTTTCGCGCGTTTCAACAGCAGCGGCGTCTGGTTCCACATCAGCTTGCCGCCCCACACACCGTTCGGTGTTCGTCCGATCGTTTGGATGTAGTCGCGCCAGATCTCGGCGGTGGCCAAATCCGGCGTGCCTTCGTCCAACGGATCAAGCAGGCTAAGGATCGACTCATCCTCGACGCCGGCGAACCATTCCCGCGGCTGGGGGGCCTGGCTAGTGCTCGGCAGGTACTGGAAGAACTCCTGGGGTTCACCGGCCACGCCGGTCGCCCGCAACGATTCGACGAGCAGCGTGCTGCCACTGCGCTGGGATGCCAACACCAAGTACGACGACGGGCTATCAGTCACCCGAAAAGCCTAACCGGGCGCAAAACCCCTCGCTGACAATACGATTACGCTCACGCTGACCCAAACCCTTGCTTCCGACTCGAGCGTGAATGCTCGGCTGGGTTTGGGCATGGCCGGGTCGAATTGGGGTAGCGGGGGCGGTGAGAATCCCTCGAATTTCTACCTGAAGAAGTGGTGTGGTGGCTGTGACTCCTGAGATAAATGCGATTTGCTGTGCGGTGGTCCTGTTGTCGAGGCGGCACCCTCGAACGCAAGCGCCCCAGTCCGGATGCGGCAGGCTGCACACCTGGCCGTGCCGGTGAGTCTTTGGGTTTGTGCAGTTCACGAGGACCTAGACCGTGGACGCGGCGCGGATCCCTCGGAAGCGATGACACAGCGGGGCCAGATTTCTTCTGAGTGATTGCAAACCTAACGCCGGGTATCCCTTTGCCAGTAAATTGCCTGCCAGATTATGCGCTCAAATGGACGGCGCGGTCGACTGGTGAACAACGTGGAGTTGATGCGAGTCAGCTAATTACGAATAGGTTAGAAAAATTACGAACATCATGGGGGACGGATGAGCCACCTCGACCGTCGGTCAGTTAGGCGGGCCCGGTGAACGGAACCTCCGTTGCCAAGCCAATGAACGCGCTGGGCGAGTTCTTCATCCTCAGCATCGAGTCATTGGTCGCGGCTGTGCGAGGACCATGGGCATGGCGCGAGCTTCTCGAGCAGATTTGGTTCGTCGCCCGCGTCTCGATCTTCCCGACGATCATGCTGTCGATTCCGTACACGGTACTGATCGTGTTCGTCCTGAACATTCTGCTGGTTGAGATCGGCGCCGGCGATCTTTCGGGCGCCGGAGCGGCGCTGGCGTCGGTAACTCAGGTGGGGCCGGTTGTCACCGCCATGGCCGTTGCCGGCGCCGGCTCGACCGCGATGTGCGCCGACTTGGGGGCGCGCACCATTCGCGAGGAAATCGACGCGATGAAGGTGATCGGCGTCAATCCGGTGCAAGCGCTGGTGGTTCCGCGCATCATTGCCGCCACGTTCGTCGCCTTGCTGCTGTATTCGGTGGTCGCGGTCACCGGACTGACCGGCAGCTACATCTTCGTGGTCTTCGTACAACACGTCACACCAGGTGCCTTCATTGCGGGGATGACACTGCTCACGGGGCTGCCGCAGGTGGTGATTTCACTCATCAAGGCAACCCTGTTCGGGTTGTCCGCTGGCCTGATCGCCTGCTACAAGGGACTTTCGGTCGGTGGCGGCCCCACTGGTGTCGGGAACGCCGTGAACGAGACGGTGGTGTTCTCGTTCATGGCGTTGTTCTTCATCAACATCGTGGTCACCGCGCTCGGTGTAAAAGTGACCGCCAAATGACCGATGCGGCAAGCGAGCCCGCCTGGCTCGTCACTCTCGGACCCCGGCTGGTAGATGCCACCCGGAAGCTGGGCGAACAGACAGCCTTCTATGGGAAGTCCTTGGCCGCCACGGGTGATGCCGTGCGACGCTACCCGGGAGAACTGCTGCGGCTGATCGCCGAGATGGGCATGGGGACGGGCGCGCTGGCGGTGATCGGGGGCACCGTGGGCATCATCGGCTTCCTGACGCTGACTACCGGCGCGCTTGTCGCCGTACAGGGCTATGACACCTTGTCCAACGTCGGGGTCGAGGCGCTGACGGGTTTCTGTCGGCATTCTTCAACGTCCGCATGATCGCGCCCTGCACGGCCGGGGTGGCACTGGCCGCCACGATCGGTGCCGGTGCGACGGCACAGCTGGGTGCGATGCGCATCAACGAGGAGATCGATGCCCTCGAAGTCATGGGTATCCGTTCGATCACCTATCTGGCATCGACACGGATTATCGCCGGCGTCCTGGTCGTCATCCCGCTCTACGCCGTCGCGGTGCTGATGTCGTTCTTCGCGTCCAAGTTTGGCACGTTGTACATCTACGGCCAGTCACGCGGCGTGTACGAGCACTACTTCTCCACGTTTTTGCGTCCCACGGATTTGTTGTGGTCGTTTTTGGCGGTGCTGGTGATGGCGACCGGTGTGATGGTTGTGCATACCTACTACGGCTTCACCGCGACAGGTGGTCCGGCGGGTGTAGGGGAAGCGGTCGGACGCTCGGTGCGGTCATCGATGATCGTTACGGCCTTTACGGCCTTGATGATTTCGTTGTCCGTCTACGGGCAGTCCGGCAACTTCAACCTGTCCGGGTGAGCCTATGAGCAACCAGCGCAGCAGCGGACTCGGCAGGCGAAATAGTATCCGCACCAGCAAGATTGACCCGATCTGGTGGGCCCCGACATTGTTCATCCTGGTCGGGAGTTTAATCGCATTGACCGCGGGGTCGTTCTCCGGCAAATTCCAAGCATTCGTCCCGCTCACGCTGGTGTCGGACAGGGCGGGACTGGTGATGGAACCCGGCGCCAAGGTGAAGCTGCGCGGTGTGCAGATCGGCCAGGTCGCTTCGATTGGCACCGATGTGAAGGCGGCTCAGCTGCAGCTGAAGATGGACCCCGGCTCATTCAAATATCTGCCGAGCAACCTCGAGGCCGAGATCAAGTCGACCACGGCGTTCGGATCCAAGTACGTCGACCTGATCGTGCCCGACCAACCCAGCCGACTGCCGCTCAAGCCGGGCGCGGTGCTGCGCTCGCGCAACGTCACCGTCGAAGTCAACACGGTTTTCGAGAATCTGCAGTCGGTGGTCGGTGCCATTGACCCGGCCAAGCTCAACGCGATTCTGTCGGCGTTCTCCCAATCGTTGCGCGGCAAGGGCGAACGGCTCGGACAGGCCATCACCGGCGCGAACAACGTGCTGCTGACCGTCAACCCCCGCTTGGGAACGATCCGCAAGGACTGGCAGTTGTTCGGCAAGACGGCGGCTATCTATTCCGACGCGGCGCCAGACATCTTGTCGATCCTTGACTCGGCGGCGACCACCAGCACCACCATCACCGCAGAACAGCGGTCGCTCGACTCGCTGCTGTTGTCGGCGGTGGGCTTCAGCCAGACCGGCATCAATGTCATCGGTAGAAATGAGTCCAACATCGTCCGGTCAATAAACCTGCTTGATCCGACTACGGTGCTGCTGAATAAATACTCCCCGACGTACACGTGCCTCTTCCAGGGCGCGCAATGGTACGTGGACCACGGCGGACGAGATGCGTTGGGCGGCAACGGCTATTCGGTGATCCTGGACGCCGCTTTGCTCTTCGGCGACGACCCATACCGCTATCCGAAGCATCTTCCGAAGGTGAATGCCACCGGCGGCCCGGGAGGCAAGCCCAGCTGTGGGTCGCTGCCGGACCCCAGCGCGAACTTCCCCGTGCGGGCATTGGTCACGGACACCGGTTGGGGCGCCGCTCCCGACGAGATCAGAACCACCCCGTGGGTCGGTAATCCGTGGTGGGCCAACTATTTCCCGACCACCAAGAACCCTCCGGAACCGCCGCGTTACAACTACCGCGGTGGGGTGCCGCCGTCATGAGAAGGAAGCTTTCCGGCATTATCCTTCGTGTCGCGATATTCACGGTGGTCTGCCTGGTATTCACGTTCAGCTTGATCGCGGTGTTCGGACAATTGCGCTTCGAGGACCGCGCCGGCTATCAGGCAGTGTTCACGAACATATCCGGCCTGAAGTCCGGCAACTTTGTCCGCATCGCCGGGGTGGAGGTCGGCAAGGTTGGCGACCTCACCCTGCACCGCGACGGCACGGTGACCGTCGGCTTCGCCGTGGACAAGGGGGTGCGGCTCACCGAGGGCACCAAAGCCGTTGTGCGCTACGAAAACTTGATCGGTGACCGTTATCTCGCACTCGAAGAGGTCCGGGGTCGCCACGCCGTCTGGCGCCGGGTGCGACTATTCCCCTGGCACGAACGTCGCCCGCACTGGACATCGATGCGCTGATCGGGGGCTTCCGCCCGTTGTTCCGCGCGCTGGATCCCGATCAGGTCAACGCCCTGTCCGGGCAGTTGCTGCGAATCTTCCAGGGGCAGGGCGGCACCTTGGCTTCCGTGCTGGCGCAGACCTCGACGCTGACCTCGACCCTGGCCGGGCGCAGCGAGCTGATCGGCGAGCTGATCACCAACTTGAACACGGTGCTGCACACTTTCGCCACCCGCGACCACGAATTCTCTGACGGCCTGGACAAGCTATCCCAGCTCGTGGATGGGTTGGCGCAGCGCAAGGATGACATCTCCACCGGGCTGGCCTATATCAACGCCGCCGCCGCGTCGGTCAGCGATCTGCTTGTCCAGGCACGCCAGCCGATCAAGGATGTGGTGCGCGAGACCGACCGGATGTCGGCGCAGGTGCTCGCCGACCGCGAGTATTTCGACAAGCTGCTCAAGGACCTGCCCGACGTTTATCAGGCATTGGCCCGCCAGGGCCTCAATGGCGACTACTTCGGGTTCTACTTCTGCGACGTGCTGATGAAGATCAACGGCAAAGGCGGTAACCCGGTTTTCATCAAGCTGTTGTCCCAGCCCAGCGGGCGGTGCACGCCGAAATGAAACGCTTCCAAATCAAGCCGGTCGGCCAGCGCAGCCCAGTTCTGGTGGGATTGATCGGCACCGTGATCGTGGCCTGCGTGGTGCTGGCGGCCTTTGAGTACAACAGGCTGCCGTTCATCAAGAACACCAACGACTATTCCGCGTACTTCTCTGAGGCCGGCGGCATCAAAGTCGGTAGCACGGTACGCATTTCCGGCATGGGTGTCGGCAGGGTCTCGGACGTCCGTCTGGACGGCACCAGAGTCCGGGTCGGTTTCACCGTTCGCAAGGGCATCGAGCTGGGGGATCGAACGGAAGCGGCGATCAAGACAGAGACGATTCTGGGCGCCAAGATGCTTGAGCTCACGACGCGCGGCGAGGGGAAGTTGACGGGCACTATTCCGTTGGAACGCACCACCTCGCCGTATGACCTGCCGGACGCACTGGGCGACCTGACGAGCACGATCAGCGGCCTGGATACCACCCAGTTATCTTCGGCGCTCTCGACATTGGCTAACACCTTCAAGGAGACGCCGCCGAATCTCAGGCCCGCACTGCAGGGGGTGGCCCGGTTCTCGGACACCCTCAACAACCGTGACGCGCAGCTGCGCAGCCTGTTGGGGAACGCCAACAAGGTCTCGGCCGTACTGGGCAAGCGGAGTCAGCAGATCGCCGGCCTGGTGGCGAACTCCAACGCGCTGTTGGCAGCGTTGCTGGACGAACGAGATTCGATCGACGCCCTGATGAACAACATCTACCGCGGTTTCGCACCAGGTTTCCGGGCTGGTCAATGACAATCGAACACAGCTCAAGCCGGCCCTCGACAAACTCAACGGCGTCCTCGAGATCCTCGACAACCGCAAGCAAGACATACAGGCGAGCCTGCCCAAGTTCAAACGGTATGCGATGTCGTTTGGCGAATGCTTGGGTTCTGGGCCATTTTTCAAGGCCTACGTGGCCAACTTGGTTCCCGGCCAGTTCGGCGGGATGGTCCTTGATGCCGACATGTACGACCGCTTTCTGGACCCCAACGCGAAGTTGCCTTCGGAGGCGGTGGATCCACCAACCGGAACTCCACCGGTCCCGCCAGAGAACGCGCCGGTCCCGATCTGGTCCCAACCGCCCTCACCCGCGCCCGTGGGACCACCTAGTCGGACCATGCCGCCGCCCCCGCCGCTCACAACGGGGGGGCCGTGAACATCGATCGACGCGCCCTGCAACAGTGACCGCCATCAGCCTGGCGGTGACATTGGTCGTCGCTTCGTTTCTGGTCGGCAAGCAGCCTGTGGAAGGAGGTCGAAAAGAACACCTATTCGGCGTATTTCACGGAAGCCAACGGACTGTTCGTAGGCGACGAGATCCGGATCCTCGGTGTCGCCGTCGGCACCGTGGACAAGATCGAACCGCAACCTGCCGGCTCCAAGGTGACCTTCTCCGTCGACAAGCAGTATTCGATCCCGGCCGATGCTCGCGCGGCCATCCTGTCGCCGTCGCTGGTGACTTCTCGGGCAATCCAGCTCGTCCCGGTGTACTCGGGCGGACCCAAGTTGAGCGCGGGCGCATCGATCCCGCTCAATCGCACCGCGGTGCCCGTCGAATGGGACGACTTCCGCAAGCAGCTGGAAAAGCTGACCGACGCGTTGCAGCCCACCAGTCCGGGCGGCGTGAACTCGGTCGGCGAATTCATCAACTCGGCCGCCGACAACGTGCGTGGCCAGGGAGACACCGCTCACGACACCATAATCAAGCTGTCCGAAGCGATTTCAGCACTTGGTGATCATGCCGACGACATCTTCAGCACGGTACGCAATCTGCAGCTACTGGTGTCCGCGCTGTACTCCAGCAGCGATCTGCTGGCCTCGTTCAACCAGAACCTGGCCAGCGTGACGACGCTGCTGACGAACACCCCCAACGAAGTCGCCAACGCGGTGAAAAGCGTGGACGGGGCGCTGACGGATCTGCGCGACTTCCTCGCTGAGAACCGGGAAGCTGTGGGTGTCACATTCGACCGGCTGAGCTTCCGTCACGACCGCATTGAACGACAGTCGTGCCGATATCAAACAGATTCTGCACATCGCCCCGACCGTCTTCCAGAATTTCCTGAACATCTACCAGCCGGCGCAGAGCGCGATGACCGGCATCATCGCTTTGAACAACTTCGCCGACATTCCCCAGTGGATCTGCAGCGCAATCGAGGCGGCCTCCCGGGCCCGCTTGAGCCGAGTTTCGAAGCTGTGCCTGCAGTACCTGAATCCCAATCATCAAAAACCGCATCTACAACTACATACCGGCGGGGCTCAACCCGTTCGTGGGCACTCAGGCCCGGCCGAACGAAATCACCTACAGCGAGGACTGGCTGCGACCCGGCTATACGCCGCCACCGCCGCGCCTGAAGCACCCCCGCCCGCGGACGGGTCGCAGCCGGCGCTGCCGCACCCGGTGCCTGCCGAACCGCCGCTGCCCGCCGAAACGCCGGCGCCGCCGCCGAACGCGTTGACCGATGCGACCCAGGTACTTCAGAATCTGATGCTCCCGGTGGGTGCATCATGAGACGCGCGGGTGGTCGCGGCGCTCTGCGTTGGGTGCCGTCGCCGCACTCACCTCGCTGTCGGTTGGCGCGGGCTGAATTCCTTTGCCCTGCCCGGTACCGCCGGCGGGGGACCGGGCTCCTACACGATCCAGGCGCAGCTGCCCGACGTCGTGACCATTCAGGAAAACACCCGCGTTCGCGTCGACGACGTCAACGTCGGCAACGTCACCAAGATCGAGCTGCAAGACTGGCATGCGCTGGTCACCATGCGCATCAACGGCGATGTCCAGCTGCCGGCCAATTCGACTGCCAAGCTCGGGCAGACCAGCCTGCTCGGCTCGATGCACATCGAGCTCGCGGCTCCCAAGGATGAACCGCCGGTCGGCCAACTCAAAAACGGGTCGGTTATCCCGTTGTCGCGCGCGAGCATGTATCCGACCACCGAACAAACCTTGGCCTCGGTGTCAATCCTGCTCAACGGCGGCGGAATTGGGCAGTTGCAGGAAATCAACCAGGCGATCGCCACGGCGTTCGCCGGTCGCGAAAACGACATGCGTAGTCTGCTCAACCAGCTCGACGAGTTCATCGCCGGCACGAACGCCCAGACCGACGACATCATCGCCGCCGCCGAGAATCTCAACTCGCTGGCATGTCAATTCGCCGCCAAAGACCAGGTCGTCGACAAGGCTCTCATCACCGTGCCCAGAGCTTTAGCGATACTGGCCGACGAGCGCACCAAGATCGCCGATGCCATAGATCAACTCGGCAAGTTCAGCGCGATCGCGGCGGACACCATCCACCAGAGCAAGGAATCGCTGGTGAACAACCTGCGCAACATCGCGCCGGTGCTGCGGTCGCTCGCCGACGCCGGGCCGTCGCTCACCAAGGGCTTGGACGGGCTGGTCGCCTACCCCTGGCCGGCGTCGACCGCGAGGAACTGGTTCCGCGGCGACTACGCCAACCTCACGCTGGTCGTCGATTTGACGTTGAGTCGCATCGACCAAGGGATCTTCACCGGCTCACGGTGGGAAGGTAACCTCACCGAACTCGAGCTGCAGTGGGGACGGACCATTGGCATGCAGCCCAGCCCGGCGACCGCGGGGAACCCAATTACCCTGCCGTACCACTTCGGGGGGTACTGAGTGCTGCGCCTGAATCGCAAGACCTGGATCCAGCTGTCGATTTTGATTCTGGTGACGGTCGTTTCTTGTGGCGCAATGGCGTTCAACTTTATGAAGCTGCCCGCGACGCTATTCGGGATCGGGGAGTACAACGTCACGGTCGACCTGCCCCAGTCCGGAGGGTTGTACCAGACCTCGGTCGTCACCTACCGCGGCACCGACGTGGGTCAGGTCAAGTCGGTCAATGTCACCGCCACCGGGGTGCGTGCGGTGCTCGCTCTGAGATCCGGGGTCAAGGTGCCCTCCGACGTGCAGGCGTCGGTGCACAGCCGCTCGGCGATCGGCGAGCAGTACATCGAACTGACGCCGCTGCCGGGGAAAGACGCAGAACACTCCAGGCTGTTGCGGAACGGCGACGTGATTCCCGCGGGCCGCGTCGATGTGCCGGTCGACATCGGACACCTGCTCGACCTGACCAACCTTGCCCTGCAGGCGATTCCACGGGACAACTTGCGCACGGTGATCGACGAGACCAACCGCGCTGTCGGCGGCCTCGGGCCCGAGTTGTCCCGGATCGTCGACGGCTCCACCGCGCTGGCGATCAAGGGTGGCCAGACCGTCGACTCGCTTGCACCTCTCATCGATCAGTCCCCTGCGGTGTTGAACTCCCAGGTGCAGACATCGGATGAGATCGGCACCTGGGCTCACCGAACCGCAGCCATCTTCACTCAGTTCAAGGCGCAGGATGCGGCGCTGCGAGATCTGTTGACGCAGGGCACTTCCGGGCTGGAGGAAAGCCGCGCGCAGCTCGATCGGGTGACGCCAGCGCTTCCGGTGTTGTTCGCCAACCTGGTCAGCCTCGGCGACATCGCGGTCGTCTACCGGCATGACATCGAACAACTGCTGGTGCTGTTACCGCAAGGCATCGCGGCAATGGCCGCGATCGTCGTGCCGAGCTCTAATACGAAGCAGGAGCTCAGGGGCGCCCAGTTGGACTTCAACCTGAACATCAACCTGCCGCCGCCGTGCACCACGGGGTATCTGCCGCCGACTCAGCGCCGCTCACCGGTGAGCGAGGACGCGCCGGATCGCCCCGCGGCAGACCTGTATTGCCGGGTGCCGCAGGACTCCGATTTCAATGTCCGTGGGGCACGCAACATTCCGTGCGAGACCAAGCCGTGGAAGCGTGCCCCTACCATCGAGATGTGCGAAAGCGACGAGGAGTACGTGCCGCTCAACGAGGGCTACAACTGGAAGGGCGACCCGAACGCCACCTACACCGGCCAGGGTGTGCCGCAGTATCCGCCGGGACAGGATCCGCGACTACCCCCGCCGCGGGGTGCCGCGCCGGCGCCCCCGCCGGTCGCGGTTGGCACCTACGACCAGACCAGCGGTGAGTACATCGGGCCCGACGGGCGTCGCTACAACGAGTACGACTTGGCTCATCCGCGTGCGAAGAACTGGCAGCAGCTTCTTGCACCGCCACCGTAGAGATAGGGAGCTCATGCGAAGAGTCCGAAGAGTTTTTGCGAAGGAGCAATATGGCTGTCGAACCTGGTGACGCCGAAAACACTGAACACGCAGGCGACCCAACGGAAGTCACGGAAGCCACATCGGGCGTCACTGTCGAGGACATCGACGAAGTCGCTGATAGGCCGCGCCGCCGATGGCAGCGGCTCGTCCGCCCGCGGCTTTCGCGTGTCGGCGGGGCATTGGTGGCCAGCGCTGTGCTCGTCGCCACGCTGACCGGATTGGCTGGCTGGCTTGGCTATCGCGCCTATGACAAGCACCAGGCTCAGGTCCACCGCGATCTATTCGTTCAGACCGCCCGCCAGGGCGCGGTGAACCTCACAACGATCAGCTATACGGAAATCGACGCCGACGTCCAGCGCATCCTCGATTCGGCCACCGGGGCGTTCCGCGAGGACTTTGAGAAGCGTTCGAAGCCGTTCATCGAGGTCGTCAAAGCGGCGCAGTCGCAATCGGAAGGCACGATAACCGAAGCCGGACTCGAATCCGCGCGGCGCGACTCGGCTCAGGTGCTGGTGGCCGTCGCGGTGAAGTCACGGACCGCGGCGGGCGAGCAGTCGCCGAGAGAGTGGCGCATGCGAATTGACGTTCAGGCGGTCGGTGACGGCGCCAAGGTGTCCAACGTGGTGTTCGTGCCGTGACAACACTCAGCGACGCTGCCATAGAACACGACGACGAGATCGACGCGACCGACGCGGACGAACACTTACCCGACGAAAAGTCGACGGCCGAAGACGTGACTGCGCAAAAACGTTCGATCGCGTGGACGCGTGTGCTCGCCTATGGTGTGTTGCCCGGACTGGCGTTGGTGGTGGCTCTGGCGACGGGATATCTCAAATGGTTGGGCGGGTCGGCTCAGGATTCCGCGGCGCTGCGGGTCGAAACCGTCCGGATTGGCAGCGAGGACGCGGTTGCCTTGTTGTCATACAAGCCCGAGTCGGTGGAGAAGGATCTGGGCGCGGCGCGTGAGCGGCTGACCGGCGATTTCAAGGATGCCTACACCGAACTGACCCGGCAGGTGGTCATTCCGGGGGCAAAAGAAAAGCACATCTCGGCCGTGGCCAAAGCATCGGCGGCGGCGTCGGTTTCGGCAACCGGCAGCCACGCGGTCGTGTTGGTGTTCGTCAACCAGACCGTGACTGTCGGCGGAGGTGTACCCACCGATACAACGCCCGTCGTGCGGGTGGTGCTGGACAAGGTCAATGACCGATGGCTGGTATCGCACTTCGATCCGGTGTGAGCACAGGAGGTTGACATGGTCGCGCGGACACGCGGTGGCACCCGGCTGCTGCCGATTGCGGTGATCCTCTCGGGGGCAGGGGCATTGGGAGCCCCGACCGCGCACGCCGACAACAACAGCCTGAACAGGGCAGTCATCTCCGACGTCTACACGATCCAGCACAATGCGGGTTGCACAAATGACGTCAACCGGAATAACGCGCTGACGCTGGCCGCCGAATGGCACGCCGACGACATGCTCAACAACCGAAACATCAACGACGACACCGGATCCGACGGATCGACCCCCCAGGACCGCGCCGACCGCGCGGGTTTCCGCGGGAAGGTCGCCGAGACGGTGGCGATCAACCCGGCCCTGTCCATCAGCAACCTCGAACTGATCAGGCAGTGGTACTACGACCCCGGCGCCATGGCGATCATGAGTGACTGCGCCAACACCGCCATGGGGGTGTGGTCGGAAAACGCTCTGGATCGCACCGTCGTGGTGGCCATGTACGGCCAGCCGGCCCCGCGCAACCGATGACACGGCCCAGAAGGACACGATGATCTTCGCGCAGCATTACCTGGACTGCCTGTCCCAGGCGTCCTATCTGATCGGGGATGAGACCACCGGCCGCGCCGTCGTGGTCGATCCTCGTCGCGACATCGAGGATTACCTGGATCAAGCGGCCGAGCATGGGCTCCACATCGAGCGCGTGATCGAGACGCACATCCACGCCGACTTCTTGAGCGGTCACCTCGAGCTGGCCGCGGCGACCGGGGCACTGATCTCGTTCGGTGCCGGTGCCGATGTCGAGTTCCCGATCGAGCCGTTGCGGGACGGTCAGCGGATCTCGTTGGGAAATGTCACTCTTGAGATCCTCGCGACACCCGGTCACACCCCCGAGTCGATCTGCATTGTGGTTTATGAGCATGCCGACGACGACATCCCGTACGGAGTCCTCACGGGCGACACATTGTTCGTCGGTGACGTGGGCCGCCCGGATCTTTGCGTGGCCGCCGGCTTATCGGCGGACTACCTTGCCCGGACGTTATACGGCTCGCTGCAGGACAAGCTGCTCAGACTGCCCGATGCCACCCGAGTGTTCCCCGCGCATGGCGCTGGATCGGCCTGCGGGAAGCAGCTATCCAGCGAGACCAGTTCGACAATCGGTGAGCAGCGGCAGGCAAACTATGCGCTGCAGGGCGGCGGCGTGGACCAGTTTGTTGCGACGGTCACCGAGGGGCAGCCGATACGGCCGCGCTACTTCGAGTTCGACTCGCAGCGCAATCGCCAGCTGCGGCCGCTGCTCGACGAAAACCCACTGCCCTTACTCGGCATCGAGGATGTGCGCGAACGCGCCCAGGCGGGGGCCATCCTCCTAGACACCCGCGAGCCGGACGACTATGCGTCCGGTCACGTAAGCGGTGCGGTCAACGTCAGCCTGCAGGGACGCCTCGCCGAATGGGCCGGTAATGTCCTGTCACCGGACCGCGACATCGTCCTGGTCGGCGACGCTGCGCGGGCGCGGGAATCCAAAATCCGGCTGTCCCGCGTCGGATACGACCGCGTCGTCGGTCAATTGCGCGACCTCGCAGATGTTTTCGCGCAGCGGCCAGATCTCATCGAAGCCAGTTCACGACTGACCACCGAGCAGCTCGCCGAACTGCGCGGTTTACAGCCCCGCCTGCAACTGGTGGACGTGCGCAACCCCGGAGAGACTGCGCAAGGCACCATCACCGGTGCGCGCGAAATCCCGCTCGCTGCTCTAATCGATTCGATCGACAGCCTCGATCGAAAGGACCCGGTGGTTGTATTCTGCGCCAGCGGCTACCGCTCCATGATTGCTGCGAGCGTGCTCCGTGCTTCGGGCTTTGACGACGTGTCCGACGTGCTCGGGGGTTTCGGGGCCTGGCAGGGCGCCGGCCTCCCCACGTCGGGTCGCGACCGCTAGCGATGGGCGCCGATGCCGTCAGCTTTTCAGGACGTGATCCCCAGCTTTTCGGCGTTGCCGCGATCGGAGGCAGCCTGAGCCGCGATGTCGCAGTCGCACGGCTGTGCGCCGTCGTGAGACCATCGCCACAGCTGGGCTCCGCGCTTGCGACTCAGGTGCTGAAAGTAGACGTTGTCGCGTTGCAGCGCGGAGAACGCCAAGTCCAAGTCGATGGGAAGCCCGGCCCAATCGACTTGGCCGGGTGCGGACGCCTGGACGCCGGGGTTACCTGCAGTGCCATGCCGCAGCCGACACCGCAGCGGGCAGTCGCCGTTCACGGCGTCCCCTCCGGCGTGCTCCGCAGCCACGCAGATCCCTCCTCGAGCGCGCAGATCCTTGACTGAATGGTGCGACGAGGATGTTTCAGCGGCGGGTGTGTGATGTTTCCGGCGGATTACGGATTTCGCCAGCCGTGCGACGGGTGTCAGTAGACGTCGCGGTGGTAGCGCTTGTCGGCGCTTAATGCCTGGACATAGGCCCTGGCCGCGTCCGGTTCGAGGACGCCATGTTGGGCCGCGATTTCGCACAGTGTGCGATCGACGTCCTTGGCCATCGGGTCGGCGTTGCCGCACACATACAGCTGTGCCCCGTCTTCCAACCAGCGCCACAACTGTGACCCGCGATTGCGCATCAGGTGCTGCACATAGACCTTGTCGCGCTGATCGCGGGAGAACGCCAGGTCAAGCTCAGTGAGGAATCCGTCGGCCCGCATCTTTTCCAGCTCGTCGCGGTAGTAGTAATCGGTGGCCGCGTGCTGTTCGCCGAAGAACAGCCAGTTGGGTCCGGTGTGGCCGAGCACTCGTCGTTCCTGCAGGAAGCCGCGGAAGGGGGCGATGCCGGTGCCCGGTCCGATCATGATCATCGGCGTGTGCGGGTCGCTCGGCGGCCGGAAATTGCTGGACGTGCGGACGTAGACGGCGGCCTCGTCACCGGGGCAGCGGTCCGCGAGGTATGTCGAGCACACCCCGCGACGCGGGACGCCCTGAAAGCTGTAACGCACCGGCGAGACCGTCAGGTGGGCTTCCCGCGGGTGTTCCTTCGGGCTGGACGAGATCGAATAGAGGCGCGGCTGAAGCGGTTTGAGCACGGTGAGCCACTCGTCGACGGACGCGGTGACCTTGCATTGACCGAGCAAGTCGACGGACTGGCGGCCCCACGTCCAATCGGCCAGCGGGGCTTTGTTTTCCGGCTTCATCAACTCGGCCAGTTGCGGATCGCCCGTGTGCTGCGCGACGAGCCGAAGCAGGTCCGGGCTTGGTGCCGATGAAACCCTTGGTCAACTTGTTGGCCAGGTACTGAGCCTCGAGCGACATCTGTCCGGACACATTCAAAGCGAAGGCATCCGGCCCGTGTGTGTCGATAATCTCCCGTAACCGCTTGGCGCACTGGGTGATCGCCGTCTCTGTGGCGATCGGTTCAAGGGGCTCGCCGCGGTCGGGACGCAGGTACGCCGACTCCGCCCGGCCGGGCGCGGGAAAGAGGTCGGCGGTGGTTGTGCCCTTGGTGCACAGCCGGCCGAAGTTGGCCGGATGGTCTTTCTTTCCAATCGATTTGGCGATGTGACGGCGGCCGCTTTCGGGATCAGTTGTGATCTGCAGCACCATTCCACAGCCCACGCCGCAATAGGCGCAGAGGGTGTTCAGGGTGTTCCCGGTGGGCGCAGCCACGCGTACGTCCATTCTCAAGCGCGCAAAAGCATCTGCGCAATCGTGCGACAAGGATGTTTCAGGACCGGGTATCCGGTGCTTCGGCCGCTTTACGGCTTTCTCACAACGCACGCAGTGAAGCGGTGAAGTGCTGAGAAATTCGCCGTTATCCCAGGTCATCGCGGGTCGACTTTGACCCGCCGAGTTCGAATTCAGGTTACCTGCGGGGGCGCCTGGAATGCCTTCTGTAACCAGGGCTCGAATGAAACCGACGGCACATTCACAGTCTTCGCTAAGCTCACCGTGTGCGTCGTCAGCTGGTCGCGATCCTGCTGATTGTGCTAGCGGCCGGATGCGGGTCGCCGCCGCAGACGGCGTCACCGCCCTCCGACACCTGCAAAGGCTCCGACGGGCCGACGAACGATACGGTGCGGCAGGGGATCGCCTCGGTTCCGGTCCTGGTGCCGGGCTCGATCTGGGTCGAAATCGCACGGGGACATACCAAGAAATGCCGGCTGTATTGGGTGCAGATCATCCCCAGCATTGCCGACGAGTCGACTCCTCAGCAGCTGCTGTTCTTCGACCACAACACGCCGCTGGGCACACCCACCCCGAACCCGAAGCCCTACATAACCGTGCTGGCGCCCAGTGACGACACCGTGACGGTTCAGTACCGGTGGCAGGTCGGCAGCGATCAGGCGTGCTGTCCGTCCGGCGCCGGGACGGTGAAATTCCAGATCGGATCGGACGGCAAGCTGCAGGCACTCGGCCAGATCCCGCACCAATAACTGTCGAACTTCAGTCGGGCAGGTTCTCCGGGTGCAGCATCTCGGCGTAACGCAGCGGCTCGGGGATCCCGAACCCGTCGACCAACGTCTTGGCGTACGGACGCAGCTTCCGGCACCGATCGTTGATGCCCCGGGCGACCGCCTGGGCCCGCTCGGTGGACAGGTAGGTGTGTTCGATATACCAGGCCTTGTCGTCCTCGATCACCGATAGGGCATACAGGTCGCACAGCAGGCCCAGCAACTCGCGGGCGTCGCCGTCTGGGCACGACTCGATCCCGGCGACGAAGGCCTCCTGCACCACCCGGTCGATGTGCGCGGTCGCCGCGTGCAGCACGTGATCCTGCACCTCGTTGAACGCGTCGAACGCCGACTTCTCTTTGGATTTGCCTTGTAGCCGGGCGCGCGACCGACGACAGCAGATAGTTCTCGCGCTCTTCGAACACGTTGACCTGGGTGCCGCGGTTGAACAGGCTGCCCTCTTCTTCGCTGTCCTGCCGGGCATCCACGATCCGCTGCATAATCGCTTCGGCCGCAGTGCGTTTCATCACTCGCTCACCAACGGTGTTGGCCGCAAAGCGTACCCACTCGACCGGGCTCATGCTTTGATGTCGTCGGCGTAGGCGGTCAGCAGCTCCTTGGCGACCAATTGGGTCAGCACATGGTTGTCGCCCTCGAAGGTGGTGAACACGTCGGTGTCGGCCCGCAATGCGATAAGCCGGTCCTCGGCCATATGGCCCGCGCCGCCGCATGCCTCCCGGGCCTCCTGAATGGCCCGGCTGGCGTGCCAGGTGTTGGCCGCCTTCAGCCCGGCGGCACGGGCCTCCAGCTCGCGCTGTTCGTCGGCGTCCATGACATCCGACGTCTGCAGGTCGTGGCACTTGGACACCAGCTCGTTCTGTGCAAACTGCAACGCGTAGGACCGCGCTATCAACGGAAACAGCGGGCGCTGGTGCATCAGGTAGTCCATGATCAGCACTTCGCCACCGTCATCAGGTGCGCTGAATTGCTTGCGCTGCAACGCATATCGGGTGGCGATGTCCAGTGCCACCTGGGTGGCGGCGCCCGCGCTGCCACCCACGGTGACCCGGCCGCGGATCAGTGTGCCGATCATGGTGAAGAACCGGCGGTTGGGATTGTCGATCGGCGAGCTGTAGGTGCCGTCCGGTGCGACGTCGCCGTACTTGTTCAGCAGGTTCTCCCGGGGGACGCGGACATGGTCGAACATGAGGCGGCCGTTGTCGACGCCTGGCAATCCGCCCTTGTAGTGGCAGTCCGACGTCGTCACGCGGGGGAGATCGTTGCCGCCGGCGTCGCGAATCGGCACCAGCAGGCAGTGCACGCCATGATTGACCGGCGCGCCGTCTTCGGTGGTGATCAGCTGCGCGAAAACTGCTGCGATGCGTGCGGTTTCGGCCGCTCCGCCGATGTAGTCCTTGCGGGACGTCGGGGTGGGGGAGTCGATGACGAACTCTTGGGTCTCGGCGTCATAGGTCGCGGTCGTCTCCAGCGACTGAACGTCGCTGCCGTGTCCCGTCTCGGTCATCCCGAAACAGCCGCGCAGCTCGAGGTTGATGATTTTTCTGCACGTAGTCGAAGTGGCGTTCAGTGCCCAGGTTCTCGACGGCACCCCCGAACAGTCCCCATTGCACGCCGGCTTTGACCATCAGGGACAGGTCCGACATCGCCAGCATCTGGATCATCGTGATCGCCGCACCGACGTCCCCGGTGCCGCCGTGCTCCTTGCGGAACCCCTCGTCGGCGATGCCCGCGGCGGCGAGGAGCTTCATCTGCTCGAATACCTTGGTGCGGGCGATCACCGTGTTCGGGGTGTAGTGCGGGCGGAATTGCTCATGTTCGAACCGGGCTCGCGTCTGGTTCTTGACGTCGCGCCAACGCCCGTCCAGCGCGTCGCGCAGGCGTTCGGCAGTGCTTGTCATGTTTGGCCCCATAACTCGACCGTAACGCGCCGCTCGCGCGGCGGGAAAGACCCGCCGAGCCGAGGGCCCTCCCGTTTTTGCGTCTGCTCGCGCACACTAGAGGACGATGCCGCAAAAACTGGCCGCTCTGATGATTGTGCTGCTGTTGGGTACGGTCGTCAGCAGAGTTCTGCTGCTGCGTAGGACCGGCACTCGCGCAATGCATTTCGGGAAGATCGACAAAACCGACTTCCTGATACCGCCGGTGGCGCTGTTCTACTTCTATACGTTGTTCGCCACCGCGTTCGGCTGGCCCCTGGCGATTACCGACAGGTTCTTCCGGTCCATCGCCGTCGCGTGGGTGGGAGTGGGGCTTTGTTTGGGCGGGGTGCTGGTTCTCGCGCTCAGCCTGGTGTCGTTCGGCAACAGCTTCCGGGTCGGCATCGATGCCGAACAACCGGGTCGGCTGGTGACGACGGGCGTCTTCGCGATGAGCCGCAACCCGATCTATGTCGGCTTCTTCCTGTTCCTGCTCGGCCAGTTTCTGGTGTTCCCCAGTTGGACCACGCTGACCGCCCTGGCCTTCGCGGCCGTCCTGTTTCATCGGCAAGTGCTGCGCGAGGAGGAGTTCATGCGGGGGCGGTACGGCCAGGAATACGCCGAGTACTGCGGCCGGGTGAGACGTTATGTGTAGCCGTGCCGTTAACGCACCCGCGCTCGCAGGCGGAAGAGGACGAAACCGGCCCACATCGCGCCGAACGCGAAAAGCATGACCATGTCGAACACCCACCAGCCCGAATAATGGGTCCACGTGAGCGCATTGGTGGCCAGCGCGTCGACCCGGTGCAGATCGACGGTGGATCCCGACGCCGCGAAACCCCACTGGGCCGGGACGATCCAGGAGATCTGGTCGAAGCCCCACGTGCCCACCAGCGAAACCAGCCCCCCGGCGAACAGTAGCGATGCCAGGATCACCGGCACGACCAGCGGCAGGACTTCCCGCAGCGAGTTGCCGAGCGAGGACAGTGCCAGTCCGACGATCGCCGAGACGATAGCCGTCGCGGCGACAGCCACGTAGAGCTCGACGTCAGGATTGTGCAGCACGACCGCACCGTGGGCGGGCCCGCCTTTGACGCCGATCACGATCGCGGTCAGGATCCCCGTCTGGATCGCCGCGACCAGGCTGAACACGATGAGCTTGGCGGAGACATAGGCCGACGTCGCCAGCCCGACCGATTGCTCGCGAAGGAAAACGCGACGCTGCCCGACCAGGTCGCCGATGGTCGACGCGGTGCCCAGGATCACGGCGGCGATGTTCAACGCGGCCAGGATCTGGATGGCTTCATGCGGGTTGGCGCTCTTCGGTCCGGCCCGGTCCAGGCCGGAATGACCGGGAATCAGCAGCGTCAACCCCGCCAACGCGAACGGCAGGAGAACCAGGAAGAAGACGTAGACGCGGCTGGCGAACAGCAGGCGGACCTGGCGACGCGCCACCACCCGGATCTGCTGCTTCACGGTGAGCCCCACGGGGGGCGGCGCGGGTTCAGCAACCGGTGGCGGGGCCGTCAGGGCTGATGCCGGTGCGGCGTGCGGATCGGCGCTCACCCGGGCGATGACCTGCGACCAGTCGGCGGTGCCCATCGCGGACTCGATCTGCGCGGGTGGCCCTGCGAAGGCCAGCTCGCCTACACGAGTGAGAAGCAGCACCTGGTCGCACATGTTCAGGTGCGTCAGCGAGCTCTGCGACGTCAGCGCGACCACGACGACGCATCCGAGGTCGGCCTGGCGCCGCAGCATCGCCAGCACATCGTGTTCCTGCGTCGCATCCAGCCCGGCGCTTGGCTCGTCAACCACGAGCAGCGTCGGCCGGGTGATCAGTTCAATTGCCATCGACGCCAACCGGCGCATCTCGGGCGCCAATTTGCGGATCCGGGTTCGGCGCTGCGGCGTCAGCCCGAGCTCGTCGAGAACCTGGTCCACCACACGATTGCGGTGCTCGGACGAAGTGTCCGGCGGCAGCCGCAGCTGGGCTGCGTATCCCAACGCGCGTTCCACGGTGAGGTTCGGGTGCGCGCGGTCGTCGCGCGACCCGATCCCGATGCGAGTGCGCATCAACTCGGGTTCGGCGTGCGCATCGTGCTCATCCACGGTGACTGTGCCGGCGGTGGGCTTGCGGGTGCCGGCGAGCACGCCGAGCAAGGCGGAGTTGCGTGCCGCCGACGGCCCGATGACCGCGGTCAACGTGCCCGGGCGCGCTGTGAACGACACGTTGGTGAGCAGCTGCTGGCCGTCGGCGGTCAGCCCCAGCCAATGTGCGGTCACCCCGGCCGTGCGCGCGCCCGGTTGCTCACCGGGTTTCAAAGGCAACCGACTCGTTGTGTTCGCTTCTGCAGAGCTGGGCGCAGGACGAACGGCGCGCAGCTTGGTGGTGCTGATCCGCTCGATCAGTCCCCGGCCTTCCGGCCGTTGCTGCGCTGGTCCAGGAATCGGGGCCGTCGGCGGCGCCGACGCGACCGGCGGCACAGGCCGCTGGACCGGCGGAGGTTGGGACGCCGGTAGTCGCATCCGCTGAGTGGTCCGCTGTGTCGGGGCGTGTTGGTTGGACCTGTCGGGCCGGTTCGGCGCTGGCGGGCCGACGGCGGGCCCAATACCGAGGATCAATCGCGGACCCCGCCGCGGATCGCCGATCGTGATCGCCTGGCCATCGCGGACGTCGATCGTCGACATCCGGGCGCCATCAACGAACATGCCGAACATGCCGTCGGGGCTCCTATCGATGGCCACCCAATGGGTGCCGCTGAACCGCAACACCAGAACCGGACGCGCGGTCTGCGATGCAGGGTTGCCCGGGGGATCCAGCGGGAGGTCGCACTGGCTGCCGTACCCGACAATCACGTCGCGGCCAGGGTGGAAGACGTACCTCGTCGGTCCGACCCACACGGTCAGGGGGGAGGCCGAGAAGGCGCCTGTCATCAGTAGGCCCCGGTCCGCATGGTTACGTGTCTACCCGCTGCACGTGGTCTCTGCACCAGAAAGTGTGCTGATCAGAGTGTGTTGCGGCCCAATCCGGCGGAGGCATTGTCGAGAAGACGGCGCAACACCTCGACCGCATCCGCCAAGACCTGGCGGTCGCCCGGCTCGAGCCGGGCCAGTTGCGGCGCGATAGCGGCCGCGCGGTCGACCCGCACCGCGGACAGTGTGCGCACCCCCTGCGGCGTGATGCGGATTCGGACCGCGCGGGCATCGCCGGGGTCGATCGTTCGGGTCACCAGGCCGGCCTCTTCGAGCCGTCGCACCTGCGTGGTCATCGTCGGTTGCGAACAGTGATCGACGGAAGCGAGGTCGCCGATTCGGGCTTCGCCCTGGGCTTCGATGGTGGCCAGCAGCCGAGCCTGCGCGGACGGTAATGGCATCTGGATGCGCTGGGTGGCCAGCCGGTTGAGCCGAGCGACTACCGCGAGCAGATCCGCTCCCAGACCCTGGAGGGGCTCGGTGTTTGCGGTGTCGCCGACGCCGGCATCCTGGCTGGCGGGGTGAGTGGCGGCGGACGAATTCATCCATCCATCGTTGCATAGCTTTGCTAAGGGAGGCCAAGCGGACACCTTTAGTTAGAAAACCGGTGGCCCACGGTGCGCTGCAGCGACTTAGTGCCGCGGCCTGGCAGAATCGATTAGGTGCCCGTCCCCTCCGCTCTCCCTGCGCACCGTCGGAGTGGACCCCTGCAGCCGGTCGAATTAGCACAGGCCGCGGTGCTGGCGGCACTGTGCGCGGCAACCGCAATCATCTCCGTCGTCGTCCCGTTCGCAGCGGGTCTGGCGCTGCTGGGTACCGTGCCCATGGGATTGCTGGCCTTCCGCTACCGCCTCCGCGTGCTCATCGCCGCGACGGTTGCCGCCGGGATGATTGCCTTCCTGATCGCCGGGCTCGGCGGTCTCATGGCGGTCGGCAACAGCGCTTACATCGGCGGGCTGACCGGATTCGTCAAACGCACCCGCCGTGGCATGCCGACCGTGATTTTCACGGCCCTGGTCGCCGGCTTCGTTTCCGGCGTCGGCAATGTCGCCGGGTTAACCGTGCTAACCCGGCTGCGGTACCTGATTTTCAAGGCAATGACGGCAAACGTGGACGGGATAGCGTCCGCCCTGAACTGGATGCACATGCAGGCGGCCGCCGCTCTTCTGAAGCGCTACTTTGCCGCAGGGCTGCAGCACTGGACGTGGGTGGTGCTCGCGTCTTCCGTTGTCCAGGTTCTCGTCGTTTCGTTGATCGGCTGGTGGGCGTTGTCGCGGGTGCTGGAGCGGATGCGCGGCATTCCCGACGTGCACAAGCTGGACGGCCCGAGCCCCAGCGGTGCGGACCTGCCGATCGGACCCGTTCCGGTGCGGCTGGACAAGGTGCGCTTCCGGTATCCGCGCGCCGGTCAAGACGCGCTGCGTGAGCTCAGCCTGGAACTGCGGGTTGGCGAACACGTCGCGGTCACCGGCTCCAACGGCTCGGGCAAGACGACGCTGATGCTGATTCTGGCCGGCCGGGAGCCGACGTCGGGCACCGTGGAGCGCCCCGGCGCGGTGGGTCTGGGCAAGCCGGGTGGCACGGCGGTTGTGCTGCAACACCCCGAAAGCCAGGTCCTGGGCACCCGGGTCGCCGACGATGTGGTGTGGGGGATGCCGCCGGGCACAAATGTTGACGTCGGCCGGCTACTTAACGAGGTCGGCCTTGAGGATCTCGCCGAACGCGACACCGGAAGCCTTTCCGGCGGTGAGCTGCAGCGCCTGGCGCTGGCCGCGGCGTTGGCCCGGGAGCCGGCGCTGCTGATCGCCGACGAGGTCACCACCATGGTCGACCAGCAGGGCCGCGACGCTCTGCTGGGCGTGCTGTCCGGGCTCACGCAACGACACCGGACTGCTCTGGTGCACATCACCCACTACAACAACGAGGCCGCTTCCGCGGACCGCACCATCAACCTCAGCGACTCCCCGGATAACACCGACATGGTCGAGACCGCGCAACCGCCCATGCCGACCATCGCCACCGAGCGCGGCCAGGCGCCGGCGCTCGAGCTCATCGGAGTCGGGCACGAATACGGCAGCGGCACCCCCTGGGCCAAGACCGCGCTGCGCGACGTCAGCTTCGTGGTGGAGCAAGGCGACGGGGTACTGATCCACGGCGGTAATGGCTCGGGCAAGTCGACGCTGGCGTGGATCATGGCCGGGCTGACGGTTCCCACGAGCGGTGCCTGCCTGGTGGATGGCCGGCCCACCTATGAGCGTGTCGGCGCCGTGGCGCTGTCGTTCCAGGCCGCCCGGCTGCAGCTGATGCGCAGCCGGGTCGACCTGGAAGTTGCTTCCGCGGCAGGCTTTTCGCCTCGCGACGAACGCCGCGTGGCAGCGGCGCTGGCCGTCGTCGGGCTCGATCCGGCACTGGCCAAGCGGCGCATCGACCAGCTCAGCGGCGGCCAGATGCGCCGCGTCGT
Organism: uncultured Actinomycetota bacterium; assembly: GCA_963820985.1. Lineage (GTDB taxonomy): Bacteria > Actinomycetota > Actinomycetes > Mycobacteriales > Mycobacteriaceae > Mycobacterium. Next base: position 23,956 of record CAWGCI010000009.1, on the reverse strand, counting down.
GCTGGCCGGACTGCTCGCGTGTTCGCCCCGTGCGCTGATTCTCGATGAGCCGCTGGCGGGGTTGGACGCCGCCAGCCAGCGCGGCCTGCTGCGACTGCTGGAGGACCTGCGCCGGGAGCGGGGTCTGACGGTGGTGGTGATTTCGCACGACTTCGCGGGGCTAGAGGACGTCTGCCCGCGAACCCTGCATCTGCGTAATGGCGTGCTGGAATCCGTCTCGGCCGCGGCGGAGGGCGTGCCGTGACCAACACCTCGTTCACCGAACAACGCGGGACGCGACGTACCTCGCGCCCGGTTGTGCTGCTGATCCCGGTACCCGGAACCTCGACCATCCACGATTTGTGGGCCGGCACCAAACTGCTGGTTGTCTTTGGTGTTTCGGTACTGCTGACGTTCTATCCGGGGTGGGTGACCATCGGGCTGGTGGCAGCGCTGGTGCTGGCGGCGGTCCGAATCGCGCGGATTCCGCGCGGTGCCCTGCCGTCGATGCCGCGCTGGCTGTGGGTCATCCTCGCGCTGGGCGGTTCCACCGCGGCGCTGGCCGGCGGTAGTCCGATGTTCTCGATTGGCGGACTTGAGATCGGACTGGGCGGAACTCTGCACTTCCTGCGGATCACCGCGCTGACGATCGTGCTCCTCGGGTTGGGGGCAATGGTGTCCTGGACCACCAACGTCGCCGAAATCGGTCCTGCGCTGGCGACTTTGGGCCGTCCGCTGCGGCTTTTGCGAATCCCGGTCGACGAATGGGCGGTGGCTCTGGCGCTCGCGCTGCGCGCCTTCCCGATGTTGATCGACGAATTCCAGGTGCTCTATGCGGCGCGCCGGCTGCGGCCCCAACGCATCCCGCGTAGCCGCAAGGCTCGGCGCCGGCGGCACGCCTTGGAGCTGATCGATCTGCTCGCCGCCGCCCTCACCGTGACTCTTCGGCGCGCCGACGAGATGGGCGACGCGATCACCGCCCGAGGCGGCACCGGTCAGCTGTCTGCCAATCCGGCGCGGCCGAAAATGGCGGACTGGGTGACACTGGGGATCACTCTCGCGGGCAGTGGCGCAGCAATCGCGATCGAGACCATATTCCACGGCCTTTCCCTGATGTAGGGCGCGTGGCCGACATTCACCGGACCCGGACCATCGCGGCTCGCGCGCAAGAGATCTGGGATGTCCTTGCCGACTTCGGCTCGATCAGTTCGTGGGTCGACAACGTCGACCATTCGTGCATCCTGTTCGCCGGTCCCGACGGCGGACCGCTCGGCACCGCGCGGCGAGTCCAGGTCAAACGCGATGCCGTCGTCGAGCGCATCACCGAGTTCGACCCGCCGCGCGCCCTGGCCTATGGCATCGAGGGTCTGCCCAGCCGCCTGGGCAGGGTGACCAACCGCTGGACGCTGGCAGCGAGCGCGGGGGATTCCACCGACGTCACCTTGACCAGCACGGTCGACATCGGGCCCCGGCCGCCCCAAAAGCTGGCCGAACGCGCTTTATGCCGCTTCCTCGCACGACGGTCCGACGCGATGCTTGCCGGGCTGGCGAATCGATTGGAGAACGCCCGTGTCTGATCGCCCGGGCCTCCGCCCCGATGTCATCCTGATTTTGACCGACGAGGAACGTGCGGTGCCGCCGTACGAGGCCGCCGACGTGCTCGCGTGGCGCGACCGAATATTGGCTGGCCGCAAGTGGTTCGACGATCACGGTGCCAGTTTCGGTCGGCACTACACCGGCTCGCTGGCCTGCGTGCCCAGCCGCCCAACCATCTTCACCGGGCACTACCCGGACCTGCACGGAGTTACCCAGACCGACGGCATCGGCAAGACGGCCGACGATTCCCGCATGCGCTGGCTCCGCCCGGGTGAGGTGCCGACATTGGGCAACTGGTTCCGCGCGGCGGGGTATGACACCCATTACGACGGCAAGTGGCACATCTCGCACGCCGATCTCATCGACCCGGTGACCGGACGCCCAGTGTCGACCAACGACGACGACGGTGTCATCGATCCCGCCGCGGTGCAACGCTATCTGGACGCAGATCCGTTGGGGCCGTTCGGTTTTTCGGGATGGGTCGGCCCGGAACCGCACGGAGCGCTGCTGGCCAACGCCGGCATTCGGCGCGACCCGCTGATCGCCGACCGTGTCGTCGCCTGGCTGACCGACCGCTACGCTCGTCGCCGCGCCGGCGACCCGCAAGCGATGCGTCCGTTCCTCCTGGTCGCCAGCTTCGTGAATCCCCATGACATCGTGCTGTTTCCGACATGGGCGCTGCGCGGTCCGGTACGGCCGTCACCATTGGACCCACCGCCGGTGCCCGCGGCACCCACCGCCGACGAGGATTTGTCGACCAAGCCGGCGGCGCAGATCGCCTTTCGCGAGGCTTACTACTCGGGTTACGGCCCCGCGCCCGCGATCAACTGGACCTATGACCGCAATGCTGAGCGCTACCGCGACCTTTACTATCGGCTGCACGCGGAAGTCGACGGTCCGATCGACCGTGTCCGGCGGGCGGTCACCGAGGGTGGGTCGCAGAACGCGGTGCTGGTGCGCACGTCCGATCACGGCGATCTGCTCGGCGCCCACGGTGGGCTGCACCAGAAGTGGTTCAACCTGTACGACGAAGCCACGCGTGTGCCGTTCGTGATCGCGCGCATCGGTGCTCAGGCCACGGCACCTCGAGTGGTGACCACGCCGACGTCGCACGTCGACCTGGTCCCGACGCTGCTGGGGGCCGCGGGCGTCGATGTCGAGTTGGCGGCGGCCGTGCTGGCCGAGTCGTTCTCTGAGGTGCACGAACTGCCGGGCCGCAACCTCATGCCGGTGGTGGATGGGGCCCAAGCCGACGATGCGCGGGCCGTCTACATCATGACGCGCGACAACATGCTCGAAGGAGATACCGGCGCGTCGGGTCTGGCGCGCCGACTCAAGCGGACGGTGAATCCGCTTGCGCCGCTGCGTATCCGGGTCCCCGCCCACGTCGGGTCGAACTTCGAGGGGCTCGTGGTGCGCGTCGACGATCATCTGTGGAAGCTGGTGCGTACTTTCGACGATCCGGCCACCTGGACCGAGCCGGGGGTGCGTCACTTGGCGGCCAACGGGCTAGGCGGCGAGGCCTACCGGACGTCGCCGCTCGATGACCAATGGGAGCTCTACGATTTGAGCCTTGACCCGATTGAAGCCGTCAACCGCTGGACGGATCCGAATCTGCACAACCTGCGTGCGCACCTGCGCATGCAGCTGAAGCAGGTCCGGGCCAGTTCCGTGCCTGAGCGAAATCAGCCGTGGCCCTACGCATCTCGCCGGCCGCCGGGCGCGTCAAGGTCTCGTCGGAAGTTCCTGCGCTTCTAGCCCGCTGCGTCCCATCTGTCACATGCGTCTCTGCCGGGAAGGGATGCCTCTTTGCCCGCCTCCGAGCGACAATCAACGCCGGCCCTACAGTGTCGCTCGGAGGCGGGCAAAAAGAGTGTCCGCCGATCTAGAGACTCGTGTGGTCAATGTGACTTAGGAACGCATGCGATCGATGAGATTCGACAGCACGACGATGCTTTCGCTGCGCTCGATGTCAGCGCTGGAGCGGATGCGCTCGAGGGCCGCCTCCAGGTGTCGCATGTCGCGGGCGAGCACGTGCAGGATCGCGTCGGACGTACCCGTCACCGTCGCAGCGCTGACGACTTCGGGCATCTCGACCCACGCCGCCCGCAGCTGATCGGGCGCAATCGTGCCGTGGCAGTACACCTGCACGTAGGCCTCCGTGTTCCAGCCCAGCGCGTTGCGGTCGACGACGGTGGTAAAGCCTTTGATCACGCCGGCCTCGAGCATCCGGTCGACGCGGCGCTTGACCGCCGGGGCCGACAGGTTCACCTTCTGACCGATCTCGGCGAAGGTTGCCCGCGCATGCTCGGCCAGTTCGGCGAGGATGCGCTCGTCGCTGGCATCCAACCGGTACATCGCCCCTCCTGGTCACCGGCGCAACAAATCGCTGTATTTTTAAATCTAGCGCAACTAATCAGCCATAGACACGCAAGAATCGTCGTTTGATTGTGCCACAGCGTCCAAATATCGTTGATTCATGACGGATTACTATGTCGCCGCCGTCGCCGAAGTATTCAAGCGCAGCCGCACGCCGCGCCGGTACGCATTGACGCCGCCGACTTTCTTCGCCGTCGAGTACGCGATCAACCCATGGATGGACGTCAGCGAGCCCATAGATCTCGGCCTCGCGCAAGCACAATGGGAACGCCTGCGCCAGACCTACGTCGAGTTGGGGCACACCGTCGATCTGGTCGAGCCCGTGCCGGGGCTGCCGGACATGGTCTACGCGGCCAATGGCGGCTTCATCGCCAACGAGATAGCTGTTGTCGCCCGGTTCCGGTTCGCCGAGCGGGCCGGTGAGGCGAAGGCCTACGCCGGGTGGATGGCATCGCGCGGGTATCGGCCAGTGACGACCCGGCATGTCAACGAGGGGCAGGGCGATCTGCTGCTCGTCGGCCAGCTGGTGCTGGCGGGTTACGGCTTTCGCACCGACCAGCGCGCACATGGCGAGATCTCGTCAATGCTGGGAATGCCGGTGGTCTCCCTTGAGCTGGTGGACCCACGCTTCTACCACCTCGACACCGCACTGGCCGTTCTCGATGACCACACGATCGCGTATTACCCACCGGCGTTTAGCGCGGCTGCGCAGCGACAACTGCACGCGTTGTTCCCCGACGCTATCGTGGTGGGCAGCGCCGACGCCTATGTGCTCGGACTGAATGTCGTCTCCGACGGTCTGCATGTTGTGTTACCCGCTGCCGCAACGGGTTTCGCCAAGCAGCTGGGAGATGCGGGCTTCGAGCCGGTCGGCGTCGATTTGTCCGAGCTGCTCAAGGGTGGCGGATCCGTCAAATGTTGCACATTGGAGGTGTTCGCATGACCATTCTCGGGGCTCGGCCGGTCTTGGAAACCAACACCGAATCTGAGGCCGCCATCGACTTGGTGGAAAGGCACGCAGCGCATAACTATTCGCCGCTACCTGTGGTCGCGGCGAGCGCCGAGGGCGCCTGGATCACCGATGTCGACGGCCGGCGCTACCTGGATTTCCTGGCCGCCTATTCGGCGGTCAACTTCGGCCATCGCAATCCCGAGATCACCGCGACCGCCCACGCCCAACTCGACAGCGTGACCCTGGTCAGTCGTGCGTTTCATTCCGACCGGCTCGGGCCCTTCTGCTCCGCGCTGGCGCATTTGTGCGGAAAAGACATGGTGCTGCCGATGAACTCGGGCGCCGAAGCCGTCGAGAGCGGCCTCAAAGTCGCCCGCAAGTGGGGGGCTGACGTCACGGGCGTCCCCGAGGGTCACGCGAACATCATCGTGGCCGACAACAACTTCCACGGCCGCACGATCAGCATCGTCAGCTTCTCGTCGGACCCGGTGGCGCGCGGCGGATTCGGGCCGTTCACACCAGGATTCCGCTCGGTGCCGTTCGGCGACGCCGAGGCGCTGGCCGCCGCGATCGACGAGCACACCGTCGCGGTGCTGCTGGAACCGATCCAGGGCGAAGCGGGCATCATCGTTCCGCCCGACGACTACCTACCGGCCGTCCGTGCGCTGTGCAGCCAGCGCAACGTGCTGATGATCGCCGACGAGATCCAGTCCGGGCTGGCGCGCACCGGCTACACCTTCGCGTGCGACCACTGGGGCGTGGTGCCCGACATCTACCTACTCGGCAAGGCGCTCGGCGGCGGAGTAGTTCCGCTGTCCGCGGTGGTTGCCGACCGCGACATTCTCGGGGTGCTGCATCCCGGCGAACACGGCTCGACGTTCGGGGGCAACCCGCTGGCCGCGGCGATCGGCACCAGCGTGGTTTCCATCCTGGCGCGGGGAGAATTCCAGATTCGCTCGAGGGAGTTGGGCGCGCATCTGCACCGGCGACTGTGCGAGCTGATCGGACAGGGCGTGACGGCGGTGCGCGGGTTGGGACTGTGGGCCGGCGTCGATATCGAACCGACGCTGGCCACCGGCAAGCAGGTGAGCCTGCGGTTGGCCGAGCGGGGGGTTCTGGTCAAGGACACCCACGAGGCGACGCTGCGGTTCGCGCCGCCGCTGGTGATCACCGCCGAGGAGATCGACTGGGCGGTCGCCCAGTTCGCCGCCGCATTGCGGGAGGCCTGATAATCGGCTGATGGGAGCTCCTTCGATCAGCCTGACAGAGCAACTGCTGCGGCGCCGACCCGTGATCGACGCCCCTGTCGCATCCGGGTCCGCGGAAGACCTCAAGCGCAGTGTCGGCACATTCCAGCTGACCATGTTCGGGGTCGGCTCGACTGTCGGTACCGGTATCTTCTTCGTGCTGTCCCAGGCCGTACCGGAGGCTGGCCCCAGCGTCATCGTCTCGTTCATCATCGCTGGCATCGCGGCCGGGCTCTCCGCTATCTGCTACGCCGAATTGGCGTCCGCCGTGCCGGTTTCGGGTTCGTCATACTCGTACGCCTACGCCACGTTGGGTGAGGCCGTCGCAATGGGGGTGGCGGCCTGCCTGCTGCTCGAATACGGGGTGTCGACGGCCGCGGTCGCGGTCGGCTGGAGCGGATACGTCAACAAGCTGCTGCATAATGTGTTCGGATCCCAACTGCCGCATGCGTTGTCGGCGGCGCCGTGGGACGTCGAGCCAGGCTACGTGAACGTGCCTGCGGTCATCCTGATCGGACTGTGTGCGGTGCTGCTGATCCGCGGGACCCGCGAGTCGGCCATCGCCAACGCGATCATGGTGCTCATCAAACTCGGCGTGCTGGGCATGTTCGTGGTTATCGCATTCACCGCCTACGACGCCAGCCACCTTAAAGACTTCGCCCCATTCGGTGTCGCCGGCATCGGTTCGGCGGCGGGCACGATCTTCTTCTCATTCATCGGCCTTGACGCGGTGTCGACCGCGGGCGAGGAGGTGACGAATCCGCAGAAGACTATGCCGCGCGCGCTGATCGCGGCGTTGCTGATCGTCACCGGCGTCTACGTTCTCGTCGCGCTGGCGGCTCTTGGCACCCAGCCCTGGCAGGACTTTGGTGGGCAGCAAGAGGCCGGGCTGGCCACGATCCTCGACAACGTCACCCGCAGCATGTGGGCCAGCACAATTTTGGCCATGGGCGCGGTGATCTCGATCTTCAGCGTCACGCTGGTGACCCTTTACGGCCAGACCCGCATCCTGTATGCGATGGCTCGCGACGGGTTGCTGCCGTCGCGGTTCGCGACCGTGAACCTACGCACGATGACCCCGGTCACCAATACGGTGATCGTCGCCATCACCACGTCGCTCCTTGCGGCCTTCATACCCCTGCAGAATCTGGCGGACATGGTGTCCATCGGGACGCTCACTGCGTTCATCGTCGTGTCTATCGGGGTCATTATTCTGCGAGTGCGCGAGCCTGACCTGCCGCGCGGGTTCAAGGTGCCCGGTTACCCTGTCACTCCTGTGCTTTCGGTGCTGGCGTGTGGGTACATCCTCGTCAGCTTGCATTGGTACACCTGGATCGCGTTCACCGGCTGGGTTGCGGTCGCGCTGATCTTCTACCTGGTGTGGGGTCGCCATCGCAGCGCGCTCAACAACTCCGATTAGCGGTGTGCCGCCGCATTGGCCGCCGCCTGAGCCTTCCGCAGGGTGGTTGCGACGTCGCCGCGGCCGAGGAACATTTCGTTGAAATAGCTTTGCAGTGCAGCATTTCCGGCGGCGAAGCCGGCGCCGCCGGGGGCCGGAATACGCGGGCCATCCAGCACGGAGAAGAACGGTGTGACGTCGACGCCTTTGGCGGCCCAGTAGCTGTAGTAGACCGGTTGCGCCGACAGCACCGCTGGGATGGCCGCGCCCTCGCGGCCCAGGTAGGCGTTGCCTTCGCCGCTGCCCATCCAGGCCAACACCTGGCGTACCGCGTCCGGATGCTTGGACGCCGAATTACCAGCGGCAGCAATGCCGTTGGTGACGCTCACCCGGCCTTGGGGACCGGCCGGCAGCATCGCCAGCCCCCAGTGGAACTGGGCATAGCGATCCACCGGTTCCAGGTTGTACGTCCCGGACTGGAAGAGGGCCATCCGGCCGGCCAGAAACTGATTGCGGGAGAAGTCGCCGTTGTCGTTGGTGTCCGACGCCGGTGGCGCGACGTGGTCGTGGGTGATCAGGCCGACCAGATAGCGAAAGGCTTCGATCGCCGGCGGGTTATCGAACGCGAACTCGTCGCCGCGCTGAAAGACGCCGCCCGCCGACCCGATGTAGTTGAGGTAGATGGCTTGGGCGTCGTTGGCCGCGTTGTAGCCCCATTGCCGTACTCGTCTGCCGTCAAAACCCGGTGTGCCCGCTGCATTTCCGTCGGCATCTACGGTGAGCCGCGCCAGCAACGGACGCAAGGTGTCGTCGCCGTTGGGGCTCCACCGCAGCGTGCTCAGCTGGGCGGGCTCAACGCCGGCGGAGGCGAGCAGATCGGCGTTGTAGAACACGGCGATGCCGGCGTCGGTCAGCTGCGGCACGCCCCACAGCGCGCCGCCGCGGGTGAACTGGTCCACCACGGCAGGCTCCCACGCCGAGGCAGCGCCCGGGCCGAGGGTTTTGCCGATGTTCATCAGGCGGCCGCTGTCGGCGTAGGCGGCGAGATAGGCGTTGGACAGCCAGAAGATGTCGTCGGCGCTGCCACCGGCGATGTCGGTGCGCAGGGTGTTGAAGTATGTCGAGTAGGCGACCATGTTGGTGTGCACCTCGATATCGGGGTGCACGCGGTTGAATGCCTCGAAGGACTTCCGATATGCCTCGGCAATCGGACCTGCCCAGATCCGCACCGTCACCACAATTTTGCCGTCGTGTGGTTGGCCTGACCGGTCCATGAGCACGGCCGTGGCGCCCAACAGTGCTGCGAGCAGCGCAAGCGCTGTGGTGACCAGCGTTGAATAGCGAGGGCGGCTCATTTGAGCCCCGAGACGACGATCGAAGCGACGATGTGCCGCTGGGACGCCATGAAAAGCACGATCAGCGGGACGATCGCGATCGTCGTCGCCGCCATTACCAGCGTCCACTGGGAGTTGAAGCGCGACTGCAGGTCTGCGGTCGCCACAGTGAGGACCCGCCACCTGTGGCCGCTGGTGATGACCAACGGCCACATGAAGTTGTTCCACTGCGAAACCACGGTGATCAGCGTCAAGGCGGCCAGCACCGGACGGCTCGACGGGATCACCACGTGCACGATCACGTCTAGGGTGTTGGCGCCGTCGAGGTGCGCGGCGTTGATCAAGTCGTTCGGGATGAGGCGAAAGTGCTCGCGCAGCAGGAATATTGCGTACGGGGAACCGAACATAAACGGCAGCACCAACGCCCAGAACGTGTTGCGCAGGCCCAGCTGCGCCATCATCAGATACATCGGCACCACCGTGACCGTTCCCGGCACCATCAGCGTCGCGATGTAGATCCAGAACAGCGCGTCGCGTCCGGGAAAATGCAACCGTGCGAACGCATATGCGGCCAGAACCGAAAAGGTCAACTGGCCCACCAGAATCACCGCCGTCATCAATGCCGTCACCGCTGCGGCACGCCCGAACCCGGCCCCGGCAAGGTCGCTGTAGTTGCCCAGCGTGGGCGGTCGCGGCAGCTGCAGCGGCGTACCCGTGACGAACTGGTGCTTCGACGTGAACGAGGTGAGCAAGCCAAGTGCGAACGGCACCAACGTGATCAGCGCACCGAGCAGCAAGCCGGCGTAGACGACGGCGTTAGGCAAATTGGTGAGGTGGCGACTAGCGCTAGGTGAGGTCATAGCTGATCCGTCGTCGGAAGTACATGTGCTGTACGAAGGTGACGCCTACGAGGATGACGAACAGCACCACCGCCATCACCGACGCCCGGCCGATCGCCGCCGCGCCGAACGCCTCGGCATAGATGCGATGTGCCACCAGGTCGGTGCGGCCCCTTGGCCCCCCGTCGGTCAGCGCGTACACGGTGTCGAAAACTTGTGCCGTGCTGACGATTCCGGTGACGAGCACAAAGAACATCGTCGGCCGCAGCATGGGCAAGGTGATCCGCCAAAACCGCTGCCAGGCGTTGGCGCCGTCGGTGCGTGCGGCCGCGTGGATCTCGTCGGGGATCGCCAGCAGGCCCGCCAGGAAAGACAAGGCGACATAGCCGACGTTGGCCCAGACGACGACGGCCGAAACGACCGGCAACGCCAGGGTGGGGTCGGAGAGCCATTCGATGCGATGCCCCAGCACGGCGCTGACCGCACCATCGGTGGGAGCCAGGATCCAGCGCCACAACACGGCGATCGCCAGCGGCGCACAGATCCACGGCAACACATACAACGTGCGAAACACCCCGGTGCCCGGGAGCCGGCGAGCCAGCATCGAGGCGGCCAGCAGCCCGAGCACCGTCTGCGCCGGAACCACGATCGCCACGAAGATGGTTGTCACCACCAGTGAGTTGACGAAGTCGGCATCGGCCAACACCGACCGCCAGTTGGCCAGGCCGACATAGCGCAGCGGTCCCAGCAGGTCCCACCGATACAGGCTCAGCCAGATCACGACCAGAATCGGCAACAGCAGAAAGGCGAGGACACCGAACAGGCTGGGCGCCAGCAGGGCGTAGGCCAGCGCGGTGGATCGACGTTGTTTCCGCTGGATGGCGCCGGCCATGGAGGTAATTAAAGCGGGTGGCGCCGCAATATGTGGTGCGCTGGTCGTTACGGTGTAGCCGTGCCACCGAACCGGGAGATCGATCCCGACTTCCTAGACTTGCCGCGCCACGAGCTGGCCGAGGCCGCGTTGTCGGCGGCCACCGCGGCCGGGGCCAGCCATGCCGACCTGCGGGTTCACCGGATCAGCACCGAGATTGTGCAGCTGCGCGACGGTGAGCTGGAGACGGCGGTGGTCAACCGCCAGGTCGGTCTGGCGGTGCGGGTGATCGTCGACGGCACCTGGGGCTTCGCCTCGCACGCCGAGTTGGCGCCGTCCGTTGCGGCCGAGACCGCGTGCCGCGCGGTGCATGTGGCCACCACGCTGGCGGCGCTGAACGCCGAGCGAGTCGAGTTGGCGCCCGAGCCGGTGTACGCCGACGCCACCTGGGTGTCGGACTACCGGGTCGACCCGTTCGACATCTCCGGGGCCGACAAGGTCGCCGTGCTCCAGGAATACTCCGGGCGGCTGCTGGCTGCCGACGGCGTCGACCACGTGTCGGCCGGGCTCACGGCCGTCAAGGAGCAGGTGTTCTACGCCGACACATTCGGATCGTCGATCACCCAGCAGCGGGTGCGGGTGCTGCCATCGCTGGAGGCGGTGACCGTCGACTCCGCGGCGGGAAGTTTCGATTCGATGCGGACGTTGGCGCCGCCGATGGCCCGCGGCTGGGAGGTGCTGGTCGGCGACGAGGTGTGGAACTGGACCGACGAACTCGCCCAGCTGCCGTCGCTGCTGGCCGAGAAGGTCAAGGCGCCCAGCGTGACGCCCGGGCCCAAGGATCTGGTGATCGACCCGAGCAACCTGTGGCTCACCATTCACGAATCCATCGGCCACGCAACCGAATACGACCGCGCGATCGGCTACGAGGCGGCCTATGCCGGCACCTCATTCGCCACTCCCGACAAACTCGGAACCATGCGCTACGGCTCGCCGGTGATGAACGTGACCGCCGACCGTACCGTCGAATTCGGCTTGGCCAGTATCGGTTACGACGACGAGGGAGTGGCCGCGCAGAGCTGGGATCTGGTGCGCGACGGGATTTTTGTCGGCTATCAGCTCGACCGGGTGTTCGCGCTGAGACTCCGACAAGGGCTCTCACGGCCGCGCTCCAACGGGTGCTCGTATGCGGACTCGCCGCATCATGTGCCGATCCAGCGGATGGCCAACGTCTCGCTGCAACCCAGTCCTGAGGACATCAGCACCGCGGACCTGATCGGTCGGGTCGAGGACGGCATCTACATCGTCGGCGACAAGTCGTGGTCGATCGACATGCAGCGCTACAACTTTCAGTTCACCGGCCAGCGGTTCTTTCGCATCTGCGACGGGGTCCTGGATGGTCAGCTGCGCGATGTCGCGTATCAGGCCACCACCACCGATTTCTGGAATTCGATGGAAGCCGTGGGCGGTCCGTCGACCTGGCGGCTGGGTGGCGCGTTCAATTGCGGCAAGGCCCAGCCCGGACAGATCGCCGCCGTCAGCCACGGCTGTCCGTCGGCGTTGTTCCGCGGCGTCAACGTACTCAACACCCGTGCCGAGGGCCGCCGATGATCACCGCGCAGCACGTCATCAACCTCGTTTTGGATGAGGCGGCGAAAGCCGGCCGGGCCGACGAAACCATGGTGCTGGTCGCCGATCGGGTCGGGGCGACCCTGCGTTGGGCGGGCAATTCGATGACCACCAACGGGGTTTCGATCAGCCGCAGCACGACCGTGATTTCGATTGTGCGCCAAGGCGGTAGCGCTTTCATCGGGACGGTGGTGTCCGCGGAAGTCGACCCGCGCGTGATACCGGGGCTGGTGGCGGCATCGCAGGATGCGGCCCGCTCCGCGCCGGCGGCCGGTGATGCGGCGCCACTGCTTGCCGATGTCGGGGTGCCCGCAGACTGGGACGCGCCCGTGCCCGGCACGGGTGCCGAGGTGTTCGCGGACGTCGCCTCCTCGTTGAGCCGGGGGTTTCTCGGTCCTGACCGGTTGTACGGCTTTGCGCACCACAGTGTTTCGACGACCTTTCTGGCGTCGTCGACCGGGCTGCGGCGGCGCTATACCCAGCCCGCCGGTGCGCTTGAGATCAACGCGAAACGCGGCGACGCCAGCGCGTGGGCAGGTGTCGGGACGGCCGATTTCGTCGACGTGCCAACCGATCTGCTGCTCGAACAGCTGTCGACCAGGTTGGGTTGGGCGCAGCGCAGTGTCGAGTTGGCCGCCGGGCGTTACGAGACGATCATGCCGCCGTCGACGGTGGCCGACATGATGCTCTATATGGCGTGGGCGATGGCCGGCCGGGGCGCGCAGGAAGGCCGGACCGCATTTTCCGCGCCCGGCGGCGGGACCCGGGTGGGGGAGCGGCTCACCGACTTGCCCCTGACGCTGTTCTCCGATCCGATGGCGCCGGGCCTGGCGTGTACACCGTTCGTCGCGGTGAGCAACTCTTCGGAGACGGCGTCGGTGTTCGACAACGGGATGGAGGTCGGCCAGATCGACTGGATCCGCGACGGGGTGATCAACGCGCTGGCCTACCCGCGGGCCACCGCGGCCAAATTCGACGCCAAGGTCGCGGTGGCCGCCGACAACCTGGTGATGACGGGCGGGTCGGCCGATGTGGCCGACATGATCGCCGCCACCGAGCGCGGGCTGCTGCTGACCACGCTGTGGTACATCCGCGAGGTCGACCCGACCACCCTGCTGCTCACCGGGCTGACCCGCGACGGTGTGTACCTCATCGAGGACGGCGAGGTGACCGCGGCGGTCAACAACTTCCGCTTCAACGAGAGCCCGCTGGACCTGCTGCGGCGGGCCACCCAGGCCGGTGTCAGTGAGAAGACGCTGCCGCGCGAATGGGGGGATTGGGCCACCCGGGCGGCGATGCCGTCGCTGCGGATACCCGATTTCCACATGTCGTCGGTGAGCCAGGCGCAATAATGCTGTGGTGCTAGATCAGCTGGTAGCGCTATCGCCCGGGTCGCCGGGCTCCGGTCGACTTACCGGATTGGTCCGGAGCGTGTGCGCGCGGACTTTGTCCTTACCGGCATTGCCCGCCGAGGTGGCGGCCGATGCGCCGCAATCGGAGGCCGAGGCCGTCGTCGCCGAATTCGCCGAGCAATTCAGCGTCGACGTCTCGGCCATCACCCGCGAGCAGCGGTCCCGGCTGTGGAAGTCCCTGGGGGACAGCACCTTTAGTGTTGTCGTATCGATGTATATCGCCGACTTTGTGCCACGCGTGCGGGCCGGGCTGGAAGCGCTGGGTGTCGGTCAGCAGTATTTGAGGTGGACGCGCGGAGCGATCACTTGGGATCACTCCGACCCGTCCGAGACGGTATTCAACGACTTTTTAGCCGCGGTTGCCCGGATGCGCGCGCTCGACCCGGTCACGTCCGAGTTGGTGCGGCTGCGCGGCGCGGCTCAGCACAACTGCCGACTATGCAAATCGCGGCGTGAGAGCAGCGCGCTCGACGCCGGCGGCTCGGAAACCCTGTACGACGAGATCGAGCATTTCGAAAGCTCGCTGTCCCTTGATGACCGCGCAAAAGCAGCGCTGCGGTATGTCGATGGGTTAATTTGGAGCCCTGCGCACCTCGTCGCCGATGACGTCGCCGAGGTGCGCTCGGGGTTCTCCGATGACGAGGCCGTCGAACTCACCTTTGACGTCATGCGCAACGCGGCTAACAAGATCATGGTGTCGCTGGGCGCCGACGCCCCCCAGGTTGAGGATGGCACCGAGCTTGTCCTGATCGACGCCGACGGTCAGACCGTCGTTTGCTGAAACATCCTGGCCAGCGAACTGACTACGCTTTACTCGTGTCGCTACGACGGTTCAGCCCTTACCGGGGCCGGCGTCTGCGTTGGGACGAGGCTCTCTTTGAGCGCATGGCCATGAGCCGCGCCGGCTCCTATCTGGGAAAGTTTTTGGCGCCGCGCGTCGACAAGGTGTTGATACCTCGGACGAACGGCCACCTGAGCACCATGGGCAGGGACAAGGTCGGGCTGGTCACGACCACGGGCGCCAAGTCGGGGCGGGCCCGCCCGCAGCCGCTGGCGCTGCTCAACGACGGTGACGGGCTGCTCGCGATTGGGTCGAATTACGGCCGCGAGAAGCATCCGGGGTGGAGCGCCAACCTGCTGGCGCACCCGGAATGCACCGTCGAGCTCAACGGTCCGCCGGCGCCATACCGCGCCGAGCTGCTAGCTGGAGACGAGCGCGCTGCGGCCTGGGCGACTGCCGTCGATGTCTATGCCGGCTACGAGAACTACCGCTTGAACTGCGAGCCTCGGCAGATCCGGATTTTTCGACTTCGGCCGTCAACTGGCGGCCACGGCATCGCAGGGCGTGGGAGCTGACGCTAAGGTCGAACGCGTTAAGCACCAGGGGCGGTAGCTCAGTTGGTTAGAGCCGCGGACTCATAATCCGTTGGTCCTGGGTTCAAGTCCCAGTCGCCCCACTTCAGACCTGTATGACCTCGGTTGATGCTTGACCATGCCGCGGCGCCACCCGGACGCACTCGCGGGTGCGGCGATGACAAGACCTTCGTACCCATAAGCCCTGTTGAACTGCGTAAATGAGACTCCGCAGGCACCGGAAAACGCCCGGTGCGTAGCTCACGACCCAGCGATTCGCGGCTAAAACCCGTCGCTACACCGCAAGTCCGAGGAATACCAATAGGGCGCGGTCGAGCCGAACGAGGTCTCCGTCCGATAGGCGACCGACCTGGCGGGTCAGGCTGGTGCGCCGCACCGTTGTCACCTTGTCGATCATCAGCCGGCTGGTTTCCGCCAAGCCGGTGGTATCCGACGGTTGCACAGCAATGCGAAGCAGTGGCGCGTCGACGTCACTGGTGGTGAATGGCACCACCGTGACCGAGGCCGTTGCGTCGAACCGGTCGTCTTGGATGACGACTACCGGTCGGGGTTTTCCGCTGTAAGCACCGCGTGCCGCGGCGGTGTAGATGTCGCCTCGTCGCACGTCTACGTGGCGTCGTCCCAGTCGGCCGAGACCGCATCGACGAACGCCTGGTCGTCACGATCCTTTTCGCTGGCGGCGACGAGTGCCGATTGGCGGTGCGCTTCGCGGACGAACTCCGGGGCGTTCACATCGGGAACCCAGATTTGGATTGGCCGGAGGCCTCGTTGCCGCAGCCGTTCGCGGTGTCGTCGAACACGGTCCCGGGCAGGCGACATGCGACCATGTTACATGTAACGGCCTGCGCGGGTGGGCACACATCAGTCGCAACATTTGGCCGACCGATGGCCGTGCCCGGTCGTGCGGCTTCTAGGTGTTGAACCGCCACTCGACTCCGGCGGCGTCATTGAGGGGCTATGCGTTACCGAATATTCGCCGCCAATAAGAGGGAATCGATGGAAATTGCCCGGTTCCCGAGGGCTCTAATTGGTAGTGAATCCTATTGTGCCACAGGAAGAGACAGTCGATATCTGGCTCGAACACGAACTGGGTTTTGCAAATCCGTTGGTCGCACGTTCGAGTCGTGCCGGGGGCACTGGTCAGATTGTATGACCTCGGTTGATGCTTGACGTTTCGTCTTCGGGTGATGCCTGACAGTGTTTCGGCTGATGCTTGACAGTTACTTCGGTTGATCCTTGACACTCCCTGAATGAGGGAGTTGAGCGTGGCCGAGCAGGGGTATCAGGCCGTGTTGGCCGTTGTTGATGGGCTGTCGATTCGCAGGTCGCCCAGAAGGCAGGCGTGTCGCGCCAGACGCTGCACGCCTGGTTGGCCCGCTATGGGGGCCAGGGCTTTGAGGGGTTGATGGATCGGTCGCATCGGCCGGTGTCGTGTCCGCGTCAGATGCCGGCGACCCGCGGCGGCTACCGTCCGCTCACGCTCCCGTCCGCCGCCACGAAATCCGTCGAGTCGTCGTCGAGGTATGCGCGGGTACTTTGTGAGATTCTGCTGGGGTGTCCGCTGCTGCGGGGGCTGCTCCTTCGGGGGTAGTGACGTTTTTGTTCACCGATGTGGAGGGTTCGACCCGTCGGTGGGAGTCCGACGCGCAAGCGATGCGGGCCTCGCTCGCCGCCCATGACGAGGTGTTGCACTCGGCCATCAAGTCACATGACGGGTTCCTGTTCAAGCACACCGGTGACGGGGTGTGTGCGGCGTTCAACTCCCCCAAGGCAGCGGTGGATGCGGCGGTGGCCGCGCAGCGGGCGCTGGAGCTGCCGGTGCGGATGGGGATTGCGACCGGCGAAGCCGAGTTGCGGGACGGCGACTACTTCGGAACGGTACTCAACCGCACCGCACGTGTGATGGCCGCGGGCCACGGCGGGCAGGTCCTGATGGCCGACTCGACGGCGGTACTGCTCAGCGGAGTCGATCTGGTGGATCTAGGTCCGCGGCGGTTACGGGACCTGCCGAACCCGATCACGGTGTTTCAGGTCCAAGCGTTGGGTCTGCGTACGGACTTTCCGCCATTGCGTGGAGTGGACTCGAATCCCGGCAATCTGCGTCCTGCGATCACGAGCTTCATCGGGCGCGAATCCGAGGTCGCCGAGGTGACCGCGGCGCTGCGCGCGCGGCGGTTGATGACCTTGATCGGGGTGGGCGGTGTCGGCAAGACTCGCCTGGCGGTGGAGGTAGCTGGCCGGCTCGCCGATGAATTTCCCGACGGTGTTTGGTTTTTCGAGCTGGCCGCGGTCACTGATCCGGCGGCGATACCCGATGCAGTGGCGGCGGTGCTGGGCATCATCACCCAGCAACCGGATAAGACCGTCAGTGAGTCGGTGGCCGCCGCGTTGGAGGGCCGCGTCCGGCTGTTAGTGTTCGACAACTGCGAGCACGTTCTCGACGCCGCCGCCGACCTGATCGAAGCCATACTCTCGCACTCGGCGACTGTACGAATCCTCGCTACCAGCCGCGAAGGACTTGGAGTCCCCGACGAGCAGGTGTGGCCGGTGCGCTCGCTTGGCGCGGCAGCGGGAATCGACTCTGCGGCGGTGAGCCTGTTCGTCGAACGCGCTCAAGGCATTGCTCCGGGCTTCTCGATGGTCGACGGCGATGAAGCCGCCGCAGTCATCGAGATTTGTCAGCGCCTGGATGGGATTCCATTGGCTATCGAACTGGCCGCCTCGCGGATGGCGTCGATGACCGCCAGCGAGGTGCGTGATCGTCTCGATCACCGATTTCGGTTGCTGGTCGGCTCACGGCGCGGCCTAGCCCGCCACCAGACTCTGCGCCACGCGGTGGCGTGGTCCTACGACCACCTCGACGACGCGGAAAAGGCGCTGCTGGAACGTTGTTCGGTGTTCGCCGGAGGATTTGACCTCGAAAGCGGCTGCGCGGTAACCGGATTCGATGACCTCGATGAGTACGCCGTTCTCGACCTGCTGGACGCCCTGGTGCGCAAGTCGCTGCTCGTGGCTGATCGGTCGTCGGGGCGGACCCGGTTTTCAATGCTGGAGACGATCCGCCAGTTCGCCGAGGAACAACTCGTCGCGGGCGGCGAGGCCACCGAGGCGCGTGCGGCGCACGCCCGCTATTTCGCCGGGCGCGAAGCCGACATCCTGGTGGGACAGCCCCCGCCAACGAGAGGCGTACGACTGGTTCACTACCGAACTGGCCAATCTGCGCACCGCCTTCCGCTGGGCTGCCGACCAAGGCGATCTGGATGTCGCCGCCCCCATCGCAACCTATGCGGCGTGGGTCGGCTTTCTGACCGAGAATCACGAACCGATCGCGTGGGCTGAAGAGCTCATTGAGCCGGCACGCGCCGTCGACCACCCCCGGCTCATGGCCCTGTATGTGGTGGCGTCGAATTGCTTTGTGGCCGGACGCATCGATCCGGCTATCCGCTATACCGACGCCGCCGAGAGGGCGACCGGCGATGGAAGCGACCACGTCCCGCACTTCACCGAAGCCTTCGTTGGCAGTGCCTACGTTGGCGTCGGCCAGCCGGAACGGTGGATTTGGTGTTGCCGCGCTCAGCTCGCACGCGGTCTGGATACCCACGCGTACATCACGGCGAACCTGGTCATCGCACTGTCGATTACCGGCTCAGATGACGACGCAATGGCGGCCGCGAACGGTCTGATCGACGCCGCCGAGGCGACCGGCAACCCGTTTGTAATTTCATGGGCGGTTTCCGCCTACGGCTTGGCCGTCCATAACGCCGACCCCGTCGGCTCGCTCGCTGCCCTGCGTCGTGGCCTGGCGATCGCCCAAGACAGCGGCATCCGCTTCGTCGAGTCCACGGGTGCGTATGAGGTGGCCCGCCTCGAGGCCGAACACGGCGACCCGCTGGCCGCCTTTGATCTCTTCACCGTGGCGATCGGCAACTATCACGACTCGGGCAACACCTACATGATCGGCGCCCCCCTGGGATTTCTTGCCGCGTGTTTCGACCGGCTCGGACGATACGAGCCGGCGGCCACGATCGCCGGTTTCGCCGTCACCAGCCCCCTCGCCGCACTCGCCCACATGGCAGAGTTCCGCACCGCGATTGCTCACCTCCGCGATGTGCTCGGCGAGGCGACCTACGACTCGTTCGCCCGCAAGGGCGAGACGATGACCACCGCAGACATGGTGACCTACGCATACGACCAAATCGACCAGGCCCGAGCAGAACTCGAACACCCTGGTTGAGTTGCGCGGATCGCGTGTTCAACGCGAGAGGGGCACAGCATGTTCTCGATCGCCTTCAGTAGTCTGGCCGGCCAAGACTCGGTATATCGTTGCACGGCTGTGCTGGGAAATGACCGAACTGGTGTAGAGAAAGCCGATATCGGAGGTCTCGCGGGCCAAGGCCGGCATCAGCATCGTGCAGTCGCCGACGGGGACGTTGACCGCTTGCTCGAAGACGATGTCGCGAGATCGGTTGAACTCGCCGTGGATTCCCAGCACATCGGTGAAGAAGAACGCGTCGATCTTGGCCGCCTCGGCCTTCTTGGCGAGATCGACCCACAGGTCGAAGTTCTCGTGTTCGCGCTTGTGCGTCTGTGGGCTACGCCATCCGCGTGACCCAGGGGTCCAGCTGACGACGGCGGGCATTGAATCCCAGCCGCGCACCGTTGACGTGCGCGACCTGCGAGCGTTGGCCAAGTCGACGTCCCAGTTGGGGAATCGATTGAGCACCTCTTCGAGCGCAACGCGGCCCTCGAGCCGCGCCAACGGGTGCACCTAGGCAGAAGTGCGCACCGCGGCCGAACGTGAGGTGCCCACCCGGCCGACGATGAATGTTGAAGCGGTCGGGTTCGTCAAAGTGACGTTCGTCGCGATTCGCCGAGGCGAGCATCAGCAGCAGTGCGCTGCCCGCGGGCACGGTTTCTCCGTGAAAGTCGATATCTTCCGCGACCCACCGGGCGACGTCGGGTCCGGGAGGTTCGAAGCGCAGCAGTTCCTCGATGGCGGACGGGATCAGCGCCGGATTGTCAACGAGATCCCGGCGTTGGTTAGGGTTTTCGCCGAGCACCTTGCCCATCCACCGGAACAGCCGACTGTGATTTCGATCTATGGCGGTGCGTGGATGGCGATGTTAGGGCTGTGCGGCGCGATGTTCCAGGTGGGCTGTTCATCTCTTTCCATGCCTGAGCAGGCCGAGCTACCGGAACTCATCGAGGACTCAGCCAAAAACGAAATATCAGCGACGTAATCGTCGACGGGCCAATTTCGCGAATTCGACCGCCGAGCGGCGGACAGACTCGATCTCCAGCGACATCAGCAAGGTGTCGACCATAGCGAACGGGAGCGTGGTCACCACCGCGCCACGTCCGTATTCGATGTGCCATGAGCCCGGATGAATGGTCAGGCCTCTGGCATGACCTCTTGGAGGCAGGTGTAGCCGCCAGGAAGCAGCGGAGCTAACGGTGTCGTCTGGTCGGAGTCCAGATCGTAGGAGTCGATCTGGCCGGCCATCAGGAACTTGTGAATATCTACGTGTTTGTAGCGTCCTGAAAATCCTTGTGTACCGGTAGGAGATCCGAAGATGACGACATATTCGCGTGCACTGAAGTAGAGGAAGCGGACCTTTCCCAGAATTCCGCCGGCCTTACTCCCGACCCAGCGTGGCGGATCCGCGTCTATCAGGTCAGGGTATTCTTCAGCGAGCAATGCGATTGCGCGCGTGATCAGTTCACCGTTCTCCAGGGGGAAGCCGACGACTTGCCCGGCGACTTTGTGAAGAACATCCGGGTCGATCTTATAGGGCATCAAGCGCATCCTTCCACGACCGGTCATCCGTTCGCAGGTAATCCAGCGCTCAACAGCTGATGTCGGGCGCGGCCAGCAACCGTCGCGGCGGCAGTTTAACCCGTACCCTGAGCCTGTTGAATGCTGGCGAAGTGGTCGGCCAATTCGCTGGGATCGCACTTGCCGATGAGGTCGACAGATTCGCCGCCGATGATCAGTCGGCCACCATCGACGGGAAGCGTTGCGCCTGTGATGTATGCGGCATCGTTCGAGAGCAGGAACGCGATCGCCGACGCGATATCTTCGGGCTCGCCGACGCGCCGCAGCGGCAAGATGGACGCCTCGAGTTGCTCACGCTCGCCGGTCAGCAGAAACGCCGACGTTGGGGTTCGGATCAATCCCGGCGCGACCACGTTTATGCGCACGCCGCTCGGGCCGAGCTCGTGCGCCATTGCCCGAGTAAGGGAGTCAAGAGCCGACTTGGCGGCATCGTAGGCGGCGATGACTGGGCTGGTCTGTGAGGCGCCGATGGTGGAGATGACGCACACCGACCCCTTGGCTTCGACCAGGCCGACAGGTACTGCGCGTTGAACCAGCTCGATCGCGAACCAGGTGTTGCCGATCAACGTGTTGGTGAATCTCTTGCGCGATATGCTCAGCAACGGCCCGTAGTGCCAAAGGATTCCGACGTTTGGCACGAGGTGGGTCACCTTGCCGAAGTGCTCGACTGCACTGTCGATTAGCCGCTGCGGTGTGCTGTCGTGGAGCACATCGCCCGAAACGCCGATCACCTCAGCGCCTGCGCCCCGTAAATCTGCCACCGCCGCCTCGAGCGACTTCTCGTCGCGGCCGTTGATGACGACGCCGGCACCTTCTGCTGCCAGCTGCCGCGCGGTAGCCAGGCCGATGCCCTTCGATGAACCTGTGACCACCACGACGGCGCTGGTCGAAACGTCCCATGTCACTTGCTCCATTCGGGTTGGGTCAGCACGTGCCGGCCGGTGATCATCGGTAGGTCGAGGGAAGGTTCGAATGCCGGGCGCCGCAGCGCATACCGGCGCGATCGCGTGCACGGCGTGCATCGCGGTAGCCAGACACCCCTGGTTGGCCTCGTCTTCGCCGTGTGTGGAGATCTTGGCTTCCAGCACCATCGACGGCATGCCCTCGACGGTCACCTTCCATCCGCGACCCTGTGGCCACTCCGGTGCCTGGTCAGCGCCCAGCCTGGTAACGTGCTCGACGGTCAATGCACGGCGTCCGGCCACGACGGCGGTATACGAAAACCGTTGCGCCGACACGGTTCCTGCCTCGATGCGGCCGGCTGTGATCTCGAGCGGCTTGTCGGCGACGAAGACCTGTCGGTCGAAGACGTAGTCGTCGACGGTGGCGCCGAGGCCGTCTGCCAGCAGCATCAGCGGACCCCGGAACACCATCCCGACCGCCATCGGGTCGGCCATTGGCACCGGCTCGTCGGGCGGTTTACCGAACCCCATGACGTGGAAGAGCATGTCCCAGCTGTCGTAGGTGGTGTAGTCGAGCAATTCCTGGACGACTAGGGAGTCGATCCGCTGGAACAGGGGCGACATCGTCAGCGGGAGGACTTCGGCGGCCCAGCCCGGTTCGATGCCGGTGCCGTGAAACGAGCTCCCGCCTTCCTGGCATGCGGCTTCGATCCGACCGCTGATTCGTCGGCCGAAACTACGTGGGTAGATCAAGCCGGTGACCGCCGTCGACACGACATTCTTCCCGGACGCCAGGAGCCGGCAGATGTCATCGATCGCCGCGAGCGGGTTCGCAACCAGCAGCTTGAGCCAGTAGAGCACACAGTCGGCGTCGAGTGCGCAGATCTCGTCGATGTCGCGGGTTGCGGTAACGCCGATGGTACCGACTCCGGAGATCTCGCCGACGTCTCGGGCCGCCTTGGCTTCGCTGTAGACGTACGCGCCGACCAATTCCAAATCGGGGTGATCGCGCACGGCTGCCACCGCGTAGCGGCCCACTGTTCCCGTCGCCCACTGAACCACTTTGATCATGTCGTCGAGGCTACTGTAGTTACAACAGTAATTATATGTTTCCGACATCGCGCAGGCAGAATTTGGCATTCGTGGCCCTGTTGCATTGCGTCGTGCAAGGGCCGTTCGAGCAGTTGACCCACGCTGGCGGCAAGAGCTCGCACCGCGACAATACGATTTGCGATCTGCGGATTGAGCCAGGCTATGGTATGCAGGAATTTGCAAACCACAATAGCCCCCTGTGAATACCCAAGCAGGATAATGGAACTCTCCGGATATGACGGCGCACCGTCTGGCGGATTGACTGTGTGCAAAGCCGATTCAGCTCGGCGACACCATCGTCCCAGACGCTTGGGCCCATCGGGAACACGCTGGCCGGATAGTTACCGACAGACTGCCAGTAGAACAGATCTGGAAGCGCCGCCGCCAGTGCGGCAGCTACGCCAGCGGGTTGCGGTGACGCGGTGTTCCACATGTCGACGTTGGATCCCGATAGAGACCGTCATCACTATGTGTGGCATCATGCACCTTTCACTTGTTCTGAAATGTGAAT
Source organism: uncultured Actinomycetota bacterium (assembly GCA_963820985.1). Classification (GTDB taxonomy): domain Bacteria; phylum Actinomycetota; class Actinomycetes; order Mycobacteriales; family Mycobacteriaceae; genus Mycobacterium. The sequence goes on along the minus strand of CAWGCI010000009.1, from coordinate 604 downwards.
CAGCGCCCAAAGTGGCCTTGCGATTGGCCTTAAGAGGAACTTCTCGAGATCGTTGAGCTGGCTATTGACCAGCGCGCTCATGGGAATCACCACGACGGGCCTCACGCCATGACCAGACCCTTCCCAGACTACGCGGCCGGCCGCCGGCGAGTCGGTGGCACGGGAAGCTAACCTCGTTCGACGCGCAACCCTGGACGTCAGCTGGTGGCGGGCTAGATCACCCGCATGCGCATTGTTCGCCTGTTCGGTGTAGTCCTGACGATCCTCACCGCGGGGTTGCTGCTAACAAGCCCCGCCGGCGCGCAACCGCCGTCCAAGCTCACCGATCACATCACTGACAGTTCGGGGGTGTCGACGGATTCCACTCCGGCGACGGTCACCTCGGCCATCGACCGGCTTTCCCACGATCAGCACATCCAACTGTGGGTGGTCTACGTCGACAACTTCTCCCGGTTCAAACCCGAAAACTGGGCGAACCAAACACGCGACGCCAGCGGGATGGGCGACCACGACGTGCTGCTGGCCGTGGCGACCAACACCAAGTTGTACGCCTTCAGCGTGCCGCCGAAGGCGCAGGGCCTCACACCAGCCGAGTTAACCAGCC
>CAWGCI010000008.1:0-132889 GCA_963820985.1 uncultured Actinomycetota bacterium | reverse complement strand
GGAGCTGTTGCTGTTGGCGGAATCATCGGTGGCATCGCAACGCTCTCGCTCGATGGTCGACGTTCGATGTCGATTCCGCTGGCCATCGGCCTCCTCGCGTGCGCGTTGGCGTTGTGCACGCTGACAGTGACTTCGGCCAAGGCGCTTGCCCTTGCGCTCGTGAGCGCCGCCGGTATCGGTGTTGCGTACCAAGCGGTGTGCAGCCGCACGCTGCTGCAAAGGAGTGCATCAGGGCGATCACTAGACCTGCTCGTTGGAATCAACGCGTTGATCGGTGTCTCGATTTCCGGTGTGTCGGCTTTTTGCGCGGGGGAGCTCAACGCTGCAATCGGAGTGCGCTGGTCGCTGCGGGTGGCCGCCGGCTTGGCAGTGCTTGGCGCGGTCTACGCGCTCGGGCGCCTGACGCGGATCGAACGGCTGTCTCCGACACATCGCGAAGAACTCGACGCTGTCAAGAACGTAGAAGCGTTCGGACCACTGTCTGTTGCGGCTGCGAACCAGCTTGCCTGTGCTCTCGTTTCTTCGCAGGCCGCCGCCGGCGAAGTCATTGTCCGACAAGGTGATCCCGCAGAAGACATGTTTCTCATCAGCTCTGGTGTCTTTGAGGCCGACGTTGACGGCGAATCCGTACGAACGATGCAGCAGGGTAACCTACTTGGGGAGATCGCCCTGCTCTTCGAGGTGCCGCGCACCGCCACGGTGCGGTGCGTGACGGCTGGCACGCTCTGGCGCCTGAGCCGAGAAGATTTCTTGAGGGCCGTGACGGGAAACTCGACCACCAAGGCGGCGATGAAGGCGATCGCCGACCAACGGCTCGCCTACGCCGGCGAGGTCGACCTCTCAAAACGCGACAAACCCTAGCCGCTAAACGCGGACGAGCTCGTAGCTGCTGCAATCGGCATACCGCAGCAGTGGCGCTTATCCACCCCAAATACCGCACCGATATGGCAGTGGACAGCGCCGGGCATCCGCGCAAACAGAAGTGCGGGATCCGATGGGTGGAATTTAATTTTCGACCTCGCTAATCGCCGTCGCACAAAACGCCAGTAGGTTGACCGGAGATTATAAAAATAGCCATTAATTTATTGGGAGTCAGCGAACGACGACTAACCGGAGTTCATTAAGTCCGTCAATTAACTCGTGGCCGGCACCGTCGCTAGCTCCGGCGTCGTCGAATGGTCCGACGTCGCGAGCGATGTGACAGTGAGTCCGGCGGTGACAATGACCGCCAGTGCCCACCAGACGTACGACATCCCGGCGAGTTGACGCCACCAAGCCGCGGCCGCCTCGTGATGCAGAGGAAGCAGCTGGATGGGCGTCCACCTCATCAGGGCCACCGCAATAGCGCTGATCACGGCCAGTGCGACGTTGCGCCGCATCCAGCCCAATGTCCCCATCACCAGCGCTGCCGGCAGCATCCATACCCAGTGGTGTGACCAGGACACCGGCGAGACCAGCAGCCCGAAAAGAGCGACGCAAATGACCGCTAATGCGGGTTCGCCGGCCCGCAGCACCCGACGCATCGCCCAAATGGTCAACGCAAGCACTAGGAAGCAGGCGGCCACCCACAGCAGGAAGCGTGCGTCCTCGCTGAGGCCGGTCCGGGCGAGCGCGCCCGCGATGTTCTGGTTGGTGTTCAACGACGCGGTCCCAATCCGATCGGGGTGCAGCACCGTGTGAGTCCAGTACTCCCGCGAGTCGCTCCACGCCAGTATGAACCCGAGCAGTGTCGCGGCCACGAAAGACACCAGCGCCGTCAGCGCCGCGCGCCGGTCACGATGCAGCAGGAAGTAGAGCAGAAATACCGCGGGCGTCAGTTTCAGCGCTATCCCCAAGCCCAGCAGCAGTCCGCGTGGCCATAGCGTGCGGCGCGGCACGCAGTCGGCGATGACCAGGGTTATCAACACCACGTTGACCTGGCCAAGAGCAAAGTTCCAGCTGATTGGTTCTAGCCAGATTGTCGCCGGGGCCACGATAACCATCGACAACCACAACCGGCGCAACCAAGCCGGCCCGGGCAGCAGGCTTGAGGTGCTCCACACCTCGAGGCAGGTCAGCACGATTGCGGTCGAGACAACAAGCAGCACCAGCGTTATCAACGTGATCGCAACGCTGGCGGCCGGCATGCGCAGCCAGGCGAACGGGGAGAACACGATGGCCGCGAGCGGGGGATAAGTGAACGGCAGCTTCAGCCCGAGAGGCGTGAGAAACAGCACGTTTCCGCGATACAGCGGGCGACCGTCCAGCCAGGCCTGAGCGCCCATCTGATAAACGTCGATATCGATGCGGTACGGCGTGTGTCCTAACAAATGCCAGGCCGCCGAGCCCAGCGCCGCCGCGGCTACCAGCCAAAGCAGACACCACAACAACACCCGCCTCGGTCGACTGCCCGCGCCGAACGCCAGCCATTCACCCATGTCGGACAACAGCGAAATCGGTACCGCGCGGTGTGGATAGCGAACTGTTGTTGTGACGCGAGAAATGTCGCGACTGCTCTCGTCGTTGTCGGCATGTTGACCAGGAATAGGACTGAATGCCTGCAAGAGGACCATCAGCTAATTGCCGCAGAAACATATTTAAGTCCCTACCTCACCTGAACGTCACGCGAGCATAGAACGCATCTCCGCTGAAACCTCGATTCGGTTCATCGTTGGATCACCGTGACGCGGCTGAACGCCGATCCGCCACGGCGCGGCCGGGGCTGGCAGCCAACCCTGTTTGGCGGGCGGGCAGACGCCCGTTCCCTCGCGGTTAGCCAGGTGTCGGATGACCAGGCTGACAGGACACGTATCCGCAGCTCAGGAAACACTTGATGCACAGCATTAAGCGCTGCCGTAACACAGAATTAACAGGCATTGCCTACTGTTCGGGTTATGGATCGACAGAAGGAATTCGTCCTCCGCACGCTCGAGGAACGGGACATTCGCTTCGTCCGGCTCTGGTTCACCGACGTGCTCGGTTACCTCAAGTCGGTCGCGATCGCGCCCGCCGAGTTGGAGGGCGCGTTCGAGGAGGGCATCGGCTTCGACGGGTCCTCGATCGAGGGCTTCGCGCGGGTGTCGGAATCCGACACCGTTGCGCACCCGGACCCGTCGACCTTCCAGGTGCTGCCCTGGGAGAGCGGTGGCCACCACCATTCGGCGCGGATGTTCTGCGACATCACCATGCCGGACGGCTCGCCGTCGTGGGCCGACCCGCGGCACGTGCTGCGGCGTCAGTTGCAGAAGGCCAACGACCTCGGTTTCTCCTGCTATGTGCACCCCGAGATCGAATTTTTCCTGCTCAAGCCCGGCGCGGACGACGACGGAACACCGCCCATCCCGGTCGACAACGCCGGCTACTTCGACCAGGCGGTGCACGACTCCGCCTCGAACTTCCGTCGCCATGCGATCGACGCCCTGGAATTCATGGGCATCTCGGTGGAGTTCAGCCACCACGAAGGCGCACCCGGCCAGCAGGAGATCGACCTGCGCTTCGCCGACGCGCTCTCGATGGCCGACAACGTGATGACGTTCCGTTACGTCATTAAAGAGGTCGCGATCGAAAACGGCGCGCGGGCGTCGTTCATGCCCAAGCCGTTCGCGCAGCACCCCGGCTCGGCGATGCACACCCACATGAGCCTGTTCGAGGGCGACGTCAACGCCTTCCACAGCGACGACGATCCGCTGCAACTGTCGGACGTGGGCAAGTCGTTCATCGCCGGGATCCTCGAGCACGCCTCCGAGATCAGCGCGGTCACCAATCAATGGGTCAACTCCTACAAGCGGCTGGTGGTCGGCGGCGAGGCGCCCACCGCCGCATCCTGGGGCGCCGCCAACCGGTCCGCTTTGGTCCGGGTCCCGATGTACACGCCGCACAAGACGTCGTCGCGACGGGTCGAGGTGCGCAGCCCAGATTCGGCGTGCAACCCCTACCTGGCGTTCGCCGTGCTGCTGGCCGCCGGCTTGCGCGGGGTGGAGAAGGGCTACGTGCTGGGGCCGCAGGCCGAGGACAACGTGTGGGATCTCACGCCGCGAGGAGCGCCGCACGATGGGCTACCGGGAGCTGCCGACCAGCCTCGACAGTGCACTGCACGCCATGGAGGCCTCCGAGCTCGTCGCGGAAGCGTTGGGGGAGCACGTGTTTGACTTCTTCTTGCGCAACAAGCGCACGGAATGGTCGAACTACCGCAGCCATGTCACGCCGTACGAGCTGAAGACGTACCTGTCGCTTTGGAGCGATCGCAAGCGCGGCGAAGCCGGGCGCAGCCGGTCGCGACCGTCGCTGTAGGAGCGATCGCAAGCGCGGCGAAGCCGGGCGCAGCGGGTCGCGACCGTCGACTCAGGCAAATGGCAGCCGGTCGGTTCGACCGGCGGGCGGCTTGCGCTACCGTCGTGGTCGTGACCAAACCCGCGACGCAGCGTCCCAAGCTGCCAAGTGTCGGCCGGCTCGGGCTTGTCGATCCGCCCGCGAGCGAGCGGTCTGGCGCACCTGGGTTGGTACCAGCGACGACGACCCGGCTCACGTCGACCTGTTGTGGGCGTTGTCGCGCGCGCCGGACGCCGACGCCGCGCTGCGTGCGCTGGTTCGGCTGCACGAGAACCCCGACACCGGATGGGACGAGCTCAGCGCCGCCCTGCTCACCGATCGCGGGCCTGCGCGGGCGGCTGTTCGCCGTGCTGGGCTCGTCGCTGGCCCTGGGCGATCACCTGGTCGCCCACCCGCAGTCCTGGAAGCTGTTGCGGGGCAAGGTCACATCGCCCTCCGGCGATCAGTTGCGCGAGACGTTCGACGCGTGCCTGAATCGTCGACGAGTCCCTGGATGAGACGTCGGTGGTGCTGGGCTCGGCCGTATCCCGGTTGCGCAGCGTGTATCGAGACCACCTATTGGTGCTGGCCGGCCTCGACATGGCCCCGACCGTCGAGGACGAGCCGGTGCTGCCGTTCACCGTGGTCGGCGCCCAGCTCGCCGACACCGCGGATGCCGCGCTGGCGGCCGCGCTGCGGGTGGCCGAGGCAACCGTGTGCGGTGGTGCACGCACGCCACCGCGGCTGGCGGTCATCGCGATGGGCAAATGCGGTGCCCGCGAGCTGAACTACGTCAGCGACGTCGACGTCATCTTCGTCGCCGAACGGGCCGACGCTTTGTCCGCCCGAGTGGCCAGCGAGATGATGCGGATCGCCTCGGACGCGTTCTTCCAGGTGGATGCCGGACTGCGGCCGGAGGGCCGCAGCGGCGAACTGGTCCGCACGGTCGAGTCGCACGTCGCCTACTACCAGCGCTGGGCCAAGACCTGGGAGTTTCAGGCGCTGATGAAAGCGCGGGCGGCGGTGGGCGACGCCGAGCTCGGCGAGCGCTACCTGGCCGCTTTAATGCCGATGGTTTGGATCGCCTGCGAGCGTGAGGATTTCGTGACCGAGGTGCAGGCCATGCGGCGGCGGGTGGAGCAGCTGGTACCCGCCGACGTCCGCGGCCGCGAACTCAAACTCGGCAGCGGCGGGCTGCGCGACGTCGAGTTCGCCGTGCAGTTGCTGCAGTTGGTGCACGGCCGCCGCGACGAGTCGCTGCGCGTGGCTTCCACGGTGGATGCGCTGGCTGCTTTGAGCGAAGGCGGCTACATCGGGCGCGAGGACGCCGCCAACATGACCGCCTCCTACGAGTTCCTCCGGCTGCTCGAGCACCGGCTGCAGCTGCAGCGGCTCAAACGCACCCATCTGCTGCCCGAGGAATCCGATGACGAGGCCGTGCGGTGGCTGGCGCGCGCGGCCCATATCCGCCCCGACGGCCGGCACGACGCGGCGGGCGTGCTGCGCGAGCAACTCAAACACCAGAACCACCGGGTGTCCCGGCTGCACGCCAAGCTCTTCTATCAGCCGCTGTTGGAGTCGATCGGGCCGGCCGGGCTGGAACTTGTGCACGGCATGACGTCGGAGGCAGCGGAGCGGCAGCTGGCCGCGCTGGGCTACGAGGGCCCGCAGACCGCGTTGAACCACATGTCCGCGCTGGTCAACCAGAGTGGACGGCGCGGACGAGTCCAGGCGGTGCTGCTGCCCAGGTTGCTGGACTGGATGTCGTATGCCCCCGACCCCGACGGCGGGCTGTTGGCCTACCGGCGACTCAGTGAGGCGGTGGCCACGCAAACCTGGTACCTGGCGACCCTGCGGGACAAGCCGGCGGTGGCCAAGCGGCTCATGCACGTGCTGGGGACATCTGCCTATGTGCCGGAGCTGTTGATGCGCGCACCCGAGGTCATTCAGCGGTACAGCGACGGGCCGGCCGGCCCGAAGCTGCTCGAGACCGAGCCCGCCGGGGTGGCCCGCGCGCTGATCACGTCGGCAAGCCGGCACGCCGACCCGGTGCGGGCGATCGCCGCGGCGCGTAACCTGCGCCGTCGTGAGCTGGCCCGGGTCGGATCGGCGGACCTGCTTGGCTTGCTCGAGGTCACCGAGGTGTGCCACGCGCTCACGTCGGTGTGGGTGGCAGTACTGCAGGCTGCTTTGGACGCGTTGATCCGGGCCAACCTGCCCGAGGACGGAAAGGCACCGGCGGCCATCGCGGTGATCGGGATGGGCCGACTGGGCGGCGCCGAGCTGGGCTACGGCTCGGACGCCGACGTCATCTTCGTGTGCGAGCCGGTCTCGGGTGTCGAGGAAGAACTGGCGATCCGGTGGTCGACGTCGATCGCCGAGCAGGTTCGGTCGCTGCTGGGGACCCCCAGCGTCGACCCGCCGCTGGAGGTCGACGCCAATCTACGGCCCGAGGGCCGGGCCGGTCCGCTGGTCCGCACGCTGGCTGCCTACACCGCCTATTACGCCCAGTGGGCGCAGCCATGGGAGATTCAGGCGCTGTTGCGCGCGCACGCGGTCGCCGGCGACGCCGAGCTGGGCCAGCGGTTCCTGCTGATGGCCGATGCGACGCGTTATCCGCCCGACGGCGTGTCCGCCGAGGCGGTGCAGGAGATTCGCCGCATGAAAGCCCGCGTCGAATCCGAGCGGCTGCCGCGCGGCGCCGACCCGAACACGCACACCAAACTCGGCCGCGGGGGACTGGCCGACATCGAATGGACCGTGCAGCTGATGCAGCTGCGCCATGCGCACGAAATCCTGGCCCTGCACAACACGTCGACGTTGGAGTCCCTGGATGCGATCGCCGCGGCCGGCCTGGTAGACGCCGAGGAGATTGACCTGCTGCGGGAGGCGTGGTTGACGGCCACCCGGGCCCGCAACGCGCTGGTCCTGGTCCGCGGTAAGCCCACCGACCAGTTGCCGGGACCCGGACGTCAGCTCAATGCGGTGGCGGTCGCCGCGGGTTGGCCAAACGACGACGGGAGCGAATTCTTGGACAACTATCTGCGCGTGACGCGGCGCGCAAAAGCCGTGGTGCGCAAGGTGTTCGGGAGTTGAGCGAACACCCGGCCGGATTTGGGGCCACCTTCGAGGTGTTGAGTGCCGACGAACTGGATCGGGTGAAGGCGCTCTATGCGCCGCTTGCCCAGGCCGTTCGGGATCTCATCGACGCCACCATCTGGACGCGGGCCGAAAACGACGTCGTCGAGGACGCCCGGGTGGCGATCCAGGCGGCGACCCGGTCGTTGCGCGAAAAGACCTGGCCCGCCGGCACGAGCTTTGTCACCGACGGCCATCCAGTTCCGTTGGCCAACGCGGCGATTGGCCCGTGCAACCCGATCGCCCCGCCGATGGTCGTGCACCACGAGGACGACGGACGGTGTTGGAGCGAGTTTGTCCTCGGGTCGGCCTACGAGGGCCCGCCCGGCCTGGTGCACGGCGGGGTCAGCGCCCTGCTTCTCGACCATATCCTCGGGGAGGCCGCCAGTGAGGGGATGACCAAGCCGCGGTTCACCGGGACCCTCACGGCAAAGTATCTGCGTGGCACTCCACTAGGACCGCTTCGCGCCGAGGCCTTCGTCGTCCGCACCGAGGGTGTCAAAACCTATGCGCGCGGCTTTATTTCGGATGCCGAGGGCATCACCGTGGAGGCCGAAGGTGTCTTCATCCAGCCGGCGTGGGCACGGGAGGCCGAATGAAGTTCTACATCAGCAGCGCCTTTCTGAACACCCGCGAGATCATCGAGATCGCCAAGGCCGCCGACGAACTGGGCTACGACGGCATCGGGATCCCGGACCATGTCGTCAACCTGGAGACCCTGGAAACTCCCTATCCGTACACGAAGGATGGGCAGCGACGGTGGCAGCCGTTCACCGACTGGCCCGATCCGTGGGTTCTGGTCGGCGCCCTTGCTCAGGTCACGACGCGGGTACGGTTCGTCACCACCGTCTACATTCCCGCGATGCGCAATCCCTACTCGGCGGCCAAAGCCATTGGCACCGCAGCGGTTTTGGCGTCCGGGCGGGTGGAGCTCGGCGTCGGCGTCGGTTGGTGCGAAGAGGAGTTCGCGCTGATGGGTGAGCAGTTCGCCGCCCGCGGCAAACGCACCGACGAGATGCTCGACCTGATGCGCGCGCTGTGGGAGCCGGGTTGGACGGAATTCGACGGCCACTTCTATACTGCGCCGCGCCTGGAGATGCAGCCGACCCCGCCGCACATACCGATCTATGTCGGCGGGCTCAGCGACGTGGCGTTGCGGCGGGCCGCCCGGCACGACGGCTGGATCGGTGATTTGATCAAGACCGAGCGCGCCATCGAGGCGGTGGGCCGGATGCGCGAGATGCGGGCCGAAAACGGTTTGTCTATGCAGGATTTCACGATCCTGACGCCACTGACCGACGCCTTCACCATCGCCGATTATCGGTGCGCCGAGGATGCCGGTATCACCGGAATCATCACCATGCCGTGGATGTTCTATGCCGGGCCCGAGGCATCCCTGGACGACAAGATCGACGGCATGCAGCGCTTCCGGAAGGACCTCGCGCTCGACGGGTAGACGCCGCCGGCTCAACTCAGCGACACGGCCGACATCGACCTGAGTACCGAGGGGACGACGGCTTAGTTGATCACTGACACCGTGTTGTTGATTCCGTCGGTGACGTACACGTCGCCGGCTTCGGGGCCGATGGGGCTGACCGCCACCGAGTTGGGGTCGACGCCGACGGTGATGGTGTCGGTGACGGTGTCGGTGGCGGGGTTGATCACCCCTACCGTGCCGCCGCTGGAGTCGGTGAAGTAGACGTCGCCGGCGTGGGTGCCGGTGGGACTGACCGCCAGCGCCTCCGAGGCGTTGCTGACGTTGATGGTGGTGGTGACGGCATCGCTCGCGGGGTTGATGACCGACACCTGGCCGGTAAAGGTATTGGTGAAACTGCTGACGTAGATATCGCCGGCTTCGGGGCCGGTGGGGCTGACCGCCAGCCCGTCCGGGGCCGCTGACCGACGGTGATGGTGGATGGCGACGGTATTGGTTGCGGGGTTGATCACCGACACCGTATTGCTGCCTTCGTTGGTGACGTAGACATGATCGCGGCTTTCGGGCCGGTGGGGCTGACCGCCACCGCTTGGGGATCGCTGCCGACGGTCATGGTGGCGACGACGGCGTTGGTGGCGGGATTGATCACCGACACCGTGCCGTCGACGGAGTTGACGACGTAGCTAATTATCAGGGTTTCTCTTGGCTTAGATTAGCCCGTAGCCCAATTAAGCTCACACCCGATGCCGGCGCCGCTGGCATAATTCGACTCGGCGACCCACGCGGACGAAGAAAGCTTCCCAGGCCCCAGGCTCGATAATTGGCTCAATCGCTCCTTGACGACGACGCGCACGACGAGACTGCGAGCGGATCGATGATTCTCGGTGTTCAGGTGGTGTTGAGCAGCACCATGAGCCCGTAGTCCATATGAATCTGCTGGTGGCAATGCAGCAGCGAGAGGCCGGGTTGATCGGCGATGAAGTCGATGTCCATGCTCTGATAGCCGCCGAGCATCGCGACGTCCTTGCGCACGCCCGCGGTCGGCGTGCCGGCGATATGGGTGATTTCAAAGGTATTCCGGTGTAAATGCATCGGGTGTAGGTCGTCGCTGGCATTGCGGAAGCGCAGCCGGTAGCGCCGGTCGCGTCGCAGGTCGATTACAGGTTTGTCGGCGTCCATGGAAAACGGTGTGCCGTTGATCGTCCAGACGTTGAAACCGCTGTCGGCGGCGTTGCGTTTCTCGATCAGCATCTCGATGGTGTGATCGGGTGGCGCAGCGGCGGTGGGGTTGGGTGGTGCGAACAGCCGGTAATCCCATTTGAACGGTGGCGGCGCCGTCCATTGCGGGTCCCCGCCGCGCCCGGCATATTCCACGACCACGCCCATTCCGTGGCCACGGTCGTCGTCGGAGAGATCGCCCAGCACCCACACGCCCGGGTTGGTCATGGTGACTAGTGCTGAAATGCGTTCCGCGGCACCGAGCCACAGCACCGGAACGGGCGCCGGGTTGGGTACCGGGTTGCCGTCCAGCGCGATGACCGTGAATGTGTGCCCGGGCAGCGCCAGACTGCGCGATTCGGTGGCGCTGCCGTTGAGGACGTGCAGCAGCACGCGCTGGCCGGTCTGCACCCGGAGGGGATCGCCGTGGCCCAGCATCCGCCCGTTGATGGCAAACGCGCCGTAGGAGACCTCGTAGCCACGCGGGTCGCCGCGCCCAAGCGAGGCCGTCATCGCGGATTCGCCTTTGGCTTTGAGGTCGGGGTCCTGGGCGCCGGCCAGAAAATCGCTGGGCATGTCGCCACCACGACTGAACGTGGGCTGAAATTCCTTGAGCGTCAAGAAGATCTCTTGGTCGTAGCCGCCGGAGTTTTGTTTGGGTTCGATGTAGACCGGGCCAACTTGGCCGCTGTACTGGCCCCGGGACAGATCGGCCCGGGCGACCACGTGGGTGTGATAGAAGCGAAAGCCGGCCGGGCCGGGCACAAAAGTGATCCGCCGCATGCCGTGTGCCGGGATGTAGGGCGTGCCCTCTTCGGCCGAACCGTCGACGTCAACGCCTAGCTGTTGGCCGTGCCAGTGCAATTGTTCGGGGGTGTCGGTGTCGTTGTAGATGTCCACCCAGGTCCGTTGGCCCTCTTTCAACCGCACCAGCGGGCCGGGGAACTGACCGTTGTAGACGGTGGTTGACGCGATCTGGTCCCGGGCCAATTCGACTGTGGCAGTGCCGATCCGCAGCGTGTAGTCAGGCTTGCCGTTGGGCGGCGACGGCGTCGGCTGCGAGCAGCCCGCGGTTGCTTCGGCGCCGATACCCCCGGCGGCGGCCATTGCCGCCAGCCCGCCCCATTTGAGCAAATCCCTTCGATCAAGCCGGGATTGGCCTGGTGCATCGATGCGGTCGGACATACCTTCCGACGTCACGGCGGCCACACTACGGACTGCGGACCAAGGCGACAACCCGCTAGTTGGTCATCCAAATTCAGTGGGGGGCCGTGAGCGCCGCCGCTTGTCTTCATACATGGCAGCGTCGGCACGTTTCAGCAAATGGTGCGGTTCTTCGGGCTCTGCCGCCACCGCCACTCCAATTGCCGCGCTTATGGTCAGCTGGAGCTTTGGGCTGATTGCAATCGGCTCGACCATCGATTGACGGATCCGGTCAGCCACCAGTTCGGCGCCCTCGGCATCTGTCTGCGGCAGCAGTACGACGAACTCGTCACCGCCGAGCCTGGCCGCAGGCGGGTCACCCACATCGGCCCGGCTCACGACGTCATGCCCAACGCGAGTTACCTCGGCAATGCGCCGGCCAACCTCGCGCAGCACGCAGTCGCCTGCTTCGTGCCCGTACTCGTCGTTGACTTTCTTGAAGCGGTCGAGATCGATGAAGATGGCGGCCACCGGATCAGTGGGTGTCGCACCGGCCAGCATGGCGGCCATTATGGTGCTCAGATGGCGGCGATTTGGTAGCCCAGTCAGCGAGTCGTGCAGGCCGAGGTGCGCAAGTTTGGCCTGGGCTCGGGCCAGCTGGGCCGATTCGACGTCATAGGCCAGCAGTTGCGCCGTCTGCAGGTCGGCGTCTGTCCAGGGCGTGCTCGATCCGCCGACTTGCTCCAGCCAGGTATCGAACGACTTCCTCGGATTGATCGATCCAGTGGAGTGCGCGTGCGGATCCCCCAACCAGCGGAGCTGCAGCGGACGGTCTCGCCGGAACCAGATCACGAAGTCATCCGGTGCGCCCAGCGCGACGAACAAGCAGCCCGCTGCACCAACAAAGTCAGCGGTCGATTGCTGCAAGCGGTCGGTGGCCCAGGCCGCGCCCGCGGACCGGCCGGCACGGATTTCGCCCGCGAGTCTTCGCACGGCATCCTCGGATGGTGCTGCGCCGATTGACCGGAACTGCCCGTCCGCAAATGCCGCTGCGCCGTCTGCCCGGCAGAGCTCCAGGAGTTCACCGGAAGCCGACGTGAGTCCCTCGACAACGGCGGGCGCGCTGTGCATCGCGGCCCTGAGCCGGGACCGGACAGTGTCGCGGCTAGCCGCATCGTGCAGCCTGGAGATCTGTTCAGCTGCAGAGACTTGAAGTTTTGCCTGCAGGACCACCAGCTCGCACGACCTACGCATTGAGCGCGAGAGCCATCGGGGATTTTCAGATATGCACGAGACAGGCCTGGTCAGCCGGCCTCCTTCGACCATGGAGAACGAAACGCTCGCCGCTGTCTGCATATTGCGCATGTATTCGAGGTGGAAGGAGGAAACGCTGCGTAGCGCGGCGCGGCTCAAGTCAAGACTTGTGCCGGCCATGCGCGGTGATGCAAGCAAGGCGACGTCGCCCTCGTCGACGTCGGGTATGTAGCGCGACGCCTTGCGCGTGTAAATCTGGCGAGCTTGGGGCGGAATGTCGCTCGCCGGAAAATGATGCCCAAGGTATCGGACCAGTCCTGGAAGACGATCTTCAGCGACGATCTCTCCGTGCTCGTCGTCATGGAACCGGTAGACCATCGCGCGGTCGAATCCGGTCAGTGCTCGCAATGCACTCGTAGTGGCCATCTCAACTTCGCGCACGCTGCTGGCCTCGCTGATCGCCTGTGAGGCATACAGAACCGGAACAAGATTGGCTTGATCATTCCCGTGCGCCCTCTCGATTTCGATGACGATCTGGCCGCCGACTCGATGCAGAATCACATCGACCTTGTCGAGTGCAGCTGTCAGGCGCATTCCATACAGATCGGGCGACGAAGGCCGATAACCAGTCTGCTCGATCGCCTGCTCGAGCCGCTGCTGTTCATCGGGGGAGAAGATGCTCACCACCGGCGAATCGAAAAGCTGATCCGGCTGCGCCCCGATCAACTCAGCCGTGTTGGCGCTGGCGTACGTGATGCGTTGATCTTGCAGATCGGCGGCAACCAACGCCCCATGGGCTTGAATTCGGCCGGACAGGTGCAACTGCTCACTCGCGCAGTCGGATAGAGGCGGCGAGCCGGGCCCGGGCCCGCGCTCACTTGCATGATCCACTCTCGGAGGATAGAGCGTCGTATCTTTCCAGTCGCGTAAAACCAGCCAGACTTGGAGTTACTCGACGATCCGGATTCGGCAGCCATCGCCCACCGTATGCCAAAGAGTCCACCCGCTCGGCAATCGCGCGGCGATCGGCAAGCGGATGGACTCAGTGGTTGCTACTGCGGACGAACCCGTTTACACGTCGTAGTACAGCGCGTATTCCGTCCAGGCAGTTGGTATCGCTTAGCTGTGATGGTTGGGCGACAAACCGGCAGGTCGGGGCGTTGGGATCCGGTGGTCGCCGGAAGCTCCGGTGAGACTGCTGCGTACTGGCTGCGTACTGGCGTCACGCCGGCAGCGGCGGGCAGCCCAGCAACCGCGCCAGCCAGTGAAACCGGTCCGGCGCCCAGGACGCCCCGCACGCCGCGCACTGGCAGCCGGTGTCGCTGACCTTCAACGCCGGTGCACGCACATGCTCACCCGAGCTGGTGTCGCGGTAGGCGTGCCGCGCCCCGCACCGCGGGCACGGCTGGGGCAGGAAGATCCGGACCTCCGGGGTGATCAGCCCGGCCGCGTCCACCGCCCACCGCTGCAGCCGGGCGCAGTAGCCCTCGATCAGCGAGCAGTCCTGCGGCCGCCAGCGACGCCCCGCCAGCCGGTGCAACCGCTCAACCGTGCCGCCCTTGGCGGCGGGCTCCCAGCCACCAACCGTGCCGTCAATGTCAACGAGCAACTCCAGTACCGCGAGACGGCAGGGCAGCCTCGACGAGCCCGGACGCTGGCGGCGCCCGATCACCCGCCCACCGGACAGCTCACGGCGCAGACAGACATAGACCGCATCCGACCACCGGCACACCCCGCCGTCCCACATCGGCACCGGGTCCGCGATCGCGGCCACGGCGTCCTCGAGCCGCCGACGTACCAACTCCACGGACCGTCCTCATTCACTGCCACCAGATGGCAGACTAACTGAGAAATGACAACACACGTTGTCACACGCCGAGCAGATAACCCACCCGGGCCGCCGACATGGGTCAAACTGGCAGTTGTGCACCCCGCCGCGGCCGTCGAGCTGCTGTCCGCGCTGGCCGCCACCCCGGACCTTCCGGGCGCCGCTTGCGTCCGCGAACGCGAGGTCTTCGACGCCTGCCTGGAGCGCGGAGCCGGCTACCGCCTCTACCCGCTGGCGATCCGCGTCTGCGCGAAATGCCCGGCCCTGGCCGCCTGCCGGGCCTGGGTGAGCACCCTGCCACCAGGCAAACGCCCCTACGGGGTGACCGCCGGCCTGACCCGGCGCGCCCGATGACGGCCCTCACCCGTCCCCGCGCCGAGGTCGTCGGGCTGCGCACCAACGGCAACAACATCTGCGCAGTGGGCGTCCGCTGCCCCTGGTGCGGTGGCACCCACTGGCACACCTGGCACAACGAGGTCGACAGTTTCCGCGCCCCCACCTGCGGGGCGTCGGCGGTCTACACCATCCACGTCGGCACAGCGGAAAGAGTTGACCAGATGAGAAGCGATTTCGCAACACCCGACGACGTCGTCAGCCTCGTCCCCCTGCACGTCAGCTACGTCTACGACCGCGACGGTGAGAACGACATCGCGGGGTGGTGGTGAACGCCACGGTCGGCGGGTTCGTGCTGTGGCTGGACCTCGTCGACGCTGTGCAGCTGGCCGGCCAGCTCGTCACCATCGCCGAGAACTGTGAGATGCTGCGCGAGCGGTACGCCGAGCGCGCCGAAACAGGCCGCCGATTACCTCGCGCATGACCCGAAGGCCAGCGATCGAGCGCGTCATCCTCTGCCGATATCGCCCGAATCGTCCGAGGCTCCGCATGGCTCCACAAACAAAGGACTTTTGGGGTCCAACGTGAGGTCCAACGCCCCTTATGGTGATCCCGGCCAGCCGGAGAAGGTAGAGCCACCATGACCGCGCCGATCCCGCCAACCACCGTCAAACCCCGACCGCCGAGCCAGCGGCCCCGGCCGGAGGGACCGGCCATCAGGCGGGCGGTGACGGAGGCGTGCGCGATCGCGCTGTGGGAGGTCTCGCCCAATCGCATCCGCGAGTTGTCTGGGCTCCCCGAGTTGAGCGATGAGCTGATCGCCCACCGGATCGACATGTTCTTACAGTCTGGCGCGCCGTGGTTGTTCGAGGACGGGGCGCGCAAGTTGCGGAGGCGGCACCGGAAGTGAGACACGGAAGTATGAGGAGTCATAAAGCGTCGGAGTAGGTTGACTCAAGTGAGCGACAGTGGTCCCTTTCCCGACGATGTCCCTCTCGCCGATGCTATCGAGCAGCAGCGCCCCGCAGCTGAGGCCGCCGACCTGGAAACCGTCGACCCCGACGAGCGGGTGCCGATCGAAAACGGCGATACGCCGCCGGAAAGCAGCGATGCGCCGGATTGGCAGGAGCAGCACCAGGTCGTCGAAACTCATGACGAGGACGAGGTCCGGTGAAGGGCGAGATCATGGCGAGGGCCGCCGCAATCGCCGAATAACGGGTGGCTCAGTTACTGGTCGATGACGTGCGGTCCGATGCGCTTCCGCGGTCGGTAGACCGGTTCGCGGCGATGATCCTCGAGGCCGCCGACGAACTCGACCGACTCGGATAGCCTTAGTCCGCTGGTCGGAAGGAAAACGAATGTCCCTCCCTGTAACGCATCGTGGAATCATCGTCGGTGTCGACGGGTCGTCAGTATCAAAGCTCGCCGTTGACTGGGCGGCACGCGACGCGGCGATGCGCAATATTGCCCTCACCGTGGTCAACGTCCAAGACCCGCCGATGCTGCTGACAAAACCAACGCCCTATTCGTTTGGGGGTGGTATGTCGACGGCGCCCGGGTACCTGCAATGGCAGCAGGATGCGGGACGCGAGATCCTCAATGACGCGCTCAAGATCGTCGAGGACGCCACCAAGGGCAGCCCGATCGAGGTCACCCGTGAGATGGTCAACGGCCCGGCGGTACCCACGCTGGTCGACCTGTCGAAGGAGGCTCAACTGGTCGTGGTCGGCAGCCGGGGACGTGGTGAGCTGGCCCGTGTGCTGCTCGGCTCGGTGAGCACCGGCCTGGTGCACCATGCGCACTGCCCGGTGGCGGTCATCCATGACCAGGACCCGCTGACGGCGCGCCCGTCGGAGGCGCCGGTGGTGGTCGGCATCGACGGTTCGCCCGCGTCGGAACTGGCCACCGCGATCGCCTTCGACGAAGCATCGTGGCGCGGGGCGGAGTTGGTGGCCGTGCACGCCTGGAGCGACACCGGGGTGTTCGACGACTGGTCAACGATTCAGGCGCTGGCCGAGGAGACCCTCAGCGAGCGGCTGGCGGGCTGGCAGGAGCGCTACCCCGACGTCTTGGTGCGCCGCGTCGTCGTCGCCGACCGACCGGCACAGGAGCTCGTCGAGCAGTCCGAGTCCGCGCAGCTGGTCGTCGTCGGCAGCCACGGCCGGGGAGGATTCACCGGGATGCTGCTGGGTTCGGTCAGCACCACGGTGGCCCAGTCCGCCCAGGTGCCTGTGATCGTCGCCCGTCGGCCCTAAAGGCGGTAGGTGGGCTCCGGCGCGAGCGTCTCGGCCCCCCACACCGCCCCGATCACCGCCTTACAGCACCGAATCCAGCACATCGTAGGGCCTGTTAGCGAGCACACCCCACCGATAGCTTGCCCCCGCGCACGCCACCAACGGCGAAATATCCTCCGAATAGCCACGGTCCCACGTCTCGGAATCCCCGGCGCGCCGCGTCCGCGCGTTGGCCACCGCCACATCCAACTCGGCCCACGTGAATCACCGCCCCAGTCTTCACATTCTCCTGAAACGCCGCACAACTCGCAGCAACCTCAACCCCGGTCAACCTGCGGTACTCGACACCCGCCCGCGCCAAATCCGGCTCCAACCCTCGCGCCGCCCCCGGCGTGATCGACACCTCCACGACGTCGCGGCCTGCGACCAACTCAGCCACCTTGGCTGCCACCCACCCGGTACCCTCCCCAGGAAAACACATCACCAACGTCTTACCGCCCGTGTCGCCGGCCACGCCGATCGCCGCCCGCCCCCGGTACGGCGACACATCCACACACAGCGCCACCCGGCCCGGCTGCGCCGCGTGCGCGTCCTCCAGCCGCACCCAGGCCGCCACGTCGAACACCCGCCACCGATCCGACGGCCAGATCCCCAACGCCTCCCTACGGAAACCGTCCGGATCCAACTTCGCCCGTAACCGTTTAATCGACTCCGGCGGCGTCCAATGCGGAAAGCTGGGGTTAGCCTTCGTCCACTGCACCGGATCATCCAAATCCGCGTCCTCATCCGCCCGGAACTCAACCCACGCCAGATCGGCCGACTCGCCGGAGAGCGCCTCGGCGCGCATCCGGGAAAACGTCTCACAGTTGTCGGTCGGCTTCGGCGGCGTCCCACAATAGATGCGCAAACCCAGCTTCGAAATGTTCATGCTCGCAAGCATGTTCTGCAGCGCCCGCTCCGAGAGGATCTGCGCCTCATCGAAGATGATCGCATCCACCCCCGACAGGCCACGGCCGAAACCGTGCTCGCGGGCACCGAACATAATCCGCGAACCGTTGACGAACCGGATCTCCTCATCACCTGACCCGAGGAACGTCTTGGCTATCAGTGGCCGCACCTTCGACCGATCACTGAAACCCTGGAACACGCGGAAGCTCTCGCCGGTGGTGCGGGCGTGATGGCTCGTCCACAGCACCAACACACCCGGATTGTCCAGGCACAACCCGAAAATCACGCCGATCAGCAGCGTCGTCTTGCCGACCTGGCGGGGCAGCGACATGCCGACCCCGCCGACCGTGGCCGCCAAACGGCCGTCCGCGCGCTTGGCCAGGACGAGCCGGCCGGCGCCGTCCTGCCAGCCGTCGAACGTCAAACCCAGCTTGTGAGCGCAGATCCCGCTGATCCGCGGCCAGCCCGTCGACGTGATCCCCGTCGGCGTAACCACATGGCGGGCGACCTCGGAGAGCCGCGTCGTCGACATCACCCTTCCCACGGCTCATCGCCGTCGACCGGCCCGATCCGGGCCAGGCTGCCGGATCGGCCTGTCCTGCTGCCGGCGGGCCTGCACGGCGCCCAGCTCCCTAGTGACCTCCAGCAACCTGCGGCTCAACGGGCTTAAGTCCTTGGCCGTGCAGCCCTCGGCGATCGCCGTGGCGAGGGTGTGCTGCAACGCGCGCAGCAATGCCTCCTCGTCACCGCTGGCCGCGGCGCTCGTCACCGAGGGCGGGGACTTCGGCCGCAGCCGGCGCACAGTCGCTGCCTTGCGCGGTGAGTTCGTCATCTTCTTCGGCCTCCTCTGGCGTCAAACCCTAAGCCCCGCAACACTTTTCGGGCATTTCCCTCCGCTTTGCCAGGCTGACAGTCGTTCGTTTGCTGTGGACGGCCGCAGGGCCCCCGGGAAAATCGTTGGTGTAATCCGCGGCATGAGCGGCGAGGTCGTGGATGGCCGAGCTCCAAAAAACAGGCCTATCGTCGCAGGTAGGAGGCCTGCGCCGGGGAGGGTGGTGCATGCGCTTCGTGGGCCCGCGGAACGGATGTTAGGTAGTTGCTTCACGCTCTGTTTGCTCGTTTCTACGTGGTTGCCCGGCCCGCTTTGCTGGGAGGGTCGAAGAAGCTCAGGGCCCGCGGCCTGGGCGGCTCGGCCTGCCGTGCGTACCTCCGATTCCGCGCAGCCTGGTTGCAACGCACATGAGCAGGCCCCAAGTACAGACCCAGTTGGTGCGCAAGTCGGTTGGGCAAGTCCGCATGATCGAGGGCCCACTTCTCGCCGGGTCGAATGAATTGGCGGCAGCGGGCACAGCGCACGGATCCGGTGCTGACGCGCTGGGCCCAGTGCGCACGTAGCCGCTTGTGTTGCTGGCCGTAGCCAGCCTGCACGGTGTTGCGGGGTCGGGGCATCGTCGCCTGCTCCTTTATCTCGGGGGTACTCAGACGCCCAGGCTGCCGCCGACGCCCGGCGCGGGATACGTGAAACGCTGCGGTGTTTGGTGTGGTGTGCCGGTGGAGCTGCCTTGGTCGTCGAGGTGTTCGCCTAGTGGGTCGCTGGGCAGCTGCCCGAAGCCGCTGGCGCAAGCGTCGGCCAGGTCGGTGTCGTCGGCGGGCGTGAAGCCGCCGCCCATGCCGCTGTCACGGCGGCCGTCGTAAGGGGAATTCATGGCGGTGGCCTTTCTGTTGCGGTGCAGCACTTTTGGGGGACCCGGCGGGCGTACCGAAGGAAACCCGCCCATACACGCCCGCCGGGTGGTCTGTTACCTGGCGGCCTTGTCGAGGGTGCGTTGTGCCGCGGCGACTTGCGTTTCCGCCTCGAGCATCTGGGCGCCAGACGGCGCTTGGTAGGCCGTCCCGATCGGGCCATCGAGCTGGAGTTCGACGCGGCCCTGTTGGAGTTCACGCGCGACAAGCTCAGGCGCCAAGTCGATGATGTCGCCGCGCTTCGCGCCGTTCTCGATGCTGCAGTAGGTCCCGAGGACTGTCGCTTTCATGCGGACTTTCATTTTGGTTTCCTTATCTGTGTTGGGGACCCCCGTAAAGCGCGGGATTCGTTTGGGTTTTTTCGTTTTTGACTCGTTCTTGTCCTGGCGCTCGGGTCGGTGGACCGAAGTCGGGGTCAAGGTGGAGCGCCCGCAGCGCAGCGAGGACGAACGACCTTGACGCCAACGAGGATCCGCCGAATACTCTGGCCGGACAGGACGAGGCAAAGACGCTGTGGTTCAAGTCATCTGCGGCCTCCGGTGAACGCAGGGGTATCTACGTTGCGCGTGCCGGCGCCCAGCCTTATCTGGGTCCACGGACGAGGGTCCGGCGACATGATGATGGATGGGGTGCCCGACGTGCGGGCAGCCGAAGTGGTGCGGCCGCTCAATCTTTCCGGGAAATCCACCCAACAGCGGGGTGGCGACAGGAGCCTCAAGGGAGCCGGCCGCAGGCATCAGCGGATATATGGGCAGGGCACGCAGGCAACGCATGATCAGGCGGCCACCCCGTCGAGCTGGGCGACGGGCATCGCCAAGGCGGCATCGCCGAGCTCACGCAGGGTGTGATAGCAGCGGCGCAAGATCTTGCGCTCCACGGCCAGCGTGGGGTTTTTGCCGTTGTGGCCGTCGTGTTTGGCCGCCAGCGTGTGGTAGTAGGCGTAATCCGGGGAAGAGCGGCGGGCCGCGCACTTGGCCGCCTCAAACGCCGCCCACCGCAGCTCGGGTGAACCCTGCCGAGACAGATGCCCCGGTGAGCGTTTGCCATCAAAGGAGTACACCGTGACATCCAGCCCGGCAAAGCGCACCAGCTGATCAGAGCGGGCGAACCGGCGCACATCACCGATCTCGGCCCACATGATCGCTGCGCACAACCACCCGATGCCATAGTGGTGCTGCAGCGCCCGGCACCCCGTCTGGTGTCGGGCGAAGGTCACCAATTGGGTTCGCAGTGGCCCAATCTCGGTAGTTAACTCGTCGATACGGCCAAGTGCGGTGTTCACATACCGGCGTCCGGCCGACGACAGCTCGGCACCGGCGAGCGCCTCACGACCCGCCTGGGTCAACAACGCTTTGATCGGTGGGCAACCCTGGTGGAACAACTGGGCATGGATGCGCTGCTGCCAGGCCCGCCGCTCATCCATCAGCGTGCAATACAACCGACCGAGCGTGCGGATCTCCACAACATGCGCGGGCGGGATCCACGACTCCGGGAACCGGCCCTCCAACAGCAGGCTCCGCAACAGCCGAGCATCGGCGCGGTCGGTCTTGGCCCGCTTCTTAGGACCCCGCAGCGCCGCCACCTCGGCCGGATCCCCCAAATGCACCCCCACCCCAGCAGCCGCCAGCTCCTCGCTGACATACCGCCACCCGGTGCAGCCCTCCAGCGCGAACTCCGCATCCCCGCCGGGGCAATGCTCGGCCAACCAGCTCCGCAACGCCTTCCGCGTCGCCGGACGAATCTGACCCCAGTGCACCACACCGTCGTCGTCGACATAATCGAACGTGATCTGCTGTCGATGCACGTCAAAACCGCCTACCATCGTCATCAGTGGGACCTCCTCGAGCTCCTAAAAAATTTCTCTGACGCACACTCAACGAGCGTCTGAGCCGAGGGGGTCCCCATCACATCTCATCTTTCGGTTGTTTCTTTGTGTCCTTAGCCTCGATTTTTCGTGCAGCCTTGTGGGGTCGGATGGGGCCGGTGCTGGTCGGCTTGCGGGGCTGATTGTCACATGCGGGTACGACGAATCGGCCGGTGTCGCTCGGTGGGCGGGCTTTCCGGGGCCGGTGGGGTTCCTCGGGTCGGTTGGGCGGGGAGCCGGGTGGTCAGGGGAAGGCCGCCCGGAGTCGTTGCCATGCGTGGGCGATGGCGCTGGCCCATCGCCAGGTGGCGTCGATCCGCAAGCGGATTTGGCGGGCGCCGCGGGTGATGCGGGCGGCGACGTGCAGCACCCGGTAGCGGAACGTGTCGATCTCGCAGGTGGCCAGATCGGGATGGTCGATAAATCCGATCAGTTTCGACCAGGCCACCAAATCGGTTGCGGCCAAAAGTATTTCCAACCATGCCGCGTTCGCGTCGAAGCGCTGGCAGGGTAGATTACGCAGCCCGGTGGCCTTGGCCTGGCGGATCCGGTCCTCCACCCGGGCGTGCTGGCGATGCCGCAGCTCCAGACCGGCGAGCTGGCCTGCCACCACACCGGGGGCGGTGTCGGTGATGAACGCGGTCACCCGTAGCCCGTCGGAGTCGGTGAACCGCAGCTGCGCTCCGGGGTGCGGGCGTTCCCTGCGCAGGATCAGCCGAGTCCCGGTCGGCCAGCTGTCCATGTCCACCAAATCGGTGGCCTCGGCGACCCAGGCGCCGTCGCGGATGCCGCCGCCGGAGTCGATCGCCGGGTACCAGCCGTCGTTGGCGTTGAGCAGTTCCACCGCGGCCTGCACGCGGGTATCGACGGCGTAGCCGAAGGAGAATCCCACCCCCTTGACGCGGCAGGCTCCGGCGAACGCGTGGGTGGCGCCGGCGGAATCGCAGCGCACCAGAACCTGTTGCGCGCCGGGATCGTGCGGGTCGGGCCGGTAGGCCGCCGGCAGCGATTCCAGCGCCCACCCCAGCACCCTGATGTGATCGGCGGCGGTGTTACTGCCCGCATTGCCCGCTCGCAGCAGCCCGGCCAAGCCTTCGCCACCGGCGATCGCAGGGCGGTCCAAAAACGCCAGCAACGAGTGATGGCCCCGGGTCTTCTCCCCGGGTCGGCGCCGCGTCGTCCTTGTTATCGGAGTGATCGATGGTGATGGTGGCATCGATATCCAGGTGCAGCCACTCACCGGCGGCCGGGGCCGGGCCCGCCGCCCACGCCACCTCCCGCGCCTGGGCACGCGCGGCACGGATACCGGGCAGATGAGCGGCGTCGATCCGCTCATCGACCAGCCGCCACATCGTGGTCGTCGACGCCGCGGCACCAAAGACGTGTTCGCGATCCCCGCAGCGCTGCCCGACACCGTCGATGCAGTCCGCGCCGTCGGCCACCGCGGCGGCCAGATCGGCGAACACCGCACCCGGCCCGTAGATCCACGGGCCCCGATAGGTATCCGCCAACGCCGCCGTGACCTGCGCCGACAGCCCGGTCAACTCCGCCAACTCCCGCAGCATCCCCATCCCGGCGTGCGACACGACCCCGCCACCGTCCGCCGACACTTTCACCCGGGAAACCGCTGCGCTATTCTTCACCTGCGAAGTGCCTTCCCGCCAGGGTAATCGAACCTTAGAGAAGTCCCATTATTCCTTGCAGGACAGGCACTTTCGCGTATCCACACGCCATCGTTCGCCGCATTTCGCGAATAATCCAGGTTAGTGCCAAGCCATTCGGCGAGCGTGCATGTGGAGGACCCGGCCATAGTGGGCGTGGGCCACGTACCAGGGCATCGTCGTCTCGGGCCGGAGCACCGGCCGGTCAGTGCGCTCGAACAGGCGGCGCAGCTCGCCTTGAGCAGCCAGCTGGGCGACATCCTCGTACCGCGCGTCCATGTGTTTTGCCAGGCTCCGCAAGCCCGGGGCACTGGTGCCGTAGGCCGGCACGGTGACCGGCGCGACATCAATTAACTTGCCGCTCAAAAGGGTCCGGACAGGGTTCCCGTCGCGGTATTCCCAGTTGTCTTCGAACGCGTGGAACGCACGCCACTGCATCTGACGCCACGGCCCCCACAAAAGGGACGCCGGGCCGAATGAAACGCAATCGCAGATCCGGCGTCGAGGACCTTTGGCGCAAGACCATCCGCGACGCCGACGGTAACCCGCAGACGGTGCCGAGCAAGAGGGACGGTGTCGGAAAGCGCTGGCGGGCCCGGTATGTCGATGACCGCGGCCGGGAGCACACGGCGGCGTTCCCGCGCAAAATAGACGCGCAAAGATGGCTCGACAAGCAGACAGCAGCGATCGTCTCCGGAACCCACGTGGCACCGCGCGACGCCCAGCTGACCGTCGATCAGTGGTGCGCTATGTGGATCGAGGGCTACAAGGTTCACCGCGAGGGCACGGTTCGGGCTGCGCGAACACACATCAGGCAGATCGTCGATGAGTTCGCCGGCATGCCGTGCGCCCGTCCCAGGTGAAGATGTGGGTCGCGCGCCTGCAGGCCGACGGCATGGAGGCAAGTTACATCTACGCGCTGCACTCCCGGTTCTCGCAGATCATGTCCGACGCGATGCACGATGGCGTGCTGGGCCGTAATCCGTGCTCTCGGCGCACGTCGCCGCCGATGGGTAAGCCGAAGGTGTACGTGGCCACCACGGAGCAGGTTTGGGCGATCCACGACGCTATGCCCGACCATTTGCGGGTGGCCGTTCTATTGGGTGCGTTCGCGGGGTTGCGGGTCGCTGAGGTGTCCGGGTTGCGGGCGGCTGACGTGGATTTCATCAGGGGCGTGGTTCATCCCAAGCAGCAGTGGCCGGCCAAGCCGCTGAAGACCGATGGCAGCGATCAGCCGATCCCGATCCCGCAGGACCTGGCGTTGCTGCTGTCGGCGTCGGTGCAGACCTACGGCGGCGACATGATGGTGACCAACGGGCCGGGCACCGACCGGTGCGGGCCGTGGATCATCGAACGGGCGATCCGCGACGTGAGGGAGCAGATCGACGGCCTGCCCGAGGGTTTCAGCTTCCACGATTTGCGGCACTATCTGGCGTCGCTGTTGATCGCGTCCGGCGCGGATATCAAGACGGTGCAGGCGCGGATGCGGCACCAGAGCGCCCGCACCACGCTGGACACCTACGGGCATCTGTGGCCGGATGCCGACGAGTCCACCCGCACAGCGGTCGGTGCCGTGATCGCAGCGCGGATGAGCTCTGCCGAAGCTGCTGCGTACCCACTGCGTACTGTGGGGGCTTCGTCGCAGCGTCGCCGCAGGTCAGCGCGGTTAGCTGGCTTACACGTCGTAGTACAGCGCGAACTCGTACGGGTGCGGCCGGATCTGGACCGGCAGGATCTCGTTCTCGCGCTTGAAGCTGATCCACGTCTCGATCAGGTCGGGCGTGAAAACGCCTCCCTCGGTGAGGTATTCGTGGTCGGCCTCCAGCCGGTCGATCACCGCGGACAGCTGGGTGGGCGCCTGCGGGATGTTCGCGGCCTCCTCGGGCGGCAGCTCGTAGAGGTCCTTGTCGACCGGCGACTGCGGCTCGATCTTGTTCTTGATGCCGTCCAGGCCGGCCATCAGCATTGCCGAGAACGCCAGGTACGGGTTGCCCGACGAGTCGGGGCAGCGGAACTCCAGGCGCTTGGCCTTCGGGTTGCTGCCGGTGATCGGGATGCGCACGCACGCCGAGCGGTTGCGCTGGCTGTAGACCAGGTTGATCGGCGCCTCGAAGCCGGGAACCAGCCGCTTGTAGGAGTTCACCGTCGGGTTGGTGAACGCCAACAGCGACGGCGCGTGGTGCAGCAGGCCGCCGATGTAGTGGCGTGCGGTGTCCGACAGGCCGGCGTAGCCCGTCTCGTCGTACATCAGCGGGCTGCCGTCCTTCCACAACGACTGGTGGGTGTGCATCCCGGAGCCGTTGTCGCCGAACAGCGGCTTGGGCATGAACGTCACAGTCTTGCCCGCCTGCCACGCGGTGTTCTTGACGATGTACTTGTACAACTGCATGTCGTCGGCCGCGTGCAGCAGCGTGTTGAACTTGTAGTTGATCTCGGCCTGCCCGCCGGTGCCGACCTCGTGATGGCCTTTCTCCAGGCTGAAGCCCGACGCGATCAGGTTGTGCAGCATCCTGCTGCGCAGGTCGACGTAATGGTCGACGGGGGCCACCGGGAAGTAGCCACCCTTGGGGCGGACCTTGTAGCCGCGGTTGGGGCTGCCGTCGTTCTCGGTCGGCTCCCCGGTGTTCCACCACCCCGAGATCGCGTCCACCTCGTAGAAGGAGCCGTTGGTGCGCGAGTCGAAGCTCACCGAGTCGAAGATGTAGAACTCGGCCTCGGCCCCGAAGTACGCGGTGTCGGCGACCCCGGTGCTGACCAAGTATTTCTCCGCCTTGCGCGCGATGTTGCGCGGGTCGCGCGAGTACGGCTCGAGGGTGAACGGGTCGTGCACAAAGAAGTTCAGGTTCAGCGTCTTGGCTTCAGTGAACAGGTCGATGCGCGCGGTTTCCGGGTCGGGAAGGAGCAGCATGTCCGACTCATGGATCGACTGGAACCCGCGAATCGACGAGCCGTCGAATGCCAAGCCGTCGTCGAACACGCTCTGGTCGAAGAACGAAATCGGAATCGTGAAGTGCTGCATGATGCCGGGCAGGTCACAGAACCGGACGTCGACGAACTCAACGTTTTCGTCTTTGGCCAGTTTGAAGACGTCGTCGGGCGTCTTTTCCGTCACAGAAGGCTCCTTTGCTTGGTGATCGCGGCCTGACGCTATGAAGTTGTTGTTGCTCGTGGATCAACGCGTTGTTGCGCCGACGTTACGTGACCACGCCGCCCGCGACGCGACCCGGGTAACCACGGCCCTATTGTGAGGCCATGGCCTGCAAGATCGTAACCGGCGGTGCTACCTGTTGGGCCGTGGGATTGGGTCGATGACGGCGGGATCGCAGCCAGGTTACCCCGGTGAAACGCTCGGTTTGCCGCAAAGCGGGCCGGGATCGTTGGCCTCGATGGGGCGTCGGCTGGTAGCGCTGCTGATCGACTGGCTGATCTCCTATGGCCTGGCGCTGCTGGCGTTGGGCGTCGGCGCGATCTCGAAGATGACGTTGTCGACCGCGATCCTGGTCATCTGGTTTCTGCTCGGCGTGGTGGCGGTGCGCCTGTTCGGATTCACGCCGGGTCAGTTGGCCCTGAGCCTGCAGGTGGTGGCGGTGGACGGCCGCGCACCCATTGGGCTCGGCCGACTGGCGGTGCGGGGGCTGCTCATCGCGCTGGTCGTCCCGGCGCTATTCGCCGATTCGGACGGGCGCGGGCTGCAAGATCGGGTAACCGGAACCGCGGTGGTGCGCCGCTAACCCTGTGCAAAATAATCTAGGTGGTCTTCGGGCGTGCCGGCTTGATGGTGTAGTTCCACTCGCCGTGGAAGTCGTGGTGTGTGATCGGCAGGGTATCAACGTCTTTCGTTGTGTATGTGATACCGGTGGGGTACTGGTCGGTGTCGAGGACGCAGTGAACTGTCAGCCCGGTGGTCGTTGTGGTGTTGCTGATCAGGTCGACGATCATCCGGTGGCTCTTCAGCGGTCGTCCGCGCCAGTTCATGGTGATCTGGGAGAACAGCCGGTGTTCGATTTTGTTCCACTTGCTGGTGCCCGGGGGGAGGTGGCAGACGGTGATGGTCAGCCCGGTCTCGGCGGCGAGCTTGGCCAGCTCGACCTTCCAGGCGCGGACCCGGTAGCCGTTGGAGCCGCCACCGTCAGCGCAGATCAGGATCCGCTCGGCGGACGGGTAACGGCGGCGCCCGATGGTGTCCCACCAGCGGCGCAGAGTCGCCACAGCGAACGCGGAGGTGTCGTGGTCGGTACCCACCGACACCCAGCCGGTGTTGGTCGAGACGTCGTAGACGCCATAGGGGATCGCTTTGCCGAGTTCTTTGTCCATGAAGTCGTGCACGTTGGTCGGCACCGGTGAGCCCTTGGGCTGGTACTCGCGACCCCCATTCTTGAACTCGCCGACTAGTTCCTTCTTCTTCGTGTCGACCGAGATCACTGGCTGACCTGCGGTGATGTGTTCGCTGACGCATCTGTTGAGGTACTCGAACTGGGCATCGCGGTCCTCGTGCTGGCGGCCCTCGACAACTTTGGCGTTGGCTTGCAGGCTGAACCCCATCGCCCGCAGCATCCGCGCCACCGTCCGATCGGAGACCCGATGACCCGCCGCGGCCAGCGCCCCGGCCAGCTTCCGCGTCGACTTGGTCGTCCACACCAACGGCGACATCGGATCACCACGAGTCTGCGGATCCACCAACGCTTTCAGCTCGCACATCAGCTCCGGATCGGACTCCGTCAGCTTCTTGCGGCCACCACCGGGGGCGCGGACCCGCGCCGAGGGCTCCGGCAGACCCTCGAGCTCACGCACCCCCCGCGCGACGGTGTCCGGGTGCACGCCGGTCGCCGCCGCGATCCTAACGGGCGCTACCTGCGGCGCACCGTGCGCTGCATGCCGCGCATCTTGCCGACGTTGGGCATCGGTCCCTTCGGCATGACGGCGGCACCGGTCCGTGAACCCAGCGCGGCCAACCGCGACTCCAGCGCGTCCATTTGTTTGGGGGTGATGTTGGACGGCAGGCGGGTGAGGTGCCGCTCCAGCTTGGCCAGCGGAACCTCGCCCTCGCCGTTGCCGACGATGATGTCGTAGATCGGAATGTCGCCGACCAATCGCGCGGTGCGCTTTTTCTCCTGGGCCAGCAGCGGTTTGACCCTGGCCGCGGATCCCTCGGCGACGAAGATGACGCCGGGGCGACCGATCACCCGATGCACCGCGTCGAAGTGGCCGGTGGCGGCCACACCCGGGCTCACCCGCCACTTGCCGCGCAGATTGTCCAGTGCCCAGGCCGCCGCCCCGGTTTGGCCTTCGGCTTGGCGGTAGATGCTCTTCTGTGCGCGCCGGGTGAAGATGATGAACGCCACCAGCGCGCCCAGCACCACGCCCAGCGGAATCATCGTGATCATGGTGAACCCGCCGGCCCACACACCGACCCCCACCGACACACCCACGATCAGCGCGAAGGCGGCGATCATGTACGGCAGCAGGCGCTTGTCCTGTTTGCGCTGCAAGTTAAACGCCTGCCACAGCTGAGCGCGCCGCTCCCGGGCGGCGGCCTTGCCGGCGGCCTTCGCCTCCGCTCTGGCGGCCTTGTTCTCAGCGGTGTTTCGGGGCTTAGCCATAGTCACCAAGGATACGGTCAGCGCTGGCTAAACGAGCCGCGGAGGCGCGCGCTTGCTCGTAGAGCCGGCGGGCCCGGTAGGACGACCGCACCAACGGCCCGGCCAACACCCCCGAGAAACCCAGCCCTTCGGCGTGCTGCGCGTGCTCGACGAACTCCGCGGGTACTACCCAGCGCTCGACCGGGTGGTGGCGGGTCGACGGGCGCAGATATTGGGTGATGGTGACGATGTCGCAGCCGGCATCGCGCAGATCGGCCAACGCCGTCCGCACCTCGTCGGGGGTTTCGCCCAGGCCGAGGATGAGGTTGCTCTTGGTGACCAGACCGAAATCGCGCGCGGCGGTGAGCACGTCGAGGCTGCGCCGGTAGGTGAAGGCGGGCCGAATCCGCTTGAACACGCGGGGCACCGTTTCGACGTTGTGCGCCAACACTTCCGGGCGGGATTCGAAGACCTCGGCAAGGCGGGCGGGCTCGCCGTTGAAGTCGGGGATCAACAGCTCCACACCGGTCGACGGGTTGAGCTCCTTGATGGCGCGCACGGTCGTGGCGTAGAGCCACGCCCCGCCGTCGGGCAGGTCGTCGCGGGCCACGCCGGTGACGGTGGCATACCGCAGCCCCATGGTTCGCACGCTCTCGGCGACCCGCCGGGGTTCGTCGCGGTCCAGGGCGGCCGGCTTTCCGGTGTCGATCTGGCAGAAGTCGCAGCGACGGGTGCACTGGTCGCCGCCGATCAGGAAGGTGGCCTCGCGGTCCTCCCAGCATTCGAAGATGTTGGGGCAGCCGGCCTCTTCGCAGACGGTGTGCAGGCCTTCGCGCCGGACCAGGCTTTTCAGCTCGGTGTACTCCGGTCCCATCCGGGCCCGTGTCTTGATCCACGGTGGCTTGCGCTCGATCGGCGTCTGGGCGTTGCGCACTTCGAGGCGCAACAGCCGCCGGCCTTCCGGAGCTACGGTCACCCTGCCAGTTTAAGCCGAAGCTACGCGGGCGGCGGTGGGCGCGGCGATATGCGTGGCTACCGCCAGCACGCCGTCCAGGGCTTTGCACACGGCATCGGCGACCGCCGCCCGGACCTCGTCGACGCCGACCGTGCGTCCGAGTTCGGCGGACAACGACGTGACCCCGGCGTCGCGGATGCCGCACGGCACGATGCCGGCGAACGCGCCCAGATCGCAATCGCAGTTGAGCGCAAACCCGTGCAGCGTCGTCGCGCGCGCCACCCGAACCCCGATGGCGGCCACCTTGCGTTCGGGCCGCCCGGCGCCGGCCGGCACCCACACCCCGGATCGACCGTCGACGCGGATCGTGGCCAGGCCCAGATCGGCGCAGACCGTGATGAGCGATTCTTCAAGGCGCCGAACGTAATTGATCACATCGAGCGGTTCGGCCAGTCCGATGATCGGGTAGCCGACCAGCTGTCCGGGGCCGTGCCAGGTGATCTTGCCGCCGCGGTCGGTGTCCACCACTGGAGTGCCGCTTGCTGGCCGTTCCTGCGGCTCGGTGCGCCGTCCCGCGGTGTAGACCGGCGGGTGCTCCAGCAGCAGTAGCGTGTCGGGGCCGCCGGCCACCCTGGCGTCGGCCAGGTCGCGCTGCAGCTGCCAGGCGGCGAGGTAGTCGAGCGTCCCCAGTTGGCGGACGTCGATCGCGTCCGGGTTCGAGCGGATGGAACCCATCACGCTGGTTAGGCTACCCGCGCGGGCTTGTGTCACGTCACGCTGGCGTGACCCTCGACGTCCAGGGTCACGCTCGACAAGTGATCGCTGGTCGCTAATCGTGGTCGCGTTGTGCGGTGGCGTAGCCCAGCGCCTCGCCAATGGTGTTGTGGTGGAACTGGAAACCGGCGCGCTCCAGCGCGGCCGGGATGGCGCGCTGGCCGGTGAGCAGCCCCTCGTCGGCGAACTCGCCGAGCGCGGCGCGCACGGCGAAACCGGGCAGCGCCAGCGGGGTGGGGCGGTTGACCGCACGACCGAAGGCGGTGGTGAATTCGGCGTTGGTGACGGGAGCGGGCCCGGTCAGGTTCACCGGACCGGACAGCGCCGGTTGCGAAATGGCGAACAGCAGCGCACGCACCTCGTCCTCGAGGCTGATCCACGACATGTACTGGCGGCCGCTGCCCAGCCGGGCGCCCAGCCCCACCGAGAACAGCGGCCGCATCGGGCGCAGTGCACCGCCCGCCGGGGCCACCACCAGGCCGGTGCGGACCAGTACGACGCGGGTGCCGGCGTATTGGGCCGTCAGCGTGGCGGCCTCCCAGTCCACACACAGCTGGGCCAGGAAACCCTTTCCCGCCGAGGCGGTTTCGTCAACCACGCGGGATCTGGTGTCGCCGTAGTAGCCCACCGCGCTGGCATTGATCAGGGTTTCGACACCGGCGTCGGCGACGGCGGCCGACAACACTTCGGTGGGTGTGATGCGGCTGTCGCGCAGGCTCTGCTTGAACGCGCCGGACCACCTGCGCTTGCCGACATTGACGCCGCACAGGTTGACCACGGCGTCGACCTCGGCCAATGCGTCGGCGTCGAACTCGCCGCTATCGGGATTCCAGTGCAGTTCTTCGGAATTCGCCGGTGTCCGACGGACGATGCGCAGCACCGGGTGGTCGGCGGCGCGCAGCGCCGCTGCCAAAGCCGACCCGATGAGACCGGACGAACCCGCTATTGCGACTGTGGCTTTCGAGGCCTGGGCCACCCTGTCACAGCCCCAGGTCTGCCTCGAACGCTCCGTCTTCGAGCCGCTGTTTGATGGTGGTCAGGAAGCGCCCGGCATCGGCGCCGTCGATCAGCCGGTGGTCGTAGGTCAGCGGCAGATAGCAGATCGAGCGGATCCCGACCGATTCGTTGCCGAAGGCGTCGACGACCACCCGCGGGCGTTTGACGATGGCGCCGGTGCCCAGCATGGCGGCCTGGGGCGGAACCAGGATCGGGGTGTCGAACAGCGCTCCCTGGCTGCCGATGTTGGTGATGGTGAAGGTGCCACCGGACAACTCGTCGGGTTTCAGGTTGCCCGACCGCGCGCGAGCGGCGATGTCGGAGATCGCCCGCGCCAGCCCGCCCAGCGACAGGTCACCCGCGTTGTGGATGACCGGGGAGAGCAGGCCCTGCTCGGTGTCGACGGCGAAGCCGAGATGCTCGGCGTCGTAGTAGGTGATCTCTTTGGTGTCCTCGTTGTAGCTGGCGTTGATGTTCGGGTGGATCTTGAGCGCATCGATCGCGGCCCGGGCGATGAACGGCAGGTAGGTCAGGTTCACGCCCTCGCGCTCGGCGAAGGCCGACTTGGCCGCGGCGCGCAGCGCCACGATCTTGGTCATGTCGACCTCGTGGGTCTGGGTAAGTTGCGCCGTGGCCTGCAGCGATTCGCGGGTCTTGTTGGCGGTGATCTGACGGATCCGGCTGGCCTTCTGCGTGGTGCCCCGCAGGTGAGCCAGCGCGGGTGCGGGACTGGGTGCGGGCGCGGCCTTTGCGGCCGCGGGCGCGGCAGGCGTCGGCTCCTGTTGGGGTTGCTTCTTCTGCTCCGCTGCGGCCAGCACGTCCTGCTTGCGGATCCGGCCACCGACC
This sequence comes from uncultured Actinomycetota bacterium, assembly GCA_963820985.1. Lineage (GTDB taxonomy): Bacteria > Actinomycetota > Actinomycetes > Mycobacteriales > Mycobacteriaceae > Mycobacterium. The sequence continues at coordinate 100,653 of CAWGCI010000008.1, read as the reverse complement.
CCGGTGCCGGTGATCGCGGCGAGGTCGATGTTGTTCTCGTTGGCCAGTTTTCGCACCAACGGGGTCACGTATGGCGCGCCGTCGGTTCCGGCATCGGTTCCGGCTTCAGACGCTGGCTGACGCGGTGCGGGTTCGGCCTTGGGCGCAGGCGTCGGCGGGGGGGCCGGTGCGGCGGCGGGTTCGGGTGCCGCCGCGGCCTCGGGCTTTGGTTCGGGCTTGGGCTCGGGTTGGGGTTCCGGCTTGGGCGGCGCGGGAGCCGGCTCGGGAGCGGACGGTGCGCCGGCGTCGGAAGCCGCACCGATGCGTGCCAGCTCACCGCCGACCGGGACGGTCGCGTCCTCGTCCGCGGTGATGCTGAGCAGGACGCCGGCTACCGGCGACGGGATCTCGGTGTCCACCTTGTCGGTGGACACTTCCACCAGGGGGTCGTCGACCTGAACCGGATCTCCGACTTTCTTGAGCCAGCGGGTCACCGTGCCCTCGGTGACCGACTCGCCAAGCTCGGGCATCAGCACCGGCGTCGCGGTGCCCCCGCCGGACGCCGGCTGGGCGGGCGCCGCCGGCTTGGGCTCGGGTTCGGGTTCCCGCTGGGCCGGCGCCGGGGCTTCGGGCTCGGGCTCCGGTTGGCTCGATGGTTGGCTGGGCGCTTGCGTGGGCGGTTCAGCGCCGCCTTCCGACGCGTCGCCGATGAGGGCGAGGTCACCGCCAACCTCGACGGTGTCGTCCTCCTGGGCGATGATCTTGGTCAGCACGCCCGCGGCCGGCGACGGGATTTCGGTGTCGACCTTGTCGGTTGACACCTCGACGAGGGGCTCGTCGAGTTCGACTGTGTCGCCTTCCTGCTTGAGCCACCGGGTGACCGTGCCCTCGGTGACGCTCTCACCGAGTGCCGGCATCTGGACTGAGAAGGCCATCGTTTGACTCCTCGATCGGTCGTCGGTCGGCTCAAAATCGACATCTGGCTTACCACACCGTATGTACCGCGGGTGGAACCAAACCAGATGTCTTAACTATCCTGTCATGCGGCTTCGGCGGCACACATCCAGGTCGAAGCGGGTTCCCGGGAGGGCGGATGTCGGCAATGCAACAGACACCCCAGTTCATCGACAGCGCGGACGGTGTCCGCATCGCGGTCTACGAAGACGGTAATCCCGAGGGGCCGCCCGTCGTCTTGGTGCACGGCTTCCCCGATTCGCACGTGTTGTGGGACGGCGTCGTTCCGCTGCTGGCCGAGCGGTTCCGGATCATCCGGTATGACAACCGCGGTGTCGGACTGTCGTCGGCGCCCAAGCCCGTCTCGGCGTACACCATGGCCCGTTTCGCCGACGACTTCGCCGCGGTCACCGGCGAGCTGAGCCCCGGCCGGCCGGTGCACGTGCTGGCCCACGACTGGGGTTCGATCGGGCGTATGGGAGTACCTGACCCGCCCCGGTGCCAGTGACCGCGTCGCGTCGTTCACGTCGGTGTCCGGCCCGAGCCAGGACATCCTCGTCGACTACATCTTCAGGGGTCTGCGTCAGCCCTGGCGCCCGCGACGCTTCGCGCGGTCAATCAGCCAGGCATTGCGGTTCAGCTACATGGGTCTGTTGTCGATACCGCTGCTGGCTCCGCTGTTCCTTCGGTTGACGCTGTCCATCCCGTCGCTGCGGCGCAACGCGGTCGACAACATCCCCGTCGATCAGATTCATCACTCCGCCGAACCTCGCCAGGACGCCGCCCGCTCGGTGAAGACGTACCCCGCCAACTACTTTCGGGCGATCAGTTCTCGCCCCCGCGCGCACGTCTTCGACGTGCCGGTGCAGCTGATCGTCAACACCCAAGACAAGTATGTGCGCCCCTACGGATACGACGAGGCCGCGCGGTGGGTGCCGCGGCTGTGGCGGCGCGACATCAGGGCCGGCCACTTTTCACCGATGTCGCACCCGCAGGTGATGGCGGCGGCGGTGCGCGAGTTCGCGGACCTGGCCGACGGCAAACCGCCGAGCCGCGCGCTGCTGCGCGCGCAGGTCGGGCGCCCACGCGAGGCCTTTGGCGACACCCTGGTGTCGGTCACCGGTGCCGGCAGCGGGATCGGCCGCGAGACCGCGTTCGCATTCGCGCGCGAGGGCGCCGAGGTGGTGGTCAGCGATATCGACGAGGCGGCGGTCAAGGACACCGCGGCGCAGATCGCCGCACGCGGCGGTGTCGCGTACTCCTATGTGCTCGACGTGTCCGACGCCGACGCGGTCGAGGCATTCGCGGAGCGGGTCAGCGTCGAACACGGCGTGCCCGACATCGTCGTCAACAACGCGGGTATCGGACAGGCGGGGCGGTTCCTGGACACCCCGCGCGAGCAGTTCGATCGCGTGCTGGAGATCAATCTCGGTGGCGTGGTCAACGGCTGTCGGGCGTTCGGGCGGCGGCTCGTGGAGCGTGGCACCGGCGGGCACATCGTCAACGTGTCGTCGATGGCCGCCTACGCCCCGCTGCAATCGTTGAGCGCGTATTGCACATCCAAGGCCGCGACTTTTATGTTTTCTGATTGCCTGCGCGCCGAACTCGACGCCGCCGGGGTCGGGCTGACCACGATCTGCCCCGGTGTCATCAACACCAACATCATCAACACCACCCGGTTCAACGCGCCGCTCGGGAAGGACGACGAGCACATCTCAGACCGGCGGGGGCAGATCGGCAAGATGTTCGCGTTGCGCCGCTACGGGCCGGAAAAGGTTGCCAACGCGATCCTGTCTTCGGTGCAGAAGAACAAGCCGATTCGCCCGGTTGCGCCGGAAGCCTATGCGCTGTACGGCATTTCGCGCGTGCTGCCGCAGGCGCTGCGCAGCACCGCGCGCGGTCGGGTCATTTAGCGGGTACGCCGCCAGTCGGACCCGGACAGGCCGCCACCGGTCGCCGCTTGCCGCGGTCGCCGGGCTTGCAGTTCCGGAAGCGCGGCACCGGCGACGACGAGAAGCCCGACGACCGCCAGCGGTATCGACCACGAGCGCCGGCTCGACAACGATGACTGGCATTCGGAGACGTAGTCGGTGTGCGGGACCAACTGGCCGACGATCGGGATGTTCGCCCCGGTCTTGTCGTTTGCGCTGCGAGCGCTTTGTAAGTTGGAAGCGATTGCGTTGCCGCACCCAATTGATCCACCGTTGCCATCCGGTACCGACACCGGAATCAAAAGCCCGATCACTCCCGCCAGCAGAAGCACCGCTCCTAGCACCATGATCAACCGTCGCACACTCACAGCTCGCACCTTTCAGAAAGATTGCGGACCGTGCGTGGTTAGCCGATTTGTCTCGCGGCTAAACGCCTGGTCGGCGGCAAGGCCGCGGGCTCAACCCTTTGCTAGCCCTTCTCTGCGATATCGGCCAACACCGCGAACATGGTGCGGGTCGGCACTCCGGTGGCCCCCTTGGGCGTGTAGCCCCACGCGCTGCCGGTGTTGTAGGCGGGACCCGCCACATCGATGTGCGCCCAGGCCACGCCGTCCGCGACGAACTCGCGCAGGAAGACCCCGGCCACCAGCATGCCGGCGAAACGCTGGTTGCTGACGTTGGCCAGGTCGGCCACCGTGGACTTCAGGTCGTCCTTGAGCTCGTCGGGCAGCGGCATCGGCCAGCCATTCTCACCGACCTGCTGCGAGATCGCGGCGACCCGGTCGCGGAACTCGTCGCTGCCCATCACCCCGGGGATGCGGGCGCCCAGCGCCACCGTCTGCGCACCGGTCAGCGTGGACGTCTCGATCAGATAATCCGGTTTGTCCTCGCACGCCCGCACGATGGCGTCGGCCAGGATGAGACGGCCCTCGGCATCGGTGTTGAGGACCTCGACCGTGGTTCCGCCGTACTGCGTCAGGACGTCGCCGGGTCGCTGCGCCGTGGCCGACGGCATGTTCTCGGCCATCGGCACGGTGGCGATCACGTCGATCGGCAGTTTCAGCCGCGCGGCCAGCACCACGGTGGCGATGACCGCGGCCGCCCCGCCCATGTCCGAGGTCATGTAGTGCATCGACGCCGCCGGCTTGATCGAGATGCCGCCGGTGTCGAAGGTGACGCCCTTGCCGACCAGGGCCACTTTCTTGGCTCGCTTCGGATTCTTGGTCAACTGCGATCCCCGATGGATCAGTCGCACCAGCCGCGGTGGCCGCGATGAGCCCTGGCCGACACCGATCACCCCGCCGTAGCCGGCCTTCTTCAGTGCCTTGTCATCGAGCACCTCCACCTCGAGACCGGCCGACTCGCCCAAAGCCTTTGCGCGCTTTGCGAATTCGGCGGGAAACAGGTGACTCGGGGGAGTGTTGACCAGGTCGCGGGCGGTGGCCACCGCGGTCGCGACGGCCGCACCTTGCGCGCTCTGTTTCTTGGCGTCTTTGCTGCTCGCCAGCACCGTAATCTTGCGCAGCCCATCGTCTTTCGGCGCCGTCTTGCCGCTGCGGAAGGCGTCGAACCGGTAGCTTCCCAGGACCAGCCCCTCAACCGCGGCCGAGCAGACGTCGTCGCCGGGTTCACCGGGCAGCTCGGTCAGCGTGGTGATCGCCGCCTCGGCACCGCCGAGGGACCGGGCGGCAACGCCGGCGGCGCGACGGATCGTGTCCGCCGGCCACCCCGGCCGCGGTTTGCCCAGGCCGACCGTCAGCACGCTGCTCACCGGCAGCGACGGCACCACCAGCCGGTGCACCTGTTCAGTGCCGCCCGTGGCGCCCAGCGCCTTCAGGCCGGCCTCGATTTCGGCGACCGCGTCGGCGGTCAGGAACGGCTCGGCGGCGGCAACTATGGCTTCTGAGCCCCCGGCCGCTTCGTCGTCACCGGTCGAGACGACCGGCACGATCAATACCGAAGAACCCGCGGCGCGCTTGGGCAGCGCGGTGGTGACGTTGACAGCAGGGACCTGGTAGCCCGGTTCGGTGGTGGTCACGAGCGTTCACCCTAGTCAACAGGGGTAGGTCTTAGTTCGGCAGCGTCCCGGTGTGCAAGTCGAAGGCGGGTACAGGGGCGTCAAAACCCTTGAGCGTCAACGGACCTTGGGCGGCCGCCGGCCAGTCCGGCAACTCGTCGTGCAGTTCTGAGGTGGCCAGGATCTGTCCCGGTGCCGCCGCCGCCACGAGTCGGGCGGCCAAGTTGACCGGGCTGCCGAAGTAGTCCCCGTTGATGGCCAGGACCGTGCCGTAAGCGAGTCCGGCGCGGACCTGCAGTCCTTCCTCGCGCGCCCTTGGGTGGTCGACGAGATCAATCGCTACCTGCGCGAGCCGCGCGGGCGTCGCGCTCACCCACATCACCTCGTCGCCGATGAACTTCACCACGCGGCCGCCGTCGGCGTGCACCACGTCGGAGACGGCGCCGGCGAACTGGTTGAGCAGCTCGGACAGCTCCGCGGGCGTCAGCGCCTGGGTCAGCGCCGTGAAGCCGGACAGGTCCGCGAAACCAACGCCGCACACCACCGCCGCCGACGTGTCGCGAAGGACACCCTCGAAGTGCGTTCGGGCGCTGATCAGATGGTGGCGGTGCACGGTGTCGATCAGTGCACCGAGCCGGGGGACGAACTCGGCGACGGCGCGGTAGGCCTGCGCGGTGGCGAGCTCGTCGTGGGTGTGGGTCACCTGGATGTCCGGCATCCCGCCGCGGATCATCGTCGACTCGGCCTCGGCGAGCCGGGCCATCGCGGCGCCGAGCACTCGCAGCAGCCCGTAGGCGCCGTCCTCGCCCACCGCCGTCTTGAGCGCGAGCCAGGTCGCCAGGGCGTCGACGTCAGCCTGGCTCAGCGAAGGGACATCGGGACCGGCGACGGTCAGGCCGAGCAACGCCCAGGCGCGTGCGACATCGTCGGCCGATATCCCGAGTTCGTCGGCCGCGGTCTGCAATGTGTAGATCGGGGGCCCCGACCATGACAGAACATCACCGGCAAGGCCGAACAGCCGGCCGCGTCGTTCGGCTTCGACCATCTCCTCGGCGGTGAAGCCCAGTTCGTCCAGGTACTTGATCAGGTCGGCTCGCTCGCGCGGATCGGCGATCCCGGCCGCCTCCAGCGCGTCGAAGTCCAAAGAATCGGACACCTGCCCAAGTCTGCCAGTAGCAGCGCGGATTAGGGTGTGACGCCGTGAGTGAACTACTGCACGGGCCGTTGGAAGAGCGCCATCGCGAGTTGGGCGCCAGCTTCGCCGAGTTCAGCGGCTGGCTGATGCCCGTGTCGTATGCCGGCACCGTCAGCGAGCACAATGCCACCCGCAACGCCGTCGGCCTGTTCGACGTCAGCCACCTCGGCAAGGCGTTGGTGCGCGGGCCGGGGGCGGCGCAGTTCGTCAACTCGGCGCTTACCAACGACCTGGGCCGCATCGGGCCGGGCAAGGCTCAATACACACTGTGCTGCACCGAATCCGGCGGTGTCATCGACGACCTGATCGCCTATTACGTCGACGACGACGAGATCTTCTTGGTGCCCAACGCCGCCAACACCGCCGCGGTGGTCGGCGCGCTGCAGGCCGCCGCACCGGCCGGTCTGGCGATCACCAATCTGCACCGCTCGTACGCGGTGCTGGCGGTGCAGGGACCGCGGTCGACCGACGTGCTGAGCGCACTCGGACTGCCGACCGGCATGGACTACATGGGTTATGCCGACGCCTCGTATTCCGGTGTGCCGGTGCGGGTTTGCCGCACCGGGTACACCGGCGAGCACGGCTACGAACTGCTGCCGCCGTGGGAGTCCGCGGCCGTGGTGTTCGACGCGCTGGTAACGGCGGTCGCCGAGGTGGGAGGCGAGCCGGCGGGGCTGGGCGCCCGCGACACGCTGCGCACCGAAATGGGCTACCCGCTGCACGGGCACGAACTCTCGCTCGACCTCTCGCCGCTGCAGGCCCGATGCGGCTGGGCGATCGGCTGGAAAAAGGACGCGTTCTTCGGCCGCGACGCGCTGCTGGCCGAGAAGGAAGCCGGGCCGCGGCGGCTGTTGCGGGGGCTGCGCATGGTCGGCCGGGGCGTTTTGCGGCCGGGGCTGGCCGTACGCGCGGGGGAAGCCGAGATTGGAGTCACCACGTCGGGGACGTTCTCCCCGACCTTGCAGGTCGGCATCGGGCTGGCGCTGATCGACACCGACGCCGGCATCGAGGACGGCCAGCACATCACCGTCGACGTGCGCGGCCGCGCTGTCGAGTGCGAAGTCGTGCGTCCGCCGTTCGTCGACGTGAAGACGCGATAGCGCCTTCGCGTGGCAAAAACCCATTCGCGCGCAGATATACAATCGGCGACATGACCAGCGGCTCACTCGAGTTCACGGTTAAACGTGCGTCAAATCCGGCGACGGACGCCGAACGTGAAGCAATTCTGGCCGAGCCGGGCTTCGGCAAATACCACACCGACCACATGGTGTCCATCGACTACGACGAGGGCAAGGGTTGGCATGACGCGCAGGTGATCGCTTACGGCCCAATACAGCTGGATCCGTCGGCGATCGTGCTGCACTACGCGCAAGAGGTGTTCGAAGGGCTCAAGGCGTACCGCTGGACGGACGGATCGATCGTGTCGTTCCGTGCCGAGGCCAACGCCGCCCGGCTGCGCTCGTCGGCGCGGCGCCTTGCCATCCCCGAACTGCCCGACGCACTTTTCATCGACTCGCTGTGTCAGCTCATCGCTGTCGACAACGCCTGGGTGCCCGCCGCGGGTGGGGAAGACGCGCTGTATCTGCGGCCGTTCATCTTCGCCACCGAACCGGGACTGGGGGTTCGCCCGTCCAGGCAGTACCGGTACCTGCTGATCGCATCGCCGGCCGGCGCGTATTTCAGAGCAGGTTTGGAAGGCGGCATCAATCCCGTCAACGTGTGGGTGTCGACGGAGTACGTGCGGGCCTGCCCGGGCGGCACCGGTGCGGCCAAATTCGGCGGCAACTACGCGGCGTCGCTGCTGGCTCAGGCCCAAGCCGCCGAAAACGGTTGCGACCAAGTGGTGTGGCTGGACGCCGTCGAGCGGCGCTATGTCGAAGAGATGGGCGGGATGAACCTGTTCTTCGTGCTCGGCAGCGGTGGATCGGCGCGTCTGGTGACCCCGGAGCTGTCCGGCTCACTGTTGCCCGGCATTACCCGGGATTCGTTGCTGCAGTTGGCCATTGACGCGGGTTTCGCTGTCGAGGAACGCAAGATCGATATCGACGAGTGGCAGAAGAAGGCCGCCGCCGGCGAGATCACCGAGGTGTTCGCCTGCGGCACCGCCGCCGTCATCACCCCGGTCGCGTGCGTGAAGTACGGCGATGCCGAATTCACCATCGCCGATGGACAACCGGGCGAAGTGACGATGGCGCTGCGCGACACCTTGACCGGGATCCAGCGAGGTACCTTCGCCGACACGCACGGCTGGATGGGCCGCCTGGGCTAGCCTGCGCGAGCAGACGCAAAGTCGCACTCCCGAGTGGCAATTTGTGCGATTCCGCGTCTGCTCGGCCTAGAACCGCGCCAACCCCGCCAACGCCACAGCGCTCACCGTCGTGGTCAGCTCGATAGCGGCGCCCAGCACATCGCCGGTGAGGCCGCCGAACCGTCGCACACAATGCGCGACCAGCACCGCAGCACAGCACATCGCCGCCAGCACGGCGACCGGTCCCTGCCACAGCCGCGGACCGGCCACCAGCGAAACGCCCAGCAGCACCGTCGACCAAGCCACCACCACCGGGGCGGGCTGCGTGCCGGCGACGCGGGCGCCCAGGGCGCTGCCGTCGGCCGCTGGTACGGATCGACGACACGCCAGCACCGCAGCCACCCGGCCGGCAAACACGGCAATGACAATCCCCGACGCGCTGAGCACCGAAAACGCCAGCCCCTGCAGCACGATCGTCAGCACCACGGCCGCCACACCAAATGGCCCGGTGGACCCGTCGCGCATCACCGCCTGCGCACGCTGCGGCGGCCCGTAGCAGCCCAGCCCGTCGGCCGTATCGGCGACGCCGTCGATGTGCAGGCCGCGGGTGGCGAGCAGCAGGGCCGTCACCGCGAGCAGTCCGGACAGCGCACTGGACGGCCCGAACACGTAAGCCCCGGCCCACGAGACGGCCGCGGCCAGCGCGCCCAGCGCGACGCCGACCACCGGCAGCGCGGTCATGGCGCCACGGCCCATGACAGTGCCTCCGGGAACGGGAATAACCGTCGCGAAGCCGAAAGCCGTTGCCAGCGAACGTATCACGGTGAGTCAGTCGAGGACCGGGTGGATACCCCGGCCTCGGTGAAGGTAGCCATCGAGGACAACGCGGCCACCGCGGCGCGCAGCAGCGGCAGCGCCACCGCGGCGCCGGTACCCTCGCCCAGCCCCATCCGCAGGTCAACGATCGGGTCCAGGCCGAGCTCCGCCAGGGCCAGGGCATGTCCCGGTTCGGTGGATTTGTGCCCGGCCTGCCACCACTGCCGAGCGCCGGGCGCCAGGCGCTCGGCGACCAACGCGGCGGCCGTCACCGCCATGCCGTCGAGGATCAGCGGGGTGCGCCGCACCGCGGCCTGCGCGCAGAAGCCCGCCATCGCGGCCAGATCCGCGCCGCCGCCGCAGCGCAGCAAGCCGACCGGGTCGGGCAACACCAACCGGGTTCGGAACAGGGCGTCGCGCACCGCGGCCGTCTTGCGCGCCCAGCCGGCGTCGTCGATCCCGGTTCCGAAGCCGACCACGGCGACCGGCTCGGCGTTCGTCATCGCGGCCACCAAAACCGCCGCCGGCGTGGTGTTTCCGATCCCGATGTCGCCGGCGATGAGCAGGTCGGCGCCGGCGTCGACCTCCTCGTCGGCGATCTGCTGTCCGGCCGCGATCGCCCGGGCGGTCTCGTCGTCGGTCAACGCGTCCGCCACGGCGATGTCCCCGCTGCCGCGCCGCACCTTGTGGGCGGCGATCTGCTGCGACAGCGGGTCGGCATCCACCGCCAGATCCGCGATTCGCACCGTCGCGCCCGCGATGCCGGCCAGTGCGTTGATCGCGGCCCCGCCGGCGTCGATGTTGGCCACCATCTGGGCCGTCACTTCCGGCGGGTAGGCCGACACCCCGGATCCGGCGACACCGTGGTCACCGGCGAACACCACCACCCGGGCGCGCTCGAACTGCCGCGGCGGGCACTGACCCTGACACGACGACACCCAGACCGAGAGGTCCTCGAGGCGGCCCAGCGCGCCGTGCGGCTTGGTCAGGGTGTCCTGGCGGGCGCGGGCGGCTGCGGAGGCGCCCGCATCGGGCGGCGGCACGGGCGCGAATTCCATCAGATTCCCGACGGCTTGACGGGAACGGCCTGCCCGGCCACCACCAGCACCACCCGGTCGCACAGCGCCGCCATCCTCTGGTTGAGGGTGCCCAATTCGTCGGCGAACCGTCGGCCGGCGGCGGTAGCCGGCACCACTGTCAACCCGACCTCCGGGCTGACCAGCACCAGCACCGACGCGAACGCGCCGACCGCGGCGAGCGTGACTTCGATCTCGTCTCGGACGGCAACCGGCACCGCCCCGCCGTCCCAGCCGTGATGGCGGTCCAGCATCCCGGTCAGCCAGACCCCGAGGTCGTCGACCAGCGTCGGGGTAGGCGATTCCCGCAATTGGGTTGCGATTTCATCGGTTTCGACGGTGGACCAGTGCGCGGGCCGACGATCCCGGTGTTCGGCGATCCGACGCGTCCAGGCCGCGTCGTCAGAGCCGGCCGGCCCCGGGGCCAGGTATCGCACCGGCTGATCGGGTGCCAATGACGTGGCGATGGCTTCCTCCGCCCACCGGGATTTACCCGACCTGATCCCGCCGAGCACCAGGGTGCGCACCGGGGTCAGACGGCTTTCAGGCGATTCTTAACGAGCACTGCCGCCGCGCTTGACCTGGGGCCGGGGCGCGCGCATCCGGCGCATTTGCGAAGCCCGTCCCGCGGCGTATATGCCCAGCTTCCAATGGCTTTCGGTGTTGGTCGGGAACTTCGCATCGACCATCTTGTTAACCTTGCGGCCCAAAAGGACCGCGTCGACACCCATCACGGCCATCAGACCCACCATGACGGGGGACATGTACAGCTGCAACTGGGGCACACCCATCGAGATGAACAGCAACGCCAGTGCCGACGGCATGAACAGCCCGAGCAAATTGCGGCGGGAGTCCACCACGTCGCGGACGTAACGGCGGATCGGGCCCTGGTCGCGCGGCAGCAGGTAGGCCTCATCGCCGGCCATCATCCGTTCCCGCCGGTCGGTCATCCGGGCGCGGTTGGCGACCCGTTGGTCCCTGCGCTCCTCGCGGCTCAGCTTGGGACCGGCCAGCGACTTGCGGCGGGCGCGCGCCTCGGAGGCGGTCATGGGTGCTGGCGCGACCGGGCCCTTTCTCGCGCCACGCCGGACCGCATTGTCGCGCTTGGGCGTGGGCCGGCCCTTGGGGACGGTCTTGCGTGACCCGCGCGGCGGTGCCGTCTCCGAATCGGTCTCTAAGTCATCGAGCGTCGCCGGTGCCCCGGCGTGTTCGTCATGGCCCTTCTTGCGGCCCAACAGCTTCACAGGCGCCAGGTTACTTTGCCGATAACCCGGCCCGGAAAAGTCCCGGGAGGTGCCCCGGGTGTGCATGCTCCAGTGTGTCCTTTGGCCCTACGCTTACGCTTGATGAACGGCTACTTGTGATGGACGACGGCTCGGACGAAGCTGACGAAGGCCTCGCGCCCGGTCGTCTCCAGTTGCCGGCCATGCTGGTTTTGGTGGCCCCGGATTGCTACGGCGACAGCCTCTCGGCCACCGAGGCGGCCGCCGCCATCGCGACGGGCTGGACGCGGTCACGTCCGGGCGATCGGTTCATGATCGCCCCGCAGTCCGACGGTGGCCCGGGTTTCGTCGAGGTGCTGGCCGGCCAGCTGGGGGAGACGCGCCGGCTGCGGGTCTCCGGGCCGCTGGACACCCCGGTGGAAGCCGCGTGGGTGTTCGATTCCGCGTCGAAGACCGCCTACCTGGAGTGTGCGCAGGCCTGCGGCCTGGCCTTGCTCGACGGCCCGCCCACGCCGGAAACCGCGCTGGCGGCCAGCAGCAGGGGAGTCGGGCAGCTCATCGCCGAGGCGCTGCGGTCCGGGGCGCGTCGGATTGTGGTCGGGCTGGGAGGTAGTGCGTGCACCGACGGCGGGCGGGGAATGGTTGCCGAGCTCGGCGACCTGGAAGCCGCCCGCGAACAGCTGGCCGGAGTCGAGCTGATCGCCGCCTCTGACGTCGAATATCCGCTGCTGGGACCGTGGGGGGCGGCCAGGGTGTTCGCGCCGCAGAAGGGCGCGGACTCGGCGACTGTCGCCGCGCTCGAAGTGCGCCTCGAGGCGTGGGCGCTCGAACTGGAAGAGGCGGCCGGACGGGACGTCAGCGCCGAGCCGGGCGCGGGCGCCGCCGGAGGCATCGGCGCCGCGTTGTTCGCGCTGGGCGCCCGATGCAAGTCCGGCGCGGCGATCATCGCCGAACAAACCCATCTGGCCGAGAATCTTGCCGTCGCGGAGCTGATCGTCACCGGTGAGGGCCAGTTCGACGAGCAGTCCCTGCACGGGAAAGTGGTCGGTTCGCTCGCCGACGCGGCCCGTCCCCTGGGGATTCCGGTGGTAGTGCTGGCCGGGCAGGTGTCCCTGGACAAATCCGCGTCGCGATTGGCGGGCATCATGGCCGCCTTGTCGATCGCCGAGTACGCCGGTTCGGTGCGGTTGGCGCAGGCCGATGCGGCCAATCAGCTCATGGGTCTGGCGTCTGTTGTGGCCGAGCGACTCGGGAATAGCGGCGCCGCAGGGTACCGTTGAGGGAGTGGACTTTCCCTGGGCGGATGGCCGGGGCACATCAAGTGAGGCATCTAGGAGAAGCAATGACGGTGCAGAACGAGTCGAGCGCTAAGACGACCCATGGCGTGGTTTTGACCGAGGCCGCCGCCACCAAGGCGAAGTCCCTGCTGGACCAGGAGGGACGCGACGACTTGGCGCTGCGGATCGCGGTCCAGCCAGGCGGGTGCGCCGGGCTGCGCTACAACCTCTTCTTCGATGACCGGACGCTGGACGGTGACCTGACCGCGGACTTCGGCGGGGTGACCCTGACGGTGGACCGGATGAGCGCGCCCTACGTCGAAGGCGCGTCGATCGACTTCGTGGACACCATCGAGAAGCAGGGTTTCACCATCGACAACCCCAACGCCACCGGTTCGTGCGCGTGCGGGGACTCGTTCAACTGACCCTTAACTGACCGACGTCGCGGTCCGCAGTACATACGAGCACACCAAGACCTGGTTGCGCTGGAACAACAGCTGCGCGATGCCCTGCAGCTGTCCGCGCATCGGGCCGCCGGCGACCGGCGACGCCTTCATGGTGAATAGCGCCTGAGCCTGGTACTGCGACAAGTACACGACCTTGTCGATCGTGGTGACCTCGACCTCGGAGAACTGCTTACGAAACGCGTCGCTGCTCAGCTTGGCCAGGGCCTGGTCGGAGCGCCGGTCCCGGACGCCGTCGTACAACCCGCACAGCGCGTTGCGTTCGATGGTGTCGACGTCGCGGTGCGCGAGAGCGTCCAGATACCCCTGAATCGCCGTCTTGACCGAGCCCTCGGAGAACGCGCCGGCGGTGTTGGCTCCGTTGGTGCGCACCCCGTACACGATTGCCGCCGTCGTCGCGGCCATCAGCGCGACCGCCACCAGAATGCCGATGATCAGCCGCCTGCGCCGCGGTTTCGGGTGCGCGGGGTAGTTTCCCGGATACTCCAAGGGCGCGGGCGGCGGTCCGTCGGCGCCGACAGTGGGATTCGGCGAGTGCGGACCGGCCATCGTGGTTCTCCTACGGTGGTGTACGGGGCGAAAGTCGGCAATGAACCTCGGTGCTACCCACCCCAGTGACTCTCTAGGCAGGCTAGCGCAGCAGCGGCCTGCGGCCTTCGTTGCATCGGAGTCGCATCGGGGCCAGCCGTCGCGGCCCGCTTTCCGTGGGTAAGCTAGGCGGGCTAACGAAGGAAGGGTGAAAATTTCGTGACCATCGCGGTGACCGGTTCGATTGCGACTGACAACCTGATGCGCTTTCCCGGCCGATTTTCCGAGCACCTGCTGGCCGACCATCTGCAGAAGGTATCGCTCAGCTTTTTGGTCGACGACCTGGTGATCCACCGCGGCGGCGTGGCGGGGAACATCGCGTTCGCCATCAGTGTGCTGGGCGGCGACGTGGCGCTGATCGGTGCGGCCGGTGATGACTTCGGCGACTACCGTGAATGGCTGCAGAGCCACGGTGTCAACTGCGACAACGTGCTGATCTCGCAAACCGCGCACACCGCGCGCTTCGTCTGCACCACCGACCTGGACATGGCCCAGATCGCGTCGTTCTATCCCGGGGCCATGTCGGAGGCCCGCAACATCAAGCTCGCCGACGTCGTGTCGTCCGTCGGCAAACCGGAGCTGGTGATCATCGGCGCCAACGACCCCGACGCCATGGTGGTGCACACCGACGAGTGCCGCAAGCTGGGGCTGGCCTTCGCCGCCGACCCCTCCCAGCAGCTGCCCCGCCTGTCCGGGGACGAGATCAACAGGCTCATCGACGGTGCGGCCTACCTGTTCACCAACGATTACGAGTGGGAACTCATGTTGTCCAAGACCGGCTGGTCAGAGGACGATGTGCGGGAGAAGGTGGACCTGCGGGTGACGACGCTCGGCCCCAAGGGTGTCGACATCGTGGAGCGCGACGGCACCACCACCCATGTCGACGTGGTGCCCGAGACCAGCCAGACCGACCCCACCGGCGTCGGCGACGCGTTTCGGGCCGGCTTCCTGACCGGGCGCAGCGCGGGGCTGAGCCTCGAGCGTTCGGCGCAGCTGGGTTCGCTGGTCGCGGTGCTGGTGTTGGAGTCGACCGGAACCCAGGAGTGGGCGTGGGACCACGAGGTCGCCAAGACCCGCTTGGCCGGCGCCTACAGCGACGACGCCGCCGCCGAAATCTCGGCCGTTCTCGCTTAGCCCTTACAACTCGACCGGATAGACCGGCTCGCTGATCTGCGGCACCACGCTGTGCTCGACAAAGATCGCGTGCCAGAGCATGAAGATCAACACCGTCCACAGTCGGCGGCTGTGATCGGCTGCGCCGGTTCGGTGCTCGTCAAGCATCCGTCGCACGGCGGTCGTATCAACCAGATGATCGGCCTGCGACGAGTCCACCATCGCGTACGCCCATTCCAGTAGTTCACCGGCGCGCAGCCAGTGCCGGATCGGCACCGGGAACCCGAGCTTGGGCCGGTGCAGCACGTGCGGCGGGACGATGGGCTCCAGCGCCCGCCGCAGCGCGTACTTGGTGGTGGTCCGGGTGATCTTGGCGTCCACCGGAAGCCGGGAGGCCACGGCGAACACCTCGGGGTCCAAAAACGGCACCCGAAGCTCCAGCGAGTTGGCCATCGTCATCTTGTCGGCCTTGACCAAGATGTCGCCGCGCAGCCAGGTGAACAGGTCGATGTGCTGCATGCGGGCCACCGGGTCCCAGGCGACCGATTCGGCGTACACCGATGCCGTGACGTCGGTGTGGGTCCAGTCCTCGCGGAAGCCCACCAGCACGTCGCGCAGCTGCGCGACGGAGAAACTGCGGGCGTTGCCGTAGTAGCGCTCCTCGAGCGTCATTGAGCCGCGGTGCAGCAGGCTCTTGCCGCGCATGCCGTCGGGCAGCGGCCTGGAGACCTTGCCCATCGAGCGCCGCAGCGGCCGCGGCAGGTAGTCGAAGGGCTTCAACGACAGCGGCTCCCGGTAGATCGTGTAGCCGCCGAACAGCTCGTCGGCGCCCTCGCCGGACAGCACCACCTTGACGTGCTTGCGCGCCTCGCGGGCGACGAAGAACAACGGAACCAGCGCGGGGTCGGCGACCGGCTCGTCGAGGTACCAGACGATCTCGGGCAGTGCGGCGACGAACTCTCCCGCGCTGACCACCTTGGCGATGTGCCGGGCACCGATCGCCTCGGCGGAGGCCACCGCGACGTCGATCTCGGAGAATCCCTCCCGCTCGAAACCCGTGGTGAACGTGATCAGCCGCGGGTTGTGCCGGATCGCCAGCGCCGCGATCGCCGTCGAGTCGATCCCTCCGGAGAGAAACGCCCCGACGGTGACGTCGGCGCGCATGTGCTTGGCCACCGAGTCCTCGAGCACCGCGGTGATCTCGTCGTAGCGGGCCTGTTCGGTGTCGGGGCTGATCGGCACCGCGGCAAAGCGCGGCACGAAGTACCGGGTGGTCTCGGGCGCCGCGCCGGGCCGGATCCGGGCGTAGCAGCCCGATTCCAGTCGTCGCACCCCGCGGTGCAGGGTCTCGGGCTCCGGCACGTACTGCAGGACCGTGTAGTGCTGCACCGCCCGCTCGTCGATGCGGGTGTCAAACCCGATCAAATCGGCCAGATCCAGCAGGCATTTCTTCTCGCTGGCCACCGCGGTGCCGCCGCTGCCGGTCGCCATGAACAGTGGCTTGATGCCGAAAGGGTCACGGGCGCAGAACAATTCGCGGGTCACCGAGTCCCACAGCGCGAAGGCGAACATGCCGCGCAGGCGCTTGAGCACGTCGGTGCCCCAGTAGTGGTAGCCGGCGGCGATGGTCTCGCCGTCGCCGTCGGTGGCGAAGACGGCGCCGTGCCGGATGCGCAATTCCTCGCGCAGTTCGAGGTAGTTGTAGATCTCGCCGTTGAACACCAGCACGTAGCGGTCGGGGGCCTGCCGCGGGCCCCACCGCAGCGGCTGGTGCGAATGCGCGATGTCGATGATGGAGAGTCGGTTGAACCCGAACACCACCTCACCGTCAGCGTGGGGGTCAAACCAGGTGCCGGGCTCGTCCGGGCCGCGGTGGCGCATCAAGTGCGACGCATCGGCGATGGCGCGATCGGCTCGTTCGGCCTCAGCGGCTGCGCCCTCCGAGGTCGTCACGGGGCTCGCCACGAACGCCAGCAGTCCACACACGGCGCCCCAGTATGCCAGCACTCGGCGCCGTTCACGCCTCGTGAGTGCGCCCTTTAGGGTCCGTTTCGGTCCGCATCGTCGCCCGGGTGAGCGTCGTGGTCTACGCTGCGTAGTATTCGAATCCGAGTTATCCGCCGCACGCCGGGCTGCCACTCAATCGGCTCAGCTTGTGATACAGGAGGCGCCAACGTGACACCTCGCGGGCCAGCCCGTTTTTCGAAGGCCTTCCGGCGGCCGGCGTTGGCCGGCACGCTGGGTGTGCTGGCCGTCACCCTGAGCGGATGCAGTTGGTCGGAAGCGCTGGGCATGGGCTGGCCCGAGGGCATCACCCCGGAGGCCCACGTCAACCGGGAGCTGTGGGTGGGAGCGGTGATCGCCTGCCTGGTGGTCGGCGTCATCGTGTGGGGTCTCATCTTCTGGTCGGCGGCCTTCCACCGGAAGAAGCAATCCGACAGCGAGTTGCCGCGCCAGTTCGGCTACAACATGCCGCTGGAGTTGGCGCTGACCGTGACGCCGTTCCTCATCATCTCGGTGTTGTTCTATTTCGCCGTGGTGGTGCAGGAGAAAATGCTGCACGTCGCCAAGGACCCCGAAGTCGTGGTCGACGTCACGGGCTTCCAATGGAACTGGAAGTTCGGTTATCAGCGGGTCAATTTCAAAGACGGCACCCTGACCTACGACGGCGCCGACGAGGCGCGCAAGAAGGCCATGGTCTCCAAGCCGGAGGGCAAAGACTCGCACGGTGAGGAGCGGTTCGGCCCGGTGCATGGGCTCAACACCGAGGACCGGACCTATCTGAACTTCGACAAGGTCGAAACGCTGGGAACGAGCGACGAAATTCCGGTGCTGGTGCTGCCGGCCGGCAAGCGCATTGAATTCCAATTGGCCGCGGCCGATGTGATCCACGCATTCTGGGTGCCGGAATTCTTGTTCAAGCGTGACGTGATGCCGCACCCCGCTGAAAACAACTCCGTCAACGTTTTCCAGGTTGAACAGATCACCAAGACGGGGGCATTCGTCGGGCACTGCGCCGAGATGTGCGGCACGTATCACTCGATGATGAACTTCGAGGTTCGAGTGGTGTCGGCCAACGACTTCAAGGCCTACCTACAGCAACGGATCGACGGAAAGACCAACGCGCAGGCATTGCAGGCGATCAACCAGTCCCCGGTTGCGACATCCACGCACCCGTTCGACACGCGGCGCGGTGAGTTGGTCGGAAGCCAGTCAGGTTAGGACGACACCCCATGCATATCGAAGCGAGGCTGTTCGAGTTCGTCGCCGCGTTCTTCATCCTGGTCGCAATCCTGTATGGGTCGTTGACGACGGCGTACGCCTCCGGTGGTGTGGAGTGGGCGGGCACCACGGCGTTGGCGCTGACGGGCGGTCTGGCGATGATCACGGCCACTTTCTTTCGCTTCGTGGCGCGTCGGCTGGACACCCGGCCCGAGGACTATGAAGGCGCCGAGATCAGCGACGGCGCAGGCGAATTGGGTTTCTACGCCCCACACAGCTGGTGGCCGATCATGATCGCGTTGGCCGGCTCGGCGGCCGCGGTCGGCATTGCCCTGTGGCTGCCGTGGTTGATCGTTGCCGGAGTGGTGTTCATCCTGGCCACCGCGGCCGGTCTGGTCTTCGAGTACTACATCGGCCCCGAGAAGCACTGATCGGCAGCTTAAAGGTCACAATCAGGGCATCAGTTGATCGGTGGCCTCCTCGCGAATACATCTTTGTCCCGGTCGGTTCGGTAGGGTTTGCCCAAGCACAATGAGAAGCTCCCCAGCGTGTGCGCAACGAGGTAACTGCGGGGCCTTGCGCGCTGGAGATGCAGTTGGACAGGGCAGGCAAACATGAGCGGGCCGAATCCCCCGGGACCGGGACGTGAGGAAGCCGATTCCGCCAGCGAGCTCAGCGGCGAATTGGATTCCGACAGCGGGGAAAAAGGCGAAATAGCCGAAATAGAGGCGCACGACCACACAAGCGAGACCGACGCATATTCGCGGGCCTATTCGGCTCCGGAGTCCGAGCACTTCACCAGCGCCCCATATATGCCGGCAGATCTCCGGCTCTACGACTACGACGACTACGACGAGCCACCCGGGGACGAGGAGCGTCGGGCCCCGCGCTGGCCGTGGGTGGTCGGCGTGGCCGCCATCGTGGCCGCGATCGCGCTGGTGGTTTCGGTGTCGCTGCTGGTCACGAGCAACGACACCAGCAAGCTCGCCGCCCCCGGCACCAGCACGACCACCACCTCGGCCGGGCCGCCCACGCAAGACCAGATCACGACCACGCCGCCGCCCCCACCGCCACCACCGCCGACGGCCACGGAGACGCAGACGGTGACGGTGACACCTTCACCTCCGCCGCCCCCGGCACCGGCGCCGAGCAGCGCGGCACCGCCGGCGACCAGTACCGCCGCGGCGCCCCCGCCGCCGGAGAGCACGACGCCGGCCGCTCCGCGGCAGGTCACCTACACGGTGACCGGTACCAAGGCACCGGGCGACATCATCACGGTGACCTATGTGGACGCCGCTGGCCGGTCACGGACCCAACACAACGTGTACATCCCGTGGTCGATGACCGTCACCCCGATCTCGACGTCCGACGTCGGGTCCGTCCAGGCGTCCAGCCTTTTCCGGGTCAGCAGGCTCAACTGCTCGATCACCACCAGCGACGGCGCGGTGCTCTCGTCCAACAACAACGACGCACCGCAAACGAGTTGCTGATGACGAGCAGATATGCGGCATACCGACATGGATCGGACACCGTTCCGCCCGACGTCGTCGATCGCATCCTGGTGGGGGCGTGCGCGGCGGTCTGGCTGGTGTTGATAGGCGTGAGCGTGGCCGCCACCGTGGCACTGGCGAACTTGGGCCAGGGCTATCACAAGTCGGCCGCTAGCCAGCACACGCCGTGGGTGTTATACGCCGTCATCATCGTCTCGGCGCTGATCATCGCAGGAGCGATCCCGGTGCTGGTGCGCGCTCGCCGCATGTCCCGCAATGGGCCGCCTGCTCAACTGGCGGGCGCATCGGCACGTGGTGCGGCCAGGCAGCTGGTCAGGACCGGGCACCCCGCGGCGCGCCCCACGGCCGACCGGGCACGCCCGGCGAGGATACAGCCGTCGGCGCCTGGCGCCGAGTCCCCGGGCTCAGCCGCGGACCGAATCTGGTTGCGCGGCACCGTCGCATTGACCGGCACGATCGGTGTCGCGCTGATCGGCGTCGCGACGGCGACCTATCTGATGGCCGTCGGTCACGAGGGAGCGTCGTGGGTCGCCTACGGGCTGGCGGGGGCCGTCACCGCCGGGCTGCCGGCGATCGAGTGGCTGTACGTGCGGCAGCTCCGCCAAGTGCTCGCGGCGCAGTAGCGGAATCACCACGCTGGGCCCCGATATCACATGCGATATCGCATTTGTGAATCACCTAGTGGTCGGCCGGGCGGTGCTCATGTGGCCCAGGTGACTACTGAGGCCGCCGCAGTGGGGCGCTGGGGCTGGTCGTGCTCGCCATCGCTACGGATCGCCACACTGAAACCAATAGACGAATCTCCAACGCGATATCACCTGTGATATCGCATTAAGCATCCCCTAGTGGTCGGGCCAGGGCACGCCACCGCTGTGGCACGCTGGTGCTCGCCGTGCTCGAATGCCTTTCGGCCGCAGCCGAATAGCGAGAACTAGTGCTCGCCGTGCTCGCCGTTGGTGGAACCGTTGATGGCTTCCTGGTATTCGCGCAGCGCGGTGAGCACACGCTCTTCGGAGGCGTGTGACGCCTCGCGCAGCGCCCTGTCCTCCGAAACCGGATCGGCGCGCAGGAAGCTCCCGGAGCCCGGGGTGCCGGCCGCACCAAGCTTGTTCATCCGCTTGGGAACCGCGGCGCCCTGGTATTCCAGTGGGATCGGGTGGCCGTGGCCGTCGACAGGGCCGAGCGGCTGGTGCAGCTCGATGTAGGCGCCGTGCGGCAGCCGCTTGATGATGCCGGTCTCCACGCCATGCTCGAGCACCGCGCGGTCACTGCGCTGCAGTCCGATGCACCACCGATAAGTGATGAAGTAGACGAACGGCGGAAGGATCACCATGCCGATGCGCCCGATCCACGTCGTCGCGTTCAGCGAGATGTGGAACTTGAACGCGATGACGTCGTTCATGGCCGCGAGGGTGAGGATCATGTAGAACGAGATCGCCATGGCGCCGATCGAGGTGCGCACCGGAACGTCGCGCGGCCGTTGCAGCAGGTTGTGGTGCGCGTAATCGCGACTGAACCGCTTCTCCAGGAATGGGTAGACGACCAGCAGTCCGAAGACCAGGCCCATGATTATCGCGACCCAGACCACGGCGGGAATGGTGTGATGCCAGAAGTAGAATTCCCAGGCCGGCCAGATACGGGCCAGGCCCTCGGTCCACATCATGTAGAAGTCCGGCTGCGAACCCGCCGAGATCTGAGATGGCTTGTAGGGACCCAGGTTCCAGATCGGGTTGATCTGCAGCAGGCCGCCCATCAGACCCAGCACACCGACGATGGCCGCGAAGAACGCGCCGGACTTGACCGCGAACACCGGCATCACCCGCACGCCGACGACGTTCTGCTCGGTACGGCCCGGGCCGGGGAACTGGGTGTGTTTCTGGAACCACACCATCGCCAGGTGTAAACCGATGAGCGCCAAGATGATTCCGGGCAAGAGCAGGATGTGCAGCGCATACAGCCGCGGGATGAGGATGTTGCCGGGAAAATCGCCGCCGAACAGCGCCCAGTGCAGCCAGGTCCCGATCACCGGCATGCCCAGCGTGATCGACGAGAGTGAGGCCCGCAGTCCGATCCCCGACAGCAGGTCATCGGGCAGCGAGTAGCCGAAGAAACCCTCGAACATGGCCAGGATCAGCAACAGCGACCCGATCACCCAGTTGGCCTCGCGCGGCCGCCGGAACGCGCCGGTGAAGAAGATCCGCGCCAGGTGCACCATGATCGCCGCGGCGAACATCAGAGCGGCCCAGTGGTGGACCTGCCGGACGAACAGGCCGCCGCGGATTTCAAAGGAGATGTCGAGCGCCGATTGATAGGCGCGTGACATCTCGACACCGCGCAGCGGCTGGTACACGCCGTTGTAGGTGACCTCCGTCATGGACGGATCGAAGAACAGTGTCAGGTACACACCGGTCAGCAGCAGGACGATGAAGCTGTACATCGCGATCTCGCCGAGCAGGAACGACCAGTGCGTGGGGAAGACCTTGTTGAGCTGACGACGGACGGCCGCCGAGGGGTGATAGCGCGTGTCGACGTCCTCGCCTTGCTTGGCCAGGACGTCACCGATCTTCGGGGGACTGAGTTTCGGGCTCATGTTGTTGTGCGCTCCCAGAATGCCGGTCCGACGGGCTCGATGAAGTCACCGTTGGCGACCAGATACCCGTTGGAGTCGATCGTGATGGGCAGTTGCGCCAGCGCGCGGGCCGCCGGGCCGAAGATCGGCTTGGCGAAGTGCAACGCGTCGAACTGCGACTGGTGGCAAGGGCACAGGATCCGGTAGGACTGCTGCTCGTACAGCGACGACGGGCAACCCAGGTGCGAGCAGACCTTGGTGAAGGCGAAGAACTCGCCCCAGTTGAAACTTTCCTGATTCTGCCGCTTCACCACGCGGCCCATGTCGCTGGGCTTGATCCGGATGAGCATCACCGGATTGCGGATGCCCATCTTGATCGCCGAGAGCTTTTCGTGTGACTCCACGGTGGTGCCGTCGCCGTCCGACTCCCGCCACGGGAAGACGGTCTCCATGCCGCCGGCATCCATGTCTTCTGGGCGCATCTTGAGGAACGGCGCGCCTTCGCTGGACCCGGTGGCGCGCGCGAGGTAGATGGTTTCGCCGTGATAGCGCGGGGTCCAGCCCGACGTCCACAGCACGGCCTTCTTCCCATCGGCGGTGTCCACGACCGGCTTCCACGGGTTCTTGATGAGGCCGCCGGCAAACGCCACCAAGGTGGACAGGCCGAACGCGCCCAGGCCCAAGCCCAGCGAGGCGCCAATCATCTTGCGGCGCTTGATCGTCGAGGTTTCCAGCGCGTCGGTCAGGTTCGCCACGACCGTCTTGCGGTCGATCTCGCGGGAAGCGCCGTCGTGTCGCTCCTGGATCGAAATCTCTTCCGGGATAAACCGTTTCTGGTAGAGCACGGCGCCGACGGCGATCGACAGGACGGACATTCCGAAG
This sequence comes from uncultured Actinomycetota bacterium, assembly GCA_963820985.1. Classification (GTDB taxonomy): domain Bacteria; phylum Actinomycetota; class Actinomycetes; order Mycobacteriales; family Mycobacteriaceae; genus Mycobacterium. The sequence continues at coordinate 77,588 of CAWGCI010000008.1, read as the reverse complement.
GTCAGGCCGTACAGCGGGGTAGCCAGCGTGTACAGCAGGCTGCCGGCGGCTTCCTTCGGTTTGTACTCCCACGGCCAGAACAGAAAGACCAGCAGCAGCGCCAGCCCGAAGACGCCACCCAGCAAAAGCCAGAGGGCGACTCCACGCTCGGCGCGCTTCTCGGCTTTGGTGCCCTCGATCGGCCAGCGGGGCTCCTTGTAGGCGATCTGGACGCCATCGAGCTTGCCGCCCAGGTCCAGCAGTTCCTCGTTCGACATCGTCGCGAGGGCAGCCTCATCGGGTTCGCCGGGAGTCCTGTGTTTGTCGGTGTCGCTCATGATCGCGCCCCAATCCACAGTGCCAGCCCGATCGCGGCGACCATCCCGATGATCCAAAAGGCCATGCCTTCGGGCGCGGGTCCGAATCCACCGAGGCCATAGCCGCCGGGCGCGCGCTCTTCAGCGACGGTCCGCACGTAGCCGATGATGTCCTTCTTCGCGTCGAGCGAAAGCTGGCGGTCGGAGAACTTCGGCATGTTCTGCGGGCCGGTCAGCATCGCGGCCAGGATTTGCTGTTCGTTGGCCGGCCCGAGGTCGGGCGCGAACTTGCCTGAAGAAAGCGCCCCGCCCTTCCCGGTGAAGTTGTGGCACGAGGCGCAGTTGAGCCGGAACAGGTCACCGCCACGGCCCAGGTCATCGCCGCGCAGCGACTTCATCGCGAGGCTGCCGTCGGGGTTGCGCAGCACGGTGGGGCCACCGCCGTTGGCTTGCACGAAGGCGCCGATCGCGTCGATCTGCGACTCGTCGAAAATCGGATCCTTGCGGACCGCCTGGGCCTCACCACGCATGGCAGGCATCCGGCCGGTGGACACCTGGAAGTAGACGGCCGCCTCGCCGACGCCGATCAGGCTGGGCCCGTGGTCGGTCACGCCTTGCAGGTTGGCGCCGTGGCAGGACACGCAGGAGGTGTCGAACAGTTGCTTGCCGGTGCGCAGTATTGCCGAGTTGTTCTCGTCGGCGACCGCGACCTGGGGTGAGGGGGTGAGGACCGCCGCCAGCCCCCCCGCAAGGGTCAGCGCTATCAGCAGCAGCAGGCCGCCCGACAGGCGGCGGCGCAAACGCCGCCGGGCGATCGAGTCACTACCGCGGCTAGCGGATCGAGTGAACCCCAGTTTCTTCAACCGCTCACTCCTATCGAATGAAATAGATCACGGTGAACAGCGCGATCCACACGATGTCGACGAAATGCCAGTAGTACGAGACGACGATGCTGGCGGTCGCCTGCGCGGGTGTGAATTTGGTCATGGCGGTGCGGGCCAGCAAGAAGATGAAGGCGATCAGGCCGCCGGTGACGTGTAGCCCGTGGAAGCCGGTGGCCAGGAAGAAGACGGTGCCGTAGGAGCTGCTGGGGATCGTGGTCCCGTGGGTCACCAGGTGGAAGTACTCGTAACCCTGGCCCAGGACGAAGAACAGGCCCATCAAAAACGTGATGACATACCAGCGGCGCAGCCCGAAGATGTCGCCGCGCTCGGCCGCGAACACCCCCATCTGGCAAGTGAACGACGAGGCGATCAGGACCAGCGTCACCGGCACGGCCTGATACAGATTCAGCTCGGTCGGCGGCGGCGGCCACTTCCCGCCGGCCTGAGCTCGTGCCGTGAAGTACATCGCGAACAGGCCAGCAAAGAACATCAGCTCACTGGAGAGCCACACTATGGTGCCGACACTGACCATGTTGGGCCGATTCAGCGAATGAACTCGCGACGTGATCGCAGTACCCGAGGTCCCTACAGCGCTCGTCACATCCGCAAGTATGACGCTTTGTAGTTGTTGTGCACTACCCGGGTCGGAAATTTGTCGTGCGCGTCGTTTCCCGCCTAGTTGCTCGCCCCGTTGCTCCCCATCGTTTCGCAAGCGCCTTTTGGGGCGGTTGGTGATCGTGGGACCATCGGTGCGTGGAACACCTGTCATGGCCGCAGGTTCTGAGGCGTCTGACGGACGGACAGCACCTGGCCCGGGGCCAGGCCACCTGGGCCATGGACCAAATCATGGCCGGCAATGCCCGCCCGACTCAGATCGCGGCTTTCGCGGTGGCGATGAAGATGAAGGTTCCCACCGCGGCCGAAGTCGGTGAGTTGGCCGACGCCATGCTCAGCCACGCGCGCCAGCTGCCCGCTGACGCCATAGCCGACGACGCCGTCGACATCGTCGGAACGGGCGGCGACGGCGCCAACACCGTCAACCTGTCCACCACGGCCGCGATCGTGGTTGCCGCCGCCGGCGTGCCGGTGGTCAAACACGGCAACCGGGCGTCGTCCTCGCTGGCCGGCGGCGCCGACACGCTCGAGGCGCTCGGGGTGCGTATCGACCTCGGACCCGAGCAGGTCGCGCGCAGTCTCGCCGAGGTGGGAATCGGGTTCTGCTTCGCCCCGACCTTCCATCCGTCGTACCGGCACGCGTCTACGGTGCGCCGCGAGCTCGGGGTGCCCACCGTCTTCAATCTCCTTGGGCCACTTACCAATCCGGCCCGACCGCGGGCGGGGTTGATCGGCTGCGCGTTCGCCGACCTGGCCGAGGTGATGGCGGGCGTGTTCGCCGCGCGCCGGTCCAGCGTGCTCGTCGTGCACGGCGACGACGGGCTCGACGAGTTGACCACCACCACGACGAGCACCATCTGGCGGGTGCAGGCCGGCACGGTGGACAAGCTGACGTTCGATCCCGCCGGATTCGGCTTTGCCCGCGCCGAACTGGACGAGCTGCTGGGCGGCGACGCGCAGGCCAACGCGGCCGAGGCGCGTGCGGTGCTGTCCGGTGCCAAGGGCGCGGTGCGCGACGCCGTCGTGCTCAACGCCGCCGGCGCGATCGTCGCCCATGCCGGGCTATCCAGCCGCGCTGAATGGCTGCCCGCGTGGGAGGACGGGCTGGCGCGTGCCGGCGCGGCCATCGACTCCGGCGCGGCCGAGCAGCTGCTCGCGCGATGGGTGCGGTTCAGCCATCAGTACGATATATGATCCCAACATGACTGGTCAACTCCGTGCCTTGGACCGACGACCGGAGGTCGTGGTCCGATGAGCGCCGCAACTCCGTTGCGTGCGCTGGTCGGTGCTCGTGTCTCCGTCGTCCAAGGCCCCCAGAAGGTCTCCCACATCGCCCAACAGGAGACCGGCACGAAGTGGGTAGCCGAGCGGGGTCACCAGATCGTTGGGACTATCCAAGATCTCGGTGTATCAGCCTCGGTCTCTCCGTTCGATCGGCCAGACCTCGGGCCGTGGCTGTCAGAGGAGAAGTCCCACGAGTGGGACTTACTCGTGTTCTCCAAGCTGGACCGGTTGTTCCGGTCCACCCGGGACTGCGTGAAGTTCGCGGAGTGGGCCGAGGGCCACTCGAAGATGCTCGTCTTCGCTGAAGACGGGCTCACCCTCAACTACCGCGACGACCGAGACCGGGGGTCTATCGAGGGGATGATGTCCGAGCTGTTCGTGTACCTCGGGTCGTTCTTCGCCCAGCTAGAGCTGAACCGGTTCAAGACCCGCGCCCTGGACGGGCACCGGGTGCTCCGTCAGACCGATCGTTGGCCCTCTGGCGTGCCCCCTCTGGGCTTCAAAGTGGTGGACCACCCTTCCGGTAAGGGTAAGGGCTTAGCGACCGACTCAGAGGGCAAAGAGCTGCTGCACGGCATGGCCCGGAAGCTGCTCGACGGGTGGTCGTTCGTGCGGATCACCGCGTGGTTGAACGAGACCGGGGCACAGACGAACAAAGCGCGAGCCAGCGGTAGAACCTCAACTTGGACTATGGCCACGGTCATCGACGCTCTGACCTCCCCCCGTACCCAGGGGCTCAAGCTCCACAAAGGGGAGACCGTGCTAGACGGGGGTGGCGAGCCGATCAGGCTCGCCCCTCCGACGTTCGACCCCGATATGTGGCAGCAGATCCAGAACGCCGCTGCGCTGCGAAAGCAGAACCAGCGGACCCCGACCGCATCGGCTAACCCGATGCTCGGGGTTGGCTTTTGCGGCACGTGCGGGCGGTCGCTGGCGCGGCAAATCTCTGGGAAGGGCGGACGCCTCTACTACCGCTGTGCCAGGAAGTGCCCCCGGGTGTTCGTCCGGGCGGACATCGGGGACGAGCTGCTAGAGCAGTCGTTCCTAGAGCAGTGGGGGGACACGAAGGTCACCCGCCGCGTGTTCGTCCCCGGCGAGGACCACTCCCACGAGCTGGAACAGGTGGGGGCGACGATAGCCCGCCTACGGCGTGAGTCGGACGCTGGGCTAGTCGTGACCGCCGACGACGAGCGGGTCTACCTAGAACGGATGAGGAGTCTTATCGAACGACGGACCAAGCTGTCGATGACCCCCGTCCGGGCCTCGGAGTGGGTCACAGTCGAGACGGACCGGACATATCGGGAAGTCTGGTCGACCGATGACCACCGGCAGCTCCTGATCGACAAGGGGATCAGGTTCGTGCTCCACCCGTCACCGGGTGGTAAGGCTCTCCATACCCACCTATACGTGCCCGAGGACGGAATACCCCTACCGAGAACAGGAGACGACGAACGATGAGACTTAACGGATAGGCGGAGGAAGAACTATGACCGACCAACCCGAACCAACACAAGACGCGGTGGCCGCCGTGCGAGCGTTATCACGCGCGGCTGTGTCCGCGTCCGTGGCCGATGGCGGTATAAACCACAATCTGCTGTCCGAGGCCATTGCTGTGAATGCAGGCCCTTTAGATCGCGACGAGCTGCTGAAACTCGTGCACCTACTGACCGTGCGACTCGCGTCAATGTCGATGGTGGCCGGTTCGTTGATAGACCAAATCCCCAACCGGTCAACGGACCGAGAAACCGTGCTGTACCAGTTCATGGCGGCGCTTGAAGGCCCGGACGACAAGGCGAGTTCACATGGTCGTCGCAACACTCTCAATTTTGAGAGGTTGCGGCGGCCATGTCGTTTTCGGAGGACTGTGTTCAATTCGGGGATCGGTTAGCAAAGCTGGTTGATGCCGGCGCCACTATGCGGGAGGCCGGTGAACGGCTGGGGATCTCACACCAGCGGTGCTATGCGATCCTGCGGGCGACGGGGCGGCCGGCCGGCTCGACACGAGCTGCCAGGCGGGGCGTCGATCCTGCGGCGGACCTCTACCTCTGCTGAAGAGGCGCGCCGGGATCCGCGGCGATCGCCTGCCCACGTCGCGGCCTACCTAGATACCGGTAGGGGTATCTGCTACACTTCCTACTTGTATACCCCAGCGGGTATAGGAGGAGGGTAGTGATCCATTAGGTGGGGCGGTCGGTAACGGTGCTCGCCGGCTCGTCGACGACCGCTGCGCCAGTATCTGAAGGGGACCGTAGTTTGTGTATCAGGCCGGCAGTGTCGTCGTTTCGGGTATGCGCCGTCCGGCGGCTAACACGTCGTGCCGCTGGCCACCATGAATGCGAGAACTGCTATCCACCATGTCCTTTGCCGTTGATCAACACGTAACCGCTACCAGGAAAGGGAAAACATGTCTATCGCGATTAGTACATCGATCGACACAGCCGACTTCGACAAGGTTGTCTCAAGGACTCGGGAAGTATTGAAGGACAATGGGTTCGGGGTGTTAACCGAGATCGATGTGCAAGCGACTCTCAAGGAGAAGCTGGGAGAGTCGATGGAACGCTATCTGATTCTTGGTGCCTGCAACCCCCCACTGGCGCACCGGGCTTTGTCGGCGAACAAACAGGTCGGATTGCTGCTGCCCTGCAATGTCGTCGTCCGGGAAGATGCGGAGAATCCCGCAACAGTGCACATCGAGGCGATGAACCCGGAGTTGATGGTGCAGGTCGTCGAGGATCCCGCGTTGTCGCCGGTCGCCGAAGAAGTGACACGGCAACTACAGGCCGCGATAAGCACACTCGCCGAGGAGCTGCGATGACTTCGATCGACCTCTACGTCGACCCAGTATGCCCGTTTGCCTGGGTGACGTCGCGTTGGTTGCTGGATGCGGCCGCCACGACCGGACGCAGTGTCATACTGCGGCAGATGAGTCTGGCGGTGCTTAACGAGGGTCGCGATGTGGCGCCCGCCCAGCGTGCCAAACTCGAGTGGTCGCGTCGTGTGGGCCGGGTATTCGCCGCCGCGACAGACGAAGGCGGGCCCGGCGCATTCGGCGATCTTTACGAAGCCTTGGGTGCCCTGGTGCACAACGGGGCTGGAGATGTGGCCGACAGCTTGGTCAAGGAGGCGCTGGCGGCGACGAGCTCCAGTCCAGAGCTGGTCGACGCACTCGACGACCCGGCGTGGGATGACAGCGTGCGCGCGGCGCATCAACGCAGTCAGGACGCGCTCGGCGGCAGTGGCGGCAGCCCGATCATCGCCGTCGACGGCAGGGGATTTTTCGGGCCGGTGCTGACGGGTCTCCCCGCTCGAGACGCGGGCATCGCGTTGCTTGACGCCGTGGTGACAGCGGCGTCGATGTCCGAGTTCGCCGTGCTGCAACGCCCCTACCAGGGGCCGCCATCGACGGCCGGCGCGAAGAGCCGCTGATGTGCCATGCCGTTCGGTGCCGGACCTGCGGCCTGGTGACCTGGTCGGGTTGCGGTCGGCACATCGCCGAAGTGAAGGCTCAGATACCGCCGTCCCAGTGGTGCGACGGCCACCCGGAAGCGAAAGTCCGCCCCTGGTGGCGGCGATAATCCACTCCAGCAGAAAGAAGGACCAATCATGGCTTCGGCCGATACCGACGCAATGGATCTGGTACTCACGCGGCTCCGGCGCGCACAGGGCCAACTCTCCGGGGTCATCGCGATGATCGAAGCGGGCCGTGACTGCAGGGACATCGTCACGCAACTGGCCGCCGTCTCGCGTGCGCTCGACCGCGCCGGCTTCAAGATCGTCGCCGCCGGGATGCGGCGCTGCATTACCGGAACCGACAGCGAACTCGGCCCGACGCTCACCGAAGGCGAACTCGAAAAGCTATTCCTGTCTTTGGCCTGAGCGTGTCCCTCGCGCCCGAGTTCCACAGAGGCAAACGGAGCCGCTCGTCACGGGGCCGAATGGCCCTATTCCGCACAGTGGCGCAGGGGTAACGACGTAACCAGGCAACGAACGAAGGGAGACTTCAATGTTCACCTTTCTCAAACGGGCTTGGATACCGCTCGTCGTCGTGGTGGCTGTTGCCCTTGGTGGTGTCGCCGTCAGCCGGCTCCGCGGTGTTTCGGCTCCGAGGAGATCTTTTACTGCGACCGGCAGCAGCGCCAAACCACTCGAGCCGTCGCATGTCACGCTGTCGTGTTGGTCACCGGGTGGGCATTGGTCGGCCGCAGCTTTGCCATTGTCGTCGATTCAAAGTGGCTGGCCAGAGGCGTGCACAATACCGTTATGGTAAACTACTTGACGTCCAATCGAGTTTTGTCAAAACCAATGTTTTGCCACGTTTTTAGGATCAATTGATGGTTAGTCGGCCAGTCCCACTTGAACATGCTTTTCTCAATACGCCGTGGTGGGCAATGGGGCAGATGACGCATACACATGTGGAACCGCGCATCAACGAAGTTGCGACCCGCGCAAGGGCAGGTTTGCTAAATATTATCTCGGCAATCACCATCGCATTATTGCTTTTGCGCCCGGAAACCGATCCGGTGATCATTGTTGGTCCGTTCGTGCTTTTTGATATGTTGGCTGCGGCGGCTACCGGCTTAACTCCGTTCAGCCCCACTGGCATTCTGGGCACAGCGTTAACAATGCACATTCGTCCGGTGTGGAAACCAACGCGGCCGAAACGGTTTGCATGGTTGCTCGGTGCCGGTTTAGCAGCGACGTGTCTTGCCATGCGCCTGTTCGGGGCATCGCCCGTAGCGATGGCGGCTGTTGTTGCGGTCTGTTTTGTCCTGACGTGGTCGGAGGCCACGCTGGGGTTTTGTGTGGGCTGTTACATGCACAAATTGATTTGGGGTTGTGAAGACTGCGAAGTCCCTTATGTCAGGGGAATAGCACCACGACCGGCAATAAACCAGGAAAGTCCAGCAATAAACTTGGAAAGTCGCGCGTAGGCCCGAGGCCACAGCCGGTGCGGCTCAGTCGGCCTCCGCGGCGGAGAGATGCGCGCCACGGAGGTCTTGGGTCGTCACGACGACGCTGAGGATTCGACAACTGCCCAAGTCGCAAGCCGGCACCCGCGACACGGGAGCAAGCCGAGGTGGTTCCTGCAGAGGTGATGACCATGTTTCGGATTGATTGGTGACCAAGCTCCCGGTAATCCACCCAAATGAAACACCCCGGCCTCAATGGCCGGGGGTGTTCCTCCCGAGTCTTCCTAGTGAGCGTGGCCGTGGTGATGACCGTAGCCGAGCTGGACGAGGCAGCCGACGAGGCACCCCTCACAGTCAAAGGCTCTATGGGCCAGCAGGTCATAAGCCCGCTCGTCGCGTGAGGCCAGAGCCCAGCGGGCTCTGCTGGCGCAACTGAGTCGGCAGGTTGGGATTGCCCGACACCGAGGAGGAGCAAGCCGAGAAGGCTGCCAGCCTCTCCCGGAAGCGGGCAGCCGCTGGCCGACAGAAGTACAACCACTTGAGAGGAGTCCCCTCGTGACCGTCAGACGCAACCGCAAGGTAGAGACCACGCCAACGGCCCCCAGATTGACGGTGGCGGAGTATTACCGGGAGATGCTGACCAGGCCGTAGGCCTGCCACCAACCCCACCTATGCGGACTATGAGGCGGCGCTCTCGTGAGCGCCGATCCGCCTCTCACCACCCGAGTACGGCGGAAGAAACCGCCGATCCTGGTCATGAGGAAGGCCGTCATCAGCGGCCCCCAGACGGCGCCCGCGAAGCAGGGGGGACTCCGGATCTGTTGTAATTGTGTTGTGTGCTGCCAGTAGGTCTGAGCCCCGGTCCTGCTCGCCGGCCAGCCGGGCCGAGCGCGCCAACGCCGCCCAGGCCGCCCAGGCGCCCGCCGACCCCAAAGGCGAGGCCCACCCGGCGTCGTCCACGCTGGCGACCCGGACGATGCGCACCCCCGGCGTGGCCAGCCAGCGCGCGATCAGCGCCGTCTCCTCGACCAGCGCGCCGCCGAGCGGGGCCGGCGCGGGCAGGATCACCTGGGCGCCGGCCTGGATGGCGTCCACCACCGGCATCGGCGGCACCCCGCGGGTGGCGCTGCCGGCGGCGGCGAGTTGGCCGTGCCGGATGACGGCCAGGTGGTAGCCGCCGCTGCTGTCCGGCGCCGCGGCGATCAGCTCGGGCAGCGCGGCCAACCCACGCAGCCGCTGGGCCCGCCACAGCGCCTCGACGGCGGTGGCGATGCGGTCGCGCAAGCGCGCGGCGCTCTCGTAGTGGCGGCGCTCGGCCAGCGCGGTCACCTGCTGTACGGCCGCGGCCAGCGCGGCGTTGTCCAGCCCGTCGATCAGCGCCGCGGCGCGCGCCACCGCCGCGGCGTACTGGGTGGCCGTCACGTCGCGGGCGGCCGGGCAGGGCGACACCTCCAGCGGCGGGCAGGCGGGCCCGTGCAGCGCCGACCGCCCCAGCCGCGTTGCACAGGTGCGCAGGCCGGTGAACCGCGCCAGCAGGGCCGCTGTTTCGGCGGCATCGGCCCGGGACCGAAACGGGCCGACGACGCGGTCGTGCCGCGGCGCACGCACCGCGGTAAGCCGCGGAAACGCCTCGTCGGTCAGCGCCACCCACCACCAGCGCTGCGGAAACCTCGACCGGCGGTTGTACGGCGGCGCATGTGCGGCCAGCATTCGCAGTTCCCGCACACCGGCCTCCAGCGCGTGCGCGCACTCGACGTGGTCGACCGCGGCGGCCAGCGTGACCATCTCCTTCATCCGGCCGCGGGTGTCGGCGCCGGTGAAATACTGGCTGACCCGGCGCCGCAGGTCGACGGTGGTACCGACGTAGAGCACCTCGCCCGACGGCCCGCGGAACAGATAGACCCCCGGCCGGTGCGGCAACCCCTGGGCGAGCACTCTTTTGCGGCGCTGGGTCGGCGTCACGTTCGGCAGGTAGGCGCGCAGGTCGGCGTAGGTGTGCACGCCCTGGTTACCGACTCGCTCGATGAGCGCGTGCAACACGTCGACGGTGGCGCGGGCGTCGTCGAGGGCGCGGTGGGTGGGCTGGCAGGCGGCGGTGAACAGCCGCGCCAGGGCGGCCAGCCGCACGCTGGGGGCTTCCTCGCGGCTGAGCACCCGGCGGGCCAGCCGGACCGTGCACAGCACCGGTGGCCGGGGCCAGGCGATGTTGCACCGCTGCGCCGCGGCGCGCAGGAATCCGATGTCGAACCCGGCGTTGTGGGCGACCAGCACCGAATCGCGGGCGAACTCCAAAAACATCGGCAGCACGGCGTCGATGGTCGGGGCGTCGCAGACCATCGCCGACGTGATGCCGGTGAGCTGCACGATCTGCGGCGGGATGCTGCGCTGCGGGTCCACCAGGGTGGCGAACTCACCGAGCACGGCGCCGCCGCGGACCTTGACCGCGCCGATCTCGGTGATGGCGTCGGCGGGCTTTTGCTCGGTGCCCGCCGCTCGTCCTCCCGTCGTCTCGAGGTCCACCACGACGAAGGTGGTCTGACGTAGCGACAGTGCCCCCTCCGAATCGAAGGCCGCCCCTAACTCAGCGAAACTCAGCTGGTTCGAGCCGGTCACACCCATGGCACGTGACGGTAAGCACCGGCACCGACAGCCCCGGTGCAGCCACGCCGGGCGACTAGTTGTCGGTGCCTGCGGTTAGCGTGCGGGCAGCCCCACTGAGCGAGATCGAGAGGACCGAGCCCATGGCACACATCAGCGAACCGGTGGTCATCGACTGTGACGACTGCGCGGTGCGTGGCCCGGCATGCCGCGATTGCGTCGTCAGCGTGCTACTCGGCGTGCCCGAAACGTTGTTACAGGACGAGCGCGCTGCTCTCGAGGTGCTCGCTGAGGTCGGGCTCGCCCCTAGGTTGCGCCTGGTGCCGATCCGCCGCGATTGTGGATCTCAAGGATCCGGTGTCGCTTAATTGTCTTGTGCGCCAACAAAAACGGCTAGAGTGCAATCCGCCGCACCTATCGCGTTTCTCAAAGTTTTGACAGGATTCTTCCCATTTTCTTAACCGCCCCCTTTGGACAAACGCGTATATCGTTTCGTAACCTGTTTGAGACCTAAACCGGCTCGATGGCAAAAACCACGTTCCCAGTTTTTGGCAGTTTTAAGGAAACTATCTCTTGAGGCTTGGCTCTAAGCATTCGATTTCGCGCGTTTTTGCGCGCTCTTGCGTCGGAGCGCTTGCCGGGTTCACCGTGTTATCCGGTGCGCTGGCCCCCCACGTGGCGGCCGACCCCGCAGGCGACGCGCTCGCAAAACTCAACGACTTGTCCCGCCAGGCGGAGCAGACCACCGAGGCGATGCACAGCGCTCAGCTCGACCTGAACGCCAAGCTGGCTGCTCAACACGCGGCGGACAAGAAGCTCGCGGATGACCAGGCCGCGGCCGCGGCCGCTAAGGCGCGCCTGGGCACGTTCCAGACGGCGGTCAACAAACTGGCGGCCGCGACGTACATGGGTGGTCGCACCGACGGCATGAACGCCATCATGACCGCCGAGTCGCCTCAGCAGCTCATCGACAAGATGGCCCTGCAGCGGGTGCTGGGGACGCAAATGTCCAACCAGATGACCAGCTACCGGGCCGCTGGAGAGCAGGCCGCCAAGGCCGAGCAGGCGGCGCTCAAGTCCGCCGCCGAGGCCAAGAACGCGGCCGAGCAGGCCGCCGCGGTTCGGGCGGCCCTGCAGAAAAAGCAGAGCGAGTTGCAGGTCCAGATCGCCGTCGTCAAGTCGCAGTACGTCTCGTTGACGCCCCAGCAGCAAGCAGCGCTCGCCGATCCCGGTGCGGTCCCGGCGGTGGCGGTGCTGCCCAATGGTCCGGCTCCGGAGGCCGCACCGCCCGGTGCGCCACCGCCGGACGCGGCTCCGCCTGGCCAGGCTCCTGCGCCCGGGGGACTGCCCTGGCCGCCGGGGCTACCCGGGTCAGCTCCACCGCCTTCCGGTGACCGCGCGACCGTCGTGCAGGCGGCGTTGACCCAGGTCGGGTCGTCTTATGTGTGGGGCGGGGCCGCACCCGGCGGGTTCGACTGCTCCGGGTTGGTGATGTGGGCGTTCCAGCAGGCGGGCATCGCGCTGCCGCACTCCAGCCAGGCGCAGGCGCAAGGTGGTCAGCCGGTGGCGCTGGCGGACCTGCAGCCCGGCGATGTGCTGACCTTCTATTCCGACGCGTCACATAGCGGCATCTACGTCGGTGACGGCATGGTGATCCATTCCTCTACCTACGGTGTGCCGGTGCGGGTGGTGCCGATGGACGCCGCCGGCCCGATCCACGACGCGCGTCGCTACTAAACCCCTCGGCGCGCGCCGGCGCCGATGGTCTCCGGTACTGCTGGCCTGGGTGTTGGTTCTTGAGCTGATCACGGCTGCGGCTGTGCCGCTGCATGCCGAACGCGACCGGGCAATCCGACGTGCGCAGGTGATAACGCCCACCCACGCCCACGCGAGCCCGGTGACGCGGCAATTCCGCGTCGGCGACCGCCACGTCCGGTTGCTCGGTTCGAATGTCCCCGCCGTCGAGCGCCTGATGTCGCGAATCCAGGCCGACATCGGCGGTGCGGTGGAGGCGGTGCAGGCCTTCTGGGGAACGGATTGGTCGCGCGATATCTCGATGGTGGTCGCCGGCACGGACGAAGAGTTTCACGCCGCCGCCGGAGGGGGCCCGGGATCGCGGTGGGCGGATATCGCGGCGGTGACGGTCGCCGACCACGTCGATCCTGTCCGGCGCCTTGCGGTCGGCGAACGGATCGTGTTCGCGCCGGGTGCGGCCGGTATGAGCGAAAAATCCTTACGAATTGTGTTGACACACGAGCTTTTCCACTACGCGGCACGCGCCGACACCGCGCTGGATGCACCCCGGTGGCTGGCCGAAGGGGTCGCTGACTTCGTCGCGCGGCCACCCACCCCGGTGCCCGTCGATGCGCTGCCGGTGCCACTGACGCTGCCGTCGGACGCCGACCTGGACACCCCGGGGTCGCAGCGCTCCTCGGCATACGACCGGGTGTGGTGGTTCGCCCGCTTCGTGGCCGACACCTACGGGACCGCGAAGTTGCGCGAACTCTACGTGGCCAGTTGTGGTGCCACCTACGTCGACGTGCCCACCGCGCTGCACGACGTGCTGTCCGACGACACGGCGATCGTCCTGGTGCGCTGGCATCAGTGGGCGGCCCGCTAGCCTGACGCAGGTGAGCCGGGTCCTGCTGGTAACCAACGACTTTCCGCCCCGACGCGGCGGCATCCAGTCGTACCTGGGGGAGTTCGTCTCCCGGCTGGCCAGGGCGGGGTCACACGAGATCACGGTGTACGCGCCGAAATGGAAGGGCGCCGACGGGTTCGACGAGGCGGCCCGCGGGGCCGGCTATCGGGTAGTGCGTCATCCCGGCACGCTGATGCTGCCCGGCCCGACGGTCGATCGCCGGATGCGGCGGCTCATCGCCGAGCACGACATCGACACCGTCTGGTTCGGCGCCGCGGCACCACTGGCCCTGCTGGCGCAGCGTGCCCGCCAGGCCGGTGCGTCGCGGGTGCTGGCCAGCACACACGGGCATGAAGTGGGCTGGTCGATGCTTCCGGTGGCCCGGTCGGTGCTGCGTCGCATCGGCGAGGACACCGACGTCGTGACGTTCGTCAGCCGGTACACCCGGTCGCGGTTCGCGCCGGCCTTCGGGCCCGCGGCGTCGCTGGAGTACTTGCCGCCCGGGGTGGACACCGACCGGTTCCGGCCCGACCCGGCCGGCCGCGCCGAGCTGCGGGACCGCTACGGGCTGGGCGAGCGGCCCACCGTGGTGTGCCTGTCGCGGCTGGTGCCGCGCAAAGGCCAGGACGTGCTGATCAAGGCGCTGCCGTCGATCCGGCGGCGCGTCGAGGAAGCCGCGCTGGTGATCGTCGGGGGCGGTCCGTATCTCGAGACGCTGCGCGGGCTGGCCCGCGACTGTGGCGTGGCCGATCACGTGACCTTCACCGGCGCCGTGCCGGGCGACGAACTGCCCGCGCACCACGCAATGGCCGATGTGTTCGCGATGCCATGCCGCACCCGCGGTGGGGGCATGGACGTCGAGGGCCTGGGCATCGTGTTCCTGGAGGCTTCGGCCACCGGCGTGCCGGTCATCGCCGGCGACTCGGGCGGAGCCCCAGAAGCCGTGCAGCACAACAAGACTGGACTGGTGATCGACGGCCGTTCGGTGGACGAGGTCGCCGGTGCCGTCGCCGAATTGCTGACCGATCGCGAGCGCGCCGCCGCGATGGGTGCGGCCGGGCGGTCGTGGGTGACGTCTCAGTGGCGCTGGGACACGCTGGCCGCCCGGTTGGCCGACCTGTTGGGCGGCTAGTTAGTCCTTGCTGTAGATCGCCTCGATCTCGGAGGCGAACTTTTCGGCCACCACGTTGCGCTTGACCTTCATCGTCGGTGTCAGCTCACCGGTGTCCTCAGTGAAGTCGACCGGCAGAATGCGGAACTTACGTATCGACTCCGCGTGTGACACCGCCATGTTGGCCTGCTTGACGGCCGCCTCCACCTCGGCGACCAGATCGGGGTCGGTGGCCAGATCGCCCACCGAGGCGCCGGCCGCCTTGTGGTGCTGGCTCTTCCAGCCGTCGAACGCCTCGGGGTCGATGGTGATCAGCGCGCCGATGAATGGCTTGGCGTCCCCGACCACCATCGCCTGGCTGATCAGCGGGTGTGCCCGCAGCTGATCCTCCAGCACGGCGGGGGCGACGTTCTTGCCGCCCGCGGTGACGATGATTTCCTTCTTGCGGCCGGTGATGGTCAGAAAGCCGTCGTCGTCGACCGCGCCGAGGTCACCGGTCCGAAACCAGCCGTCGGTGAATGCCTCGTCGGTGGCCTGCTCGTTGCGCCAGTAGCCGCTGAACACCACACCGCCACGCACCAACAGCTCGCCGTCCTCGGCGATGCGTATGCTGTTGCCGGGCACCAGCTTTCCCACGGTCCCGATCTTCAAAGCGCCGATCTGGTTGACCGTGATCGCGGCGCTGGTCTCGGTCAGGCCGTAGCCCTCGTAGATGGTCACGCCCACGCCGCGGTAAAAGTGGCCCAGCCGTGCACCCAGCGGTGCTCCACCGGACACGGACGCACTGCAGTTGCCGCCCAACGCCGTGCGCAGCTTGCGGTACACCAGCCGGTCGAACAGCGCATGCTTGGCGCGCAGCGCCAACCCCGGCCGGCCGCTGTCGTGGGCCCGGCTCCAGTCGACCGCGGTCTGCGCGGCCGCCTTGAAGATCGGCCCTTTGCCGTCGTTGGCGGCGTTCTGTTCGGCGGTGTTGTACACCTTCTCGAACACGCGCGGCACCGACACCACGACGGTCGGTTTGAACACCGCCAGCATCGGCAGCAGATTCTTGATGTCGCTGGTGAACCCGACGGTCACCTTGCTGGCGAACGCGGACAACGTCAGTGCCCGGGCCAGCACGTGGGCGAGCGGCAGGAACACCAGCAGCCGCTGACCCTTGGACAGCAGCGTCGGCAGGCACTCGTGGGTGCCGCGGATCTCGCTGAGCAGGTTGGCGTGCGTGAGTTGACAGCCCTTGGGACGTCCGGTGGTGCCCGAGGTGTAGATGAGCGTGGCCGCGTCGGTGCTACGCAGCCCATCCAGCCGTGCGGTCAGCTCGGCCTTGTCGACCGACGTGCCCTCGGCCATGAGCTGGTCGAGCGCCTTGGGGCCCGAACCGTCGATGTGCAGCACCCGGCGCAGCGCGGGCAGCGCGCCGGTGAGCTCGGTGACCATCGCGGCGTGCGCGTCGGTCTGGGTGAACGCCACGACGGCTTCGGAGTTCTGCAGCACCCAGCGCACCTGCTCGGCCGAGGACGTCTCATAGATCGGCACGGTGACTCCGCCCACCGCCAAGATCGCGAGGTCGAGAATCGCCCACTCGTAGCAGGTAGCCGAAAAGATCGAGACCCGGTCCCCGGGCTGTACCCCCAGCGAGATCAAACCCAGTGCCGCAGAACGAATTTGGTCCGCCGCCTGGGCGCACGTGACGTCGGTCCAGTTGCCGTCGATCAGGCGCTGGTAGATGACGAACTCGGGATCGTCGCGCTCGTGTTCGAACACGATTGCCGCGATGCTTTCGCGCTCGTCGACATCGAAGCGGGCAGGGACACTTAACTCACGCACTGGTATTACCTCGTTTGACCTCGGGTGATGTTTCTTTCGGGTGCCGGCTCGCCGGCTGGCCTGCTTGCGCCAGCCTAATCCGGCCGGTTTGCCCGCTGAATTGGTGTGCGAAGCTGAAACGGTGAACAGCATCCAGGTCGCCGACGAGATGTTCGTCGCCGCCGACGGCGCACGGGTCGGTGCCGCGGTCGCCGATCGAGCCAGCTGGCGCCGGTGGTGGCCCGACCTGAGGCTGCAGGTCGTCGAGGATCGTGCGGAAAAGGGGATCAGGTGGGCCGTCACCGGCGCCCTGACCGGAACCATGGAGATCTGGCTGGAACCCACGCTGGACGGGGTGCTGCTGCACTATTTCCTGCACGCCGAGCCGTCCGGCGTGGCCGCCTGGCAGCTGGCCAAGATGAATCTGGCCAAAATGACACACCGCCGCCGGGTGGCGGGCAAAAAAATGGCCTTCGAAGTGAAAACCACCCTCGAACGATCACGTCCGGTGGGTGTTTCTCCGGTAGTTTAGCCGGATCAGGGTTGGTCCGGAGAGTACCGTTTCGCTGCGCAGGCGGCGTACTCCCGCTTCAGATGGGGGGCCACCCGCTTGCAGGAGAACGGCTCGGGGGAGAGAGAGAAGTAGCCAGGTGGCGGACAAGACGACGCAGACCATTCACATCGACGCGGACCCGGGCGAGGTGATGAAGGCGATCGCCGACCTCGAGGCCTACCCGGAATGGATTTCGGAATACAAGCAAGTCGAAGTCCTGGAGGCCGACAACGAGGGCTACCCGAAGCGGGCGCGGATGTTAATGGACGCCACCATTTTCAAAGACACCTTGGTCATGTCCTACAACTGGCCCGCGGATCGCCAATCGTTGAGCTGGACGCTGGAATCCAGCTCGCTGCTCAAGGCCCTCGAAGGCTCATATCGCTTGGCGCCCAAGGGATCTGGCACCGATGTCACCTACGAGCTCTCGGTCGATTTGGCCATCCCGATGATTGGAATGCTCAAGCGCAAGGCGGAGCGCCGGCTGATTGACGGCGCGTTGAAGGATCTGAAGAAACGAGTCGAGGCTGAGTGAATCGGGTGTGCCCGCCCGGATCAGTCTCTTCGTTGGCAAAGGCGGGGTAGGAAAATCCACCCTGGCGTGCGCCACCGCGGTGTGCGACGCCAGCCAGGGGAGTCGAGTGCTGGTCGTGTCCACCGACCAGGCGCATTCGCTGGGCGACGTGCTGGGTGTCGCGGTCCCGCCCACCGGTCACGGTGAACCGGTTCGGCTGTTCGCCGAGCTCGAGACCGGGCCGGTGCAAAAAGGGGGTGGCTTTCTGGACGCCCTGGCGCTGGACACCCTGGCCCTGCTCGAGGCCCGCTGGCGCGACGTGGTCGACAGCGTGGATCGGCAGTTCCCCAACTCCGAGTTGAGCACCATTGCCCCAGAAGAACTTTCGGCATTGCCGGGTGTTCAGGAAGTGCTCGGCCTGTATGCGGTCGGCGAGCTGGCGGCGACCGGCCGATGGGACCGCATCGTGGTCGACTGCGCCTCGACCGCGGACGCGTTGCGAATGTTGACCCTGCCCGCCACCTTCGGGCTGTATGTGGAGCGGGCGTGGCCGCGTCATCACCGGGTGTCCATCGGCGCCGACGACACCCGCTCGGCGGCGATAGTGGAACTGCTGGAGCGCATCAGCGCCAGCGTCGATCGACTCGGCGCGCTGCTGACCGACGGAGATCTGGTCAGTGCGCACCTGGTGCTGACTCCCGAGCGGGTGGTCGCGGCCGAGGCGACTCGCACGCTGGGTTCACTGGCGCTGATGGGCGTGCGCGTCGCGGAGCTGATCGTCAATCAGGTCCTTCTGCAGGACGAGTCCTACGAGTACCACAGCCTGCCCGCACATCCCGCGTTCTACTGGTACGCAGAACGCATCTCCGAGCAGCGCGCGGTCCTCGACGAGCTCGACGCCTCCGTCGGTGATGTGGCGCTGGTCCTGACCCCGCATCTGTCCGGCGAACCGATCGGTCCCAAGGCGCTGGGCGGACTGCTGGACAGCGCTCGCCGACGAGGCGGGGCGCCGCCGCCGGGTCCGTTGCGCCCGATCGTGGACCTGGAATCCGGATCGGGACTGGAGTCGGTATACCGGCTGCGGCTAGCGTTGCCCCAGCTTGATGCCGGGACGCTGACGCTTGGCCGGGTCGACGACGACCTGATCGTCAGCATCGGCGGACTGCGACGCAGAGTCCGGCTGGCGTCCGTACTACGACGCTGCACGGTGCTGGACGCGCACCTGCGCGGCAGTGAGCTGACAGTTCGTTTCCGACCAGACCCGGAGGTGTGGCCGACGTGAGCAGGGTTCATCCCGAGATCGGTCCCGAGCTGCGCCGGCTCGCCCAGGTGATCCTGGACGGAATCGACCCCGCGGTGCGGTCGGCGGCCGCCCTGGCGGCCGGCGCCGGCGCCGGGACCGGCAAGTGCCAGCAGGTGTGGTGCCCGGTGTGCGCGCTGGCCGCGCTGGCCACCGGCGAGCAGCATCCGTTGCTGACCGTCGTCGCGGACCACAGCCTGGCGCTGCTCGACGTCATCCGCGCCATGGTGGACGACCTCGACCGGTCGGTGCGACCGCCGCCGGACGGCCCGCCCGGGGGCGAGACCCCACCCGGCGACGGGAACAACGGCGCCGTCAAGACCCGCTACGAGGCGATCCCGGTCACGGTTGAGCAGTGATCTCTTCGGCGCGCGAGGTGGTCCCGTGCGTCGCTGATCGGTACAGTTGGCGCATACACCATCCGATGCGAGCGAGAGGGAGGGCCATGTGGTACTGGCTGTTCAAGTACGTCTTCATGGGCTGGCTGTTCACTCTGCTCGGTCGGCCCAAAGTCGAAGGGCTGGAACACATTCCGAGTTCCGGGCCGGCGATACTGGCCAGCAACCACCTCGCGGTGGCCGACAGCTTCTTCCTTCCGTTGGTGGTGCGGCGCCGAATCACCTTCCTCGCTAAAGCCGAATACTTCACCGGCACCGGACTCAAGGGCTGGTTCTACCGCTGGTTCTACAGCTCCGCCGGACAGGTGCCGATTGACCGTTCCGACGCCGACTCCGCGCAGGCCGCATTGACCACCGCCCAGGGGTTGCTGGAGAAGGGCAAGTTGCTCGGCATGTATCCGGAGGGCACCCGTTCCCCGGACGGCCGGTTGTACAAGGGCAAGACCGGGCTGTCGCGGCTCGCGCTGGAGACCGGTGTTCCGGTGATTCCGGTGGCGATGATCGGAACCAACGTGGTCAACCCGCCGGGCAAAAAGATGTTGCGATTCGGCCGGGTCACCGTCCGGTTCGGCGAGCCGATGGATTTCTCGCGTTTCGAGGGATTGGCCGGCAACCGTTTCATCGAGCGGGCCGTCGTCGACGAAGTGATGTACGAACTGATGGGCCTGTCCGGCCAGGAGTACGTCGACATCTACGCCGCCGAAGCCAAGGAGGCCGGCGAGGGCGGGGCGGAAGCCGCGCGGATCCCCGAGTCAGCCGTTAGCTGACCGCCGGCACCGGCGTCGGGGTGCGAGCCGTCGTGTCATGCGCGCTCCTGCCGGCGGTGACGGCCAATCCAGCGGTCACGATGACCGCCAGCGCCCACCACACGTAGGACATCCCGACGAGTTGATGCCACCAGTTCGCGGTCTCCTCGTGATGTTTGGGCAGCAGGTCGATCGGCGTCCACCTCATCAGCGCCACGCCGGCGGCGCTGATCACCGCCAACGCGATGTTCCGGCGTCGCCAGGCCAAAATCCCCGTCACCAGCACCGCCGGCAGCACCCACACCCAATGGTGTGACCACGACACCGGCGAAACCATCAACCCGAACAGCGCAACGCAGATCACCGCAAGCGTCGGCTCACCGGCCCG
Organism: uncultured Actinomycetota bacterium; assembly: GCA_963820985.1. Classification (GTDB taxonomy): domain Bacteria; phylum Actinomycetota; class Actinomycetes; order Mycobacteriales; family Mycobacteriaceae; genus Mycobacterium. The sequence goes on along the minus strand of CAWGCI010000008.1, from coordinate 57,547 downwards.
CAACACCCGCCGCATCGCCCAGATCGTCAGCGTCAGTACCGCCAGGCAGCACGCCACCCACAGCAGGAAACGCGCGTGCTCGCCAAGCCCGATCCGGGCCAGCGCGCCGGCGATGTTCTGGTCGGTGTTCAGCGCCGCGGAGCCGATCCGATCGGTGTGGTGCACGGTGTGGGTCCAGTACTCCCACGAGTCGCCGAAGGCCAGCACGAAACCGACCAGCGTCGCGGCCGCGAAGGACGCCAACGCCGTGAGTGCCGCCCGGCCGTCGCGGCGCAGCAGGAAATACAGCAGGAACACCGCCGGGGTGAGTTTCAGCGCTATCCCCACGCCCAGCAGTAGCCCGCGGGGCCACGGCGTGCGGCGCGGCATGCAATCGGCGATCACCAGCGTCATGAGCACGACGTTGATCTGGCCAAACGCGAAGTTCGAGGCGATGGGCTCCATCCAGATCGAGGCCGGCGCCACGATGACGACGGCCACCCACAACCGGCGCAGCCAGGCCGGCCCGGGCACCAGCGTGGAGGTGTTCCAGACGTCGAGGCTGGTCAGCACTATCACCGTCGAGACGATCAGCAGCACCAGCGTCAAGACCGTGATCGCCACGCTGGCGGCGGGCATGTGCAACCAGGCGAACGGGCAGAACGCGATGGCCGCCAGCGGCGGGTAGGTGAACGGCAGGTCGAGCCCGATGGGGGTGTGGAACTTCACGTCACCGCTGTACAGCGGGCGTCCGTCCAGCCAGGTCTGACCGCCCATCTGATAGACGTCGATGTCGATGCGGTAGGGGATGTGGCCGAACAGCTGCCAGATTGTGTTGCCCAGCGCCGCGGCGGCCAGCAGCCACAGCAGGCACCACACCAACACCCGCCCCCGGGGGTGGCCAGTAGTAGTCATGTCCAAAACAGCGTAATGGGTTTCTCGGGCGCGACCGCGTCGCACAGCGCGGCGTCCGCCGTGTCACACAGCGCGGGCTGGGTTTTCTTTTAGGCTTTCTAGGGTGTTCCACTGGTTCGTGTTGGGCGTGCTGCACTGGTTCTCTCACGACATCGCCGACCGTGGCCGCCTGCCCCTGCTGTGTTGCCTGCTTGCCTTCATCCTGACCTTCTTCGTCACGCGCACCTTCGTGCGGTGGATCCGGCACCGCGCCGACGCCGGCCTGCCGAGCAGGTGGTGGCATCCGCGCAATGTCCACGTCGGAGCGGTGCACATTCATCACGTCGCGTTCGGCGTGGTGCTGGTGTTGGTTTCCGGGCTGACGCTGGTGACGCTGTCCGTGGACGGACAAGAACCCGCATTTTGCGTGGCGGCGGCTTTCTTCGGGATCGGGGCCGCGCTGGTGCTCGACGAGTACGCCCTGATCCTGCACCTGTCCGACGTGTACTGGGAGGAAGACGGCCGGGCGTCGGTGGACGCGGTGTTTGCCGCGGTGGCGGTGGCCGGACTGCTGATCATGGGCCTGCACCCGCTGATGTTTTTCCTGCCGATCTGGCATGGCGCCGACGCGATGGCGCTGCGAGCCGGGGTCGGCGGCACGTTGGCGGTGACGCTGCCGCTGGCCGTGGTGGTGTTGCTCAAGGGCAAGTTGTGGATGGGTCTGCTCGGCATGTTCCTCGTCGTGCTGCTGGTCGTCGGCGCGATCCGGTTGTCGCGTCCGCATGCCCCGTGGGCGCGGTGGCGCTACACCACCCAGCCGGACAAAATGCGCCGCGCGCTGCAACGGGAACGGACCTGGCGGCGACCGGTCGTGCGGGCCAAGTTGTGGCTGCAGTGCGCGATCGCCGGAACGCCGCGCCTTCCCGACGAGCGCAGCGTTGACGCCGAGCTGGACCGCGAGGTCCATCCCGCGCCGCCGCCCGAGGGAACCGAGCCGATCCTGATCGGCGGATAACCCCTAGTCTTTCTGGGTGCGGTACTTCTATGACACCGAGTTCATCGAGGACGGCCGCACCATCGAGTTGATCTCGATCGGGGTGGTCGCCGAGGACGGTCGCGAGTACTACGCGGTGTCCACGGAATTCGACCCCGAGCGAGCCGGTAGCTGGGTGCGCGCCAATGTGCTGCCCAAGCTGCCGCCCCCGGCCTCGCAGCTGTGGCGCGCGCGCAGCCGGATCCGGCTGGACCTGGAAGAGTTCTTCGGCCTCTCCAATCCTGACGGGAGCGAGCCGATCGAGCTGTGGGCCTGGGTGGCGGCGTATGACCATGTGGCCTTGTGCCAGTTGTGGGGGCCGATGACCGCCCTGCCGCCGGCGATACCGCGCTTCACCCGGGAACTGCGCCAGCTGTGGGAGGACCGGGGACGGCCCCGGATGCCGCCGCGGCCGCGCGACGCCCATGACGCGCTGGTGGATGCCCGCGACCAGTTGCGCCGGTTTCGCCTCATCACCTCCGACGGGCAGCGTTCGCCCTGATCGGGCGGTGCTGGCGCCCGGTTACCATGGACCGATGAACTGGACCGTCGACATACCGATCGACCAGCTGCCGGCGCTGCCGCCGCTGCCGGCGGATTTGCGTGCGCGGTTGGATGCCGCGTTGGCCAAGCCGGCTGCCCAGCAACCCACTTGGCCCGCTGACCAGGCCACGGCGATGCGCACAGTCCTGGAGAGCGTGCCGCCGGTCACCGTACCCTCCGAGATCGTCCGCTTACAGGAGCAGCTGGCGCAGGTCGCCAAGGGTGAGGCGTTTCTGCTGCAGGGCGGCGACTGCGCGGAGACGTTCACCGACAACACCGAACCCCACATCCGGGGCAACATCCGCACGCTGTTGCAGATGGCCGTGGTGTTGACCTACGGCTCGAGCCTGCCGGTGGTCAAGGTGGCCCGCATCGCCGGCCAATACGCCAAGCCCCGCTCGGCCGACGTCGACGCGCTGGGCCTGAGGTCCTACCGCGGCGACATGATCAACGGTTTCGCCCCCGACGCCGCGGCGCGCGAGCACGATCCGTCGCGGCTGGTGCGCGCCTATGCCAACGCCAGCGCCGCGATGAACCTGGTGCGTGCCCTCACGTCGTCGGGCTTTTCCTCGCTGCACCTGGTGCACGACTGGAACCGGGAATTCGTCCGCACCTCGCCGGCCGGTGCGCGCTACGAGGCGCTGGCCACCGAGATCGACCGCGGGCTGCGCTTCATGAGCGCCTGCGGGGTGGCCGACCGCAACCTGCAGACCGCCGAAATCTACGCCAGCCACGAGGCTTTGGTGCTCGACTACGAACGGGCCATGTTGCGGCTGTCCGAAAGCGACGAGGGCGAGCCGCAACTCTACGACCTGTCGGCGCACACCGTGTGGATCGGCGAGCGGACCCGCCAGCTCGACGGCGCGCACATCGCGTTCGCCGAGGTGATCGCCAACCCGATCGGCGTCAAGATCGGCCCGACCATGACCCCCGAGCTGGCCGTCGAATACGTCGAGCGGCTCGACCCGCACAACAAGCCGGGCCGCCTGACGTTGGTGAGCAGGCTGGGCAACAACAAGGTGCGCGACGTGCTGCCGCCGATCATCGAGAAGGTGCAGGGGACGGGTCACCAGGTGATCTGGCAGTGCGACCCGATGCACGGCAACACCCACGAGGCGTCCAACGGGTACAAGACCCGCCACTTCGACCGCATCGTCGACGAGGTGCAGGGTTTCTTCGAGGTGCACCGCGCGCTCGGCACGCATCCCGGTGGCATCCACGTCGAGATCACTGGCGAGAACGTCACCGAGTGTCTCGGTGGCGCGCAAGACATTTCGGACACGGATCTGGTCGGCCGCTACGAGACGGCGTGCGACCCTCGGCTGAATACCCAGCAGTCGCTGGAGTTGGCGTTCCTGGTCGCGGAGATGCTGCGCGACTAGCTGCGTCTGCTCGCCAACTGCCCTACAGCAGGCCGCTCAGGTGGCTGCCGATCGTCCACGCCGCCGTCGCGACCAGCCCGGTGAGCGCGACCACGACCGCCACCCAGATCAACACCATGCGCCGGGAACGCTCTCGCGCCCAGACGAATTCGCTCATCGCGATCCCGGCGAACTCGCCGGAAACCGGCTCGTATTCGTAGTCGTCCTCGTCGTCGGGTTCGCGGATCATCTGGCGGGTGGGGTGGTGAACCGGCGCTTTGGCGGGAGGCTGGACCGCCGGGGGTGGTTGCTGGCCGCCGGCGCGCTGCTCGATGAGCTGGCTGTGCTGCAGCGCGGCCGAGCGGTGTTGCGCCGAGTTGCGCGGCGCCGGCACCCGGAACTGCGCGAGCGCCAATTCTTCGGCGATCGCGTCCACCTCGTCGGCCATCTCGATCGCGTCGGCATACCGATCGGCCGGGTCGCGGGCGGTCGCGCGCGCCACCAGCGCGTCGAATTGCGTTGGCACGCCGTCGATGATGGCGCTGGGATGCGGCACATCGTGATCCAGCCGTTGGTAGGCGATCGACAACGGCGTGTCGCCGGTGAACGGTGTGCGTCCGGTCAGCAGCTCGTAGGTGAGGATCCCGGCGGAGTAGACGTCGCTGCGGGGGCCGGCTCGATTAGATGGGCCGTCACTGACCTGCTCGGGGGAGAGGTAGGCCGCGGTTCCGAGAATGACGCTGGTGGAGGTGATTCCCGCGGCGGCGACGGCGCGAACCAACCCGAAATCGGCGATCTTGACGTCACCGTCGTCGGAGATCAGGACATTCTCGGGTTTGACGTCGCGGTGCACCAGGCCCGCCCGATGCGCGGCGGCCAGCCCGCCCAGCACCGGGCGCAGCACCGCCACCACGGCGTGCGGCGGCATCGGGCCCCGCTCGGCCAGCAGCTCACGCAGCGTGCCGCCCTCGACGAGCTCCATGACTAGAAACGGGTGCCGGGCGTCCAAACCCTGGTCGTAGACCGCGACCAGCCCGGGGTCCTTCAGCCGGGCGACGGTGCGCGCCTCGAGCTGGAAGCGGGTCAGGAATTGCTCGTCACCGGCGTATCGGGCGTCCATCACCTTCACCGCGACGGGGCGGTCGAGGCGCACGTCAACGCCGCGGTAGACCGTGGAGGTTCCGCCGCTGGCGATCGGAGTCTGGACCAGGTAGCGGCCGTCCAGCAACGTGTTGACCAATGGGTCCCCGGTGCCGGCTGTTGCCACGGGGCCATCGTAGGTGCGGCGGTGCAATTGGGTGTGAAACGTGGGCTCAACGGCTCCTCTAGCCTGGGGACCAGGTTCTACACTGGCGACGTGAGCAGGATTCCGGCCGGCGACGACGTTTTGGACCCCGACGAACCCACCTACGACCTGCCCCGGGTCGCCGAACTGCTCGGAGTCCCCGTCACCAGAGTCCACCAACAAATCCGGGAAGGCCATCTGCTGGCGGTGCGGCGTGGCGACGGAGTGGTGGTGCCGCAGGTCTTCTTCACCAATTCCGGTGAGGTGGTCAAGCCCCTGGCGGGGCTGTTGACGATCCTGCACGACGGCGGCTACCACGAGACCGAGATCGCGCGCTGGCTGTTCACCCCCGATCCGTCGCTGACCGTCACTCGCGACGGCACGCGCGATGCCATCAACAACGCCCGTCCCGTCGACGCACTGCACGCCCACCAGGCGCGGGAGGTTGTGCGCCGGGCCCAGGCTATGGCGTATTAGCGACCCGCCCGGGCGCTCGGTACAGCGTGTACCACGCAGCCAGCGCGCAGGCCGTCGCCAGCGAGAAGTGCAGCCATGAGTACATGCCATGGGATCCGTCGGGTTTGAAGATCACCATGACCCAGGTCGAGAGCCCGGCGATCGCCGCGATCGCCCGCCGCGACTGGGCCAGCGGCGCCGCCACCGCCAGCGGCCAGGAGTAGTACCACGGCAGCGCGGCGGGCACGAAGAGCACCACGACCACCATCGACCACGCAATCCCGGTCAGTACCGCACGGTCATCGCGCCGGAACCGCCACCACAACAGCGGCAGCGACACCGCGATGATCAGGATTCCGATGAGCCGGGTCACCCGCAGCAGCGCGTAGAAGTCCATGTGGAAGAACGTGTTGGCCAGCGCGTGGATCAGGTTCGCCGCCGCGGTCGGCACGGTGAGCCAGTTGATGATCTTCACCGAACCGCCCAGCGCGGTCAGCCATCCCAGCCCGACGCCGGCCACCGCTGACGTCACGGCGAACACCACCACGAAGATCACCAGGCTCGATGCGGTTGCCACCACGAAGGCCACAACGGGCCGGTACCCTCGTCGCTCCCGCAGATGGCGCATCCACACCCAAACCAGAAACGGCAACGCGATCCCGGCGGTGGCCTTGACCGCGATGCCGAGCGTCAGCACGGTGATGCCTGCGACATTGCGGCCACCGAAGGTGAGCGCGATGCCGGCGGTCATCAAACCCACCATCAGCATCTCGTTGTGCACCCCGCCCATCAGGTGAATGAGCACCAGCGGGTTGAGCACGCAGATCCACAGGGCCGTTGCGCGGTCGGCGCCGAGATGCCGCGCCAGGCGTGGGGTTGCCCAGATCAGCAGCGCCAGCCCGGGCAGCATGCACAAGCGCAGCAGCATGGTGCCGGCGATCACATGATTGCCGATCACCATCGTCACCAACTTGGCCACCAGAATGAACACCGGGCCATACGGTGCGGTGGTGATGGTCCATATCGGACTTACGTTGTCCAGCAACACATTCGGGTTGGCTACCGGGCCGACCGCATAGGGGTCGAACCCGTCGCGCAGCAGCGCCCCCTGGGCCAGATACGAGTAGGTGTCGCGACTGAAGACGGGCACCGACAGCAACAGCGGCGCCAGCCAGAAAGCGGTCGTGGCCCGCATCATGTACTCGCCTGCGTCACCGGCGAGGACGCGCCGGCCCAGTCGCAGCCACGCGATCAGCATCAGAGCTACGCCGGTCCACAGCAGGATCGACGACAGCACCAGCCCGTGGCCGAACCGCATCCAGGACAGGTGCAACGCTTCCAGCAACGGGTCGTGCGGCTTGGTGCTGCCCGCCCCCAACCCGCCGATGGTGATCAGCACCGAGCCCAGGAAGCCGAGCTTGGCCGGTCCCGCTTCCGGGGCGGCCGCGAACGAACGCAATCGTGAAAGTTGTTGGGTGACATACCCTTCGCGCGTGGAGGTGGTCATCGGTTCACGAGGACCGATTGGTGGCCAGCGTGGCCATTTCGGACAAGCCTGCCTTGGCCGTCGCATTGATCGGTGCGGCCGCCAGGGTGGCCAGCGCCCGTTGGGTAAGCGCGCCGATGCGGTCTTCGGCCGCGGCCAGCGCGCCCACCGATTCGATGATGTCGCGCAGCTGGCGCACCTGCGCGTCGGTCAACGGGTTGCCGATCGAGGTCCGTAACACGTTGGCCGCCAAGGGATCCGACTTGTCGGCCAGCTCCATCGCCTCAGCGACCAACACGGTGCGCTTGCCCGATCTCAGGTCGTCGCCGGATGGTTTTCCCGTCACCGCCGGGTCACCGAAGACGCCGAGCACGTCGTCGCGGAGTTGGAACGCCACGCCGAGGTCGCTCCCGAACTCGCCGAAGACCTCCTGGACGTCGGGCCGGTCGGCCGCGGCGGCCGCTCCCAGTTGCAGCGGTCGGGTCACCGTGTAGCAGGCGGTCTTGAAGGTGGCGACCGACATCGCCGAAGCGATCGACTCGGCGCCGCTGGCCTCGGCAACGATGTCGAGGTATTGGCCGCCCAGCACCTCGGTGCGGATATCGGCCCAGACCCGCCGGACCCGGTGCAGCGCGTCGGGCGGAAGGTCTGCGCGGTAAACGATGTCATCGGCCCACGCCTGCGCCAGGTCGCCGGCCAGGATCGCAGCCGAGATCCCGAACTGATCCGGCGAGCCGCGCCAATTCCGTTCGCGGTGCAGCGCCGCGAAGTGCTTGTGGGCCGTGGGCTTGCCGCGCCGGGTTGAGGATTCGTCGATGACGTCGTCGTGTATCAGTGCGAACGCGTGGAGCAGTTCCAGCGCGGAAAACAGCAGCAGCACACCAGGATCGGGGTCCTGGGTGGCCACGGCCCGCCAGCCCCAGTAAGCGAACGCCGGTCGCAGCCGCTTGCCGCCGCTCAGCACGAAATCTTCCAGGCCCACGATCAAAGCGCCGAAACCGCCGTCTCCCGACCCGCCGATATAGGCGGCCTCGTCGCGACGGTCGTGCAAATACTGCCGAAGTTGGTCGGTGACGGCGCCGGCCAACTCGACGGTTGCCGCTGCTTGCACGCTCAGCGCGGCGCCCCTTTCTGCTCGGTCTGGCCGCCGTGTTGGGCGGGCCCGACCAGTGTATTCGGCGCGGGTGCTTAGCCGAGCTCAACTATCTCGCCCCTATGCTGTCGAGGTGCCGAACCTCAACACGATCGCGCTCGAGCTGGTGCCACCCAACGTCGATGACGGCCGCGAGCGGGCACTCGAAGATGCGCGCAAGGTGGCGCAGTTCTCGGGTGAATATGGCCTCGACGGCCGGATTCGGCACGTGATGATCCCGGGGATGATCGCCGAGGACGACGACCGGCCCGTCCCGATGAAGCCGAAGCTCGACGTGCTGGACTTCTGGTCGATCATCAAACCGGAATTGCCCGGGCTCAACGGCTTGTGCACCCAGGTCACCGCATTCATGGACGAGTCGTCGCTGCACGGGCGGCTGACCGAGCTGTGCGACGCCGGGATGGAGGGCGTGGTCTTCGTCGGCGTGCCGCGCACCATGAACGACGGTGAGGGCTCCGGCGTCGCGCCGACCGACGCCCTGTCGATCTACCGCCAGCTGGTACCTAACCGCGGCGTGATCCTGATCCCCACCCGGGACGGCGAACAGGGCCGGCTGAATTTCAAGTGCAACCAGGGCGCGACCTACGGCATGACCCAGTTGTTGTATTCGGATGCGATCGTGGCCTTTCTGGCCGAGTTCGCCAAGAACACCGATCATCGCCCCGAGGTGCTGCTGTCGTTCGGGTTCGTGCCGAAGGTCGAGACCCGCGTCGGCCTGATCAACTGGCTGATCCAGGACCCCGGCAATGCCGCGGTGGCCGATGAGCAGGCGTTCGTCAAAAGGCTGGCCGCCAGCGAACCGGCGCAGAAGCGCCAGCTCATGGTCGATCTGTACAAGCGGGTGATCGACGGTGTCGTCGACCTCGGCTTTCCGCTGAGCGTCCATTTCGAAGCGACGTACGGCGTTTCCGGACCGGCTTTTGCGACCTTCGCCGAGATGCTCGCCTACTGGTCACCCGAGGGTCAGGGCTAGGCCGGCGGTTGGTCGCGCGGGGCGGTGAACCGCTCGGAGCGATCCCGGCTGAGCCAGGCCAGCAGCGCGACCACGGCGGCCGCCGCGAACGATGCGATGCCCAGCCACACCCCCGCGCCGGTGAAGGACCGGGTATTGGGATCGGTGTAGCGGGCTTGGGCGGTCATGGTGCTCACCACGCCCGGTTTGAGCTTCCACTGGACGGTCTCGGACTCGATGCGGTCGCCGTTGGTGGAGGTCACGACGCCCGGAAACGTGACAGTCAACTCCACGTCGGCGTCGTTGTCGGTCACCGAGGTCAGATCCGCCCGGCCTTCCAGAATCACCAGGTTGCCGTTCCTGCGCAGGGACAGATTCACCCCCGCGGCGTCGGAGTTCATGTGGGCGAGCTGCGGCACCTCGGCGAAGGTCAAATCGGAGAACACCGCCTGTGAGCCCACATAGCCGTCGCTGTCGTAGTTCGACACCGCCACCTTCTGGCTGAACGGCAAATCGCCGCCGACCTGCGGACCCGTGTCCTTGGGGCTCTTCGGCTTGGCAGCCGCGATGATCTCCCCGGACACCAGGTCATCGGGTGAGATGGTGAGTGACGCCCTGACCCGCAGGCAGCCGGTGGCCAACGGGACGATCAACAGCAGCATCGCGATGGCAGCCGCCCGACGGCGCCGGCGGGCAGGAAGTGGGGGAGAGCTGGCGCGCACCAGGTCATCGTGCCAGATCCGGTGTGCCGCTTCGGCGAGCCGGGCCGCTACAGGGGTAGTGCGCGGCCGAGGATCGCGAACGGGCGCGGGTCGCCGGCGAAATGGTAGCCGCGGATGACATCGGTGAAGCCCAGTCGGCGGTACAACCGCCACGCGCGATTGGATTCGCCGTCGGTCTCCGGCGTAGAGAGCAGGACGTTCTGCTCGCTGCGACCGGCCAGCAGCCGGCGGGCCAATGCCTCGCCGAGGCCGCGGCCCTGCGCGCGAGGGTGAATGTGCAATTCGGTCAACTCGAAGTAGCTGGTCATCAGCCGGGCGATCTCCTGGGGCGGCGAGCCGCCGCGTTGCAACCCCAGGACGACCTGCTGCTGCCACCACTGACCGGGCGCGCCCGGATAGCCGTAGGCCACGCCGAGCAACGGCGCGTCGCTCAGTTCGGCCGTCGGCGGCACCTCTTCTTTATGCGCGCCATTTGGTGTTGCTGGTGTCGCTTCTGTTGTTTCTATGGCGGCCACGCCTTGCCAGCCGCGTCGCCGGATGTGCTCCAGCCACATGGCGGCGCGCTGGTTCACCGCTCCCCGCGGGTAGCGCATCGCGTCGACGTAGACACTCAAGGCGTCGCTGAGACGGCGTTCCATCTCGTTCGGCGGCAAATCGATGAGGAATATCGCCAACTCGCGGTGTCCTCCTGGTCCGGTGCTGTCGAGTGCCGTGCGGAGTGCGTCTATTCGCCATTATCGAACGGGCGGGTCCCGGAGTGACGAGTGGCATGACGAGTGGCCGAGGGGATGGGCCGACAAGCCGGCCGGCTTCGGTGGCCGTTCGACGACGCGCAAACGTTCCGGCCCGCGCCCCGCCGGGGTACAGCCGGATAGAATCGCTGCCGAACCAGTGGTACGGCACAGATTCTGCTCGTATTATCTGAGTTAGTTGCCCGCACAACGGGCATCATTGTTCTATCGAAAGTCAGCCTGTCGGCAAGGAGGGACGAATGCCACTCTCCGATCATGAGCAGCGGATGCTCGATCAGATCGAGAGCGCTCTCTATGCCGAGGACCCGAAATTCGCCTCGAGTGTGCGTGGCGGAGGGTTCCGGGCACCGACCGCGCGCCGGCGCCTGCAGGGCGTGGCGTTGTTCGTGGTGGGTCTGGGGATGCTGGTATCGGGCGTGGCGTTTCACGCCACGTGGATCGGAACTCTGCCGGTTCTCAGCGTTTTCGGCTTTATCGTGATGTTCGGCGGTGTGGTGTTTGGTATCACCGGCTCGCGGCTGTCCGGCAGGGGGGATCGTCCCGGTTCGGCGCCAGGGGCCTCGCGCCAGCGTCGCGCCAGGGGCGGCGGGGGATCATTCACCAATCGCATGGAGGATCGGTTCCGCCGCCGCTTCGAGGAGTAGCGAGAACTTGACGGGCACAACGGGGCAGCCATCGACTGCCCCGTTGTTTGCGTTGTAGGCCCCCCCACTTCGAGTCCAAATAGCGGCCCAATCGAGTCCTGCCGGCCGGATTCGTGCCCCACTGCGCCCCATCGACGCTCCACTTGCCGATTTTCGGCCTCTGAAATGCGGTTTCCCCGTCTGACGATCGGGTGGCAAGGGGCCAGCGCAGCGCCGGTAGGCCAAGTGGGTGGCAGATGCGGGAGAAAACTCGCCCACGACACCGCTGATATGGGGCAAAGTGGGGGATTGTGGGGTATGGTGGCTGCAGTGTTTGGGCGATGTGGGAGCCGCTTCGGGCGGGAGGTGAGCTGGTGTTTCTTGGCACCTACACGCCCAGGCTCGACGACAAGGGGCGACTGACATTGCCCGCCAAGTTCCGCGACGCGCTGGCAGGAGGGTTGATGGTCACCAAGAGCCAAGATCACAGCCTGGCTGTCTATCCGCGAGCGGAGTTCGAGCAACTCGCGCGGCGGGCAAGTAAAACGTCGCGGAGCAACCCCGAAGCCAGAGCGTTCCTGCGCAATCTCGCCGCCGGTACCGACGAGCAGCATCCCGACGCGCAGGGCCGGATCACGTTATCGGCCGACCACCGCCGCTACGCCAACCTGTCCAAGGATTGCGTGGTGATCGGAGCGGTCGACTTTCTCGAGATCTGGGACGCCCAGGCCTGGGACAACTACCAGCAGACCCACGAAGAGAACTTCTCCGCAGCCAGCGATGAAGCACTCGGCGACATTATCTGAGGCGCGTGCCCGTGCAACGTGGCCTCTGCCCGAACCGACCCTGGCGTACTTCCCCAACGCCAGGTTCGTGCCTTCGGACAGGGACCTCGGTGCAGGGGCTGTGTCCTTTGCAGCCCAGATAGGCCTCGCAATGGCCGATGACTCAAGCGATTTCGGTCATGTGCCCGTCCTGCTGGACCGTTGCGTCGAGCTGCTGACTCCCGCACTGACCCGCCACCACTCGGACGGCTCCGGGGCGGTCCTCGTCGACGCCACTCTCGGCGCGGGCGGACACGCGGAGCGGTTCCTGACCGAATTGCCGGGCGTGCGGTTGATCGGACTCGATCGCGACCCAAGCGCGCTCGAGATCGCGCGGACCCGGCTGGCCCGCTTCGCCGACCGGGTCACCCTGGTGCACACCCGCTACGACGGCCTGCCGGCGGCACTGGCCGAATCCGGTTATGCCGCAACCGAAGCGGTCGACGGGGTGCTGTTCGACCTCGGCGTCTCGTCGATGCAGCTGGATCGCGCCGAACGGGGTTTCGCGTATGCGCAGGACGCGCCGCTGGACATGCGGATGGACCCCGAGTCGCCGCTGTCGGCCGCCGACATCGTCAACGACTACGACGCGGCGGCATTGGCCGACATCCTGCACCGCTACGGCGAGGAACGGTTCGCCCGCCGCATCGCGGCTCACATCGTCCGCCGCCGTGCCCGGGCCCCCTTCACCTCGACCGCCGAGCTGGTCGAGCTGCTCTACCAGGCGATTCCGGCGCCGGCCCGGCGAACCGGCGGGCACCCGGCCAAGCGCACATTCCAGGCGCTGCGGATCGCGGTTAACGACGAGTTGAACTCGCTGGCCGCCGCCGTTCCCGCCGCGCTGGACGCGCTCACGGTGTCCGGGCGCATCGTGGTGCTGGCCTACCAGTCGCTGGAAGACCGGATCGTCAAACGGGTGTTCGCCGACGCCGTCGCGTCGCGCACACCGGTGGGTCTTCCGGTCGAACTTCCCGGCCACGAGCCGCGATTCAAGTTGTTGACGCACGGCGCCGAACGGGCCGACGCCGCCGAGATCGAACGCAACCCCCGCAGCGCCCCGGTGCGATTGCGGGCCCTGCAACGAGTGCAGCAGGCAACCGGAAAGGGCGAGTCATGAAGGCCAAACGCGAGGTGACAAATCGCGGCAGCGGTGACCGTCGGGGCGGACGCAACGCCCGCAGGAACAAGAGCAGCGCGGCAGAGACAGCGTCCCCGCGTCGCACGCGGACCCGTAACGCGAAGAACTCGGCGCCCACTCGCGAGGGCAGGACGCCGAAGTCCGGTCCGCAAACCAGCCCCATCGCCCGGCCGGTCGAGCGGCCGACCCGGGCCAAAAGTACGAGCCAGGCCAAGGCGCGGGCCAAGGCACGGAAAGCCAAGGCGCCCAAGGTCGTCCGGCCCCGGCTGACCGAGCGCTTGGCCATCCGGCTGGCGTCGATCGACCTGCGGCCCCGCACCCTGGTGAGCAAGGTGCCCTTTGTCGTGCTGGTGATCGGCGCCCTCGGCGTCGGACTGGGCCTCACCTTGTGGTTGTCCACCGACTCCGCCGAGCGCTCCTACCAGCTCAGCGACGCCCGCGAGCGGACTCGGGTGCTGCAGGAGCAGAAGGAGGCGCTGGAACGCGATGTGCGCGAGGCGCAGTCGGCGCCGGCGCTGGCCGAGTCGGCTCGCAAGGAGGGCATGATCCCGACGCGGGATACCGCGCACCTGGTCCAGGACCCCACCGGTAACTGGGTGGTCGTCGGAACGCCCAAGCCGGCCGACGGCGTTCCACCGCCACCGCTGAACGGCCCGCTTCCCGAACCCGGCCCTCCGCCGCCCCCGCCACCGCCGGCGCTTGCGCCGGAGGTCCCCGTCCGGGTGCAGCCGGGCGCCGGCGCTCCGGCCGCGCCGGCCAGGCCCGGGCCCGAGGCGCTGCTGCGCGCTCCCGACGGCTCCTCCACGGTCGGCGGCCAGCACCTGCCGCAGGCTGCTCCGCGCCTGCCCGGGATGGGCCCCGGACCGGTCGTAGCGCAGGTCCCCGGTCTCGCACCGGCGCCGGGGCTGCCCGTTCCGGGAGCCACGGCGCCCGCCGCGGGCCCGTCGGAGGTGCCGTTTCCGTTGGGTGGGTTGCCCGTCCCGGTGCCCGTTGCGCCCGTTCCTCTCGCCCCCGGCGCCGCCTCGGTGCATGCTCCGTCGCCGCTACCGGGAGCGGCGACGCCAGCACCCGGTAGCGGCGAGCAGTTCGGCCCCGTCGCCGCGACTGCTCCGGGTGCCGCACGGTGAGGGGAGTGAAGAGCGCCAAGCGGACAGGTCCATCGACGTCGAAGCCGTCGAAGCGGTCGGCGCGGGGTTCCGGTAAACCGCAAAAAGCTACCGCACCGCAGGGTCACGCGGCCACCGAGCGGCGCACCCGGCAGTTGGTCGAGGTGGGTACCCGCGGCGCGTCGTTCGTGTTCCGGCATCGGGCCGGCAACGCGGTCATCCTGGTGTTGATCGTGGTGGCCGCGGTGCAGCTGTTCATCCTGCAGGTGACGGACGCGCCGACCCTGCGGGCCCAGGCGGCCGGGCAGCTCAAGGTCACCGACGTCGCGAGAGCGGTGCGCGGCAGCATCGTCGACCGCCACAACGACCAGCTGGCCTTCACCATCGAATCGCGCGCACTGACCTTTCAGCCCAAGCGAATTCGCGCGCAGCTCGAGGAGGCCAAAAAGAAAAACTCCGCCGCCCCCGACCCGCAGCAGCGGCTGGCCGACATCGCCAAAGAGGTCTCGGGCCGGCTGAACAACAAGCCGGACTACGCCACGGTGCTCAAGAAGCTGCAAAGCAACGACACCTTCGTCTACCTGGCGCGTGCGGTCGACCCCGCCGTCGCCAGCGCGATCTCCGACAAGTACCCCGAGGTCGGCTCCGAGCGGCAGGATTTGCGGCAATATCCGGGCGGAGCTTTGGCGGCCAACATCGTCGGCGGCATCGACTGGGACGGACACGGGCTGCTGGGCCTGGAGGATTCCCTGGACTCCGTGCTGTCCGGAACCGACGGCTCGGTCACCTATGACCGCGGGTCCGACGGGGTGGTCATCCCCGGCAGTTACCGCAACCGCCACCGGGCGGTCAACGGTTCGACCGTCCAGCTCACCATCGACGACGACATCCAGTTCTACGTGCAGCAGCAGGTGCAGCAGGCCAAGAACCTGTCCGGGGCCCACAATGTCTCGGCCGTCGTCCTGGACGCCAAGACCGGCGAGGTGCTGGCCATGGCCAACGACAACACGTTCGACCCGTCGCAAGACATCGGGCGCCAGGGCGACCGGCAACTGGGCAACCTGGTGGTGTCCTCGCCGTTCGAACCGGGCTCGGTGAACAAGGTCATCACCGCGTCCTCGGTGATTGAGTACGGGCTTTCCAACCCCGACGAGGTGTTGCAGGTCCCCGGTTCCATCAACATGGGCGGCGTCAACATCCATGACGCGTGGGAACACGGCGTCATGCCGTACACCACCACCGGGGTCTTCGGGAAATCGTCGAACGTTGGCACGCTCATGCTGGCCCAGCGCGTCGGCCCGGAACGCTATTACGACATGGTCCGCAAGTTCGGGCTGGGTCAGCGCACCAACGTCGGACTGCCCGGCGAGAGCGCCGGGCTGGTGCCGCCGATCGACCAGTGGTCGGGCAGCACCTTCTCCAACCTGCCGATCGGCCAAGGTCTTTCGATGACCTTGCTGCAGATGACCGGCATGTACCAGACCATCGCCAACGACGGCGTGCGGATGCCGCCGCGGATCATCAAGGCCACCGTCGCACCCGATGGCACGCGCACCGAGGAACCCCGGCCGGACGGCGTTCGGGTGGTTTCTCCGCAGACCGCGCAGACGGTGCGGCAGATGCTGCGCGCCGTCGTACAGCGCGACCCCATGGGCTACCAGCAGGGCACCGGACCGGCGGCCGCGGTTCCCGGCTACCAGATGGCGGGTAAGACGGGTACCGCCCAGCAGATCAACCCCGGCTGCGGCTGCTACTTCGACGACGTCTACTGGATCACCTTCGCCGGCATGGCCACCGTCGACAACCCCCGCTACGTCATCGGCCTGATGATGGACAATCCGCAGCGCAACGCGGACGGTTCGCCGGGGCACTCGGCGGCGCCGCTGTTTCACAACATCGCCGGCTGGCTGATGCAGCGCGAAAACGTTCCGCTGTCGCCGGATCCCGGGCCTCCGCTGACGTTGCAGGCCACCTAGGCATCGCGGACACCTGCCGGGCCGCAACTCCTGGGTAGGGTTTGATGGCCGATCATGGCTGACGGAGGTGGTGAGGAGTGTCGGTGCCCACTGCGCTACGGCCCAGCGCCGTTGCCGGTGCGCGGTTGCCGGCGCTGGCGGCTCAGGTCGGCGCGACGGCGGCCGACGGCGCGGGTATCCCGGACGTGGCCATCACGGGTGTCACGCTGCGCGGCCAGGACGTGCGGCCCGGTGACCTGTTTGCGGCCCTGCCCGGGGCCACCACGCACGGCGCGCGGTACGCCGCCGACGCGATCGAACGCGGTGCCGTCGCGGTGCTCACCGATGCGGCGGGCCTGGCCGAGATGCACGCGCTCGGAGCCACCCCCGTCCCGATCCTGCTGCACCCCGCACCCCGCAGCGTCCTCGGTGGTCTGGCCGCCACGGTGTACGGGGACCCGTCCGATCGCATGACGGTCGTCGGGATCACCGGAACGTCCGGTAAGACCACCACCACTTATATGGTCGAGGCCGGGCTGCGGGCCGGCGGTCGGGTGGCCGGGCTGATCGGCACCATCGGGATCCGCATCGACGGCGCCGACATCCCCGGCACACTGACCACCCCGGAGGCTCCCGCGCTGCAGGCAATGTTTGCCGCGATGGCCGAGCGCGGGGTGGACACCGCGGTCATGGAGGTGTCCAGTCACGCACTGACGCTGGGCCGCGCGGACGGCACGCGTTTCGCGGTGGCCGGTTTCACCAACTTGTCGCGCGACCACCTCGACTTTCACCCCACCATGGCGGACTACTTCGAGGCCAAGGCGTCGCTGTTCGACCCCGCGTCGCCGCTGCGTGCCCACACCGTCGTGGTGTGCATCGACGACGACGCCGGACGCGAGATGGCCGCCCGGGCCGGTGACGCGATCACCGTCAGCGGCACCGGCCAACCCGCGCACTGGCGCGCCATGGACGTGGCCGCCATCGGCGCCGGGGGACAGGAATTCACCGCCGTCGACCCCGCGGGCGTGCGGCATCGCGTCGGCATCCGCCTGCCGGGTAGCTACAACGTCGCGAATTGTCTTCTCGCACTGGCGATTCTGGACGCGGTTGGAGTGTCTCCGGAACAGGCGTCACCGGGGCTGCGGGAGACCCGCGTGCCCGGGCGGCTGGAACAAATCGATTCCGGCCAGGATTTCCTGGCACTCGTCGACTACGCGCACAAGCCCGGCGCGCTGCGCGCCGTGCTGACCACCCTGCTACAGCCGGACCGCCGGCTGGCGGTGGTGTTTGGCGCCGGGGGTGATCGCGACCCGGGCAAGCGCGCGCCGATGGGCGAGGTCGCCGCCGAGCTGGCGGATCTCGTCGTCGTCACCGACGACAACCCGCGCAGTGAGGATCCGGCCGCGATCCGCCGCGAAATCCTGGCCGGCACAAGCCGAGCCGGGACTGACGCGCAGGTGGTCGAGATCGCCGACCGGCGCGAGGCGATCCGGCACGCGGTCGGCTGGGCCCAGGCCGGTGACGCGGTTGTGATCGCCGGCAAGGGCCATGAGACCGGACAGCGCGGTGCTACCGAGGTCCGCCCGTTCGACGACCGGGTGGAACTCGCTCAGGCGTTGGAAGACCTCAAGGCGCGCCGATGATCGACCTGACCGTCGCCCGGATCGCCGAGATCGTCGGCGGCACGCTGGCCGACATCTCGCCGCAGGCCGCCGCCCAATGCCACGTCACCGGGACCGTCGAATTCGACTCGCGGGCCGTCGGCCCGGGCGGGCTGTTCCTGGCGCTGCCGGGGGCGCGCTCCGACGGACATGACCACGCGGCGTCCGCGGTCGCCGCCGGCGCCGCCGCCGTGCTGGCCGCCCGGCCGGTGGGGGTCCCCGCGATTGTGGTCGCCCCGGAACCGGGAGATACCCGCGCCGGCGTGCTCGAGCATGACCCCGACGGGTCGGGCGCGGCGGTGCTGGCCGCGTTGGCCAAGCTGGCCGCGGCGGTGGCCGCCGAGCTGGTGGCGGGCGGGCTGCGGATCATCGGGATCACCGGCTCGTCGGGAAAGACCTCAACCAAGGACCTGGTGAAAGCCGTGCTCGAGCCGCTGGGCGAGGTGGTGGCCCCGCCCGGGTCGTTCAACAACGAACTGGGTCATCCCTGGACGGTGCTGCGCGCCACCCGCAGCACCGACTTCCTGGTGCTGGAGATGTCGGCGCGCCATCCCGGCAACATCGCCGAGCTGGCGGCGATCGCCCCGCCCGCGATCGGGGTGGTCCTCAATGTCGGCACCGCGCACCTGGGCGAGTTCGGCTCCCGCGAGGCCATCGCGCGCACCAAAGCCGAACTGCCGCAAGCTGTTCCACCATCGGGGGTGGTGGTGCTCAACGCCGACGACCCGGCGGTGGCGGCGATGGCCGATGCCACCAAGGTGACTGGAGCCCGGGTGGTTCTTGTCAGCCGCACCGGCCCCAGCGATATCTGGGCCGGACCCGTCACGCTCGACGAACTGGCCAGGCCGACGTTCACGCTGCATGTTCGCGGGCACGCCCGCGCTGACGACGCGGTTGAGGTCTCGCTCGGCGTCTACGGCGACCACCAGGTCAGCAACGCCATGTGCGCGGCAGCCGTCGCGCTGGAATGCGGTGCCGGCATCGAGCAGGTGGCGGCCGCGCTGGCCCGCAGCGGTCCGGTGTCGCGGCACCGAATGCAAGTGACCACCCGCGGCGACGGGGTGACGGTGATCGACGACGCGTACAACGCCAACCCCGACTCCATGCGGGCCGGCCTGCAGGCGCTGGCCTGGATCGCCCATGGCAGCCCGGCGAAGCCCACCGAAAAGCGCCGTAGCTGGGCGGTGCTGGGTGAGATGGCCGAGCTGGGCGAGGACGCGATAACCGAGCACGATCGCATCGGCCGGCTGGCGGTGCGCTTAGATGTGTCTCGACTCGTTGTCGTGGGAAGTGGGAGGTCGATGAGCGCCATGCACCACGGAGCGGTCATGGAGGGCTCGTGGGGTTCAGAAGCTGTTAGCGTCGCCGACGGCGACGCCGCCCTGGCGTTGCTGCGGGCCGAACTGCGGCCCGGCGACGTGGTCCTGGTCAAGGCGTCCAACGCCGCGGGCCTGGGGGAGCTGGCCGACGCGCTGGCCGCCGATGCCAACCATGGGAGCGCCCGCTCATGAGACAGATCCTCATCGCCGTCGCCATCGCGGTGACCGTGTCGATCCTGTTGACCCCGGCGCTGATTCGGCTGTTCACCAAGCAGGGATTCGGCCACCAGATCCGCGAGGACGGGCCACCCAGCCACCACACGAAACGCGGCACGCCGTCGATGGGCGGGGTGGCGATCCTGGCCGGCATCTGGGCGGGCTATCTGGGCACCCACCTGGCCGGCCTGGCGTTTCACGGCGGAGGGGTGTCCGCATCGGGCCTGCTGGTGCTCGGTCTGGCCACGGTGCTGGGTGGCGTCGGGTTCCTCGATGATCTGATCAAGCTCCGCAGGTCGCGCAATCTCGGGTTGAACAAGACGGCCAAGACACTCGGCCAGATCACCGCCGGCGTGCTGTTCGGGGTGCTGGTGCTGCAGTTCCGCAACAACGCCGGCCTGACGCCGGCCAGCGCGGACCTGTCCTACGTGCGTGAGATCGCCACCGTCACGCTGGCTCCCGCGCTGTTCGTGTTGTTCTGCGTGGTCATCGTCAGCGCCTGGTCCAACGCGGTCAACTTCACCGACGGCCTGGACGGGCTTGCCGCCGGCTGCATGGCGATGGTCACCGGCGCCTATGTGCTGATCACCTTCTGGCAATACCGCAACGCGTGCGTTACCGCACCGGGCCTGGGCTGCTATAACGTGCGCGACCCGCTGGATCTGGCGCTCGTGGCGGCCGCGACCGCGGGCGCCTGCATCGGCTTTTTGTGGTGGAATGCCGCGCCGGCCAAGATCTTCATGGGTGACACCGGGTCGTTGGCGCTGGGCGGCATCGTCGCGGGGTTGTCGGTGACCAGCCGCACCGAGATCCTCGCGGTGGTGCTGGGTTCGCTGTTCGTCGCCGAGATCATGTCGGTGGTGCTGCAAATCCTGGCCTTCCGCACCACCGGGCGTCGGGTGTTCCGGATGGCGCCCTTTCATCACCACTTCGAGCTGGGCGGCTGGGCCGAAACCACGGTGATCATTCGCTTCTGGCTGCTCACCGCGATCGCCTGCGGCCTGGGCGTGGCCCTCTTCTACGGCGAATGGCTGGGCGCGATCGGTGCCTGACGAGCTCGACCCGCTGGTAGGCGGCGCGCCCGTGCTGATCGCCGGAGGCCGGGTGACCGGCCGCGCGGTACTGGCGGCTCTGACCCGGTTCGGGGCGACCCCGACCGTGTGCGACGACGATCCGGCCATGCTGCGCCCGTACGCCGACAGTGGTGTCGCGACCGTGGATCCGGGGGTCGCCGAGCGGCACATCTC
The DNA here is from genome assembly GCA_963820985.1 of uncultured Actinomycetota bacterium. Classification (GTDB taxonomy): domain Bacteria; phylum Actinomycetota; class Actinomycetes; order Mycobacteriales; family Mycobacteriaceae; genus Mycobacterium. Next base: position 36,842 of record CAWGCI010000008.1, on the reverse strand, counting down.
CGATTACGCCCTGGTGGTTACCAGCCCCGGCTTTCAGCCGACGACGCCCGTGCTGGCCGCGGCCGCGGCGGCCGGCGTGCCCATCTGGGGCGATGTGGAGTTGGCCTGGCGGCTGGACGCCGCGGGCCGCTACGGGCCGCCGCGGCGCTGGTTGGTGGTCACCGGCACCAACGGCAAGACGACGACGACATCGATGCTGCACGCCATGTTGACGACCGCGGGACTGCGCAGCGTGCTGTGCGGCAACATCGGCAGCCCGGTGCTCGACGTGCTCGACCAGCCCGCCGAGCTGCTGGCCGTCGAGCTGTCCAGCTTTCAGCTGCACTGGGCACCGTCGCTGCGGCCCGAGGCGGGCGTGGTGCTCAACATCGCCGAAGACCATCTGGATTGGCATTCGAGCATGGCCGAATACAGCGCGGCGAAAGCCCGGGTGCTCAATGGCCGGGTGGCGGTGGTCGGGATGGACGACCGCCATGCGGCCGCGCTGCTGGCCACCGCGTCGGCGCCGGTGCGGGTGGGCTTCCGGCTCGGCGAACCATCCGCGGGCGAACTCGGCGTGCGGGACGGCCAACTTGTTGACCGCGCGTTCGCCGACGCCGTGGTGCTCATGCCGGCCGCGTCGATACCGGTCCCGGGCCCGTCCGGAGTGCTGGACGCGCTCGCCGCGGCGGCGCTGGCCCGCTGCGTCGGGGTGCCTCCTGAAGCAATCGGGGCCGCGATCTCGTCGTTCCGGCTGGGCCGGCATCGAGCCGAGGTGGTGGCCGTCGCCGACGGCATCACCTACGTCGACGACTCCAAGGCCACCAACCCGCACGCCGCCGAGGCGTCGGTGCTGGCCTACCCGCGGGTGGTCTGGGTGGCCGGGGGTCTGCTGAAGGGCGCCTCCGTCGACGCGGAGGTCGGTCGAATCGCATCGCGGCTGGTCGGCGCGGTGCTCATCGGCCGAGATCGCGCCCAGGTTGCCGAGGCGTTATCGCGACACGCGCCCGATGTCCCCGTCGTCCAGGTTGTGACAGGCGAGGATGTTGAGATGCATGCGACTGCTGATGATTCTGAGGCTTCTGTTGTTGAAGTGGCGAAAGATGATGACGGGACGGTCGGCGCTCGCGTGATGACCGCGGTGGTGACCGCGGCCCGTGGCCTGGCCAAACCCGGTGACACCGTGCTGCTGGCACCGGCCGGCGCGTCGTTCGACCAGTTCAGCGGCTACGCCGACCGTGGTGACACCTTCGCGGCCGCCGTGCGCGCGGCGACCCGGTAGCCGGGTGGGTAACCCGCTGACCCGGCTGCTGCGCCGGGGTGAGAAAACCGCAGACACCCCTGAGAACCCGGAGGCTGCCGAGGACGTGGTCGAAGAGGCCTCGCTGAAGACCAAGGCCACGACCGAAGAAGGGGGCCTGCGCGGGCGGTTCGGCGCCTGGCTGGGCCGGCCCATGACGTCGTTTCACCTGCTCATCGCCGTCGCCGCGTTGCTGACGACGCTCGGCCTGATCATGGTGCTGTCGGCGTCGGGCGTGCGGTCCTACGGCGCCGACGGATCCGCGTGGGTGATCTTCGGCAAGCAGGTCTTGTGGACGGTCATCGGGCTCATCGGGTGCTACGCGTCGATGCGGATGTCGGTGCGATTCATCCGGCGGATGGCGTTCACCAGCTACGCAATCACCATCATCTTGCTGGTGCTGGTGCTGATTCCGGGGATCGGCAACCTCGCCAACGGGTCCCGCAAGTGGTTCGTCATCGCCGGGTTTTCGATGCAGCCGTCCGAGCTGGCCAAGATCGCGTTCGCCATCTGGGGCGCGCATTTGCTGGCCGCGCGCCGGATGGAACGGGCCTCACTGCGCGAGATGCTGATTCCCCTGGTGCCGGCCGCGGTCGTCGCCCTGGCGCTGGTCGTGGCACAGCCCGACCTCGGGCAGACGGTGTCGCTGGGCATCATCCTGCTCGGCCTGCTCTGGTACGCCGGGCTGCCGCTGCGGGTGTTCGTCAGCTCGCTGGCCGCGGTGTTCGTCGCCGGCGCGATCCTGGCCATGTCGGCGGGCTACCGATCCGACCGGGTGCGGTCCTGGCTGGACCCGGAAAACGACCCGATGGACACCGGCTATCAGGCGCGGCAGGCGAAGTTCGCGCTGGCGCACGGCGGCATTTTCGGCGACGGCCTTGGTCAGGGCGTCGCCAAGTGGAACTACCTGCCCAACGCCCACAACGACTTCATCTTCGCGATCATCGGCGAGGAGCTGGGCCTGGTCGGCGCGCTGGGGCTGCTCGGGCTCTTCGGGCTGTTCGCCTACACCGGGATGCGCATCGCGCGCCGCTCGGCCGACCCGTTCCTGCGGCTGCTGACCGCCACCACGACGTTCTGGGTGCTGGGTCAGGCGTTCATCAACATCGGCTACGTGATCGGGATGTTGCCGGTCACCGGGCTGCAGCTGCCGCTCATTTCTGCAGGCGGAACATCCACGGCCACAACACTTTTCATGATAGGCATCATGATCAACGCGGCTCGTCACGAACCGGAGGCAGTGGCGGCGCTGCGAGCCGGCCGCGACGACAAGGTAAACCGGGTGCTGCGACTGCCGCTACCCGAGCCGTATGAGCCGAGCCGTCTCGAGGCGTTCCGCGACCGCAAGCAGACCCGCCCGAAGTCCGCCAAGCCGCCGGCCGGCAAGCCCGCTCGGCCTCAGCGGTCGGCATTACCCCGAGCGGCCGATCGGCGGGCTCACCCGGGAAGGCATCATGGATCTGGCCAGCGGTACGCCGGCCAGCGTCATACTGGGCGCGTTCGCGCATTGGAAGGTCAGCGTTACGGGTGAACGACACGACCAGGCAGCCGACCGGCGGGCAGGGGGCAAATCCCTCGCCCGCCGGTGCCGCGTTGTCGGTGGTGTTGGCGGGTGGGGGCACCGCCGGGCATGTCGAACCGGCGATGGCCGTCGCCGACGCGCTGTCCGCGCTGGATCCGCAGGTCCGGATCACCGCGCTGGGCACCAAACGCGGTCTGGAGACCCGGCTGGTACCCGAGCGCGGCTACCACCTCGAGCTGATCACCCCGGTGCCGTTGCCGCGCAAACCCAACGGGGACCTGGCCCGGCTGCCACCACGGGTATGGCGTGCCGTGCGGGAGACCCGGGCGGTGCTCGACGCCGTTGATGCCGACGTCGTCGTCGGTTTCGGCGGGTACGTGGCGTTGCCGGCCTATCTCGCCGCCCGCCGGATTCCCGGGGTGCGCCGGCGTATCCCGGTGGTGATCCACGAAGCCAACGCGAGGGCCGGGATAGCCAACCGCGTCGGCGCCCGCACCGCGGACCGGATCCTGTCCGCGGTCCCGGATTCCGGGCTACGGCGCGCCGAGGTGGTCGGGGTGCCGGTCCGGGCGGCCATCACGGCACTGGACCGCGCCGCGTTGCGGGCCCAAGCGCGCAAGCACTTCGGGTTCGCCGACGACGCCCGGGTCTTGCTGGTGTTCGGCGGTTCACAGGGCGCGGTGTCGCTCAACCGCGCCGTCTCGGCGGCGGCCGCCGACCTGGCCGCCGCGGGCGTGGCGGTACTGCACGCCCACGGGCCCAAGAACACCCTCGAACTGCGCACGCCCGACCCCGGCGATCCGCCGTATGTGGCGGTGCCCTACCTGGATCGAATGGATCTGGCGTATGCCGCCGCGGACCTAGCGATCTGCCGGTCCGGCGCGATGACCGTCGCCGAAGTGTCGGCCGTCGGCCTGCCGGCCATCTACGTGCCGCTGCCGATCGGCAACGGCGAACAGCGGCTCAACGCGCTGCCGGTGGTCAATGCCGGCGGCGGCATGCTGGTCACCGACGCGGACCTGACGCCGGCACTGGTGGCCCGGGAGGTGGCCGGGCTGCTCAACGACCCGGATCGGCTGGCCGCGATGACGGCGGCCGCCGCGCAGGCGGGACATCCCGAGGCTGCGCGCCAGGTGGCCGAGGTGGCGCTGGACACAGCAAGAAAAGCCGGGTCGCGGAGACGCCCGTGAACGCCGAGCAGCTGCCGCCCGAGCTGCGCCGGGTACACATGGTGGGCATCGGGGGAGCCGGAATGTCGGGCATCGCCCGCATCCTGCTGGACCGGGAGGGGCTGGTGTCCGGGTCGGACGCCAAGGAGTCGCGCGGCCTGCACGCGCTGCGAGCCCGCGGCGCGGAAATCCGGATCGGGCACGACGCCTCGTCGCTGGATCTGCTGCCCGGCGGGCCCACCGCGGTCATCACCACCCACGCCGCCATCCCCAAGACCAACCCCGAGCTCGTCGAGGCCCGGCGCCGCGGCATTCCGGTGATCTTGCGACCGGCGGTGCTGGCCAAGCTGATGGCCGGGCGCACCACGCTGATGGTCACCGGCACCCACGGCAAGACGACGACGACGTCGATGCTGATCGTGGTCCTACAGCACTGCGGGCGAGACCCGTCGTTCGCGGTCGGCGGTGAGTTGGGGGAGGCCGGCACGAACGCCCACCACGGCAGCGGCGACAGCTTCGTCGCCGAGGCGGACGAAAGCGACGGCTCGCTGCTCGAGTACACGCCCAACGTCGCGGTGGTCACCAACATCGAGTCCGATCACCTGGACTTCTACGGCAGCGCCGAAGCCTACGTCGGAGTCTTCGACTCCTTCGTGGAACGACTGGCGCCCGGGGGAGCGCTCGTGGTGTGCACAGATGACCACGGCGCCGCCGCGCTGGCCCAGCGCACCGAAGAACTCGGCATTCGGGTGTTGCGCTATGGGTCTGGGGGGGCCGGGCCGTCCGATCACTTGGCCGCCACGCTGCTGTCCTGGGAGCAGCAGGGCACCGAAGCCGTCGCGCACATCCAGTTGGCGGGAGAATCCTGCCAACGCGTAATGCGGCTGTCGGTGCCCGGCCGGCACATGGCGCTCAACGCGCTGGGCGCGCTGCTGGCCGCGGCCGAGGTCGGTGCCGCGGTCGATGACGTGCTCGACGGGCTGGCCGGTTTCGAGGGCGTCCGTCGCCGGTTCGAACTGGTCGGGGCCTGCGGAGACGGCCGAACGTCGGTGCGGGTGTTCGACGACTACGCGCACCACCCCACCGAGATCAGCGCCACCCTGGCGGCGGTGCGCACCGTGCTCGAGCAGAGCGGCAGCGGTCGTTCGCTGGTGGTGTTTCAGCCCCATTTATATTCGCGCACAAAGGCTTTCGCCGCCGAGTTCGGTCGCGCGCTGGACGCCGCCGACGAGGTGTTCGTGCTGGACGTCTACGGCGCCCGCGAACAGCCGCTCGCCGGCATCAGTGGAGCCAGCGTCGCCGAACACGTCAGCGCGCCCAAGGTGCACTACATCCCGGATTTCTCGGCGGTCGCTGAGGAGGTAGCGGCCGCCGCCGGCCCGGGCGACGTCGTCGTCACGATGGGCGCCGGTGACGTGACCCTGCTGGGACCGGAGATCGTCACGGCACTGCGGGCGCGGGCCAATCGCAGCGCGCCCGGCCGGCCCGGGGTGTTGCGGTGAGCGAGCCCACCGACCCGACCGACGTCGCCGAAACCACCGAAACGGCCGAAACGGACAACGAGAACGCGGTCACCGAGCCGCTACTCGCCCAGCCCCAGGACGGCGAAACCGAGCCGGATCAAGCCGAGGTCGAGGGGCCGCGGCGGCGCGCTCGCCGGGAACGGGCCGAGCGCCGCGCCGCTCAGGCGCGCGCCACGGCCATCGAGGAGGCTCGCCGCGAGGCCAAGCGGCAGGCCCGGGGCCGCCTCATCGATGAGCCCAAGCCCGCGCGGGGTGTTGTCCGAGGTTTGAAGATGCTGCTGCTGACGGTGTTGCTGGCCGTCGCCGGGGTCGGGCTCGCGCTCATCCTCTATTTCACGCCGGCGATGTCGGCGCGCAACATCGTCGTCAGCGGCACCGGGGCGGTGACCCGCGAAGAGGTTCTCGACGCGGCGCAGGTGCGGCCGGGGACGCCGCTGCTGCAGATCAACACCAACCAGGTCGCCGACCGGGTGGCGGCCATCCGCCGGGTGGCCAGCGCGCGGGTGCAGCGCCAGTACCCGTCGGCGCTGCGGATCACCATCGTGGAACGGGTCCCCATGGTGGTCAAGGACTTTCCGGACGGCCCGCACCTGTTCGACCGCGACGGCGTTGACTTCGCGACCGCGCCGCCGCCGCCGGCGCTGCCCTACATCGACGTCGCCGATCCCGGGCCAACCGATCCGACCACCAAGGCCGCTCTGGCGGTGTTGCTCGCGCTGCGGCCCGAGGTGGCAGGCCAAGTGGCCCGGATCGCGGCCCCATCGGTGTCGTCGATCACCCTCACGCTCGGCGACGGGCGGGTGGTGATCTGGGGGAGCACCGACCGCGCGGACGAGAAGGCCGAGAAGCTGACCGCGTTGCTGACACAGCCCGGGCGGACCTACGACATCTCCAGCCCCGACCTGCCGACCGTGAAGTAGCCCAGACTTGCGCGAGGGTGCGCGTTTGTACGCGACGCGCCGGGAATTGCCGGGCATTCTGCGCACACTCGCGAAAAAACCCGCACCGCGCATCGGCGCGCCTGCACGGTTAGCACCCGTCGTACCCATACGGTTCTGGTTACGCGGATCAACTTGACATAACTCTAATCCTATAGTTGAGGTTGAGAGTTTTCAAGCGGACACACCGAGTCCCATCAGGGAGGAAGACGAGATGATGACCCCCCCGCACAACTACCTGGCCGTCATTAAGGTTGTGGGTATCGGCGGCGGCGGCGTCAACGCCGTCAACCGGATGATCGAGCAGGGCCTCAAAGGCGTGGAGTTCATCGCGATCAACACCGACGCGCAGGCGTTGTTGATGAGCGATGCCGACGTCAAGCTTGACGTCGGCCGTGACTCCACCCGCGGGCTGGGCGCCGGCGCCGACCCCGAGGTCGGGCGCAAGGCCGCCGAGGACGCCAAGGACGAGATCGAAGAACTGCTGCGTGGCGCCGACATGGTGTTCGTCACCGCCGGTGAAGGCGGCGGCACCGGCACCGGCGGGGCGCCCGTCGTCGCCAGCATCGCCCGCAAGCTGGGAGCGCTGACCGTCGGCGTGGTCACCCGGCCGTTCTCCTTCGAAGGCAAGCGGCGCGGCAACCAGGCCGAAACCGGTATCTCAGCGCTGCGGGAGAGCTGCGACACCCTGATCGTGATCCCCAACGACCGGCTGCTGCAGATGGGCGACGCCGCGGTATCCCTGATGGACGCGTTCCGTAGCGCCGACGAGGTGCTGCTCAACGGCGTGCAGGGCATCACCGACCTGATCACCACGCCCGGCCTGATCAACGTCGACTTCGCCGACGTCAAGGGCATCATGTCCGGGGCCGGCACCGCGCTGATGGGCATCGGCTCGGCGCGCGGCGAAGGCCGGTCGCTCAAAGCCGCCGAGATCGCGATCAATTCGCCGCTGTTGGAAGCCTCCATGGAGGGCGCCCAAGGCGTGTTGATGTCGATCGCCGGCGGCAGCGACCTGGGTCTGTTCGAGATCAACGAGGCGGCCTCGCTGGTGCAGGACGCCGCCCACCAGGACGCCAACATCATCTTCGGCACCGTGATCGACGACTCGCTGGGCGACGAGGTGCGCGTCACCGTCATCGCCGCCGGCTTCGACGCGACCGGCGCTGGCCGCAAGCCCGTCATTGGGGCTGCCGGCGCAGCCGCCGCGGAAAAGACCGGCGCGCATGCCATCGCGTCGGCGAAGGCCGGCAAGCTCAGCTCCACGCTGTTCGAGCCCGTCGACGCCGTCAGCGTGCCGGTTCACACCAACGGTTCGACCTTGAACATCGGCGGCGATGACGACGACGTCGACGTGCCGCCGTTCATGCGTCGCTAGGAGGGCGCTGAATAATCGGCGTGTCTCCTAGGAAATATGCCTTGAGCTGGGATAATCGGTTCGTGCAGGGTGTTGAGCGAATGGACCGGGAGCTGTTGGACGCGGAGGCGTTGGTTGGTCATCTGGTGGCCGAGGGCAGCATGTTCGCTTTCCTGGCCGCTCATCGGCTGGACCTGTTTCCTGATGGGGAGTTCGAGGATCTGTTCCCGTCGGGGATGGGGAGGCCCTCGATTCCGGCGTCGGTGATGGCCTCGATCCTGGTGTTGCAGGCCCTGCATGATCTGTCGGATCGGGAGACCGCGGAGGCGGCGCGTTGTGATCTGCGGTGGAAGGTCGCCACGGGAATGGCGTTGGATCACCAGGGTTTCGACCCGACCACGTTGGTGTATTGGCGTAAACGGTTGGCCAGGTCGGATCGGCCGCACCGGATCAACGAGGCGGTCGGGGCGGTGGTGGCCGAGACCGGGGTGCTGGGTGGTCGGCGCAAGCGTGCGGTGGATTCCACGATTTTGGCCGACGCGGTCGCCACCCAGGACACGATCACGCAGTTGATCGCGGCGATCCGCCGGGTCCGGCGGGTGGTGCCCGAGGCGGCCGAGGCGATCGCGGTGGTGTGCACCGGACACGACTACAGCCGCCCGGGTAAGCCGGTGATCGACTGGGACGAGCCCGGCGCCAAGGACGCCCTGGTTTCGGCGCTGGTCAACGACGCGAACGCGCTGCTGGGGGTGTTCGCCGAGGTTGATCTCGACGAGGTCGCCGAGCCGGTGGCCGCGGCGTTGTCGATGCTGGCGTTGGTGGCCGGTCAGGATGTGGAGCCCGCCGAGGGATCCGACGGCACCGACGGTCGGTGGCGCATCGCTCGCCGCGTCGCCCCCGACCGGGTGATCTCGCAGGTTGACCCCGAAGCCCGGCACACCCGCAAGTCACCCGAGGCGCGCCGAGACGGATATCGGGCACACGCGGTCGCCGAACCCGAGACGGGGATCATCACCGACGAGGCGTTGACCATGGCCGCCGGGCCGCAGAACTCCGACGCGGCGGTGGCTGAGCGGTTCCTGGCCGCTCACACCGCACCCGCAGCCGACGTGGCGGGCGGCGAGGATGCGACCGCGCACGGTAGCGGTATCGATGACATCGGGCGAGACGAGATCGGCGCGTGCGAGTGGTACGGCGATTCTGCTTACGGCACAGGAGATTTCCGCTACGCGATCGGCGAGGCCGGGCATGTGGCGGTGATCAAGCCCAAACCGTTGGGATCCCCGGTCGAGGGCGGGTTCACCGTCGACGACTTCACCGTCGACGAGGACGCGGGCACGGTGGGCTGCCCGGCCGGCCACACCCGCCCGATCAGCAAGATCCGGGTGGCGAGTTTCGGCGCGCTGTGCGGCCGCTGCCCGCTGCGCGAGCAGTGCACGAAGTCCAAGACCGGCCGCAAAATTGTTCTGCACCAACGAGATGACCTCCTGCGCGCAGCCCGCCACGACTGGGCCGCCGACCCCGAACTGCGCGACAGGTACCGCACGTTCCGGCCCAACGTGGAACGAGTCGTCTCCCAGATCGCCAGCCGAGGCGGCCGCCGCCTCAAACTGCGCTACCGCGGCACCGTTAAGAACCACGCGTGGCTGACCCGCCGCACCGCAGGGCTCAATCTGCGCAATCTCATCGGGCGCGGGCTCACTCGCATGGCAGGAGTCTGGGTTCTGGCCCCCCAAACAGTCTGAAAGGCCCCTCATCGGGCTCAACCGCACAAATCTCCGGACCCCCACCCGACACCGACACCCCAATCAGCGACCAGCAACGGTCCTCACGTCCCCGATCGGACCACCCATCCGGTCACCCGCCTGAGTTTCAACGCACCAGCCCGTTCAAGGACGCCACCCAAACCCCCTTAGTTCAGCGCCCTCCTAGGTCCACATGGGGGCGGATTCCGGATACTGGGAACGTGAGCGTTCGCATCCGGCGGGTGACCACCACACGGGCAGGTGGCGTTTCGGCGGCACCGTTCGACACCTTCAACCTCGGCGACCATGTGGGTGACGACCCGGCTGCGGTGGCCGCAAACCGCGCCCGGTTGGCTGCCGCGATTGGCCTCGGCGCCGACCGGGTGGTCTGGATGAACCAGGTCCACGGCGAGCGAGTCGAGGTGGTCGACGAGCCGCAGAGCGCCGCCGTCGGCGGCGGGGTGGGCACCGACGCATTGGTGACCAGCGCAACCCGACTGGCGCTGGCGGTGGTGACGGCCGACTGTGTCCCGGTGCTGATGGGCGATGCACGCGCGGGCGTGGTCGGCGCCGTCCACGCCGGACGCGTCGGGGCCCAGCGGGGCGTGGTGGTCCGCGCAGTCGAGGCGATGCAGCGCCTCGGCGCGCACGTCGAGGACATCTCGGTGCTACTCGGCCCGGCCGTCAGCGGTCGCAACTACGAAGTGCCCGCGGTGATGGCCGACGAGGTCGAGGCGGCGTTGCCGGGCAGCCGCACCACCACCGGGAACGGAACCCCCGCACTCGACCTTCGGGCCGGAATCGCTTGTCAGCTACGCGGTTTGGGTGTCACGTCGATCGATGCCGATCCGCGCTGCACGGTGTCCGACCCGATGTTGTTCAGCCATCGCCGGGGTGCGCCAACCGGGCGGTTGGCGTCGCTGGTCTGGATGGAATGACCGCTATGGCGGTAGAGGCTGGTGTTCAAGGAGACCGCGAATCCGAATTAACACATGCGTTGGCTGCAGTGCGATCACGGCTTGCGGCAGCCGCCGAAGCGGCGGGTCGCAATGTCGGCGAAATTGAACTGCTGCCCATTACCAAATTCTTCCCAGCAACCGACGTTGCGATTTTGTCGCGATTGGGTTGTCGGTGCGTTGGCGAATCGCGGGAGCAGGAAGCTGCGCAGAAGGTAGCCGAACTCGACCGGTTGTCAGCCTCTTACTCGCAGGCCGACTTGCGGGGCATGCACTGGCATATGGTCGGCCAGATTCAGCGCAACAAGGCCCGGTCGCTGGCCCGGTGGGCGCATACCGCTCACTCGATCGACAGCTCGCGGTTGGTGGCTGCGCTCGATCGCGCGGTAGCGAGGGCCCTGGCCGACGGCGGCCGCGAGGAACCGCTGCGGGTCTACGTCCAGGTCAGTCTCGATGGCGACGTGTCTCGGGGCGGCGTCGACGTTCGCACACCCGGGGCGGTTGATCAGATTTGCGCGCAGGTCGAGGAGTCGACATGCCTGAAACTGGTCGGGTTGATGGGCGTCCCGCCCCTGGATTGGGACCCTGAGCAGGCCTTTGACCGGCTGCAATTGGAGCACAGTCGGGCGCTGGAAACGCACCCGAATGCGGTCGGCTTGTCCGCCGGCATGTCGAATGACTTCGAAATTGCTGTGAAACATGGTTCGACGTGTGTGCGTGTCGGTACCGCGCTATTGGGCCCGAGGCAGCTACGGTCACCGTAATTAGTCACTGTAGTCACACCTTCATCACAGACATCAATACTCCCAAAGGCTTAGAAGGGGATCACAGCAATGAGCACACTGCACAAGGTGAAGGCCTACTTCGGTATGGCGCCGATGGATGACTACGAGGACGAGTACTACGACGACCGCGCCCCCTCCCGCGGTTTCCCGCGCCCCCGTTTCGACGACGGATACGGCCGCTATGACGGGCGCGACTACGAGGATCTCCGGGACCCCCGCGGCGACCTGCGCGAGCCCGACTACCCGCCGCCCAGCAGCTACCGGGGCGGCTACGGGGAGGAACCGCCTTATCGGTCCCGCGAGTTCGAGCGGTCCTCCGAGATGAGCCGCCCGCGCCTCGGGTCGTGGTTGCGCGGTTCCACGCGGGGCTCGCTGGCGATGGACCCGCGCCGGATGGCGATGATGTTCGAGGAAGGCCATCCGCTGTCGAAGATCACCACGCTGCGGCCCAAGGACTACAGCGAGGCCCGCACCATCGGCGAGCGATTCCGCGACGGCACCCCGGTCATCATGGACCTGGTGTCGATGGACAATGCCGACGCCAAACGGCTGGTCGACTTCGCTGCCGGACTGGCCTTCGCGTTGCGTGGCTCGTTCGACAAGGTGGCGACCAAGGTGTTCCTGCTGTCGCCCGCCGACGTCGATGTCTCCCCCGAGGAGCGTCGCCGGATCGCTGAAACCGGCTTCTACGCATATCAATAGCCGCTTTGTAGCCCGGGTCGGTACGCTGGCGACTGCCGCGCGTAGGGGCGGCGACGAGTATTCTCGTCATCTCATCGTCAGGTCGGGGCTCTAGTTGGTGCTGTTCTTTCAGATCCTTGGGTTTGCGCTGTTCATCTTCTGGCTGCTGCTCATCGCTCGGGTCGTCGTTGAGTTCATCCGCTCGTTCAGCCGTGACTGGCGTCCCACCGGTATCACTGTGGTGATCCTGGAGATCATCATGTCGATCACCGACCCGCCGGTGAAACTCCTCCGCCGGCTGATCCCCCAGCTGACCATCGGAGCGGTCCGCTTCGACTTGTCCATCATGGTGCTGCTATTGGTTGCGTTCATCGGCATGCAATTGGCGTTCGGCGCTGCGGCTTGAGGTTGGCGACGGTTCGGCCACGGTTTGGCGTCGATTCGATGAGCGCGATTTTAAAGTTCTAAGGATTGGGATTTTATTGCCCTCAGTGTTTGAAATTGGCTCTTATTTATTGGCCTAATCGGCAACCGTCGGGTCTGGTGTGACAGGATGGACGCCAGTTGCGCGATGGCTACCACTGCGTTTTACACTTTGCAGATCGTTTGACAGGAACTTGAGGGGATCGAACAATGCCGCTTACCCCAGCCGACGTCCACAACGTGGCGTTCAGTAAGCCGCCCATCGGCAAGCGTGGTTATAACGAAGACGAGGTCGACGCCTTCCTCGACTTGGTGGAAAACGAGCTGACGCGGCTCATCGAAGAGAACTCCGATCTGCGTCAGCGGATCGAGGAGTTGGACCACGAACTGGCAGGCGGGGGTGGCGGTGCTTCCGCTCAGCCCACCCAGGCGATTCCGACCTTCACACCCGAGCCGGAACCCGAACCCGAACCTGTCAGGCCGGCGCCGGTCGCGGCACCGGTGGCGGCACCGGCACCGACGGGGACCAACGAGGAACAGGCCATGAAGGCCGCGCGGGTGCTGGCCTTGGCCCAGGACACCGCCGACCGGCTCACCGGCACCGCCAAGGCCGACTCGGACAAGATGCTGGCCGACGCCCGTGCGAACGCGGATCAAATTGTCAGTGAGGCTCGACACACCGCGGAGACCACCGTCGCCGAGGCCCGGCAGCGCGCCGACACGATGCTGGCCGATGCGCAAAGCCGGTCGGAGAGTCAGTTGCGCCAAGCTCAGGAGAAGGCCGACGCGCTGCAGGCCGACGCCGAGCGCAAGCATTCCGAGATCATGGGAACCATCAACCAACAGCGCACGGTGCTGGAAGGCCGCCTCGAGCAGCTACGCACATTCGAGCGCGAATACCGGACGCGGCTCAAGACCTATCTGGAATCTCAGCTCGAGGAGCTCGGCCAGCGCGGATCAGCGGCGCCGGTCGATTCCAGCGCGGATGCGGGTGGGTTCGACCAATTCAATCGGGGTAGTAACTAGCCCGGAACCAGGGTCGGTACATTCGACCTGGCAGTTCACTAGTTGGCTGGAGGATGACCGATGTTGATCATTGCGCTGGTATTGGCCCTGGTGGGGCTCGTCGCACTGGTATTCGCGGTCGTCACGAGCAACGAGCTGGTGGCCTGGGTGTGCATCGCGGCCAGCGTCTTGGGCGTGGTGCTGCTGATCATCGACGCAGTGCAGGAACGCCGGCGACGTGACGCGGGCGGCCAGGACGAAGACCGCGCCGACGCGGCCACCACCGTCGACTATCCCGAGGAAGTCGCCGAAGACGAGTCCGCAACTGAAGCCGCGGCCGATGCGACTGAGGACCACGCTTCTAGCTAGGCGAGCAGCTCGCGCACCTCGTCGTCGCTGACCTGGTGGAAATCGGTGTAGACCTGTCCGACCGCGTCGAAATCGACCGGCATGGTCGCGCACACCACGTCGTCGGCTTCCCGGGCGAGTTCGCGACAGGCTGACTGCGGCCCCACCGGCACCGCGACCACAATCGATTGCGGACTGGCGGCCCGTACGGCGCGGACCGCCGCCAACATGCTGGCGCCGGTGGCGATGCCGTCGTCGACCAAGATCACGATCTTGCCGCGTGGGTCGGCGGCCGGGCGCCCGCCCCGGTAGACGCGCTCGCGCCGCTCGAGTTCGATCGTCTCGCTCTCGATCGCCTCGCGCACCTGCTCGTCGGTGATGTGCAAGCTGGATACCACGTTGTCGTTCATGACGACCCCACCGCCGCTGGCCACCGCGCCCATCGCGAGTTCGGACCACCGTGGCACGCCGAGCTTGCGAACCAGAAACACGTCAAGTTCGGCGTTCAAGGCCGAGGCGACCTCCCACCCCACCGGAACGCCGCCGCGAGCCAGCCCGAGAACCAGCAGATTGTCCTTGCCGCGGTAGCCCGTGAGCTTCTCGGCCAGCGCGCGGCCAGCCTCGTGGCGGTCGCGGAACGTGCGCGCTGGTGTCCTCCGGAGAAAGCTTGGTCGGTTCATTCCCCGCAAGCCTACGTCCGGCAGCCGATTTCTCAAGGGTGTGATGTAAACCGTTGCGCGCCAATAGATTAACGCCACGTTAGTTGGGTGTCCGAGGGGGGACTTGAACCCCCACGCCCATTAGTAGGGCACTAGCACCTCAAGCTAGCGCGTCTGCCATTCCGCCACTCGGACCAGACCAACCCGCACAAGTTGGCAGCTAAGGCTATCGGATCGGGCCCTAGGGGCCCAAGCGGACCCAAGTGGGCCGCCCTGTCTAGAAGGGTGGTGGGTCGTCGTCGGGTGGGGCGGGTCCGGTTCGGGCCATGCGGGCCTCGCGATTTTGGCGGCGTTCGGTGGCGACGCGGTAGGCGTGGTCTTGGGTGCGGGTGCGGCGGCGTTTGGGCATCATGGCGCTGCGATCGCCGCAGTAGTTCTCTGGTGGTGGATCGGTTTCGGGGGCGGGCATGCCGCCCACGGCGTAACACAGGCTGGGGAACAGCAGCGCACTGCCCGGGGTGGTGACGTGGGTGTGTCCGGCCGGGGAGGTCAGGATCAGGGTGCCGTCAGCGAGCTGCTGTTCGGTCCAGCCCCAAAACGTCTTCAGCAAATGATGCTAGCGAAACGCCGAAGGATGTTCTAACAGCCCGGGTTCATGCGACGGTCGGTATGAGGGTTGGTGATCGGCGCCACCCGCCCATCGACGCCGTTGGCTATGTCAGCCCGTTATTGCCGGGTGCGCCGAGGAGAAGCAGGCTGCCGGTGCCGCCGGTACCGGCGGTGCCCTCCGGCGTACCAGGCCCGGCGTTGCCGCCGTTCCCGCCGTTGCCGATAATCAGCCCACCATTGGCGCCGTGACCGCCGTTACCGCCCTGCCCCACCAAGGCCTCCCCGCCGCCGCCGCCGGCACCGCCGCCGCCGACGAGCAGGCCGGCGTTGCCGCCGTGACCGCCATTACCGCCGGTGGCGCCGCCGATCCCGCCCGCGCCGCCGGCGCCACCGGGGCCGAACAGTATGCCGCCGGTCCCACCGGCCCCACCAGCGCCGCCCGCGGCGACGGCGAGGCCGCCCACGCCGCCGGCGCCGCCGCGCCCGTACAGGAAGCCGGCGTTGCCGCCGCCCCCGCCGGCGCCGGCGGCGCCGCCACCACTTTCCTGCCCACCTTCGCCGCCAGCGCCGCCGTTGCCGAAGAGCCCACCGGAGCCACCGGATCCGCCGGCGCCGCCGCCGCCGGCGCCGCTGCCGAGCGCCCCGGACCCGCCGGTGCCGCCGGAGCCGAGGAGCATGCCACCGGCGCCGCCGTTGCCGCCGGACCCGCCGGTGAGGCCAAATCCGCCGTCGCCGCCGGTGCCGCCGGTGCCGAACAGCCCGGCAGCCCCGCCAGCGCCGCCGGCCCCGCCGATGCCGGCGCTACTGGGCCCGCCGTTACCGCCGGTGCCGCCGATGCCGCCGAACAACCCGCCGGCTCCGCCGTTCCCGCCGGTGCCGCCGATGCTGCCGGCTCCGCCGGCTCCGCCGTTGCCCAACAATCCCGCGGCCCCGCCGTTACCGCCGGCGGCGACTGAACCGACCTGGGCGGATCCGCCGGCTCCGCCGTTGCCGAACAACCCCGCGGCCCCGCCGTTGCCACCAGCGGGGTGAGAGACACCGCCGGACCCGCCGGACCCGCCGTTGCCGAGCAGCCACCCGCCAGGTGCGCCGTTTGCCCCGCTCCCCGGAGCCCCGTTGGCGCCGTTGCCGAACAGCGGGCGCCCCGTCAGGTCCTTCCACGGCGAGAACGGCGCAAACGCCTGGGCCTCCTGCATCACGGCCTGCAGCGGCGAGGCATTGGCCGCCTCGGCGGCCGCATACTGCGCCCCCGGCGCTTTCAAGGCCTGCACGAACTGGGCATGAAACGCCGCCGCCTGCGCACTGAGTGCCTGAAAGCCCTGTCCATGCCCGGCGAACAGCGAAGCCACCGCCGCCGACACCTCATCCGCGCCGGCGGCCAGCACCCCGGTAGTGGGGGCCGCCGCCGCCGCATTCGCGGCGATCACCGCCGAGCCGACGTTGGACAGATCCGTTGCCGCCGAAGCCAGGAACTCGGGGGCCGCCACCAGATACGACATCGCTATCCCACTCCCGCCAGGCCGTCGACACATCGGCGAATCGGACGAACACGAAAAGTGCCCCGAGCGTACGCCCATTCCGACCCGATAGCTCCCAGCCAAACGTTGACCATCGCGTTAGGACCAGATGGCACTTCGTGTTCGTACTAGCGGAATGCCGAAGTGTGTTCTAACGCCCTTGGTAGCGAAACGAGAAAGTGTGTTCTAGCCGAGATTCCTCTCCGCATGTGCGGGTGTGACGCTACCCGGCTCGGCAGCAGAGACGAAGGCTCCCAACCCCACGATCCTCCTCAGCTACACCAACCCGTTCCTCCCGTTCAGGCCGAGGAGCCCGCCGGCGCCGCCGGTGCCGGGGTTGCCCACCGGCGTCCCAGGCCCGGCGTTGCCGCCGTCACCTCCGTTGCCGATGATCAGCCCACCATTGCCGCCTTGACCGCCGTTACCGCCGGGCCCGGTGGGGCCGGTGCCGCCGGCACCGCCGGTGCCGCCGGCACCGAACAACCCGGCGGACCCGCCGTTGCCGCCGGCCGAACCGCTGCCGAACGGAGTGGTTCCGCCGGCCCCGCCGTTGCCGCCGTTGCCGATAATCCACCCGCCAACGCCGCCGTTCCCCCCCGGCGTCGTCGCGTTGGCGCCGTTGACGAACAGCGAGCGCCCCGTCAGCAGCTTGACGGGCGAGAACACCCCGAAGGGCTGGGCTAAGTCGACCAAGGTCGTCAGCGGGTTCATATTGGCCGCCTCAGCGGCCGCATATGCGCCTCCCGGCGCTGTTCAAGGCCTGCACGAACTGGGCATGAAACGCCGCGGCCTGAGCACTGCAGTGCCTGAAAGCCCTGTCCGTGCCCGGCGAACAGCGAAGCCACCGCCGCCGACACCTCATCCGCGCCGGCGGCCAGCACCCCGGTAGTCGGGGCCGCCGCCGCCGCATTCGCGGCGATCACCGCCGAGCCGACGTTGGACAGATCCGTTGCCGCCGAAGCCAGGAACTCGGGGGCCGCCACCAGATACGACATCGCTATCCCACTCCCGCCAGGCCGTCGACACATCGGCGAATCGGACGAACACGAAAAGTGCCCCGAGCGTACGCCCATTCCGACCCGATAGCTCCCAGCCAAACGTTGACCATCGCGTTAGGACCAGATGGCACTTCGTGTTCGTACTAGCGGAATGCCGAAGTGTGTACTAACGCCCTGTGCGGCTTGAGGAAAACACTTATGAGTATCTCAGCCCATGTCGACCCAGATGGTCAGCGCCAGGACCCCCGCACCAGACACGGCGAGCAGGATCACATCGAACGGTCGAAGGCGCGGGGTTTCTGCTGCGCCGATCGCGAATCTCGCGAGCGATAAGGAAGAGTGGAACGGTCACACTGATGGCGACGAAGAACATGCCGAGAATGTAGAGCCAGACGAATCGCACGCCGTACTTCCTAGCTTCGACAACCATGAGGATGGCGAGGGACATACCGAGCATCAGGACATCGGCGGTGATGTTGCGCGACGAGGCATTCACCCTGGCGTCGTGCGCAGAAGTTGTCGAAGAAGGCGGCGACGCCGTCGTGTGTGTACGCGACGGTCTGACTCCACGTCGCGACAAGCGCCACCGCCGCGATCAGCGCGTACACGACGCATAACACTTTGCGAGCGATGGGCATCGATGCGGGTTGAACCTGTTCGGTTGTTGTCATGGAGACACGCTAAGGGAACACGACTCTTGGGCTAGCGGGATTGACCCGACGTTGAGTCGGGCAGTAACACTTCAGGTTGCCCGCGTGGGTGGGCCCACCGTCGGCGTAGGGGATCGTATGGTCGAGCTGGCAATTGATCGCGGAGCACGTCGCAGCCGGGGAAGCGACACGTTAGGTCGCGGGCGCGCACGAAATCGGCCAATGCCTTGGACGGGGTGTAACCGGGCTCGGGTGGGGCGTAGCCCGGGTGGACCAGCGGGACCAGTTTGGCCGATTTCGCGAGTTCGGCGATTAGTTCGGGGGTGATCAGCCCGTCGGCGCTAAGCTCGGCAGGCCGGCGCCTGCCCGCCGTTGAGGGTGTCCTGGGAGGCGATGACGTGGATGGTGACCGGCGACGCTGCGGGTCGCTTCCCGGCGGCGCAATCGGTGCGCCCGCAGCGACACCCCAGCCGGTCCGCGCCGGCGGCCAACGCCCCCATCGCATCGGCGCGGCGCGCTTGTTTGGTGCGGGGGTCGTGCTCACACACCGTGGCCGCCAACGCGTTCAACCGGGTGTCGAGGGCATGGGCGTCGACGGTGTACAGGCTGCCGGTGATTTGGGAGATCCCGTCGGTGTCGGCGCCGATCCAGATCTCGCGATCGGCGTGGCGTTCTTTGCGGCGGCGCACCGCATCGGCGTCCACCCGGGCCACGATCGCATCGACTTTCGCGGCCAGCCGGCCCCGTGTTAGCGAGGGCCAGCGCGCCACATTGACCGCCACCAACTCATCGACGCGGGCCAACGCGTCGGGCTCGACGATCAGCTCGGTGCGCGACACGATCGTGCCAAACGCGCGGTAATCGATGTCGCCGGCGAGAAAGACTTCGGCGGTTTGGGGGAGCCGTTCGCGCATCGCGCGGGCATCGTGCACTTTGTCGGTGGCCAGCCCCTGGCTGATCCGCAGGCGTGCGGCCACTTCGGCGGCCACGGCGGCCGTGGTGTCCACGGCCCAGTCCTCGGTCTCGCAACCCTGCGCAAGCCGGTAGCGGAACAACCCCCCGATCGCGGCGAACTGCGCGGCCACCACCTGATTCTCGATGCGGACCGCCGTGGCCATCTGATCCAGGAAGTCCGCCGACTCGGCCGTCGGGGTGCGCTGCCGCTCACGCGCCACCATCTGCTCGGCCAGCGCATCGAAGCGCGCGATCACCTCCGGTCGCGGCCGAGAACCATTTCGATCGAACATATGTTCGATCATGCCACAGCCGGCCGACAGATCGGTCGGGGCCGAGCCTTGCACCGCCACCAGTGGTAGGAAAGGTGACTGTGACCTTTGGGACTAGCGACGCGACGAGCGATGACGTGGTCGAGGTGGTCAGCAGGCTGATCCGATTCGATACCACCAACACCGGCGAACTCGAGACCACCCAGGGCGAGGCCGAGTGCGCGCGGTGGGTCTTCGAGCAGCTCGCAGAGGTCGGCTACCGGCCCGAATACCTCGAATCCGGCGCGCCCGGACGGGGCAATGTGCTTGCCCGCCTCCAGGGAGCCGACAGTTCTCGCGGCGCCCTGCTCATCCATGGCCATCTCGACGTGGTGCCGGCCGAACCGGCCGACTGGAGCGTGCACCCCTTTTCCGGGGCGATAGAAGATGGCTATGTCTGGGGTCGCGGCGCGGTCGACATGAAGGACATGGTCGGCATGATGATCGTGGTCGCCCGGCAGTTGAAGCGTGCGGGCATCGTGCCGCCCCGCGACCTGGTGTTCGCGTTCGTCGCCGACGAGGAGCATGGCGGCAAGTACGGGTCGCACTGGTTGGTCGAGAATCGGCCCGATCTCTTCGAGGGCGTCACCGAGGCGATCGGTGAAGTCGGCGGGTTTTCGCTGACCGTGCCGCGCCCCGACGGCGGCGAGCGCCGCCTCTACCTGATCGAGACCGCCGAGAAGGCCATCCGATGGATGCGGCTGACCGCCCGGGGCCGGGCCGGGCACGGCTCGATGATCAACGATCAGAACGCCGTCACCGCCCTGGCCGAGGCGGTTGCCCGGCTCGGCCGCCACCAGTTTCCGCTCGTGCTCACCGACACCGTCGTCGAGTTCCTGGGTGCCATCAGCGAGGAGACCGGCCTGAGCTTCGACCCGGAGTCGCCCGACTTGGAGGGGGCGATCGAGAAACTCGGCCCGATGGCCCGGATGCTCAAGGCGATATTGCACGACACCGCGAACCCCACCATGCTCAAGGCCGGTTACAAGGCCAACGTGATCCCGGCGACCGCGGAAGCAGTGGTGGACTGCCGAGTGCTGCCAGGTCGGCAAGCGGCGTTCGAGGCCGAGGTCGACGAATTGATCGGCCCCGACGTGACCCGGGAGTGGATCAGGGACCTGTCGTCGTATGAGACAAGCTTCGACGGCGATCTGGTCGACGCGATGAACGACGCAGTGCTGGCAGTCGATCCCGACGGCCGGACAGTGCCGTATATGCTCTCGGGTGGAACAGATGCGAAAGCCTTCTCGCGCATAGGGATTCGCTGCTTCGGCTTTAGCCCGCTGCGGTTGCCGCCGGAGTTGGATTTCGCTTCGTTGTTCCACGGCGTTGACGAGCGGGTACCCACCGATTCGCTGAAGTTTGGCACCGAGGTGCTGGCACACTTTCTTACGCACTGCTAGTGACACGAGAGGACTGACCTATGGATTCGCGCCCCGACCCGTATGCCGTACTGCCCAAGCTGCCGACGTTTAGCCTGACCTCGGACTCGATCACCGACGGCCAGCCGCTGGCCACGCCGCAGATCAGCGGAATCATGGGCGCGGGTGGAGAGGATGTCAGCCCGCAGCTGAGCTGGTCGGGCTTCCCCGCGGAGACCCGCAGCTTCGCGGTCACCGTCTACGATCCCGACGCGCCGACGTTGTCCGGGTTCTGGCACTGGGCGGTGGCCAACTTACCGGCCGACGTCACCGAGCTGCCCGACGGCGCTGGCGACGGCAGCGACCTGCCGGGAGGCGCGCTCACGTTGGTCAACGACGCCGGAATGCGCCGCTACATCGGCGCCGCACCGCCCCCGGGCCACGGCGTGCATCGTTACTACGTCGCCGTGCACGCGGTCAAGGTCGACAAGCTCGACCTCAGCGAGGACGCCAGTCCCGCCTTCCTCGGATTCAACTTGTTCCAGCACGCGATCGCGCGCGCGGTGATCCACGGGACTTACGAGCAGACGTAGGCCGACGATTCCGCACCTGGTGGCCCCCGACTCCGAATCAAGGTGGTGAAACCACGCGCGTATGTCTTGGTCCTGCCGGGCGGCAAGGTACGCAGCGACCAGGCCTCGCGGTGGTGGCAGTTGGCCAACCTCCGCATGGTGTTCGTAGCGTGCGCACTACGGCGAAGGCTGGGGTCCGACGTCGAGGTGCGGCGGGTTCAATACCGCCTGCGTGGATGGAATAGCCCGCGGTGGGATCCGGTGCACGACGCCAACGACGTTCTCGACAAGATCCCCCGAAGCGGCGAGCCGGGGGAGCCCAAAGATATTGTGCTGGTAGGCCATTCGATGGGTGGACGGGTCGCGGCGCACTTGTCCGCCCGGGGTGACATCGGCGCCGTGGTGGCACTGGCGCCGTGGTGGCATGGGGAGAAGGGCGATTTGGTCCCGGTGCATACCCGGCTGCTGGTCGTGCATGGCACCGCCGACACCCGGACCGACCCGCGCGACTCTCGTGCCCAGACGTTGCGAGCCCGCCAGCGTGGGCTGGATGCCCAGTGGGTGGGCATCGAGGGCGTCGGCCACCAAATGGTGCGACGGTGGCGGGAATGGCACCGTCGCATGACGGACTTCGTCGCCGACTATTTAGGCGTTGACAAAAATACTGGGCACTGACTGCAAGTTTCCGGCGAGGCTGCGCGATGGGTGTTGATTTGCGTCAATGAATCTCTGGGGGCCCCTGCTCGGCGTGCTGCTGTTTGCCAGCTCGATCGCCGTACCCGTGGTGGTCATCTGGTACTCCAGGAAGTCCAGGAACCCCCACAATCCGCGGTCCCGCGCTGACGGGGACCGCGCAGGTGCTGTCCGTGCAAACGACTGGCACGATGATCAATCAGTCGTGTGTGCTGCGGATCGCCCTGCGGGTACAAGTCCAGGACCGCCAACCTTACGACGTGACGGTGTCCCGGCGGATTCATCCCATCCAGATGGCCGCCATCCAGCCCGGCAGGATTATCCCGGTGCAGGTCGACGCGACCAACCCGAATGTTGTTGAGTTCGACTTCAATCGGTCCGTCCCGGTGCAACCTTCCGGTGCGGCGACAGTTGCGCAGATCGCCGACGCACTGAAGCATGCCCCCGCGGGTACCGGTGTGGTCGGCTCCGCGGCGGATCTGTTCGCTTCCGGTCAGCGCGTGCGAGCGGTGCTGAAGTCGTTCGCCGCCACCGGAACTACACCCCGCAGCGTCGGCAGGACTCCCAGCAGACCGGAACTGATGGACGCCCCGCACTATGTGCTCGAGGTCGAGCTGCAATTCCCCAACCTGGCTCCGCTGACCGGTCGAAACCAGCAGACGGTGCCCGTCGATCAGGTGCCCGCCCTCGCGATCGGCCGGGAAGTGATGTGCGCCGTGGACCCGGCCGATCCCGCAAACCGATTCGTGGTGGACTGGGATAGCAGCCCGTAGTAGTGATCAGCCCGGCGGTCTTTTTTTGGCCGTCGCCGAGCCCACCGCGTCGCGCAGCGAGGCGAAGCCACCCTCGTGCAGCCGTCGGGCAATACCGTCGTGAATGTGCTTGGGCCACAAGCCCCCGCCGTAGATGAAGCCGGTATATCCCTGCAGCAGCGATGCACCGGCGGTGATGCGGTCCCAGGCATCGTCGGCGGTCTCGATGCCGCCAACACTGATCAGCGTCAATCGATCTCCGACGCGGCCGTAGAGACGACGCAGCACCTCGGTTGCCCGGCGGGCCACCGGCGGCCCCGAAATACCGCCGGCCCCAAGCTCTTTGACCCCTGGGGTGGACAGGCCGTCGCGGGACACCGTGGTGTTGGTCGCCACGATGCCCGCCAGGCCAAGTTCCACGGCCAGGTCGGCGATGTCGTCGATGTCGGAGTCGGAGATGTCCGGCGCGATCTTGACCAGCACGGGCGTCGAGGTTCCGGCGGTCTCCGCCTGAACGGCCGCCAGGATGGGGCGCAGCGATTCGACCGCCTGCAGGTCCCGCAGCCCCGGTGTGTTGGGTGAGCTGACGTTGACCACCAAGTACGACGCCAGCGGGCCGACGAGCCGGGCGCTGTCGCGGTAGTCGTCGACGGCGTCGGCGGCCGGGGTGGTCTTGGTCTTGCCGATGTTCACGCCGATCGGCACGTCGGGTTGGCGCCGCGCGAGCCGGGCCGCCAGCGCGCCTGCGCCGAGGTTGTTGAACCCCATCCGGTTCAGCAGGGCGCGGTCGTCGGCCAGCCGGAACATCCGCGGGGCCGGGTTGCCGGGTTGCGGGCGCGCCGTCACGGTCCCGACCTCGGCGTAACCGAAACCCAATGCACCCCAGGTGTGCAGGCCCATGCCGTCCTTGTCGAACCCGGCGGCCAGCCCCAGCGGTCCCGCGAAGCGCACGCCGAACACCGTGCTGGCCAGGACCGGGTCGGCCGGTCCCAGCAGTCGGTGCAGCAACCGATGCACCGGGGCGATCGCGGTAACACCGCGTAACGCGGCGAACACCAACAGGTGGATGCGCTCGGGCGGAACCAAAAACAGCAGCCGGCGCACCAAGCCGTACATCACAGTTCCGGCTGATCCGGCCGTCGGCTTTCGACACGAGACTTCTTGCGGCGCAACAACACCCGCCTGCTGCCGTCGGTGTAAAGCCGCACCCGGGTTAGCTCCCAGCCCCGGTATTCAGCCTCGATGGACAGTCGGGTGGACGCGCTGAGCCTGGTCACCTCCGGCGGTAGGCGCAACGGCGCCCACTCGTATTCGTCGGACATGTCCGTGTCCCACTCGGCGGGTAGCCGGCTCCACCGCGCCTGCCCGCCTTTCAACGCGTGCCCGCCGCGTGGTCGATGACCTGGACCCCCGCACCCGACCCCGACACCACGTACAAGGTGTCCGACGCTTCATCGAAAGCCAGCGTGTTGGGTTGCTGCACTGTTGGGTAACGCACCTTCTCGACGGGAATTCCGGTGGACAGATCGTAACCAATGACAACGTTAGACGCGGTTTGGGATATCCAGGTCAAATCGCGCGAGCCGGCCAGGCCGTATGGGGCCTGCCGCACGGGATACGCCTGGCGCAGGATCAGCGGGGTCCGCTCAGAACAACAGCCGTACACCAGCAGTTGGCCGCCGCGAG
Source organism: uncultured Actinomycetota bacterium (assembly GCA_963820985.1). GTDB lineage: Bacteria > Actinomycetota > Actinomycetes > Mycobacteriales > Mycobacteriaceae > Mycobacterium. The sequence goes on along the minus strand of CAWGCI010000008.1, from coordinate 12,349 downwards.
TGTCGGCGACCAGGATTCGGCCCCGCGGGTCGGCGGCCAGCGTGGTCGCACCCTCGCCGGCCCGCAGCGCCTGCTCGACGCGTCCGTCCGCGTCGATCGTCGTCACCGAGGTCTGTCCGCGATCCAGAACCACCGTCGTATTGCCCTGTGTCACAAGGGCATCGACGCGTGCGAAGATCTTGTTCCGATTGTCGACGCCGGCGGTGCCGGACGACGCGGAGGCGAGGGTGTATACGGCGCCATCGGCGCTGCCCAACATCAGCCTGCCGTCGCCGCGGCGCGCGATCGCGGTGAAATCAGTGGTCGCGGCGTCGGCGACGCGGACTTGTTCGGTGACTTCAGCGTCGTTGGCCGCCAGCTGGACCATCAGGTAGCCGCCCCGGACCGCCAGGTAGACGGTGCCGTGATCGTCGCCGGTGAGCGCGGTTGCGCGCGCCCGTAGGTCGATCACGCGCGGCGGGACCTGCGCGGCACCGAACACCGCGATGCTGGCGGACTCCGACGGTTCCGAGCCGGGGCACAGCACCGCCAACTGGCGAGTGCCGCGGTCGAACACCGCCGCCAGCGGGTGGCCGGCCAGTGGTCGCACCGCGCCGGCTGGGTCTTGCGACGGCGGCGGCGAGTCGGCCGCCCGCGCGGGCTCGATCGTGCGCGGTGCGGACGCGAGCGGATTCGACGAACACGCGGACACCAGAGCCAGCAAAATCAGCAAGCCGTAAAGACCGATCTGAACTGGTCGTTTAGTCGATGACAGCAACGGCTGACTTTCGGACGTGGAACATCAAGGTACAGATTCTAGAGAACTCTAAGGAACGCCGTCGCGCCCAATTTCGTCATGTTGCACACATTAAGCACTTCATAAGAGGTATGTTGGCGACATGACCGTCACCGTTGACCGGCATGTCGCAGACCGAGGGTTTGCTGTGGAAGACATGATCGCGGGAATTTTCGCCAGCGGGTACGGGCAAGTGGGTGATGGACGGAGTTTTTCGTTCCACATCGAACATCGTTCGCTGGTTGTGGAAGTTTACCGGCCACGACTGTCCGGACCCGTTCCGCAAGCCGAAGAGGTGGTCGCCAGAGCGGCTCGCAGCCTGGTCGACATTGACCTCACCGACGAACGCAGCCTGACCGCGGCGGTGCGCGACTCGGTCGCGCGCGCACTACCGGTAACGCGCTAATCCCTGCGAGTACGGTCGCGTCATGACCGTCATCCTGTTGCGACATGGCCGGTCCACCTCGAACACCGCGGGGGTGCTGGCGGGTCGTTCCGAGGGCGTCGACCTCGACGACAAGGGCCGCGAACAGGCCGCCGGGCTGATCGATCGGATCGGCGAGTTGCCGATCAGGGCGGTGGTCAGTTCGCCGATGCTGCGGTGCCGGCGCACCGTCGAACCGATCGCCGAAGCGCTATGCCTCGCACCGATCATCGACGACCGCCTCTCCGAGGTGGACTACGGGGAATGGACCGGCCGCAAGATCGGCGAACTGGCCAAGGAGCCGCTGTGGGCGGTGGTCCAGGCCCATCCCAGCGCGGCGGTGTTCCCCGGCGGTGAAGGGCTGGCGCAGGTGCAGGCGCGCGCGGTGGCCGCGGTGCGCGAACACGACCGTCGGCTGGCGCAGGAACAGGGGAGCGACGTGCTGTGGCTGGCCTGTACTCATGGTGATGTCATCAAGTCGGTGATCGCGGACGCCTACGGCATTCACCTGGACGGCTTCCAGCGCGTCACCGCCGATCCTGCGTCGGTGAGTGTGGTCCGGTACACGTCGCTGCGGCCGTTCGTGTTGCACGTCAACCACACCGGTGCGCGGCTATCGGCCGCGTTGCGGGCTTCCATCCCAGACAAGCCCCCAACCAAGCCGCCGCCCAACACCGAATCCAACGGTGAGAATCCGGGACAGCCGCAGAACGCGCCGGCCGATGCGGTGCCGTCGAGCGATGCTGTTGTCGGCGGATCCACCGATTGATTCGGTTGGCGCACACCAACCGGATCGCATGGCATGGGCATCTGCCGGTATTTTGGAAGTGCCATGGCCCGCGCAATTCACGTTTTCCGCACACCCGACCGCTTCGTGGCCGGGACGATTGGCCAGCCCGGAAATCGCACCTTCTACATCCAGGCGGTGCACGACGCCAGGGTGGTGTCGGTGGTGCTGGAAAAGCAGCAGGTCGCGGTGCTTGCCGAACGCATCGGTGCGTTGCTGATCGAGGTGAATCGCAGGTTCGGTACCCCGGTGCCCCCCGAGCCCACCGAAATCGACGACCTCAGCCCGCTGATCATGCCGGTTGATGCCGAGTTTCGGGTCGGGACGATGGGCCTGGGCTGGGATTCGGAGGCCCAGACCGTGGTGGTCGAGTTGCTGGCCGTCACCGACGCCGAATTCGACGCGTCGGTGGTGCTCGACGACACCGAGGAAGGCCCCGACGCGGTGCGGGTATTCCTGACGCCGGAGTCGGCACGGCAGTTCGCCACCCGCTCTACCCGCGTCATCTCGGCGGGACGTCCGCCGTGCCCGCTGTGTGACGAACCGTTGGACCCTGAGGGCCACATCTGCGCACGCACCAACGGCTACAAGCGCGGTGCGCTGCTCGGGTCTGACGATGACCCCCAGGAATAGCGAGCATGACAAGCGTGAGGTGTTGCGGGACGGTGAGCTGACGGTCCTCGGACGCATCCGCTCGGCCAGTAACGCCACCTTTCTGTGCGAAGCGACGCTGGATGAGCGCAACGTGCGCAGCGTGCACTGCGTGTACAAACCGGTCTCCGGTGAGCAGCCGCTCTGGGACTTCCCCGACGGGACGCTGGCCGGCCGCGAACTCGCCGCGTACCTGATATCGACGCACCTGGGCTGGAACATCGTGCCCTACACCATCATTCGGCACGGGCCGGCGGGTCCGGGCATGCTGCAGCTGTGGGTGGAGCAGCCCAGCGACATGGAGGCCACGCCAGATTCCGAGGCCGACTCCGAGCCCGGACCCGACCTCGTCGACCTGTTTCCCGCCAACAAACACGAGCCGGGTTACCTGCCGGTGCTGCGTGCCTACGACTATGCCGGCGACGAGGTCATCCTGATGCACGCCGACGACCTTCGGTTGTGGCGCATGGCGGTGTTCGACGTGCTGATCAACAACGCCGACCGCAAAGGCGGCCACGTCCTGCGCGACCTCGACGGCCACATCTACGGCGTCGACCACGGCGTGTGCCTGCACGTCGAGAACAAACTGCGCACGGTGTTGTGGGGCTGGGCAGGCAAGCCGGTCGACGACAAGACGTGCGAGGCCGTCGCCGGGCTCGCCGACGCCCTGAGCGGCCCGCTTGCCGACGCGCTGGACGGGCACATCGCCGGCGCCGAAATCGCGGCGCTGCGCCGGCGCGCGTGCGCGCTGCTGGACAACCCGGTAATGCCCGGACCGAACCGGCATCGCGCCATACCCTGGCCGGCTTTCTAAGCTGAAGCGGTGAACCCGGCCCCCGAGGACCTGACCGATGCCGCCCTGGCTGCCGACCTCGCCGCGGATGCGGGCAAGTTGCTGCTGCAAGTGCGCGACGAGGTGGGCTTCGGGCACCCGTGGGTGCTCGGCGACGCCGGTGACTTTCACGCCAACGAGCTACTGCTGCGCCGGCTGCGGGCCGAGCGGCCGGGGGATGCGGTGCTCAGCGAGGAAGCTCATGACGACCTGATCCGGCTGGAATCCGAACGCGTATGGATCATCGATCCGTTGGACGGCACCCGCGAGTTCTCTACGCCGGGACGCGACGACTGGGCGGTGCACATCGCGCTATGGCAACGTCCCACCGGGGATTCCGCCGACAATCACGGCGAAATCACCGACGCCGCAGTGGCATTGCCGGCGCGCGGGAACATCGTCTACCGCAGCGACACCGTGGCCGCCCCGAGTGCGATCCGCGGCGTTCCGCATCCGCTGCGCATTGCCGTGAGCGCAACCCGGCCGCCCTGGGTCCTGCACCGGATACGGCAGACGCTGGCAATCCAACCTGTGGCGATCGGCTCGGCGGGCGCCAAAGCGATGGCCATCATCGACGGCGACGTGGACGCCTACCTGCACGCCGGCGGCCAATGGGAATGGGATTCGGCTGCGCCGGCCGGGGTGATCCTGGCCGCCGGCATGCACGCGTCACGGTTGGACGGCTCGCCACTGCGCTACAACCGGCTCGACCCATACCTGCCCGACTTCGTGATGTGTCGCGCCGAGGTGGCGCCGGTCCTGCTCGACGCCATCCGCGACGCGTGGCGCTAATCACCCGCGTTTAGAGTCAAGGCATGCTGTCGTGGTCTGCTGCGCCGGTTCCGGTATTGCCGGGACGTGGGCCGGAGCTACGGCTGTACGACACCTCGGACCGGCAGGTGCGCCCGGTGACGCCGGGGACCAAAGCCAGCATGTACGTCTGCGGGATCACGCCGTATGACGCCACCCATCTGGGTCACGCGGCGACCTACCTCACGTTCGATCTGGTGAATCGCGTGTGGCTGGATCTCGGCCACGACGTGCACTACGTGCAGAACGTCACCGACATCGACGATCCGTTATTCGAGCGCGCGCAGCGCGACGGCATCGACTGGGGCGACCTCGCGGATCGCGAGGTCGCCCTGTTCCGCGAGGACATGGCCGCGCTTCGGGTACTGCCCCCGCGTGAATACGTCGGCGCCACCGAAGCAATCCCCGAAGTCGTGGAACTGGTGGAAAAGCTGTTGGCCTCCGGGGCGGCCTACGTCGTCGACGGCGTCGATCAGGAATACCCCGACATCTATTACCGGGCGGACGCCACGCCGCAGTTCGGCTACGAGTCGGGCTACGACCGGGAGACCATGTTGCGGCTGTTCGAGCAGCGCGGCGGCGACCCGCACCGGCCCGGTAAGACCGACCAACTCGACGCCCTGCTGTGGCGGGCCGCGCGTGCCGGGGAACCCAGCTGGCCGGCGGCGTTCGGTCCGGGCCGGCCGGGCTGGCACATCGAATGCGCGGCGATCGCGCTGAGCCGCATCGGCACCGGCCTGGACATTCAGGGCGGCGGCAGCGACCTGATCTTTCCGCACCACGAGTTCACCGCTGCGCACGCCGAATGTGTAAGGGGCGAAGCGAGATTCGCCCGTCACTACGTGCACGCCGGGATGATCGGCTATGACGGGCACAAGATGTCCAAGAGCCTCGGCAACCTGGTGTTGGTGTCGACGTTGCGCGGCCAGGGCGTTGAGCCGTCGGCCATCCGGCTGGGTCTGCTGGCCGGGCACTACCGCGCGGACCGGTTCTGGAGCCCGCAGGTGCTCGACGAGGCGATCGCCCGCCTGCACCGTTGGCGCGCCGCGATTGCGTTGCCCGCAAGTCCGGATTCCACCGATGTCGTCGCCCGCGTGCGCCGATACCTGGCCGACGACCTCGACACTCCCAAAGCCATTGCCGCTCTTGATGGTTGGGCTACCGATGCGCTGGAGTACGGCGGTCACTACCCGGATGCGCCGCGGCTGGTAGCAACCGCGGTCGATGCGTTGCTCGGGTTGGATCTGTAAACGGTTTCTCCGGAAGTCACGAAACGACAACTCCTGGGCGACAATTCGCGCATCAATCTCGGTGGACGGCCCCACCAATACAACATCCGGGCCGGCGACCAGTTCCTCGCGGACACGCTGCCCACGATCCTGAACTCGCCCGCCTTCCGAACGCAGCGTTGCGCCATTTTCATCACGTGGGACGAGGACTACAACAACCTGTACCTCGGCATAGGCAACGAGGGCAATCACATTCCCATGGTCGTTATCCCGTCACCGAACTCCGGGATGCGCCAAGGACACTTCCTTGCCGTTGACCACAACAACCACTACAGCTTGCTGCGCACCATCGAAGACTCCCTCGGACTTGCCCGTCTCACCAACAACGACCGATTCGCCCAGCCGATGAATGAATACTGGCCCTAGTCTTGCCCGAGTCCAGCTGCCACACCGTCGCTACGGCGCTACCGTTATGAAATGCCGTTCGGTTCTGGGAAGCGGTGGACAGTTTGCGCAATTTTCCTGTCCGCCGCCGCGCTGATGTCGGTGGCGCCGGCATCAGCAGATCATATGGATGAAGCGTTCGTCGGGGCACTTGGGAAGGGTGGGATCCCCGTGTCTGACCCCGGCAACGCGATTGCGATGGCTCGTACCGTGTGCGCCGGATTCGATGCGAATCAAACGGTCTCTGTCCTGGCGCTGAAGGTGATGAGAGACACCAATCTCTCGCCGAAACAAACCGGCTTCTTCGTTGGCCTTTCGGTGGCTGCCTACTGCCCGCAACACAAAGGTCAGACCGACACTTCGCTTGACTGGCTGCTGCCGCTACCCCCGCTTATGTGAGCGGAGTACGTTTCGGCCATGACATCGGTGCAGGGCAAAGTGGTCTTCATCACGGGGGCGGCCCGGGGGATCGGGGCCGAGGTCGCCCGTCGGCTGCGCAACAAGGGCGCCAAACTCGTGCTGACCGATCTCGGCGCGGCCGAGTTGGCCGCACTGGCTGCGGAACTCGGCGAGGACCGGGTCTTGACCGCCGTTGCCGATGTGCGCGACCTGTCCGCGATGCAGGCCGCGGCCGAGAAGGCCGTCGAACGCTTCGGCGGCATTGACGTCGTGGTGGCCAACGCCGGGATCGCGAGCTACGGCTCGGTGCTGCGGGTCGACCCGGAGGCGTTCAAGCGGGTGCTGGAAGTCAACATGCTCGGCGTCTTTCACACGGTGCGCGCCACCTTGCCGGCCCTGATCGACCGTCGCGGCTACTTGCTCGTCGTGTCGTCGCTGGCCGCGTTCGCGGCGTCGCCGGGGATGGCGTCCTACGACATGTCGAAGGCCGGCAACGAGCACCTGGCCCACGCGCTGCGACTCGAGGTCGCCCGTCTCGGCGTCGGGGTTGGCGTGGCATATATGTCGTGGATCGACACCGCACTGGTTCGGGACAGCAAGTCCGACTTGCCCACCTTTGGCCAAATGCTTGGGGCGCTGCCTTGGCCGCTGAACAAGACCACCTCGGTGGACAGGTGCGCCGAGGCGTTGGTCAAGGGGATCGAGGGCCGCACGGACCGCGTGTACTGGCCGCGCTGGGTAGGTCCGTTCCGCTGGCTCAAGCCGGCGCTATCCACCCGGGTCGGCGAGTTGCCCCTCAAATCCGCTGTCCAGCTGCTGCCGCAAGCGGACGCCGAAGTCGCCGCACTCGGTCGCTCCACCAGCGCGTACAACCAGGAACTGGGGATGTCCTAGCGCCCTTCTAACGTCCAAAGCCCGGGCGGCGCCGGCGCAGATAACGTTCGAACTCGGCCGCCAGCGCGTCGCCGTCGATCTTGCCCAGGGCGTCATTCATATCGACCTCGGCGTCGCCGCGCTGCTCCAGCGACTGGACGTAGTCGGCCAGGTCGTCGTCCTCGGAGGTCATTTCGGTGATCGCCTGTTCCCACTCCTCGGCCTGCGCCGGCAAATCAGCCAGCGGGACCTCGATGTCGAGCACATCTTCGACGCGACGCAGCAGCGCCACCGTCGCCTTCGGGTTCGGCGGTTGCGACACGTAGTGCGGCACCGCCGCCCAGAACGTCACCGCCGGGATCCCGGCCGCCACGCAGGCGTCCTGAAAGACGCCGGCGATCCCCGTCGGGCCCTCGTAGCGGGTTTCCTCCAGCCCGAAGCGACGCGCGGACTCGGGGGAGTAGGCCGCGCCCGAGACCGGCACCGGCCGGGTATGCGGGGTGTCGGCGAGCAGCGCCCCGAGGATCACGACGGTGTCCACGTTGAGCTTGTCGGCGATGGCCAGCAACTCGGCACAGAACGTGCGCCAGCGCATGTTCGGCTCCACCCCGTGCATCAGCACGACGTCGCGGTCACTGCCCGGGGGCCGACAATGGGAGATCCGCATCGCCGGCCACACCAGCTCCCGGGTGACCCCGTCCACCTGCCGGATGACCGGGCGATTCACCTGGTAGTCGTAGTAGGCCTCGTCGTCGATCTCGATGATCGGATCGGCTTCCCAGATGGCGTCCAGGTGCTCCAGCGCGTCGCTGGCGGCGTCGCCGGCGTCGTTCCAGCCCTCGAACGCCGCCACGACGACGGTGTTGTGCAATTCGGGCAGCAAGTTGCCGGCTGGTCCACCATCCTGCACGGTCACAGACTCAGGGTACGGCCTTGCGTTCCGGCGAAGAGGTCAAGCCACCAAGCGGTTTGCATAGAACGACTATCCTTGTGGGGTGACTGCCGTAAACGAACACCAACACGACACCGATCTGCTGGACACTTTGTCGCAGCGTGTGGCGGTGGGCGACGGCGCGATGGGCACCCAGCTGCAGGCGGCCGACCTCACGCTCGACGACTTCAACAACCGGCGCCGACGCGGTCGAGACGAAATACGTTCGGCTGCAATCTGGTTAACGTTGGTGACTACGACATTGCCGACAAGATCCGCGAGCCGGCGCAGAAGGGCGCCGCGATCGCCATGCGGGTCGGGTCGAGCTAGGCGTCCAGACGTCGGGTGACGTCGTAGACTTTTCTGGTCGAGAGGCGTTGCAACGGTTCCGGGTCCCTGCCGGTATCCGCCACGCTCGGCAGAGTCAAGGACGCCTTCCGCTACGGAAGGAACGTACGTGAACGCCTTGGAGCCGAACATCCGCCCCGACTGCACCGACGAACTGACGGCTACTCTCGGCCAGCGGATCATGGTGATCGACGGCGCGATGGGCACGGCGATCCAGCGGGACCGGCCGGACGAGGCCGGTTACCGCGGCGAGCGGTTCACAGAGTGGCCGACCGCTCTTCAGGGCAACAACGACCTGCTCAACCTGACGCAGCCGCAGATCATCGAGGGGATCCACCGCGAGTACCTCGAGGCGGGCGCCGACATCCTGGAGACGAACACGTTCAACGCGAACGCGGTCTCGCTCTCCGACTACGGCATGGAGGAGCTGGGCTACGAGCTGAACTACGCCGGCGCTGCCCTGGCCCGCAAGGCCTGCGACGAGTTCAGCACGCCGGAGAAACCCCGCTACGTGGCAGGCGCCATCGGGCCGACGACGCGGACCGCGTCGATCTCGCCGGACGTCAACGACCCCGGAGCCCGCAACGTCTCCTACGACCAGCTGGTTGCCGCCTACCTCGAAGCCGTCAACGGCCTGGTCGACGGTGGTGCTGACCTCATCATCATCGAGACGATCTTCGACTCGCTGAACGCCAAGGCGGCGGTGTTCGCCGTCGAGACGCTGTTCGAGGACCGCGGACGCCGCTGGCCGGTCATCATCTCGGGCACCATCACCGATGCTTCCGGGCGGACGTTGTCCGGTCAGGTCACCGAAGCATTCTGGAACGCGATCAGGCACGCGAAGCCGATCGCGGTGGGCCTCAACTGCGCCCTGGGCGCGCCGGAGATGAGGCCCTATATCGCCGAGATGGCGCGGATCGCGGACACCTACGTCTCCTGCTACCCGAACGCCGGCCTGCCCAACGCCTTCGGCGAGTACGACGAGTCCCCGGAGCGTCAGGCCGGCTACATCGCCGAGTTCGCCGAGGCCGGCCTGGTCAACCTGGTCGGTGGTTGCTGCGGAACGACACCGCCGCACATCGCCGAGATCGCCAAGGTCGTCGAGGGCAAAGCGCCGCGCGAGCTGCCGAAGATCGCGGTGGCCACCCGGCTCTCGGGCCTGGAGCCGCTCAACATCACCGACGACTCCCTGTTCGTGAACATCGGTGAGCGCACCAACATCACCGGCTCCGCCCGGTTCCGCAACCTGATCAAGGCCGAGGACTACGACACCGCGCTGTCGGTCGCCCTGCAGCAGGTCGAGGTCGGTGCGCAGGTCATCGACATCAACATGGACGAAGGCATGATCGACGGCATCGCCGCGATGGACCGGTTCACCAAGTTGATCGCCGCCGAGCCGGACATCAGCCGCGTCCCGGTGATGATCGACTCCTCCAAGTGGGAGGTCATCGAGGCGGGCCTGAAGAACGTGCAGGGCAAGCCGATCGTCAACTCGATCTCCATGAAGGAGGGCGAGGAGAAGTTCATCCGGGAGGCACGGCTGTGCCGCAAGTACGGCGCCGCCGTCGTCGTGATGGCCTTCGACGAGCAGGGTCAGGCCGACAACCTGGAGCGCCGCAAGGAGATCTGCGGGCGCGCCTACCGGATCCTGACCGAAGAGGTCGGCTTCCCGGCCGAGGACATCATCTTCGACCCGAACTGCTTCGCGCTGGCGACCGGTATCGAGGAGCACGCGACGTACGGGATCGACTTCATCGAGGCCTGCGCCTGGATCAAGGAGAACCTTCCCGGGGTGCACATCTCCGGCGGTATCTCGAACGTGTCGTTCTCGTTCCGGGGTAACAACCCTGTCCGCGAGGCGATCCACGCGGTGTTCCTGTACCACGCCATCAAGGCCGGCCTGGACATGGGCATCGTCAACGCCGGCGCACTGGTGCCCTACGACTCGATCGACCCCGAGCTGCGGGACCGAATCGAGGACGTCGTCCTGAACCGTCGCGAGGATGCGGCCGAGCGGCTCCTGGAAATCGCCGAACGGTTCAACAGCTCGGACCAGGCCTCGGGAATGGGAGACCCGGTGGCAGCCGAATGGCGCAGCCTCCCGGTCCGCGAGCGGATCACGCACGCCCTGGTCAAGGGCATCGACGCCAACGTCGATGACGACACCGAGGAATTGCGGGCCGAGATCGCCGCCGCAGGTGGTCGCCCGATCGAAGTGATCGAGGGCCCGCTGATGGACGGCATGAACGTCGTCGGTGACCTCTTCGGCGCAGGCAAGATGTTCCTGCCCCAGGTCGTGAAGTCGGCCAGGGTGATGAAGAAGGCTGTGGCCTACCTGCTGCCCTATATCGAGGCGGAGAAGGAACAGTCCGGCGACTCCGCAGGGGACAAGACCAACGGCACGATCGTGATGGCGACCGTGAAGGGCGACGTCCACGACATCGGCAAGAACATCGTCGGGGTTGTGCTGCAGTGCAACAACTACTCGGTGATCGACCTCGGTGTGATGGTGCCTGCTCAGAAGATCCTGGACGCGGCGAGGGAGCACAACGCCGACATCATCGGGCTGTCCGGCCTGATCACCCCATCCCTGGACGAGATGGTCAACTTCGCCGTCGAGATGGAACGCGAGGGGCTGGAGATCCCGCTGCTGATCGGTGGCGCGACCACCTCGCGCGCCCACACGGCCGTGAAGGTGTCGCCGCGTCGTAGCGGTCCGGTGGTCTGGGTCAAGGATGCGTCCCGCTCGGTGCCGGTCGCTGCAGCGCTCCTCGACGACAAGCAGCGTCCAGCCCTGCTGGAGGCCACCGAGACCGACTACGCAGCGCTGCGCGAACGGCACGCCCAGAAGAACGAGCGGCCGATGCTGACGCTGCAGAAGGCCCGCGCGAACCGGACGCCGATCGAGTGGGACGGCTACGCGCCGCCGGTGCCCGCCCAGGGCATCGGCGTGCGGGAGTTCGAGGACTACGACCTCGCCGAGCTGCGCGAGTACATCGACTGGCAGCCGTTCTTCAACGCCTGGGAGATGAAGGGTAGGTTCCCCGACATCCTCAACAACCCAGTCTCGGGCGAAACTGCCCGCAAGCTGTACGACGACGCACAGGAGATGCTCGACACCCTGATCAAGGAGAAGTGGCTGACTGCCAACGGGGTGATCGGGTTCTTCCCGGCAAACGCGGTCGGCGACGACATCGAGGTCTACACCGACGAGACCCGTACCGAGGTGATGAGCACGTTGCACAACCTGCGCCAGCAGGGTGAGCACCGGGACGGCATCCCGAACCGGTCGCTGGGCGACTACATCGCGCCCAAGGACACCGGTCTGGCTGACTACGTCGGCGCCTTCGCCGTCACCACCGGCCTCGGCAGCCAGGACAAGATCGCGGAGTTCAAGGCAGCCGTCGACGACTACAGCGCGATCCTGCTGGAGTCGATCGCCGACCGGCTGGCAGAGGCTTTCGCCGAACGGATGCACCAACGGGTCCGCAAGGAGTTCTGGGGATTCCAGCCTGACGAGCAGTTGGACAACGAAGCACTCATCGGTGAGAAGTACTTGGGAATCCGCCCTGCCCCCGGCTACCCGGCCTGCCCGGAGCACACCGAGAAGGTGACGCTCTGGAAGTTGATGGACGTCCAGGAGCGGACCGGCATCGAGTTGACCGAGTCGATGGCGATGTGGCCCGGTGCTGCCGTCAGCGGCTGGTATTTCTCGCACCCGCAGTCGCAGTACTTCGTGGTCGGCCGGATGGCCCAGGACCAGGTCGCCGACTACGCGAAGCGCAAGGGCTGGACCCTGCAGGAAGCCGAGCGCTGGCTCGGCCCCAACCTCGGCTACAACCCGGA